>JBEKMJ010000065.1:0-46163 GCA_050008575.1 Bryobacteraceae bacterium
CAAGTGACAATCGCGATTTTGCTCAACGGCGGATCCGATCCGCAGTACGATCACGAGGTCGCCGTCATCAAGATTGGCACCAATCACGCGCCGACCGACCCGACCTACTATCCCGACGATGTGGTGTACTTCGACGATCACGGCGTTTACACTCTTTCAGGCAACGCATTCACCTCCAACCCCGCGATTCCGCCAGGCGCTGGCTCCGATTCGACCGGCTGTACGCCGTACGTGTTCGGTTACACTTTTGGCTCGCTGCCAAACACGCGCGCGGGAGCCAACCGCAAAGGTGCGCAAGGCTACTCCATTATCATTCCGGGTAACCAGACTATTCACACCTATGCGGGCGGCTCCGGCTATGCCACGGTTCCCATCGCCGGACCTCACAATTACGGGTTCTCTGTCGCCGGTCCGGAAGACCCGGCCGCGGTGACGCTGCCGGTCGCGCTCACCATCGCCGGGCCGACTATTACCGGAGGAATCGCGAATCCGCTCGACCCCGTGGCCGGCTACGACTACGAAAACCCTATGATCGGGACGAGTGTGTGGGGCCGGAGCTGCACCGACAAACCCCCGGCTGCATGGATGACAAACCTGGTGCTGCAGGTCACTGTAAGCGGACTTACACCCGGCATTGCATACAACCTGTACGAGTACGAGTTCTCTTCGGTGGAAGGCCGGGGATCGGCGGCGGCGCTGGCGGTTCCGGTGGAGGATTTCAACGCCAATGCCGGTCTCGCGACCCACGTGACTGCGTTTACCGCGATGGGTTCCACTTTTCAGCAGGGCGTTACAACGGCTTCCGGCAAGATCGTTGTGTTCCGATGCGTGCCGGCAACCGCTCCCTGACGGTCGCGGCTCGGAAACGGTCGCGGCTCGGAAACAGTTCGGTTCCTCGCATGTTACGCTCAAGTATTGCCTCGTCACCCGCATTTCAGCGCCTACCTGGCGCTGGCTGCCGTCTGCTTCTTTTGGGGAACCACCTACTTGGGCATCCGCATGTCGTTGGAATCGTTTCCTCCATTGCTGCTGGTGTGCGCGCGCTATATGATTTCCGGCTCGCTGATGCTGGCGGCCATCGCGTCCCGCGGAGGAGAGCTGCCACGTGGGCGTGAGCTGCGCGCCGCCTGCCTCAGCGGCGTGCTGGTGCTGGGCATTGGCAACGGCTGTCTGGTTTTCGCGGAACTGTGGGTGCCCAGCGGCCTGGCCTGCCTGATCATCACCATCTCGCCTTTCTGGATGGTGGGTGCGGAGGCGCTGCTGCCCGGCGGCGAACCGCTGCACTTGCCCACGGTGCTGGGAATGCTGGTGGGCTTGGGCGGCGCGGCCCTGCTGTTTGCGCCGGACACGCACACGCATACATTCCACGCCGGGCTGCTCAGCGGATTCCTGGTGCTGCAACTGGGAATGGCAGGGTGGGCGTTCGGATCCATCTACCAGCGGCGGCGGGTGACCGGCGCGCATCCCATCGTCATCGGCGCGGTGCAGCAACTGGCCGCCGGGCTGTCGTTCCTGCCACTGGTGCTGTTATTTCACGAGCACCCCGTACACTGGAGCTTGCGCGGCGCGGGGGCCATTCTCTACCTGGTGATGTTTGGGTCCATCGTCGGGTACAGCGCCTATGTTTTCGCGCTGGACCGCCTGCCGGTTGCGATTGTTTCAATTTATCCGTACATCAACTCGGTGGTCGCCGTGACATTGGGCTGGCTGTTCTACCGGGAACCTTTTGGTGTGCGCGAGACGGCGGCGATGGCGATCATTTTCGCCGGTGTGGCGCTGGTGAAGCGATACAGCCGGCCGATGGCGGTGGCGGTGCCGCAACCCGGTGGTCCTATGGCCGCGGACCGGGGCCGGTGACCCCGCCCACCAGCTTCGCGCCCAGCGCGCCGCCCGCCGTGCAAAGGAACGTGATAATCAGGAAGAAGAACAGTAGCGCGAAGACCACCACCAACGCCAGCGAACTGGGGTTCTCCAGCATTTTCAGGGCCTGCTGCACGTTGGGATCGTTTCCGTACATCTTGTGGAACTGCTCCTGGTAAATCGCCGCCAGCCCGCCTCCCCGGATCAACGGGACCACGCTCACGGTGAACACCACCGACGTGATTGTGGAACCCAGCAAACCGGTGATCCAGCCCATGCGCAGACCGCTATCCACCGTCAGGAACTGGCCCGTGCGGCGGCGATAGACGTACACCGACAGGAACCCGGCGGTGAGCCACCAGATCGCCAGTCCCCCCAGGCCCAAGGCCATCGCGGGAAGCGCGCTCAGCAAGGATGCGACGCCAGCCAGCAGGAGGCCGATGCGCACAGCCGTGGCGTTATGGAAATTGACGCGCGGGGGCGCCGTGGCCTCTGGGCTGGTGGTGACGGCCGCGACAACCGCCGGCGTACCCTGTGGGATCGGCGCCACAACCTCCGGCTCGATTTCCTCGCGCTGGGGTTTGCCGCAACGATGGCAGAACCGGGCGTCGCGCGGCAGCTCCGCGCCGCAGGTGCAGAATTCAGGCATGATCGGGGAGCGCAAGGCCCCCATGGATCAGTTTGACGCAGGCTCTCCTACAGAAGCAAGCGCGATCCGGGTTTCGCCGCCATCCTCGTAGATGGCTACGAACCTTTTATAGCCGTGTTTGGTGAACGACAATTGCATGCACCCGTCCTCCTTTTGGCTGATTAACCAGTGCGGAAGCTGGTCGCGGTAGAAATCCGTGACCCGATCGACCGAATCGGAGGTGCGGTATTCCGCCGCCGAAAATGCGAAGGCTTTGTGGACGTCGCCGAAGTCGAAATGGAAACTGGCAAGTTTGCGGGAATCGTCCTCGCGCACCGCGCCCGGATAGATGGGCACTCCCATGTGTTTGGGGTCGAGCTTGGCGCGATCGCGTACGCGTAAGGAGCCGAAGGGCGTTTCGACCGTAGTCTCGCCGCGCGCATCGCTTTCCGTGACGCTGACGTGGTCCGCCACAAACACGCCGGTGGTCACCAGGGCCGCGATGCCCAGCACGCCCAGCATCAACACCACAAGCATGATACCGGCCAGCGCACCGCCGCGGCGGTTGTTTCGAGGCATAGTTGCTCCGTTCTGGAAGGAATACGAACGACCGGGGCGGAAAGTTCCAGTTTCAGGCAGCCGGTTTCGGCCCCCAACTGCCTCGCGTTACATTCAAACAGTGTCGCCTGCGCGCGGGTTAGCCTTCGAGATTCTGACGGCGGTGGAGCGGGGCGGGTACGCCTCCGACCTGTTGGCCGCGCGCGCCAAGCCGCTGGATACGCGGGATGCCGGCCTGGCGTCGGAAATCGTCCTGGGCGTACTCCGCTACCAGGCGCAACTGGACTACCTGATCGAGCGCTACTCCGGCAAACCGGCGGCGCGTCTGGACGAAGCCGTACGGCTGGCGTTGCGCATGGGGATCTACCAGCTTCGCTACCTGGAGCGCGTGCCCGCGCACGCGGCGGTTTCCGAAAGCGTCGAACTGATCAAGCGCGCCCGCAAGCGCTCGGCGGCCGGGTTTGCCAACGCCGTGCTGCGCAAGGTGGACCGCGCGCCGGTAGCCTGGCCCAGCGCCGCCGTGGAGCTTTCGCACCCGGCCTGGCTGCTGGAGCGCTGGGAACGCCAGTACGGTGCGGAGACTGCGACGGCCATCGCGCGCGCCAATCTGCGGGTGCCCGAGACCTACGTGAACCCGGTGACCGCGCGTACACAGGACATCGGGGCGCAGTCCATCGTGCCGCTGCTGCGCCCGGAACCCGGCCAGACGTTTCTGGATCTGTGCGCCGCGCCCGGCAACAAAACCGCACAGGCCTTGGCTGTGGGAAAGGGCGCCGGCGTGCAGGCCATCGCGTGCGACATTCACCTGCACCGCCTCGCGCCGCTGAAAGCGCTGCGGATTCCGCTGGTGGTGCTGGACGGCACGCAGCCGCTGCCTTTCCGCCGCCGCTTCGACCGCATCCTGATCGATGCGCCCTGCTCCGGCACGGGCACGCTGGCGCATAATCCCGAGATCAAATGGCGGCTGCAACCCGCCGATCTGGCGGACCTGCATGCGCGGCAGGTGGCGCTGCTGGAACAAGGACGGCGGGCACTGGCGCCGGGCGGATTGCTGGTCTATTCCACTTGTTCGCTGGAACGCGAAGAAAACGAAGACGTGGTGGCGACGGTGCCCGGCGGGGTGGTGGCGCAGACGATGCGGCGGGTGCCGGGGCGGGATGCAGGGGACGGCTTTTTCGCGGCGGTGGTTATGAGCGATGGGGAGTAATCTGGGATATGCGAATCCGGCAGCGGGCCTTGCTGGTGGCGTTCGTCTGCCATCTGTGGGCGCAAGACGCGAAATTCTCCACGGGCGTGGACGTAGTCACGCTTCTCGCTACCGTTCGCGACGCGCAGGGCCTTCTCGCCAAGAAGATCAGCCGCGACGACTTCGTGTTGCAGGAAGACGGCGTGCCCCAGACCATCCGCTATTCCTCACGCGAATCGGATCTGCCGCTGACCATCGGACTGCTGGTGGATACCAACAACAGCCAACTCTACGTCTGGAGCCGGAGCGCCGGGCAAGCTACAAGTTCCTCGACCAGGTCCTGCGCGAGGGCCAGGACCAGGCATTCGTCGCGCATTTCGACTTTCAGGTGGAAGTGTTGCAAGGCTTTACCTCGTCGCGGAAAGATCTCGAGTCGGCGCTCGGCGTACTGCAGGTTCCCAGGCGCTTTGGGACGCTGCTTTACGACGCGATCCGGGACTGCTCCGAGAATCGGATGAGAAAGAAGACCGGGCGCAAAGCGTTTATCCTGCTATCGGACGGTGTGGATACCGAGAGCAAGACGACGTTGGGAACCGCGATCGAGTATGCGCAGCGGGCGGACACGATCGTGTATTCCATTCTGTTTGCCGAACAGCCTAGCCCAGCCCGTCCATGCCGGTCGGCGGTTCTGGCGATGGGCCGGAGCCGCGGCCGGAAGGCAATGCGCCGGTTGGCCGCGGAAACCGGTGGCGCATTCTTCGAAGTGACTAAGGACGAACCGATCGAGAAGATCTACGCGGAAATCGAGGAGACCCTGCGCAATGTATAGCCTCGGGTACACGCCCGAACCAAAGGGCGCCGGCGCGAAATACCACAAGATCAAGCTGACCGTGATACGCGCGGGGCTGGTTGTGCAGACGCGGGACGGATACTATGCGAAGTGAGCGGCGCGCGGCTTAACGGGCCTTCCCTCTTACCGGAGATGAATGCCCGATATCGATGGCCAAGCGGCACGAGCACAAGCCAGTCGTGCCTGACAGCCTAGCTATATCATGCTGAATCTTGTCATTACTTTCTGAAATCCGAAATCCTCATAGCATTTTGTGTGTTGTTGTACTTTGTAAGGCTATCTAGGAATTCCCGCTCTGCGCTCTGGGAAGCGGTCCGCCTTTGCCCGCCTCACCCCCCACCCCCAACGCCTCCGGCCCAATCACCCGCGCCCCAGCCCACCCCGGATCGCCAAACCTCCCCGGCGACGCCGTCAGCACAATCGGAAAACTGGTCTCATCGGCCGGCGCTTCCGGTGGCTTGCCCTCCTTGCTCGCCACCACCGCCAGATACTTCAAAATCGTATAAATATCGCCTTCCTCCGGCAATCGGAAATCGAAATCCTGCGTGCGGAAATGAATGCCCACCGCCTTGCCCGCCAGCCGCCATGCCAGAAACGCGCAGCAATCCACCGCGCGCTCGAACCATTCCTCGAAACCGTCCGGCGTCTCCAGATCCAGGAACAGCTCGACGGTCTGCTCCTGGTCGCGCGCGAACTCGCGCACCTGCAAGCCGCCCGTGTGCGCCGTGGCCTTCCAATCCACGTGCCGCGCGCTTTCGAACGCTTCGTAAGGCCGGATGCGGTAGAAGTCCCGGCCCAGGCCGCGATAATGTGTCTCGATCTCGCCCGCCAAATCGGCCAACAGCTCTTCGAATCCCGCTTGCGCATCGATGCATGGATAAACGACCACCTCGCGGCGCAGCACCACGCGCGCCGTCTTTTCCAGGAATCCGAACGGGAATCGCGTATGAAACGCGAAGTGATTTTGGCGGTATTCGCCGCGCCGCGCAAAGCGGATCTGTACGGTCTCTTCGAGCGTCGCGCCGCCGGGGATCACGGGGAAATACACCGGCGCTTGCAGCACGGACGGCGCCTCCCGCTCCACTCCCACCACGTGGATGGAGAACGACGGCATCCAGAATTTCACGTTGCGCACATAAAGCTTCGCCGGAATCGCGCGGCCGGCCGACACGTGCTCGGGCACCAGGAAATCCAGTTCCAGCCCGGCCAGGCACAGCCGGCTCACCAGGCCCGAAACCATCAATGTGGAAAGCATGGTAGCCAGGATCAGGAACAACAGGTTGTTGGCCGAGGCCACGGCGGCGAAGCCCACCAGCACCACCGCCACCGTGAAGAGCACACCGCCGCGCGTGACTTTGTATCGCACCCGCCGCAGCAGCAATTGCCGGAATCCCAACCAACGCGCGTCCACTCCTCTGTTGTGTCACAATCGTGTGTTCATGTCGAGTGCCACCGCTCCCGACCCAGCGCCACAAACCGGCCCGCGCCTCAAGCGCACCCTGGGATTGTGGGACCTTGTCTTCTACGGCATCATCCTGATTCAGCCGACCGCGCCCATGCCGCCGTTCGGCGTGGTCAGCCAGGTGGCGCACGGCCACGTGGTCACCACCGTTCTGATCGCCATGGTGGCCATGCTGTTCACCGCCATCAGCTACGGCCGCATGGCGCGCGCGTATCCCAGCGCCGGCTCGGCCTACACCTACGTGGGCCGCGAGATCCACTCCGGGCTGGGCTTCGTCACCGGCTGGAGCCTGGCGATGGATTACATCCTGAATCCCATCATCTGCACCATCTGGTGCAGCAAGGCGGCGCTGAACCTGGTGCCCGAAATTCCCTATGCGGTCTGGGCCGTATTCTTCGCCGTGCTGTTCACCCTGCTGAATCTGCGCGGCATTCGGGCCACCGCGCGCACCAACGAAGTGCTGGTGCTGGCCATGTGCGTGGTGGTCTTGTATTTCTTCGTCGCCGCCGTGCGCTACATCATGCACCAGCATGGCGTGTCCTTCACGCAGCCGTTCTACGATCCAAGCACATTCAGCTTCGCGCGCATCTCCACCGGCACGTCGGTCGCGGTGCTGACTTATATCGGGTTCGACGGCATCTCCACGCTCTCGGAAGAAGCGCACAACCCGCGGCGAAACATCCTGCTGGCCACCGTGCTCACGTGCCTGATCACGGGCGTGCTGGCGTCGGCCGAGGTGTACGCCGGACAACTGATTTGGCCCAACTTTCGCAGCTATCCCGACGTGGACACGGCCTTCTCCTACGTAGCCGGACGCGCCGGCGGGCCGCTGCTCTTCCACGCGGTGAATCTCACGCTGCTGGTGGCCACCATCGGCTCAGGCATGGGATCGCAGCTCGGCGCGGCCCGCCTGCTTTTCGGCATGGGGCGCGACAACACCATCCCGCGCGGATTCTTCGGCGCGATTGAGCCCAAGCACGGCATTCCCCGCAACAACGTTCTCTTTGTAGGCGTGCTGGCGTTGGCAGGAGCGTTCGCCATTACCTATGAATTGGGCGCGGAGCTGCTCAACTTCGGCGCCATCATCGGCTTCATGGGCGTCAACGCGGCGGCCTTCATACACTACTACGTGCGCAGCGACCGGAAGAGCCTGGGCGCATTCCTGCCGCCCTTGTTGGGCTTCGTCTTCTGCCTCGCGATCTGGACCAGCCTGCACAAGCCCGCGCTGGTGGCCGGCGGCATCTGGCTGACGGTGGGCGTGATTTACGCGGCCGTCAAGACCAATGGATTCCGGCAGGCGATCGTATTCTCGGATCCGCCGCCCGAGTAACGGAACGCCGCCCGCGTGGCGCACGCTCTCAGCGTGCCGTGCCGGCACTCCTGCCGGCACAGGCGAGCGTCGCTCGCCGGAGAGCGGGCCTGCGAGGCCCGCGCAGGCTGCGAGCCTGCCCCACCAAGAATGTACAAACTCCGCGGCCCGTTACCTAAGATCCACAATCAGCGCATCCAGGGCAATCGACTTCTGAATGTTGCGCCGGATCAGCCCCGCCAGATCGTCCACTTTCTGCACCGCCGCGCGGATCCACCCGAACGACACCTTGCGCGCCACGGCTTCCAGTTCCGCGCGCAGATCCTCGTTGCGCACCGCGCCGCCCGATTCGCGCAGCACCAGCACATCGCGCAGCAGATCGTATAGCACCTTCAAGTGCAATTCCAGCTTCTCGCTTTTGGTGCGCCCGATCAATTCCGAGTACGGCACCCATGCGCCGAACGGCATCACGCCCGCCGCCACCCGCAGCAGCGTAAACATGGCCGCGCGGCGTTTATCGTACGCCTCCAGATCCAGGGACACGGCCACGCCCGGACTGCCACCGCTTAGCGCGGCGCGCCGCTCGGCATGATCCATCCCGCGGGCGCGCACGAACTCGCGCGTCTCGTCCGTCGAAAGCGGCGTGAACTGAAACGGCACCGCGCGCGAGCGGATGGTGGGCAGCAGATCGTAAGCGTTTTCGGCCGTCATGATCAGGATCAGGTACGGCGAAGGCTCCTCCAGCGTCTTCAGCAGCGCGTTGGCGGCGTCTTCGCCGGCCCGATCCACATGGTCGATCAGGAACACGCGCCGGCTGCCGTGGTTGGGCGCCAGCTTGGCCCACTCGCGCAGCAGCCGCGTCTGATAGATGGAGATTTGCCGCAGCGGCCCATCCGGCGGAAAGGTCACGAAGTCCGCATAGGAGGCGAACAACAGCGGGTCCTGGTTGCGCTTGTCGGGCGCCCAGCGCTCGCGCGCGGCCACGATTCCGGTATTCTCCGGCAGGCTCAGGTCGTCGCGCTCGATCTGTTCGGCATGGCCCAACAACTGCGCCGCCAGCCTGCGCGCCAGGGTGGCCTTGCCCACCCCTTCCGGTCCCGCGAACAGCAGCGATTGCGCCAGGCGGCCGCGCGCGATCATCTGCGCGAGCGCCGCGGTCACATACGGGTTGCCCCAATAATCCTCAAACATACGGTTCCACGGCCTTCCGGATTTCGGCCGCTATGGCATCGATTGCGGCGCAGCCATCGATGACCCGGAAGCGGTGCGGCTCGCGCGCCGCCAACGCATGATACGCCTCATAGACCCGCCGATGGAATTCGAGCGATTGCTCGTCCATGCGCGTCTCGCTGTGGCGCGCGGAGGCATTGCGCGCGTGCGCCCGCGCCAGGCTGGTTTCCGCATCGATGTCTATGAGCAGCGTCAGGTCCGGGACCAGGCCGCGGCAGGCGATGCGGTCGAGCGTCATCACGGTTTCCGCGCCCAGTCCGCGCCCGCAGCCTTGATACACCAGCGTCGAGTCCGTGAACCGGTCCGAGAGCACGATCTTGCCCTCGGCCAGGGCCGGCACGATCCACTCGTCCACGTTCTGCGCACGGCAGGCGAAATACAGCAGCATCTCGGCGGTGGGGCCCAGCTCCTGATTCGCCGAGTCCAACAAGATGCGGCGAATTTCGATGCCGATGCGTGTGCCGCCCGGTTCAGCGGTCTCCAGCACGTCGCGGCCGCGCGCGCGCAGATGTTCGGCCAGCAGACGCATCTGGGTGGTCTTCCCAGATCCGTCCATGCCTTCAAATGTAAGGAACAGGCTCCGTTTCCGCATGCGGAACTTACATTGTCACACGGTGGGTCACATGGTGGCCGCATTGCGGGCCTAAGGCGCGTTGACGAACGGGCGGTCGCGCGTTCCGCTTCCGCGGCTGGCGTATAATCCCGGAATGACCACATCGTTCCGCAACCGGGTCGCCATCGTGACCGGCGGCGCGTCCGGCATCGGCCGCGCGCTCTGCGACGAATTAGCCCGCCGCGGAGCTATCGCCGTGGTGGCAGATATCAACGGCGAAGGCGCGCAACAGGTGGCCTCCGCGATTGCCGCAAATGGCGGCCGCGCCACGGCTGCGCCACTCGATGTCACGCGCGCCGAAGACGTCGCGCGCCTGGTGGAAGACACTGTGCGCACGCACGGCCGCTTGGATTACATGTTCAATAACGCGGGCATCGGCGTGGGCGGCGAAGTGCGCAACCTCTCGCTCGATCACTGGCGGACGTGCATCGACATTAACTTGTGGGGAGTAATCTATGGCGCCACCGCGGCGTACGCCGCGATGCTGCGGCAAGGCTCCGGCCATATCGTGAATACAGCTTCCGCCGCCGGCCTCATCGGGGAGCCCGGCCTAGCGCCCTATTCCGTGACGAAAAGCGCCGTGGTGGCCCTATCGACGGCATTACGCGCGGAGGCAGAGGCTTTCGGCGTGCGCGTCAGCGTGGTCTGTCCTGGTTTTGTGGACACGGCCATTTACGAAAACGCCATCGGCATCCGGATCGACAAAGACGAGTTTCTCAAGAAGCTGCCCGTAAAGCTGGTTTCCGCCGCCGATTCCGCACGCGCCATCCTGCGCGGTGTGGAACGTAACGAATCCATCATGGTGTTCCCGTTCTATGCGCGGCTGGCCTGGTGGCTCATGCGCATCAATCCAGGCATCCTCACCGGGTTCCACCGCCGGACGTTGGCGAATCTGCGCGCCATGCAGCCCGGAAGTCCTGTCCCACCTCATTCATAGCGCAGTGCGACCAGTGGATCGATCCGCGTGGCCCGCCGCGCCGGAATATAAATCGCCACCCCTGCCACAAGCGCTAACGTGACCGCCACGACGCCGAATGCCATCGGATCGCTGGCCTTCACGCCGAACAGCATGCTGGAAATCAGACGCGTGAGGCCGAACGCCGCGGCCAACCCCACTGTCAGTCCGATTCCCGCCAGCGAAAGACCATGCCTCACCACCATCCGGAGCATTGCGCCGGCGCTCGCGCCCAAGGCCACGCGAATGCCGATCTCCTGCGTCCGCTGCTCCACCGAATATGACATCAATCCGTAGATTCCAAGCGCCGCCAGCAACAAAGCCGTGCCCGCGAAAATGGTCAGCAGCAGCATATCGAAATCCTGGCGGGCGGTGGACTCCGCGATCACCTGTTCCATCGTGCGGAATTTCGATACCGGCAATTGCCCGTCTACAGCCCGAAACTCGCCTTGAATCGCAGTGGCCAGCGCCGTGGGCTCCTGGGAAGTGCGGACCACCCAACTGAGCGGGATTACCTTGTTCGCAAGCTGCGTCAACCCATCGGAAATCTGGCCCGCCGGCACATACATCACTCCTTGATCGGAGCCGGTCAGCCCGTTTTCGCGCACGTTGCCGACGATGCCCACGATCTCGCGCGCGGGCTCCTCGAATTCAGGACCCAAGCCATGGCCGATCGTCATGCTATGGCCGATGGGATCTTCCTTTTGCCAGTATTTCTTCGCCATGGCTTCGTTGATAATCACCACGCGCGCGGAGTTTCCCGAGTCGTGCTCGCTGAAGACCCGTCCCCGCAGGAGCGGGATCTTAAATGCCGCAAAGTAGTGTGCGGAAACAGATCTCCATTGCTCGTCGCCGTTATAAAGAGCGCCCTTCGCAGGCGGTTTGCCGGCGATGTTGAACGGCAGGTCTATGCCGCCCTCGATGGGGAGCATAATGGCGCTCGCGGCGGATTGCACTCCCGGCAAGCTCTCCAGGCGCGGCGTCATCTGCCGGATCAGGTTGTCGACTTTCGCGGTGGCGCCGTATTGGCCGCCGGAAAGCGACGTCTGCAAAGTCAAGACATGGTGCGGATCGAAGCCCGGATTCACCGCGCGCAGGCTGGCGAAGGTGCGGATCATCAGCGCCGCGCCCACCAGCAGAATCACGGCCAGCGCGATCTCGCCGACCACCAGAAACCCGCGCGCGCGGTTTTGGTGGCGGCCGGTCCCCGCGCGCCCGCTGGTATCCTTGAGCGACGAATTCACATCCAGCCGGGAGACATGCACGGCCGGAAAGAGTCCAAACAGGATGCCCGTGGCGAAGGCCACCGCCAGCGTGAAGCCGAGCACCCGCCAATCGAGCGCCGAGACCGCGCTGGCGGATTCCAGGCTGTCGCTGATGTGCGGCAGGTCTCCCGGCGCGATGGCCAGCAGCGCCCGCACACCGAATGCGCCAAGCAGAAACCCCAGAACGCCGCCGGCCAGGGCCAGCACTACGCTCTCCGTCAGAAGTTGCCGCACGATGCGCAGGCGGCTCGCGCCAATGGCGGTGCGGATGGCCATCTCCCGTTGCCGCGTGGACGCCCGCGCGAGTTGCAAGTTGGCCACGTTCGCGCAGGCGATCAGCAGCACGAAGCCTACCGCGCCCAAAAGGATCATCAAAGGCAACTTGACGCCGCCCACTTCCGCCTCCTGCATGGGGGCGATCGCGACACTCTCGTTCTTGTCCATCCACTTGGGATTAGCCTGCCGGAAGCGCTCGCCCACTACCTTCATCTGGGCGCGCGCGCCTTTCAACGTTACGCCCGGTTTTAAACGTCCGGCGACCGCCAGGTAATGGCCCTGGTTGGCGCTGTTCGGATCGGCCTGCAACGGGATGAAGATGTCCGCGGGCGGATCGCACTTGAAGGTAGCGGGCAGCACTCCCACGATCGTGGTAGCCTCGCCGGCTATCTCGAGGGGCGTGCCCACCATGCGCAAATCTTCGCCCATGCGCCGGCTGAAAAGTCGATAGCTGATGACTGCGACCTTGGGTCCGTTGGGTATATCTTCCTCAAGCGTAAAGGTCCTGCCGAGCACGGGTGCCACGCCGAAGACCCGGAAGAATTCCGAAGAAACATGGATGCCCTTCACCTGCTCGGGATGGTCGCTGCCGCCTACGTTCATGCCGGGGCCCGCGAAATCGTAAGCGGTCATGGCCTCGAAGACGTCGTTTCTCTTCCACGCATTGAACTTCGGGATGGAACTCGAGTTGCCGCGGCCCTGGAAATCCGGATAACCGCGCGCCACGGCCATGATCCGGTCCGGCTCGGGATAAGGCAGCGGTTTCAGCAGGACTACATTAATGACTGAAAAGATGGCGGTATTGGCGCCAATACCTAAGGCCAGCGCCGCAACCGCGATGGCCGTGAAGCCGGGACTCTTCCGGAATACGCGAAAGGCGTGCCGCAGATCGGCGAACGGGTTCTCCATACTCGCATTACGATCCAGGGCGCCGGAGAGTTCCATTATCGAGGTTTTTTTTTGACGATACCGTGACATTCTACATATCCGCGCGTACAATGTGTAGATCGGCTAGGTAACCTGCAAATGCCATCGGAAAAGACAGACTTGTTACAAGGCACCCTGGATATGCTGATCCTGAAGATCGTGGCGCTGGGGGCCATCCATGGGTACGCCATCTCGCAGCGTATGCAGCAGATTTCCGGCGACGTGCTGCAGGTGCAGCAGGGATCGCTGTATCCGGCGCTGCACCGCCTGGAGAACCGCGGCTGGCTGCGGGCCGAGTGGCGCGCATCGGAAAGCGGCCGAGACGCGAAGTTTTACACGCTCACCAAGGCCGGCCGCAAGCAGCTTGATACAGAAACCGCGCAATGGGAGCGCCTGGCGGAGGCCATCGGGTCGATCCTCCGCACCGCGGAATAGGAGGCACGCATATGTCGTGGATGGATACTTTGTTCCGCCGCCAACGCATCGACCGGCAGCTTGCCGACGAGCTCGAGTTTCATATCGAGAGCCGCACGCGCGATCTGGTCGAAACGGGAGTGCCCGCGGCGGAGGCCAGAAGGCGCGTCCGCATGGAGTTCGGCGGGACGGAAAGCGTGAAAGACGATTGCCGGGACGTGCGCCGTGGGCGGTTCATCGAAGAGCTATTCAAGGATCTCCGCTATGCGCTGCGCGTCTTTCGCAAGACGCCCGCGTTCAGCCTGGCCGCCATTTGTACCTTGGCGCTCGGCATCGGAGCTTGCGCCGCCGTCTTCACCGTAGTGGATGCCGTGCTGTTGCGTCCATTGCCCTATCCTGAGCCGGACCGCCTGGTCAAAGCGTTGACCAAGAATCCCCAACTTGGAGTCAAGAACGGTCCGACTTCCTTGCCGGACTATCTGGATTGGCGCGACAGTGGCGTGTTCGAGAGCGTGGGAATTTACGTTACCGACAACGCGGTCCTTTCGATAGCCGCACAATCCGAGCGGGTCGTCACCGCCACGGCGACCGACGGGGTCTTGGCGGCCCTGAGGGTCAAGCCTCTGGCCGGCCGTATATTCTCCACGGAAGAAAGCAAGCCCAGCTTGACACCGGTCGTCTTGGTCACGGAGCGCACGTGGCGTAGGCGGCTCGGCGCCGATCCGAAGCTGTTGGGCGGCGCGATCAAGCTCAACGGGTTATCCCTGACCGTGGTCGGCATCCTGCCGGCCGGGTTCACGTTCGAAGGCGATCCGGAATTGTGGATGTCCCCGACGATCACCGGCGACGAAACATCGCGCGACAACCGGTATTGGACCGGGCTGGCGCGTTTGCGGTCGGGCGCCACGCGGGCGCAAACCGGCGCGCAACTCGACCGGATTACCCAACGGTTGGCGGCCGCTTACCCGGGCTCAAACCGGTACTGGGGCGTGGACCTGGTCGCCTTGAAAGAGGACCTCGTCGGCGACACGCGCGCGCAGCTCCTGGTGCTGCTCGGCGCGGTGGGATTTGTGTGGCTGATCGTATGCGCCAATATCGCCACGCTGTTGTTGGTGCGGGCTTCGGGGCGAGGGCGCGAGATGGCCGTGCGAGCGGCATTGGGAGCGAGCGGCGCGCGCCTGGTGCGGCAATTGGCGACCGAGAGCCTGGTGTTGGTGCTGGCCGGCGGAGCCGCGGGCGTCGGCATGGCTTTAGCGGCGGTATCGCTGCTGCGCGAATACGGGCCGCCCGACCTGCCGCGGCTCGACCAGATTCACGTGGACGCGATATCGGTGGTGTTTACACTGGGCATTGCCATGCTCACGGGCCTGCTGTGCAGCCTGGGACCCGTGTTCCAGACCCGCGGACACCTGCCTGGCGGGGCGTTGCGGGAAGGCGGACGCGGTTCTACCGGAGGCCGCCGGCGCAGAATCGCGCGCGCCGCGTTGGTAATGACCGAGGTGGCGCTGTCGATTGTCCTGCTCACGGGATCGGGCCTGCTGATCAAGAGCTTTTGGAACCTGCTCCGGCAGGATCCGGGCTTCCGCACCGATCATCTCCTCCCGTGCTTTCTCTCCCTGCCGAATTCCAAGGTGATGGAAAACGGCCAATATCGGAAGGACAGAGTGGCGCGTTACATTGACGCGGTGACGGCCCGGTTGCAATCCATCCCCGGTGTGCAACATGCGGCGTTGGGGATGCCCCTGCCGCTGGGCGGCGGGGGATGGCAGATGTGGTCGAAATTCTGGGTCGCGGGTGAGGCAAACCGCCAGGCGGGCTTCGTGCACGGAATCTTGCAATCCGTTTCGACCGATTATTTCGCCGCGCTGGGCGTGCGCCTGCGCTCGGGACGCATCTTCTCGAGCGTGGACAGGCCGGGGACGGAGCCGGTGGCCATTATCAATGAAGAGTTCGCGCGCCCGAAGTTCGCGCCGCGGAACCCGATCGGCATGCGCATCGGCATCGAAGACGACAAGCGGACATATGAGATCGTCGGTGTGGTGGACAGTATTAAATCCGGCGGACTGCAGGACCCGGCGCCGCCGCAGTTGTACTTGCCGATGGCGCAACAGCCGGTGCCCATGCTCACGGCGGTCTTGCGGACCGTGGGCGATCCGGCCGCGCTGAGCCACACCGTTCAGCAGGCGGTCCTTTCCGTCGACCCCGATGTGCCGGCTTACCGCATACGCACGGGAGATCAACTGCTGGGACGTTCGCTCGCCAGACGCCGTCTGCTGATGACGCTGCTCTCTTCGTTCGCGTCCATAGCATTGGTGCTGTCGCTGCTTGGATTATACGGCGTGCTGGCCTACGGGGTGGCGCAACGCACGCGCGAGATCGGCATCCGGATGGCGCTGGGAGCCGCCGCGGGACAGGTGCTTGCCGGTGTGGTGCGGCAGGGCATGACCATCGCCGCCCTTGGCGTGATTGCCGGCCTCGCGGGAGCGTTAGCGATGACGCGCGTGCTGAAAGACGCGCTGTACAACGTCAGCCCGCTGGATGCCGGTGTGTTGCTGCTGGCGCCGGCTGCGCTGCTGCTGGTGGCGCTGCTGGCATGCGCGATTCCGGCGCGGCGCGCGGCGCGCATCGACCCGGTGCTGGCGCTCCGCCATGAGTAGAGACTTGTGGGGCAGGTGTCTGCGCCAAGTAGCTGGCCACCAAGTCGATTTGTTCATGCACGCGCAACTCGGACGCCAGACTTACCGCCTGCATCGTCACTCCGCTATCGGGCTGCCGCAGCCCCAGCAGGATGGAAATTGCGGTGGTCTTCCCGGCGCCATTGGCGCCGAAAAGAGCTAATATATCGTCCGGTTAGTTCCTTATAGATTGGCGGCGCAGCCAAAATGCCAGATCCGCGCTGGCCCGCAAGCGAGCACGACCTTGCCCGCTCACTTTTCCCAAAACTTGGAATGCTGCATAATCTGTGGGGCAGACCTCCAGGTCCGCGGGTCCTCCCGCACCCGCTCTTCCCCTCAACAAAATGAGCCTTATCCGAGCACAAAGAGGCCGGCGTGCACGCCGGCCGCAGGGTCGAAAACCCACTGCGAGCTGCGGGAAGGGGCGGTCTGGAGACCCGCCGCAGGCGTAGACGCCTGCCCCACAGGACTGAAGTCCTGCCTCACAATTAATGCAGATGTTCCAGAGCGAGAAAAGTAAGAGGTATTGGGCAATCCTGCCTTGACGGTAGGCGCCGTAGAAACAAGAGCCGCCTCAAAGGCGGCTGCGGCCACGGTTGGCCGCCCTCCGGTGCAACTGAACCACCGTACTAGGAGTTCGCCGGACTGCACTTCGAGATCCAACCCGTCGAGCGTTTGTATCCTTACCGAAGCGAGTGAAGAGCGGCAGGCTACCGGCGAACCGCGATTGGGATGGAGCTACCGGCCGGCTTCTGCCGGACCAGGCGGCGCACTTCTTGCACGGCGTCCACCAGGATAATGATGGAGGCGACGCCGAGTCCGATCGACATGCCCACGTTCGCCCACCGATTGGCGTCCGCGACGCCGGTGGCCGGAAGGTTGGCCGCGGTGACGCGCACCCACGGTCCCATATTGACCAGCGCGCCGGTCAAGATCAGGCTGACGCCATCCACCGCCAGGCGCGCCAACGAGCGCGCCCGCATCCACCAGGGACGCAGCCATCCCATCAATCCGATAGGCACACCGCTCAGCGCCACCAACAAAATGGGCCAGAAGAAGCCGCGCCAGATGGGCGTCAGCGTAATCGAAACGCCGTCGAAATCGAAGCCTTGCGCGATGCGGGTCCAGTACATTACTTCGATCCAAACCAGGCTGGCGCCGATGCCCGCCAATACCTCGACTATAGCCATGTAGCCAGGCACCGGCTGCGGCCTGTTGGCGGGTTTCGCCGGCGGGACGCGCGGCAACCGGCGGGGGTCCCACCGCAGCGTCGACTCGTGGGGATAGCGTTCCAAGGCCGCGAATATGAGGGTAATGACGCCGAAGGCGAAGACCGCTGCCATCAGCATCGTCCAAAGAGTTTCGATCAGCGCCAGGGACGGGTGACGGCTGGAGAGAATGGCCGCCGGGCCGACCACCAGGATAAAGACCGGCGGGAGAATCCATAGGATCACCAGTCTCAGAATGAACTGGTAAACGGGAAACAGCGCGGGACCGATCAAGGAATGCCGCGGCAGGTAGCGGCTGGCCACCACCATCGGGTTACCGCGCTGTTTGAGGACGGCCGCAATGCCATCGTCGTCGAGCGGGTGGCCGAGTTGCGTTTCGCGGTCCTCGATTTGGGAGCGGAGGTCTTCGCCGAGCTCCGCGATGATGTCTTCCTGTTGCGCTTTGGGCAACCAAAACCGGACTGCGTGGAGGTAACGATTCAGAAGTTCCATAAGAAGCTCTCAGCTATCGGCTTTCAGCTATCAGCCAGACACGACGGCCTCGCCTTCGACGATCCGGGTTAGCGAAGAATTGATGCTTCGCCACTCTTCCAGCAGTTGGTGGAGGATGCGATCGCCTTCGCCGGAGAGGCGGTAGAAGCGTTTGTTGCGCTTGTCCTCTTCACGCCACTCGCTGATCAGGAGACCCTGGCTTTCCAGGCGGCGGAGGAGCGGATAAAGTGTGTTTTCGTCGATTTCCATGCCGCGGCTGGCGAGGGCTTTGCGGAGGGCATAGCCGTAATGTTCCGTGCCAAGTTGGGCTAGGACGGCGAGGATAAGGCAGCCTCGGCGGAGTTCCAGGCGGAGGTTTTCAAAAGCATCGTTTGTTGATACTGTGTGTTGCACAGTGTATATAACACACTATATGTCAACTTGTACTGACTGTCAAGTGGTTTCTTGGGGAGCCAAGACGGTCGCTTTCAAGACGCCTGAGGATGTACCGGCCCCAACGGGGGGAGAAGAGGAGCAACCGACAGGGACTTCCTAGGGCTTGAGGCGGTAGACCGTGCCGAAACCGGCTGGGCCGGGGCCGCTTACGGTGGTTCCGTAGAGGACTCCGTTGTTGCTCATGATGAGGTTCCCGGAGGGTCCGGCAGGGCCCTCGAAGCTGTGGAGAACCGTTTCGTTCAGGATCTGGTAATTGGGATAGAGCTGGAAGATGGAGCCGCCGGCGTCGGTGTAGACAGTGCCGGTGGCCGTGGCCCCGTAGAAGTCGCCATCCGATTCCAGGAGGGCGGAGCTTGGGATTCTACCTGACGAGAAGCTGAATGGGAAGTATTCGGTCCAGGCGCCCGTATAGTAATCCGGCACTAGCTCGAAAACGCCCCCGAGATTTTGCAGCCCGCCGGATGCAGTGGTGCCGTAGATCGCGAAGGCGGCACCCGGGTTTTGGACTGGCGCCAGGATGGGCGGCTGCGAGGGCAAGCCGCCATCCGTCCCGCCGGTGAAATTATAGAGAACGGTTTCGATGTATTGGTATGGTACGGGCGAGGGACTGAGGGCGAAGACGATGCCTTGGTTGGAGGCTCCGCCATAGGTGGTGACTCCATAGATGACACCGTCGGCGCTGAGCGTGATGCCCGCAGGTTGGCAGCCGCCACTGCCGCCGGGAAAATCGTATTCAAAGCTGACACTCCATTTGCCGGAAATTGAGGGCGGCGTCAACCCTACGACGGCGCCGCAGCTATAGTAGCCGCCGGCGGTTCCAGCGGCATAGAGTTCGCCGTTCGGGCCCGCGATCAGGCCGTGGTTGAATTCCGCTGCCGGATAATCCTCACTCGGCGGGTAGAGAGCAGTTTCGATCCAGACTCCGCCGGGAGCGGGCGGGGCGGAGAGAGTTGGAATAAGACGCCATCATTGTAGGAGCCGCCGAAGGCGGTGGTGCCGTACAAGACTCCGTTGGGTCCGGTGATGAGGGAGATGGGGGTTGATCCGTCAACGGTGCCGGTGAAATTATAGATGGCGTACTCCGTCCACGGGTCTCCGGGCGACTGTGGAGGCGACAAGGCGAATATCATGCCCTGGTCGTAGGCTCCGCCATAGGCGAAGCCATATAGTGTGCCGTCGGAGCCCATGATCAGCGAGGGGTCCGCCGCTGGCAACGGAAAGCTGTAAAGGAGAGTCTCGGTCCAGGGGCCGCCGGGGGCGTCCGGAGGCAGGAGTTGGAAGACCGTGCCTGCGGTCGTGCCGTAGAGGGCGCCGTCGGGGCCGAAGACGGGAGTTGGGAACTGACCGCCGCTGCCCCCGCTGCCCCCGCTGAGGATGGTGAAAGAGTAGAGGACCGATTCGGTCCAGGCGGCGCCTGTGCTTGTAGGCGGCTGGAGACGAAACACGGCGCCGTAGTTATTTGCGCCGCCAGCCCCGCTAATACCGTAGAGCGCGCCATCGGGGCCGCGCACCAGGCCTCCGGGCATCTGGGCATCCGGCAGGTCGCCGAAGGCGTAGATTTGGGTGAAATTGGTTTGGGCGGGGAGCGGCTGCGGCACCGTGGCCAGCGCGGCGCAGATGAGCAAGGGGAACGTCTTCATGGCGCGCGGGAATGGGTACGGTACTAGTCAACGGCAAGGTCACGCAGCAATCGCCGCACTGCCCGACGGTTCGCTAGAGTGCGCGTCCGGACGCGTGTTTTGGTCCGACGGCATCCAGGAGCGAGCACTAGCCTGTCGAAGACCCACTGGCCAAAGCGAGTTGCACGCGGATCGCCCGGTCCAAGTTAAGCATGTCCTCCTGCCGGAGGTCTCCAAGTTTGGACTTCAGCCGCTGTTTGCTCACCGTGGCGATCTGGTCGGCCATCGCCTTTCGCGGTTCGCCGTTCAAGTCAATGGCCGCTTCACAGGGATAGAACCGCGCAACGTTACTCGTGATTGGAACAACCTGAACCCGATTCAGACTCCGGTTGGACGCATCATTACTGACGATCACCGCCGGACGCGTCTTTTGTATCTCGCCACCCAATGAAGGATCAAAATCGACCCACCAGACCTCACCGCGCAGCATCGGGCTGGTCCCGCGCCACATCGCCAATCAGGCCTTCCGACCACTCATGGGCGACACGTTCTCGTTCCTCGTCCATCGCCATCTCTCGGTATGACGCCTCAATGTCCAGCGGCACAACGTGCGGCCGGGCCAGTTTCTCAAGGAACTGACCGATTCGGCGGCGTCCGACGGTGCGGTGTAGGCCCCGATAGACCTCGTCGCTGACCATTATCGTAAGCTTGCGATTCATATTCCCTATACGTATTATACACGTATAGCGGCGCGGAGTTGAATTCTTAACAAATTAGTTGACAGCCTGCCCAGGTTCGGTGTAAAACTGAATTAGAGCAATTCTTAATTCGTTAAGAGAATCGCCAATGGCAAGGAAACAGTCATCTACGCTCACCGAAGCCGAGCTTCCCATCATGGACATCCTTTGGGAAAAGGGGTCCGCGGTGGTGACCGACGTCGTCGCCGGACTCTCCAACACGGCGGTGGCCTACAATACAGTCCTCACCACGCTGCGCATACTGGAACGGAAGGGATATGTTCGGCATACCAAAGAAGGCCGCGCGTTCGTCTATCATCCTGTAGTGGAACGCGGCGAGGCCAGCCGGAAGGCGGTTCGCAATCTGATGAAACGTTTCTTCCAGGACTCGCCGGAGTTGCTCATTCTAAACGTTTTGGAAGACGAGCAGTTGGACGAAGGCGAGCTGGCACGGCTCAAACGGATGATCTCGGGTGAAGCGGGTGCAGGAGGGGGCGCGCAATGAACTGGTTTGAATGGATAAATTTGGCGGCGGCGACAGCGGTTTCCACCGCGCTCAACAGCCTCTGGCTGGGATTACCGTTGGCCGCTCTGGCGGCGGGCATGGTCCGGCTGCTGCCGCGCTCAAACGCCACCACGCGTTACGCGATCTGGTTCACCACTCTCCTGCTGGTGGTCGCGGCGCCCGCTCTGCAGTTGATCCCTAGGCCCGCACCGGCGGCAGTCGCCAGTGCCTCGTCGGCGCCCTCCGCCCCGTGGACGGTTCCGGTGACGGCACAGTGGCCGGTGTACGCAGTTCTGGCCTGGCTGGCGATCGCCGCCATCCTGCTCGCGCGGGTTGCCTGGAGCCTGGCGTATATTCATGGCCTGAAGTGCCGTGCCACCCTGCTGGGCCGGCGCGGCAACATCCGCGTGCTGGCCTCGGCTGAAGTCCGGGTGCCGATGGCTGCCGGTTTCGTGCGCCGGGCGATCGTCTTCCCGCAATCCGTGCTGAACGAGCTGACGCCTCAGGAATTCGAGCAGGTGCTTTGTCACGAAATGGCGCATCTGCGCCGTTGGGACGACTGGACGCAACTCGTCCAAGCCATCGCGCAAGCCGCGCTCTGCTTTAATCCGGCCATCTATTGGATCGGGCGCCGCCTGAAGATCGAGCGGGAAATGGCCTGCGACGATTGGGTGGTTTCGACTACCGGCGCGGCCCGCCCGTACGCCGCCTGCCTGACGCATCTGCATGAAGTGACGCGCCGCGCGGCGGCCCCGCAACTGGCGCCGGGCGCGACTTCCGGAAAGCGCTGGCAGATCAGCACCCGCGTGGAAGCTCTGCTGCGTCCGGATCGCAACTCCACGCCGCGCTTCTCGCGTGCAGGCTGGATGGCGGCATGCGCCCTGGCGAGCGCGGCCCTGATCGTGGCGGCCCGGACTACGCCGCCGGTGGGCGTGCAGGAGACCCCCCTGGCTGCGATGGCCTTCACGCATCCGAGCGCCCCCGCCGCGCCGGCTATCTCATATGCGCCGCGCCGATTTACGCCGCCCCGCCCGCGCCTGGTGGCGAGCCGCGTGCCCGAACTGCCAGCCCCGCCGGCTTTGACCGGCGCTCCCATTGTGCTGGTGCGCGCATGGCAAGTGAAGGTATCCCCAACTTACTTCGTGATCGCGGTATTCTTCATCGAACCGCCGCCGCCCGCGGCGTTGAACGGGATTTAAGCAATAGATTCTCTCAAAAACAAAGGACAACCATATGAAGCTAAATAGAAGCAACGTCACCCTTGCGCTCCTACTCTTCTGCGCGGGGTTATTAGCCGCAAACCTGGTGAGCCACACAGGGATCGCCCGCGCGGACTCCGCGACACCGGCCACATTGACGATCCCCAGCCCGGTGCAACTCTCCAACTCTTTTACCAAAATCGCCAAGGAATCCGAGCCATCCGTCGTGCAGATCGTCAGCACGATGCAGGAAAAGCGGTCCAACACGCGATGGTTTTTCAACGGGCAGCCCGGCAACGGCGAGAATCCGTTTGGGGATATGAACCCGTTCGGCAACATCATGCCGAATATGCCGAACATGCCGCAGCAGCCGCGGCGCTCACAGGGCCTGGGATCCGGCTTTGTGGTGGACCACAACGGCTACATCCTGACCAACAACCACGTGGTGGAGAACGCCACCCGCATTGAAGTGACCCTGCCCGGCGACCACAACAAATACGCCGCCAAGCTGATCGGCACGGATCCCGAGCTCGATCTGGCGGTGCTGAAAATCGACGCCGGCAAACAGCTCACGCCGGTCCGCGTCGGCAACTCGGACGCCATCGAAGTGGGCGATTGGGCGGTGGCCATCGGCTCTCCCTTCGGGCTCGATCAGACCATGACGGCCGGCATCATCAGCGCCAAAGGCCGCGACCTGGGCGAGCGCGACCACCAATTGCAGCGCTTCCTGCAAACCGACGCCGCCATCAACCGCGGCAATAGCGGCGGGCCGCTGCTGAACATCAACGGCGAAGTGATCGGCATCAACACCATGATTGTCAGCGGCAGCGGCAACTTCGAAGGCATCGGCTTCGCGCTGCCGATTAACCTGGCGGTGAACTCTTATAACCAGATCGTGAAGAACGGCAAAGTCTCCCGCGGCGCGATCGGCATTCAGTTCGCCCGCGAAGAGAATTCGTCGCTGCTGAAGGTTTACGGCGCATCGAAGGGCGTTTTCGTGTCGCAAGTGAACCCCGGCGGACCGGCGGCCAAGGCCGGCGTACAGGTGTCCGATATTATTGTCGGCATCAACGGCAAGAACATCGAGAGCGGCGATCAACTGGTAGAGACGATTTCGGCGGCGCAGCCGGGAAGCTCAGTCGAACTGAAGCTTCTGCGCGACGGCAAGCCGATGGAAGTATCCGTCAAGATTGGCGACCGTGCCGAGCTGGTGGCGGATAACGGGGCCAAAGGATCGCGGGAAGGCGAAGAGGGCGAGGGCGAAACGACGCATGCGCGCCTGGGCGTATCGGTCCAAAACCTAAGCGACTCCGACCGCGAACAGATGGGCCTGAAGAGTGGCGGCGTGGTGATCGCCAGCGTGGAGCCGGGGTCGTTCGCCGAAGACATCGGCCTGCAGAAGGGCGATGTTCTGGTAGAGATCAACCGGCATCGCGTAGCCTCGGGAGCCGATGTGACCAGCATCATGAAATCGGCCAAGCCGGGCGAAGCGATGGCGTTCCGGCTGATGCGGAATGCCGGCGGGAACTGGAATTCCCTGTTCGCCGCCGGGACAGTGCCGGCGCAGCAGTAAGTAATTGGAGGGCGGGACTGAAGTCCCGCGCCGGCTAAAGCCCGCCCTCCATTTATCTCCTCAGTGGGAGCCCTGGCGTTACTCCTTCTACCAACTCCCCTCCTTTGACTACCAGCGTCCCGTTTACCAGCACGTAGGCAATCCCCTCGGAATATTGTGCCGGATTCTCGAATGTCGCGCGATCTATCACACGCGCCGGATCGAACACCGCGATATCCGCATCGGCGCCCACCGCGATGCGGCCCTTGGTGCGGATGTCCAGACGGTCGGCCGGCATCACGGTCATCTTGCGCAGCGCGTCCATCAAGGTAAGCGCGTGCTGCTCGCGCACGTAGCGGCCCAAGACGCGCGCGTATGTGCCCGCCGCTCGCGGGTGCCCTTTGCCTTGATCCAGAATGCCGTCGCTGGCAATCATCGTCAGCGGATCGGCGATCGCCAATCGCACTACTTCTTCGGGAATCGAATGGATGGCCACCATGCCGCCCTGCTGGCGGTAGCGCGCGAACGATTCGGCCGTGAGCCTCTCGCCCGTCAGCGCCCATTGCAAATCGCCGAAGCCGATGCCGCCCTGTTTCGCCTGCCAGCCTTCGTCGAAGACCGCCGAGCCGAGGTCGGTCATGCCCGCGGTGTACGGATACATTTCCGTGGTCACGTCCAGCCCGCGGGCCCGCGCGCCGGCGATCATCCGCAGACACAGCGCCGTTTCGCGCAAGCCCATGCTGGTGATGTGTACCACGTGGAGGGACGCACCGGTGGCGGCCGCGTCCGCGATAACTTCCTGTAGCGCGTCGATCACGCCCGGCTCGACCGGACCGCCGTTGCGGATGTGGACGTAGACCGCGGTCTTGCGCTCGGCAGCCAGGCCGAACAGCTCCAGAATTTCCGCGCGGGTGGCCAGCGGCACATACGCGATCCCCATGCCAATGCCCAGCCCGCCATCGTCCAGTCCGCGCCGCACCAGATCGTAGACGTGGCGGCGTTGCTCCGGCGCGGCCGCGCCTTTCGCGGCGTCGTGTGGCAGCAGCTTGCCGGTGTCGTGCATCACGGCGATGCGCGCGGGGATGTGCCCGGACGTGGCGCCGAAATTGACCAGGGCCTGGCCTTCGCGTGCGCGATACCATTCCGGGACAGGGGAAACGCCCACTTCCATTTCGAGCGCGGTGGTCACGCCGTCCCTGGCTTTGAAGCGGTAATTCTCGGGCGTTTGTCCGTGCGAATGCAGGTCGATGAAGCCTGGCGCGACCACCATTCCGGAGGCGTTGACGATCCAGCGGCCAGTGATCGAAGTCTCGGAGATGGCGGCGATCTTCGCGCCGCGAATGCCTACGTAGCGCACGGCATCGAGGCCGGATGCCGGGTCCATCACGCGGCCATTCGCGATGACGAGGTCGTATGGCTGCGCTTGGGCGGCGGAGGCCAGCAGGACAGAAAACAGAATCGGGATGGCGGTGCGCATGATTCTTCTATAATATCCGCGCGAAACACAGGCTGACGCCTGTGCCTGGAGATTGGCCTTTTGGTGGGGCAGGCTCGCAGCCTGCGGCGGCCTCGTAGGCCGCCTGCCGCGAAGCTCTGGCTGGCTTTTTTGAAGGGGCTTGGTGGCATAGGCTTTAGCCTGGAGGCGAGCAAAGCTCGCCGCAGCCGGTTTTCAGCCGGCTAACACAGGCTGAAGCCTGTGCGACACAGGCTGAAGCCTGTGCTACCAGCGGGCCTGAAGCCCCGCGCCGGCAGCAAATGTTAGAAGCTCCAGGGGCGTGCGCCACAAGGCTACTAAGGTTACATGGCCAGCAACGCGGCCAGCAGTTCGATGCCGTCCCACAGATTCTCAAGCCGGAGGTTCTCGTCGAAGCTATGCTGATTGTTATCGTGATTCACGATGGGGACGGTGATGGTAGGGGCGTGCAGGGTTTCTTCGATCATGTATAGCGGCACGCTGCCGCCCATGGTGGGCAGCTTGACTATCGGGCCGCGCGCGGATTCGGCGGTGCGCAGCACGAGCTGCGAGATGGGCAGATCCATGGACGTGCGCGCCGCGTTGTACCCGCCGGGATCCACGGCCACCTTGGCGACCTTGGCATGCGCCATGCGCGTGTCCGGGTCGGGATCGCGGTCGACGATGTAATAGCCCTGGTTGCGGATGTGGTCGATCACGCGCTCGGCCGCGGCATGGTGATCGATCCCTTTCACCAGACGGATATCGAGGCTGGCCGTGGCGAATGCCGGAATGACGTTGCTGGCCTGCGCGCCGGTGCGCGCGGCGCTCATGCCCCGGATATTCAGCGACGGCAGGTTCAACAACTCCACCAGCTTCTTGCCGCCGCCTTCGGTGGCGCCGAGCCACAGTTCGCGCATCAGGTCGCGATCCACGTCGGGGGCTTCGGCTATGGCGCGGCGTTCGGTGTCGCTGAGGGGCTGGATGCCATCGTAGAAACGATCGATGGTGACGCGGCCATCATCGTCCTTCATCGACGCCAGCAGCCGCGCCAGCATCATCGCCGGATTGGGCGCCCAGTTTCCATAGTGGCCGCTGTGCAGCTCGCGCTTCGGGCCGTAGATGGTGATATCGAGCTGGGCGATGCCGCGCGCGCCGAACACGATTTGCTGGCGGCGGCTCTGGTGCACCGGGCCGTCGCAGATCAGCCAGACGTCGCTCGCCAGCAGGTCTTTGTATTTCGCAAGGATGCTCGCCAGGTGCGGCGATCCGGCTTCTTCTTCGCCTTCGAAGACGAACTTGACGTTGGCGCGCAGCGGAACGCCGGACGCGTGCAGCGCATCGAGCGCCGCGGCGATGGCGATGATGGGTGCTTTATCGTCCGAGGCGGAGCGCGCGTATATGCGGCCCTCGCGGATGACGGGCTGCCAGGGAGGCGTAGCCCATTCCTTGGGGTCGAGCGGTTGGCCGTCGTAGTGCGCGTAGAAGACCACGGTGCGCGCGGCGTTCGGAGAATCGATTTCGCCGTAAACTACCGGCGGGGAGCCGGGCACTTCCAGCAGGCGCGTTTTGACGCCGCGCTTTTCGAAAAGCGCCGACACAGCCGCGGCATTGCGGCGGATGTTGGGCTGGTCGCTTGCCAGGTTGGGAATGGCGAGCAACTCCATAAACTCGGCGAGGATGGCTTGCTGGTGTGCCGCGCGCCATTGGCGGGCCGCCGCGGCGGCGGGGTTCGGCTGGGCATGTGCAAACGGCACACACGCGACGAATGCGCCCGTTAGAAGAGACGCTAAGAGTGCAGCTCTCAACCCAATTGGCCTTTGACGGGCAGTTCGCGAACGCGCTTCCCGGTGGCGGCGAAGATGGCATTGCAAATTGCAGGCGCGATGGGCGGCACGCCCGGCTCACCCACGCCGGCGGGCGCCGCATCGTTGGTAACGATATGCACGTGCGTCGCGAAGGGCGCCTGGTTCATGCGCGCCACGGGGTAACGGTCGAAGTTGGATTGCTGAATCCGTCCGCCGGCGGCGGTGATTTCGCTCATCAGCGCGACACTCGTGCCGAATACAGCCGCGCCTTCAAACTGCGAGCGCACGCGGTCGGGATTGATGACGCGGCCCGCATCCACCGCGATATCCACGCGCGGAATGCGGATCTCGCCGGCGTTGACTTCGACCTCGACCACCGCCGCCACGTAGGTGAGAAAGCTGCGATGCGCGGCGATACCCAGTGCGCGTCCAGGGGCGGCTTTCTTATTCGCCCAGCCGGATTTCTGCGCGGCTAGTTCAATGACATTACGCAGGCGCGCGGTATCGAAGGGGAACTTCGGATCGCTACGGCTGCCCTTCAAGCCTTCCTTGGCGAAATCGATGACGCGCGGCGGCCCGATCGTTTCAAGCAGATATTCCACGCGGTCGCGTCCGGCGGCGGCGGCCAATTCATCGGTGAACGTCTGCACTCCGAAGGCATGATAGATATTGGAAACCGAGCGCAGCCATCCGATGCGGACATGCGCCTTGGCCGGACCGTTTTCCACGCGAAGATTGGGGATCGGGTAAGGAATATCGGTCCATCCCATGCTGAGTTGGAAGCCGCCATATTGCTCGTTCGGATTGCCCTGCATGGCGATGGGCGGGAAAACGCTGCGCTGCAGCCACGCCGTGGGACGGCCGTGGTCATCCACCGCGGCCTTCATATAGAGCGCGGCGGGGGAATGGAAGTAATCGAAGTGCACGTCGTCTTCACGGCTCCAGACGATTTTGACCGGCTTGCCCACTTGCTTGGAGAGCAGCGCCGCTTCCGCCACGTAATCCGGCTTCGACTTGCGCCCGAATCCGCCGCCCAGCAGCGTGACATGGCACTCCACATCTTCTTTCTTGATGCCGACTGCCCGTGCCACGGTTTCCTGCACGGCCTGCGGATTTTGCGTACATGTCCACGTGACTACTTTGCCGTCTTTAAATTCGGCGACCGCGGCGGGCGGCTCCATGGCGGCATGCGCCAGCATGGGCGTGTAGTAGGATGCCTCCAGCGTCTTGCCGCCTTTGGCGAACTCGGTGTCGACGTTGCCGGTTTCGCGGGCAACGCGGCCCGGTTGGCGGGCGGTGTCGAGCATCGCCTGTTTATACGCGGCCGAATCGTAGGCAGTGTGCTCGCCTAAATCCCATTCGACTTTGAGCTTCTTGCGGCCTTGCAGAGCGGTCCAACTGTTGTTGGCGATCACGGCCGCGCCGCCCAATGGCTTGAACCCGTACGGCGGCTTGGCGAGATCCAGCATGACGACCTGGTCGACACCCTTCACCTGCCTGGCTTCGGCATCGTCGCAGGTTTTCAGCGCGGCGCCCATCACCGGCGGACGCTCGATAGCCGCGTAGACCATCCCCGGCATGCGCGCGTCGATGCCGAACGCGGCTTGGCCGGTGACGATAGGCTTCAGGTCGACGATGGGAATGTCCTTGCCGATATAACGGAACTGGCCGGGAGTCTTGAGCCGGACGGCGCTGGCCTCGGGAACTTTCGCCGTTGAAGCCAACGCGGCCAGTTCGCCGTACGGCGCGCTGCGGTTGGTCTTGGTGTGCACGACGAAGTGGTTCTGGCCGCGACATTCGTCCGCGGGCACGCCCCATTTAGACGCCGCCGCATTTTCGAGCATGGTGCGCGCGGTGGCGCCCGCCAACCGCAGCTTGTCGTAGAAATCGCGTACGGAACAGGATCCGTCGGTGTCTTGCGAGCCGTACTTGGCGTCGCCCAGCGCCTGGACCACCTGGACGCGGGCCCAGTCGGCTTCGAGCTCGTCGGCTACGATCATGGGCAGACCGGTGCGGCAGCCCGTGCCCATTTCGGAACGGTGCGCCACGATTTTTACCGTGCCATCCGGCTCGATGCCGAGATACACGCCGGGCTGCCAGGTTTCGGCGGCCTTCAGCTTGGGAACAAACGGGGCGGCGATCACCAGCGCGCCAGCGGAGAACATCCGGCCGAGAAAGCCGCGGCGGGAAACATTGCCAATTACGGGGCCGACTACGGGGCTAATTGCGGGTGTCATGCTTCGACCCCCGCCGCCATTTTGATTGCCTCGCGGATTCGCTGATAAGTTCCACAGCGGCAGATGTTGCCCTGCATGGTGGCGTCGATATCGTGGTCGGTGGGATGCGGCTTGGACTTCAACATGGCGGCGGCCTGCATGATCTGGCCGGTCTGGCAGTATCCGCATTGGGGCACGTTGCAGGCTTCCCAGGCTTTCTGCAGCGGATGGTCGCCCGCGGCGCTGAGGCCTTCGATAGTGGTGATGCGCTTGCCGGCGGCCACCCGCATGGGCGTTTGGCAACTGCGCGCGGCTTCGCCGTTGATATGGACGGTGCATGCGCCGCACAGGCCCAGGCCGCATCCGAATTTGGTGCCGGTGAGCGACAGATGGTCGCGCAGGTACCAGAGCAACGGCATGTCGGGATCGCCGTCGAAGCGGGCGGGTTTGCCGTTTATGGTGAGTTGGATCATTGAATTCCCTCGGGCAGACGTCTTTTTTCAGTATAGCCTTGGGTGGGACAGGTGGGGTTCTGCTTCGAAAAGTGCCAAAATGGGTTGGAATGTTTCTTCGACAAGCGCTGATCCGCAACATCCGCTCGATTTCTCGGCTCCAGTGGCAGCCTGCCGAAGAGGGGCCCGGCTGGCACGTGATCCTTGGCGACAATGGTTCAGGAAAATCCTCCTTCTTACGATCTTTAGCTCTGGCGCTTCTAGGTCCCCGGGAGGCGCTCGCAGCGAGACAAGACTGGAATACATGGCTTCGAACAGGTAAAGACTCCGGTTCTGTGCGGATCACCCTCGTTCGGGATGCCGAATATGACTCCTTCTCCGGCGCAGGGGGGACCCGTCGCGCCACAGCCCTAAGTGTGGCCGTGAAGCTCGACCGGGACGACGAAGCTGGTCAAGACGTCGAACTGAGCAAGCTCCCTTGGCCCACCAAGGTGCAGCCGGAGCGCCATGTTTGGGGAACCGGCGCCGGATGGTTTTCGGCTGCCTTTGGGCCCTTTCGACGGTTCTCGGGCGGGGACAAAGAAGCCGAGCGGAGCTTCCTGTCGAATCCAAAACTTGGCGCCCACATATCGGTGTTTGGGGAAAACGTCGCGCTTACCGAAGGACTCTACTGGCTGCGAGAGCTGAATTACAAGAAGCTCGAACACTCACCGGAGGGCGGGCTTCTGCAACGGCTCAAACAATTTATCAATCAGGAAGGGTTCCTGCCGTACAGCATCAAGCTCAAGGACGTTTCATCAGAGGGCGTAACATTTGAGGACGCGAACGGTTTTCCAGTACCTGTCGAGGAGCTTAGCGATGGCTACCGATCGCTGCTGAGCATGACGTTCGAGCTAATCCGCCAGCTTCGGCGGCACTTTGATGAGGGACGCATTTTCGATTCGAAGAACTCGCGCGTCATCGTGCCTGGCATCGTGATGGTTGATGAAATCGACGCGCATCTGCACCCAACTTGGCAAAGGAAAGTTGGCTTCTGGCTGACGAATCATTTTCCAAATTTTCAATTCATAGTGACAACCCACAGTCCCCTGATTTGCCAAGCTTCAGCTAAGGGATCGATTTTTCTTCTGCCAAGGCCGGGCACCGAGGAAGAAGGGCGAATGCTCGAAGGTTCCGACTATGACCGGCTGGTCTATGGCGACATCTTGGATGCCTACAGCACCGAGGCGTTTGGGGCGGGTGTCACGCGGTCTCGCGAGGCCCAGCTAATGCAGGAGCGCTTGGCCGCCCTCAACGTAAAGGAACTCAACAAGGGTCTTTCCGCTGGTGAGAGAGCGGAGCAGAACCGTTTGCGCGGCGCATTTCCCACGTCAACCGGGGCACCAGTTGCACGGTAGGTCAGATGATCCGATTACCATCGAGAGATCTCCCGGCGGTTGCCACCAGGCGACTAAAGAGGTACCAGGAAAAGGTGGACGCGGAGCCGGACTTTGGAAGACGCGTCCAGGTCGCCGTCGCGAAATTCAAACAGTTCAATCGAACGAGCAACCCGGCATTCCAGCAAGTCCGGCGCACGCTGGCCCTGATGTGCTCAGGCGCTAAGCGATGCATGTATTGTGAGGATTCGGCGGCCGACGAAGTCGAACACCACCGGCCGAAAAGCTTGTACCCCGGGCACGTGTTCGCCTGGGAGAACTATTTGTACGCGTGCGGCCCTTGCAACGGTCCGAAGGACAACCAGTTTGCGGTTTTCGCGGCCGACGGTTCGATAGTGTATCTCACCAGAAAACGCGGAGAGTTGCCGAAGCCGCCGGTTCCAGGCGATCCTGTCATGCTGCACCCTCGCGCGGAGGACGCCCTCAAATACATGACGCTCGATATCGCCGGGGGCACATTCCTCTTCGTGCCTGCGGCTCCGGAGGGGTCGCACGAGTTTGAGAGGGCTTCGTACACGATCGAAGTTCTTCGCCTCAATAGCAGAGGCCATCTCTCCAGAGCCCGCCGCGAGGCGTACGGGAGCTATAAAGCACGATTGACGGAATACGTTCACCGTCGGGACGCGGGCGACGTTAACCATGCGTTGCGCTATATGATCGACGCAATTATGAGGATGCCGCATCCCACCGTGTGGTTTGAGATGCGTCGCCAAAGCGCAAGGATACCGGAGCTAACACGACTGTTCCAGCTTGCGCCGGAGGCTTTGAAGTGGTAGCGGGACAGGCCAGTAGACTGACCTACTGAAATAGCTGCGGGGCGAATTCGAGCAGGTAGTTCCGCCAATTGATCCACGTATGTCCGCCGGCGCTTTCGCGGAAGAACGGCGTGAAGCCGTGTTTCTTCAGCATCTCGATGGTCGTTTTGGTGGTAGGGATGAGGCGGTCGTCGCTGCCGGTGCCGAACCAGAGCAGCTTCAGGCCCGGTTTCAGGGCGGCGTCGTCCAGCATTTGGGCATGCACGGATTCCCAATCGGGCGCGTTATTCGGCTGGTTGAAGCGGAAGACACCGGCGCTGAATACGCCTATGTAGGCGAACCGATCCAGGTGCGACATGGAGATATTCAGCGTTTGCCCGCCACCCATGGAGAGGCCCGCGATGGCCATGTGGCTACGGTCTGTCAGCGTACGGTAGTGCTGCTGGACGTAGGGCATGATGTCGTTCACAAAGTCTTCGGCGAACTCATCGCGCGTGGGGCGTGGCGCGCCCGGCGCCATGGGCGTCGTGGAAGTATGGCCCGCCGGCATCACCACGATCATGGGCTGCGCTTTCTTGGCCGCAATCAGGTTGTCCAGGATGAATCCGGCGCGGCCTACGGACGTCCACGAATCGTCGCAATCGCCGGAGCCGTGCAGCAGGTAGAAGATCGGAAACTTGCCGGCTCCCAGCTCATATCCCGGCGGCGTGTAGACATGCATGCGCCGGAAACGCGCGAGCGCCGTCGAGTAGTACGTGACGGACGCCACCGCGCCATGCGGCACGTCGGCCGTATCCATGAACTCGGCGCCGGGCACGTAGACCAGGCTCCAGGAGTTGGTATTCGACTCGCTCACCGCGGGATTTCGCGGGTCCATGGTGGGGACGCCATCGACGATGAAGGTGTAGCGGTAAGCGCCGGGATCGATCGGCCCGACGGTTGCGGACCACACGCCGTCATCATCCTTCGTGAATGCCGGGCCTTCGCGCGGCAGGCCCTGGATGTCGCTGGCGCGCAGTCCGACGGTTTTGGCCTGGGGCGCCAGGATACGGAAGACGATGTGGCGGTCCGGCGAGACGTCGGGGGAGACGACGCGCATCGCCAATTGCTGGGCTGGTGAGGGAGCGGGCGGTGCGGTCTCGGACCTGGCGCCCTGCGCGCGTGCGATTCCGGAGGGGAGAGCGCAGGTCAAAACCGCGGCCACAAAGCATAGTGTTCGTTTCATTGTCGATTCTCCTTTTGAAGAGCGGGAGTACGGCAGCGCACGGCGCTGCCCCACTTACGGAACCTCCCAGCGTCCCGATTGCGCCGAGCGGAATAGCGCATCGATGACGGCCGTGTTGCGCATGGCGTCCTGAAGCGGCACCGGCACTTCTCCCTGGCCACGCACGGCTTGCGAGAACAGGTCGCCCTGAATGGTGTACTGGTCGCAGACCGGAAACGTTTCGGTTTGAATGCCTGCGCCGAACAAGTCGGAGCCGTCGTCCACGAAGATGCGGCAGGGCCGGTCCGGCGGCGCGTTGAAGGGAATTTCGATCTCGATGCGGCCGCGCGTTCCGAAAATCTGCATACGCTGATAGGGAACCAGTTGGGTGGAGCAGGTGAAGACGGCCTGGCCGGAGGGAAAGTCGAGCATGCCCGAGGTCAGGCGGTCCGTATACATTTCCGGGTCGCGTTCCAACAGGGCCATGGCGCGGTGGGGTTCCTCTCCGAAGATGAAGCGGGAGGTGTTGATGGGATAGCATCCGATATCGAACAGGCCGCCGCCGCCCCACGCGCGTACATTGCGGATGTTGGCGGGATCGCGATTGAAGTAACTGAAGAAGCCCATGATGGCGCGCAGTTCGCCGATGCGGCCGGCGCGCACCAACTCGCGGGCGCGCAGCCATTGCGGATGCGTGCGCACCATGAAAGCCTCGCCCATTTTCACGCCCGTGCGGGACTGCGCGGCGAGCAATTCGCGGGCTTCGGCGGCGTCGAGGGCCAGCGGTTTTTCGCAAAGCACGTGCTTGCCGGCCTCGGCCGCCCGCACCGACCAGTGCACGTGCAGGTGATTGGGCAGCGGGTTGTAAACCGCTTCGATCTCCGGATCGGCCAGCAATTCCTCGTAGGAGCCGTAGGCTTTGGGGATGCCCAGGGCGGCGGCGGCCTGCTGGGCCTTCGCCAAGTCGCGCGAGGCGATGGCGGCGATCTCGCACCAGTCGCCGCGCTGCATGGCGGGTATGACTTTCTTTACGGCGATGTGGGCGGCGCCGAGGACGCCCCAACGGACTTTACGCATTTTGTTCTTTGCTCACAGGCTGAAGCCTGGGCCACCTCCACGATACAGCATTTCCGAGTGGATCATGCGATATTGGTCCTGATTGGCGGAGTCGCGACAACGCATCGTGGTGCTGGTGGGTTTGCCTGGATCGGGCAAATCGACGTGGTTGGAGCGGCAGGGGATCGTGGGGATCTCGTCGGACTGGATCCGGCAAGTGCTGGCGGACGATGCCACCGATCAGACGATACATCCGCGCGTCTTCCTGACGATGCGGTACCTGTTGCGTCACCGGCTGGCGATCGGGCGGCCGGTTTCCTACGTGGATGCGACGCATCTGACGCCCGAGGAGAGGCGGCCGTATATTCAGATCGGGCGATGGTACGGCTGCGACGTGGAAGCGGTGTACTTCGATGTGCCGCTGGAGCTTTGCCGGGAGCGGAATCTGCGGCGCGAGCGGGTGGTGCCGGATGACGCCTTGATGCGTATGGCGGGGAAGCTGGTGGCGCCGGAATTGGCCGAGGGGTTCGTGAAGGTCACGGTCGTACCGTGATTCGTCCGTGCCCCCGAACTCGCGGCAATCGCTGTGGAGGCCAAGCCTGGTAGACGCGCTTCTACACGAATTGGCCCCGATGCAAAGCTAGGGCGCGACATACACGGCCGCGCCGGTTGGACCGATCTCAACCCACAAACTGTTCTGTCCGGCGGCGGGAGCGGACATGATCAAGTTGAGTTGAGAAACGCCGGCCACCTCGTTGGCCGCGGCGCCAAGGAACGACACATTGGCCGGCAAACCGCCGACATAGACAGCCGGCGCGGTTTGCGGCTGCGCCAGCGGCGGGTGATTGACGGCGCCGTCAAGGCTCGCCGGGTTGGTCTGACCGAGGCCGGTCAGGAAAAGCGTCACCACCGATCCGGATTTGGCTGGATTGGATGGCGAATTCGCGGACCAGTCCTGGTTGGCGATCGCGACGATATCCACGTTTTGCGGAACGACTGAAACCGTGTAGGCGTTGGAGGTCTGCCCGTTGTACTGCACCTGGACTACGGCGGTCGCCAAGCCGGCCAGTTCGAACGGCGCTATGCACACTACCTGGCCGGCTTGCGCGGTGATCAGCGGCGCCGGCACGCCATTGAAAGTCACTTGCAGGCCGCCGATGGACGTCGCGAGTGTCCCCGAGCCGGTCAGCTTGGCGCCCGCTTGGTTTTGAGGACCGATGCCGCTGCCCAGAATCCTCACGATTTCGCCAGGCGCGACGGGCGAAGGCGCACGGCTCGCAGCCTGGACCAGCGGGCTGAGCTGGGTAATTTCGTCGATGGAGACGGGCGTGGCCTGGGATGGGGCGATCTCAGCGACGAGGGCCGCGTAGCTCCCCGTAGCGCCGGAGGCACTTACGTTTGCCAGACCTCCCGCATAATAAACCGCGGCGGAATCCGCCGTCACCGTCCCATAGGAATCGGTCACGGTGCCGGAGAGCAGGGCGGAACCCGCCGGGTTCAACTCGGCAAGAAAGCCCTTGCTCAAACCAGAGAGTTGCTGGGAAGTGAGCTGGCCCAGACCGCCAATCGGTTGGACTGCGGGGAAATCGGTGGATGCGTTGCTTCCCGCGAGCCAGATGTTCCCTGCCGCATCGAAGGAGATAGAGTCGGCCTCGCCCCGGCACGACCCGCCGAAAGTGGCCAGGAATATCGGCGGCGCCGCGGACAGCGTCATCTTCATGACGAATGGATTGTCGCCTTGGACCGGCGGGTTGGGTAGGGGCGGCCCAATGCCGATCGGGAGCGGCGGACAACCGGTACCGCCGGATGCTTGGGAAGCCCCAGCGGTCGGGGTAGCTTGCGTCGAGCCAGCCAGATACACATTGCCCGCGCCATCCAGCGTCAGCGCGTGCGCCGCGGTATAGTAGCCACCGCCCAAGAAGCTCGAATAGAGCAACTGATCTCCAGCGGGACTCAACTTAGCCACGAAGCCACTGGAGAAAGTATCGGGAAACGCGGCGGTCATAGCGTCCTTGGTAACTGGAAAATCGAGCGCGTAAGTCTCGCCTGAGACATAGGCCGCGCCGGAGAAATCGAGCGCCAGTCCGAGAGCGGAGTCACCGCAGGTGCCAGAAATATAGGTCGCGTAAACCAATGCCCCACTCGCGTTCAGCTTGGCCACGAAAGCGTGGTTTCCCTCGGAGGGCGCGATGCCGATGCCCAGGCGATTATCGGTCGGGCGGGTGCAGGGGCCCGGAATTGCGGATTGGTATGCGCCATTGGTGACCGCGAGACCGGTGGCGCCGCCCGCGACCACGGCGTTGCCGGCGCCATCGATGGCGATGGCATTAGGTAGCGCGCCGTTGAGCGCGGTGGAATAGAGCAAGGCGCTATCGTCGGCTCTCACTTTCATCACAAACCCGCTGCCCGGGTTGGCCCCCTGCATACCTGCGACATAGACGTCTCCCGCGGAGTCGATGGCCACGCTCGAAACCGTCCCGGTAACCAGATAAGTGGAATAGATCACCTGCGCGAGAGTAGCGTCGAATTTGGTTAGAAAGACCGTCTGGGGTACGCTGCCGCCCACTGCGTAAACCCGCGACGGGGCGGCGTAGAGCGACGAAACGTAGCCCGAAAAGACCGTGGACCAAGTCTGGCCACCGTCGGAGGTCTCAAGGACGTTGTTGTAAGTGGCCACGTAAACCCGCGACGGATTCGCGGGATCGATGGCCACCGAGATGGCCGGGAAAACGGCTACAAAAGTGGTTACATTAGCTACCGTCTGAAAGCTGGCGCCGCCATCCGTGCTTCTTCGGATATCCAGACCACCGTCGACAAGCCAGATGGTATCGGAGTTGGTAGGATCCACTGACATAGCGGTTGGTCCCCAGGCGAAATAGTTATTCGCGCCCGGCGTCCAGGTGGAGCCGCCGTCGGTGCTCTTAAAGATGGGGCCGAACGGCGGAGGGCCGCTGGCGTAGATCACATTTGGCTGGGAAGGCGACAGGGCGAATGCGGATGCCGAACTGTAAGTATTGGGAATCGTGAGCGGCTGCCAGGTTTGGGCGCCATCGGTACTGCGATAGATGGTGTAGCCGGCCCACGCGTACAGCGTAGTGGGCGTCTGCGGGTTTATGGCGATTTGCGAAATCGAGACAACTGCCTGGGGCAAGGACGCACCAGCCGTCCGCCAATTGACGCCGCCGTTGGAACTCTTGTAAAAAGCTCCGCCTTCGAGGAGAGCATACGCGTTCGAGGGATTGACCGGGTCGACAGCCAGCGCCGCGGCGAACGGCAGCACATCGGCCGCGGCTGTCCAGGTGGCGCCCTGGTCGGTACTGCGGAAGATGCCGCTGGTAGTGCTGGCGATGACCAATTTGCCGTCGCTGGATGCGGCCACCGCGGATACGCTGCTCGCGGGGAGCCCGGCGCTGGCGAATTGAGATCCGCCGACGCTGACTTCAAGAGCGCCTTGCGGCGGTTGCGTCTCCAGTGCGTTCGTGGTTGGAAAATTCGCCGAAGTGGTGTCACCCGCTACATAGACAAAGCCATTGCCATCGGTGGCGATCGCGGTAGCTTGATCGCTCCCGTCGCCGGATAGCACTTGACGATTAATTAGCCCTTGGCCGAAGGTGAGACTGACGCAGGATAGCAACTGTAGGAAAACGCCGAAAAACGTGCGCATGGCAGGGTCGCTCCTGGTGTAAGTCTAGCGCGAAGCGGGTTGGAGGACTTTGTTTTGGCCGGTTTTGGCCGCCGACCGGTACTAGAGGGCAGCGCACGGCGCCGCCCTACTTACTTCAGTTTTCCGGCGACGAAGAGGACTGACTTTTCCAGCGCGTCCAGGGCCGAGTCGAACAGGGCCTCGCCTTGCGGCAGGTCGGGACGCTTCTGGCCCTGCGGTCCGAGGCAGAAGTCGTGATAACCACCCTCGTAAATATCCAGACGAACGGATTTGCCGGCTGCCGCGAGGGCATCGTGCAGCATGATGGCTACGGGCATCAGGCGGTCGGCGGTGCCCACCAGTATCAGGACCGGCGTGCGGATCGGCTCGATGTTTTTACGGGAGATTTCGGGGTCGGGCTTCAGGTTCTTGAAAGCATCCGGGTTCGGGGGCGAGCCCGGCGGCGGCAACTGGATGCCGAGAAACCACATCACCGCGGGCGCGCCCACGATGGCGGCATGCGCGGGGACCCTGGAAACAGGTTCATAACCAGATTGCCGCCGAGGCTGACGCCGTATAGGTTGATGCGGTCGGAATCGACGTAAGGCAGCGCTTTGACGTAATCGATGACGGCCAGGCCGTCGTCGATCGAGGTGACCATGCCGTTGGTGGAAGGCGCGGACATCAGATTCATGTTGCCGCCGCGATAGTCGGCCACCGCCACGACGTAGCCTTCCTGCAGGAAGCGCTCCCACACCGGACCGCCCCAGTCGCCGCGCGACCAGCCGGCGAGTTGTTCCATGCCGCGGCCGCCTGGCGCGCCGTGGAAGATAACGATCGCGGGATAGCGCCCGCTGCCCTTGGGCTTGCGAATGGTAGCCGCGATGTAGAGGCCGTCCTTGGATTTGATGTAGGTCGGTTGGACCGGTGAGTCAGCCTCGCTGACTACGTGTATGTACTTTTCGTGGGGGAGTGCCACGGTGCTGCCGGGGTTGTGATGGATTTCCGCGGCGGCGAAGGCCGGGAAGATCAGGCAGAGGAGTGCTGGACGCATGGTTTTACGATAGCAAGAGAGCGGCTAAAGCAGGGCTAACTAAATAGGAGGGCGGGCAAGGGCGGGCAGCGGGCCTGCGAGGCCCGCGCAGGCTGCGAGCCTGCCCCACTACATGATGAAGGGGGCGAGTCTTTGGCGCAACGACTCGGGAATTTCGACGTCCATCTCGCACGTATCGCCGTCATAGCGCGTCTCGAGAACGCGGCCGAGATCGTGCACCATCGAGATGCGCGCGCCTTCGCTCAACGGCAGACGCAGGCTCACACGGACGATGGGATCGAAGGGCAACACCTCGTCGATAGCGGTTAGCAGGTGGTCGATCCCGTGCCCGGTGAGAGCCGAGATGGCGACAGCGCGCGCGGGGTGGGCGCCCAGCAGGCGCTGCCGGTAGGCTTCGACATCCATTTCGGCTTCGGGCAGACGATCCACCTTGTTCAGCACCAACAATTGGGGAATGGCGGCGGCATCGATTTCAGCCAGCACCTTGAGCACATGCCCGGTCTGCGCGGTCGCGTGTGGCGCGGAGACATCCACCACATGCAGGATCAAGGTGGCGTCGGTGACTTCTTCGAGAGTGGCGCGGAAGGCTTTCACCAGTGTGGTCGGCAGGTTGCCGATGAAACCCACCGTATCGCTGACCAGCACGCGGCGGCGCGAGGGCAGCGTCACGGGACGCACCGTAGGGTCGAGGGTGGCGAACATGCGGGCATCGGCCAGCACGGCGGCTTGGGCGAGGCGATTGAAGAGCGTGGATTTTCCGGCGTTGGTGTAGCCGACCAGCGCGATGGTCGGCAACGGCACGGCTTGCCGTTTGCGACGGTGCAGCGCGCGTCCGGCGCGCACGTTCTCCAGATCCTCCTCGATTTTCTTGATGCGGCGGTGGATGCGCCGGCGATCGGTCTCCAGTTGGGTTTCCCCAGGGCCGCGCGTGCCGATTCCGCCGCCCAGCCGGGACATCTCGACGCCGTGGCCGGCGAGGCGGGGCAACATATAATTCAACTGCGCGAGTTCCACCTGCAGGCGGCCTTCACGCGTGCGCGCGCGCCGGGCGAAGATATCCAGGATGAGCTGCGTGCGGTCGATGACGCGGCGCGCCAACTCTTTCTCCAGGTTGCGCTGCTGCGTGGGCGTCAGATCGTGGTCGAAGATCACCAAGCCGGCATCCATGGATTGGCTCAATTGCGCCAGCTCTTGCACTTTGCCCGTACCGATGAGGGTGGCAGCTTCGGGTGCGGCGCGGGACTGGATGACGCGGCCGGCGATGACGGCTCCCGCGCTGGCGGCCAACTCCGCGAGCTCTTCCAGGGAATCCGCTGCGTGGGCCGGTCCGAAAGGCACTCCGGCCCGGCGGCTCTTCCAATCCACCCCGACCAGGATCGCCCGTTCGAGCGGCGTTTGTGGGGTGGTGGAAATCTAGGCCTCCGTCGATTCCGCTTGCGCCACGGGGTTGGATGCCGGCGCGGCGGCCGCGGACACCTGCGTGCCGGTCTGGGAGCTGGCGGCGTAAGAATGGGCTGTTTTCAACGTCACCACGGTGGAGATGGCGTGCTTGAAGATCAACTGCTCCTGATTATTGGTTTCCAAAACCAGGGAATACTTGTCGAAACTCTTAATGCGGCCGGAGAGTTTCACCCCACTCATTAAATAGATGGTGAGGACAATTTTGTCCTTGCGCGCGTTGTTTAAAAAGCTATCTTGAATGTTCTGCGCTGGTTTATCCATGGTTCCCCCAGAGTTGTTCGGGGCCAAGCGGCACACTCCGAATTGGCAACCATATTGTACACCGAACGGAGGGCCGGGCGGGCGGATACGGACCCGCAGGTTCGCCCCACTCTATTTCTGGTAATCTTAAGGGCATAACAGCGCGCAACCATAGCATCCGTATAGCTCGAACCTCGCTGGTTCTTCTGCTGGTGTGCCTGACGCTGCTGGGGCAGTCGTTCGCCTTGGCGTCCCAGCAAGAATCGCACCATGCGTCCGACCATTGCTGCCTGCTGTGTCACGTGGGGCCGCTGCCGTTCCTTCAGGTTACCGTAGCGGCGGCCGTGACGCCGGTTTTTCGCGTCGCCTGGCTGGCCCCCACCCCGGAATTCGAGACTGCCTACCAAGTCCTGTTGTCTGCAAGCTCCTCGCGCGGGCCTCCGGCCGCGTAGATCGTCCCACTTGTCGATCCGGGTTTCTAAAAGAGGAGAAGAGTATCGCCATGCAGACAGCATCGTCGGGCATTGGCATGCGGCTTTTGCCATTCGCCGCATGTGCCCCCGCCACTCTATTGGCGGCGTTGGGGCTATCCCAGTTGGCTTGCGGATCGAAAAAGGCCGAAAGCAAGCCAGGGCCGGAATCGAGCGTACAGCCCGGCCTTTTCACGGTGCCGCCGGATCAACTAGCTCATCTGAAAATAACGCAGGTGGCCAAAACCTCCTGGGGAGTGGCAATCCACACCACCGGCACAGTGGATTGGGACCAGGACCACACTACGCAGGCCATCACGCAGGTAAACGGGCCGATCACCAGGATTCTGGTGGACATCGGCACGCCGGTGAAGAAGGACGAGCCGCTGCTTTACGTCTCCAGTCCGGACGTGGCCAACGCCATCGCGGCGTATCGCAAGGCGCGCAACCGCGAGCAATTCAACAAGCGCATCGTCGATCGCATGAAGGAAATGCTGGATCACGGGGTGGTGGCCATGAAGGACTACGAGAGCAGCGTGGCGGACTACAACGACGCGACTACCGACGTCCAGAACAGCCTGCAGCCGCTGCGCATCTTCGGCATCACCGCGCAGGAGATCGACCAGGCCGAAAAGCAGGGAACCGCCATTAGCACTGAACTGGCTGTGCGGTCTCCCATCTCAGGGGCGATCGTGCAAAAGCTGATTTCGCCCGGCATGCTGATCGAAGCGGGACAGACGGTCTGTTTCCAGATCAGCGACGTTGCCACGGTGTGGGTGCAAGGCCACATTTTCGATCGCGACCTCCAGTCGGTAAAGAATGGCGATGCGGTGGAGGAGACCAATCCGTCGTTCAACCGAAGCTTTCACGGCGCCATTTCCTACATTGGGTCGTTCGTGGATCCAAGCACCCGCACTACATCGGTACGCATCGTCACCGGTAATCCCGCCGGCCTGCTGAAAAAAGATATGTTCGTGGACGCGGTCATCCATACCAGCCGGCGCGACAACATTCTGGTAGTGCCGGTGGCGGCCGTGTTGCGCGACGACAAGAACGAACCGATCGTGTACGTGCAGGCGCAACCGGGCAAATTCGCGCAGCGTTCCGTCACCATCGGGCCGCAGCAGAACGGCTTGGTGGAAATATCGAGCGGCTTGCGGGAAGGCGAGAACGTGGTGGCCGACGGCAGCCTGTTCCTGCAGTTCGCCAACGCGATTCAATAGGACGCCCACATCATGATCGCGAAACTAGTCTCCTTCGCCCTGCGGCAGCGATTTCTGATTGTCATCGCATCGCTCGCCCTAATGGTCTGGGGCGCCATTTCTTTTCAGAAGCTGCCGATCGACGCCTACCCGGATCTGTCGCCGCCGCACGTGGAGATCATCACGCAGTGGCCCGGCCACGCCGCCGAGGAAGTGGAACGGCTGGTCAGCATTCCGATTGAAATCGAGATGAACGGCATTCCGCGGCTGGAAGCGCTGCGCTCGATTTCGCTGTACGGACTCTCCGCCATCGAGATGAATTTCGAATACGGCGCCGATCCGTATTTCGTGCGCGAGCAGGCCTTTGAGCGCATGGCCAACGCCGAAGTGCCGGACGGACTGCAGCCCACCATCTCACCGCTATTCAGCCCCAGCGGCCTGATCTACCGCTATGTTTTGCAGAGTCCGGATCGCTCGCCGCAGGACCTGAAGGTGATCGAGGATTGGGTTTTGGAGCGGCATTACCGCTCCATACAGGGGGTGGCGGACGATTCGGGTTTTGGCGGCACCACTATGCAATATCAGGTGCTGCTCGATCCGAACAAACTCTTCGCCTACGGCGTGACGGTTCCGCAGGTGACGCAGCAACTGGGCAACAACAATGCCAACGCGGGCGGCGGATTCTATTCGCAGGGCGGGCAATTCTATTACATCCGGGGCTTGGGGCTGGTGCGCGATACGGCGGACATCGGCAACATCGTGCTGCAGGAGAAGAACGGGACGCCGGTTTATGTGAAAGACATCGCCAAGGTGGAGATCGGCCACGCGCCGCGGCTTGGCCAGTTCGGATACATGCAGCAGGACGAGGCGGTGGAGGGAGTCATCCTGATGCGCGTCGGCGAGCAGGCGCAAGTGATCCTGCGGCGCGTGGAAGCCATGACCAAAGAGCTCAACGAACACGTCTTGCCGCCGGATGTGAAGGTAGTGCCGTATTACGACCGGCAGGGCCTGATCGAAGAGACCACCAAAACGGTGGAAGACAACCTGCTGCGCGGCATGCTGCTGGTGCTGGTGATCCTGGGGCTGTTCCTTTTCAGCGTGCGCACGGCGTTGATCGTCGCGGTGACCATTCCATTTGCGCTGATGTTTTCGTTCATCTGTTTGGACTGGCGGCACATTCCGGCGAACCTGTTGTCGATCGGCGCCATCGATTTCGGCATCATCGTGGACGGCTCGGTGGTGATGGTGGAGAATATTTTCCGCGAGTTGGCGGCGCGCCGTCCGCTGGATAACGCCTTAGAACCCTACGGCCTCATCGAAACCATCCGGGCGGCGGCGCACGATGTGGAGCGTCCGATCTTTTATGCGATTGCGGTGATTATCGCGGGGTATCTGCCGATTTATGTGCTCACGGGGCCGTCGGGCCGGCTGTTCCAGCCCATGGCCGACACCATGTCGTTCGCGCTGTTAGGCGCGCTGCTTTGTACTTTGACCCTGCTGCCGGTGCTGTGCTCCTTCGTTCTGAAGAAGCACGTGCACGAGCCGCGCGCGCGGCTCTACGAGGCGATTCGCGGTTTGTATGGGCGCATGCTGGGCTGGTGCCTGCGCAACCGGGCGATCACGGTGGCGTTGATTCTGGCGATCTTCGCCGCATCGCTGCTGTTGATTCCAGGGATCGGCGGCGAGTTCATGCCGCACCTGGACGAGGGCGCGCTGTGGGTGCGCGCGACCACTCCTTATACGATTTCCTTCGAAGAAGCTTCCAAACTCTCGCCACAGATTCGAAATATCCTGCGCAGCTTTCCGCAGGTGACCACCGTGGCCAACGAACTGGGACGGCCCGACGACGGCACGGATACGACGGGCTTCTTCAACAACGAGTTCTATGTGGGTCTGAAACCGTACAACGACAACGCATGGAGCGGCGGCATCCATACCAAGGCCGAGTTGACCAAAGCTATCCAGCAAAAGCTGTCGGCGTTTCCCGGCGTCATCTTTAACTACACGCAACCGGCCGAGGACGCGGTGGACGAAGCCGAGACCGGGCTGAAGAGTTCGCTGGCCGTGAAGATCTTCGGTCCGGACCTGGCAACGCTGGAGGACAAGGCCGTGCAGGTGAAGAATGCGATTGCCAAAGTGCGGGGCATCACCGGGATCACGGTGGTGCGGGAACTCGGCCAACCCACGCTGATCATTACTCCGGACCGCGCCAAGCTGGCGCGCTATGGCCTGAATGTGAGCGACGTAAACACCATGGTGGGCACCGCCATGGGCGGCACGGCGGCCACGCAGGTGATTCAAGGGGAGCGCCAGTTCGACCTGGTGGTGCGTATGCAGGAGCCATTTCGCAGCGATGAGAACGCCATCAAGAACCTGCTGATTGCCACGCCCGACGGGCAATATCTGCCGCTCAGCCAATTCTGCGACATCAAGGTGGAAAGCGGCGCGTCCTTTATTTATCGCGAGTCGAACTCCCGGTTCATCGGCGTGCAATTCAGCGTGGAGGGCCGCGATCTGGCCAGCGCCGTAGGCGAAGCCCGGCAAAAAGTAGCCGCGGCCGTGAAGCTTCCCATCGGCTACCAATTCGATTGGGGCGGGGAGTACAAGGAATACCTGGCATCGCTGGATCAAATGAAAATCATTGGGCCCTTGACCGTGTTGTTGATTCTGCTGATCCTGTTCGCGCTGTACGGAAATCTGAAATTCCCGCTCATCATTTTCTTCAGCGTGCTGGTGACGGAGCCGGTGGGCGGACTGCTGGCGCTGCGGATTACGCACACGAATTTCAGCGTTTCGTCGATGCTCGGGTTCGTGGCGTTGATGGGTGTCGCGGTGCAGACCAGCGTAATTCTGTATTCGTTCATCAACAAGCTGCGGCTGGAAGGAAGAGACATCCCGACGGCTACGCTGGAGGCCTCGCTGCTGCGGCTGCGCCCCATCATGATGACGGCCCTGGTGGCCTGTTTCGGCCTGCTGCCGGCGGCCATGTCGACGGGCATCGGCAGCGATTCGCAGAAACCGTTTGCCATCGTGATCGTGGCCGGGCTGGCGTCCCGGCTGTTTTTGTCGATTTTCCTGGCGCCGGTGTTGTATGCGCTGGCGGCGCGGGAGGGCGATATCCTTCAGGTTTGACCCCGGGGATTTGATGGAGCGAAAATGCGGCGATTAATCCGGTATCTACAAGTCGGGCTGGCGGGAGTGTTTCTGTGCCATGGGTCATTCGCGCAGACCTCCGCGCAGATCACTCTGACGTGGCAACAGGTGAAGGACAAGTTCGAAGCGGACAACCCCAACCTGCGCGCGGGCGTGCTGAATATCCAGGAATCCAAGGCGGAGGAGATCACCGCGTATTTGCGGCCGAACCCGAACCTGACGGCGGGCCTCGACCAGTTGCAGCCCTTCAACACCAATCCCTATCGTCCGTTTGCCTACGCTTTCCCGTTGGTGGCGTTCGACTATTTGCACGAACGGCAGCACAAGCGCGAACTGCGCCTCGAGAGCGCGCAGAAGGGCACCGCCATCGCGGAAGCGCAGCAACTGGACCTCGAGCGTACGCTGCTATTCAGTCTGCGCAGCGCCTTTGTACAAACCTTGCAGGCCAAGGCTCTGCTGGCGAATGCGCAGGAGAACCTGGATTACTTCAACAAGCAGCTCACCATCAACCGCGTGCGGTACAAAGCCGGCGACATCGCGCGTGTGGATCTCGACCGCCTGGTGTTGCAGCGCGCGCAGTACGA
>JBEKMJ010000066.1:0-45432 GCA_050008575.1 Bryobacteraceae bacterium
AGATCTTCACCCTACGATCGCGCAAACTTGATCGCCGATTTCGATTCCATCCGGATCAGTCTGGCGTCTCCCGAAAAGATCCGGAGCTGGTCCCACGGGGAAGTTACCAAGCCGGAGACCATTAACTACCGGACCTTCAAGCCGGAGCGCGACGGTCTGTTCTGCGCGCGCATCTTCGGGCCTACCCAGGATTGGGAATGCTTGTGCGGCAAGTACAAACGCATGAAGCATCGCGGCGTCATCTGCGATAAGTGCGGCGTGGAAGTGACGCTTGCCCGCGTTCGCCGCGAGCGCCTGGGCCACATCGAGCTGGCCAGCCCCTGCTCGCATGTCTGGTTCTTCAAGGGCCTGCCCAGCCGCATCGGCCACCTGCTGGATATCACCCTGCGCGAACTGGAACGCGTACTGTATTTCGAAGCGTTCGTGGTCGTCGACCCCGGTGAAGTGCCCGAGCTCAGCAAGGGCGAAGTCATCACCGACGAGCGCAAGCGCCAGCTTGACCAGGAGTTTCCCGGTAAGTTCGTCGCCATGATGGGCGCCGAAGGCATCAAAGAGCTGCTCAAGAAAGTGGACGTCGAATTCCTCAGCGAAGACATTCGCACGAAGATGAAGACGGAAACTTCCCAGCAGAAGAAGCTGAAATTCGCCAAGCGCCTGCGGGTGGTGGAGTCTTTCCGCAAGTCCGGCAATAAGCCCGAATGGATGATTCTCGATGTGATTCCGGTCATTCCGCCGGAGTTGCGCCCGTTGGTGCCGCTCGATGGCGGCCGCTTCGCCACGTCCGATCTCAACGATCTGTACCGCCGCGTCATCAACCGCAACAACCGCCTGAAAAAGCTGATCGAGCTGCACGCGCCCGACGTGATCGTGCGCAATGAAAAGCGCATGCTGCAGGAAGCTGTGGATGCGCTGTTCGATAACGGCCGCCGCGGCCGCGTGCTGCGCGGCGCTAACAACCGCCCCCTGAAATCGCTCTCCGATACCCTGAAGGGCAAACAGGGCCGCTTCCGTCAGAATCTGCTCGGTAAGCGCGTAGATTATTCCGGCCGTTCCGTCATCGTCGTCGGCCCCGAGCTCAAGCTCAACCAGTGCGGTCTGCCCAAGAAAATGGCGCTCGAGCTGTTCAAGCCTTTCATCTATCACCGCCTCGAACAGCGTGGCCACTGCACCACCATCAAGCAAGCCAAGGAACTCGTCGAGCAGCAGGACCCCGTGGTTTGGGACATCCTCGAAGAAGTCATCAAGGATCACCCCATCCTGCTGAACCGCGCTCCCACGCTGCACCGTCTCGGCATCCAGGCCTTCGAGCCGGTCCTGGTGGAAGGCAAGGCCATCAAGATCCATCCGCTGGTGTGTACCGCCTTCAACGCGGATTTCGACGGCGACCAGATGGCCGTCCACATCCCGTTGTCTCCGGAAGCCCAGATCGAAGCTTCCACGCTGATGCTGTCTTCCAATAACATCCTGTCGCCGGCCCATGGCGGACCCATTGCCGTGCCTACTCAGGACATGGTGCTGGGTTGCTACTACCTCACCAAAGCCCGTCCCGGCACTAAGGGCGAAGGCCGTACTTTTGCCTCCGTCGAAGATGTGCTCATCGCGCTCGAAATGGGCGAGGTCGAAACTCTCACTCCCATCAAGCTGCGCTACACCGGCAAGGTCATCGATCTGGTGCACGCTTTCGATAACCAGAACATGCTGCACACCGAGCCCATCGAGTTCGTGAAGCAGTACATGGAAACCACCGTCGGCCGCGTGATCCTCAACGATCAACTGCCGGTAGACATGCCTTTCATCAACGGCCTCCTAAAGAAGAAGGGCTTGGCCCAGCTTGTACAGTATTGCTACCTGAAGTTCGGGTTGGTGGTCACCGTTCAGATGCTCGACCAGGTCAAGTCTCTGGGCTTCCTCTACGCTACCCGCGCCGGTATCTCCATCGGCATCGACGACATGGTTGTGCCTTCGGAAAAAGCGGGCCTCGTGCGCGAGGCCGAAAAGGATGTCGTGGCCGTCGAGAACCAGTATCAGGACGGCGCCATCACTCACGGCGAGCGCTATAACAAGATCATCGAAATCTGGTCGAAGGTGACCGAAAAGGTTTCCGACGAAATGTTCCAGGCCATGGAAGAGGACGACCGTACCGGCCGTTACCTCAACCCGATTTACATCATGGCCGACTCCGGCGCGCGCGGTTCCAAACAGCAGATCCGCCAGCTTTCCGGTATGCGCGGTTTGATGGCCAAGCCCTCCGGCGAAATCATCGAGACCCCCATCACCGCCAACTTCCGCGAAGGCCTCAACGTGCTGCAGTACTTCATCTCCACGCACGGCGCCCGCAAGGGTTTGGCCGATACCGCTCTGAAGACCGCCGATTCCGGCTACCTCACGCGCCGCCTGGTGGACGTCTCCCAGGACGTCATCGTGGCCGAAACCGATTGCGGCACCACCGAGGGCATTTACGTCGAGCCCATCATCGAATCCGGCGAAATCATCGAGCCGTTGCGCGACCGTATCGTCGGCCGTGTGGTGCTCGAAGACCAGAAAGACTACGAAGGCAACGTGATCGTGGCCGTGAACCAGGAGATCACCGAAGACCTGGCCGCCGCCATTCAGGCTGCCGGCATCGAGCGCGTCAAGATCCGCTCGGTGCTCACTTGCGAATCGAAACGCGGCGTCTGCGTCATGTGCTACGGCCGCAACCTCGCCTCCGGACGGTTGGTGGAGCGGGGCGAAGCTGTCGGCGTCATCGCCGCGCAGTCCATCGGCGAGCCTGGCACCCAGCTCACCATGCGTACCTTCCACATCGGCGGAACGGCCTCCCGTATTTCCGAACAATCCACGCAGGACGCCAAGTCCGACGGCTTCGCCCGCTACATCGGCGTGCAATCCGTGCGCAGCAAGACCGGCGAGTTGATCGCCATGAACCGCAACGGTATCATGGCAGTGGTCGATGACAAGGGCCGCGAGAAAGAGCGCTATCAGATGGTATACGGCGCCAAGATCATGGTGGAAGACGGCGGTCCCATCAAGGCCAACCAGATCCTGCTGGAGTGGGATCCCTACACCTTCTCCATCCTGACCGAAGTCACCGGTACGGTGCACTTCAAAGACCTGCTGGAAGGCATGACCATGCAGGAACAGTTGGATGAAGTCACCGGCATGAGCCAGCTCGTGGTGGTCGATTCGCCCGACGAGAAGCGCCAGCCCATGGTCATTGTGCGGCCCGATTCCGCGCAAGGCAGCAAGTCGGAAGCCAAGAAGTACCTGATGCCGACCCACGCCCACTTGATGGCGCGCGACGGAGAGGAAGTCCACGCGGGCGACGTGCTGGCCAAGATCCCGCGCGAAACCACCAAGACCAAGGACATCACCGGCGGTCTGCCGCGCGTGGTCGAGTTGTTCGAAGCCCGCAAGCCGCGCGAGACGGCCATCATGGCCGAAATCAACGGCGCGGTGCGGTACGGCGAAGTCACCAAGGGTCAACGCAAAATCTACGTGGTCGGCGAGGATGGCGAGCAGCGCGAATACTCGCTGCCGCGCGGCGTCCATATCAACGTACAGGAGGGCGAGAAGGTGAAAGCCGGCGACCCCCTCATGGACGGTCCCCGCAACCCGCACGACATCCTGGATGTGCTCGGCGAGAAGGAATTGCAGAAGTATCTGGTCAACGAGATCCAGGAAGTCTACCGGTTGCAGGGCGTCAACATCAACGACAAGCACCTGGAAGTGGTCGTCCGCCAGATGATGCGCTGGGTGAAGGTCGAAGATATCGGCGATACGGAATTTTTGCCCGAAGAAGTGGTGGATAAATTCCGCTTCCGCGCCATCAACCAGCTCACGGTCGAGTCCGGCGGGCGTCCCGCCAAGGGCCGCGCGGTGCTGCTCGGTATCACCAAGGCGTCGCTTTCCACCGATTCGTTCATCTCGGCGGCCTCCTTCCAGGAGACCACCCGCGTGCTCACCGAAGCCGCCATCAACGGCAAGGTGGATTACCTGCGCGGCCTGAAGGAGAACGTCATCATGGGCCGCCTGGTTCCCGCGGGAACCGGCATGGAATACTACCGGCGCGTGAAGATCGCCGGCGAAGACGTGGTCGAAGAACCGGTGGTGGAGCCGTCGCTCGAATCCATCCCCGGTTACGACGAAGAGGCGCGGATTCAATACGCCGGCGGACTCACCGAGAATTCGGGCGACGACTCGCTGGCGGAATAGGTAGCACAGGCTTCAGCCTGTGGTGGAGGGCGGGCTTTAGCCGGCGTGGGGCTTTAGCCCCGCTCTTAGGTTCTTGCATGAACGAAATCATCTTTTTAGTGAACGAGCCTCCCGAGGGCGGCTACGCGGCGGAGGCCCTCGGCCACGCGATCTTCACGACGGCAAGTACGCTCGATGAATTGAACTGGATGGTACGCGATGCTGTCGTTTGCCATTTTGAAGAAGTTTCGCGGCCGAAGATCATCCGTTTGCATTTTGTCCGCGATGAAGTCATCGCGGTATGAAGATTCCGCGGGACTTGGCGGGATCGGACTTGGCGAAAGCCTTACGAGAATTGGGCTACGAAACAACCCGGCAGACGGGCCGCCACGCGCGGTTGACCACTCTTGCCGGCGGTGAGCATCATGTCAGTGTGCCGGTGCACAAAGTGCTTCCTGTCGGAACTCTGCGGTCGATCTTGAGAGAGGTCGGACGGCACTTTGACATGAGCGCGGACGAAGTTGCGTCGCGTTTGTTCGGTTAGGATTCACGCGCCTATTTTGGGAGAGAATACAATGGCGTTACACAGCCAATCATCAATGCTAGAAATCACTTATTGTCCGACGTGCGGTAGCGACGAGATTAAGAAGGTCCGCCGGAACTGGACCGGCGAATTCCAAGGGAAGGCCTACACCATCCCCGACCTCGAATTCCACCAATGCCCGGCCTGCTGGGAAAGGGTTCTCGACCGTGAAGCCCTGCGGCGCATCAAAGCCACCGCCCCGGCCCTCGCCCAATCGCAGCTCATGGCCCGCACCGCGTGACCGGTCCGGCCGCCGCGCAGTTCTGAGTTGCCCATGGCAATTTTGGAATGGGTCAAGTCAACGGCAGGAAGCCAGCCGACACCCTCGTGGCCGCGCTGCTCGCGGAGGGCGTAGCCGGAAACGCTCGACTTCTGTTGAGCGCCATCAATGTGGGCGAGGTTTACAGCTTCCTGATGCACCATCGGCCGAACGTCGCGGAGTCTTGGCGTGAATCGCCGGGAACAGCAGTAGGTCGGCGGCGCGCGAAGACCGCCACCGGGTACTCCTGGATCTGGTCCGGGATATCTCACGGTATACTTGACAAAACCCAGTGTGCTTAATCATACTGACACGAGTCGAGGACATCCCGGCCCGAAAATTGGCCTCGACAGTCACCCGCCGGCCATCCAGGAGGAACAGATTGCGGACCTTAACGAGTTCAGGCTTGCCATTTGCGGCGCTTCTTTTGGCAGTGGTCGTTCTGCCCCGTCCCGGATGGGCGGGGACCGGTCCCACGTCCGAAGACTGCCCTAACGAGCCAGCACAGAATGTACGCATCGTCTCTGGGGAGTCCTACTATGGGACTAACTGCGTGATCAAGTCACTAGGCGACGTGGACTCGTTCCAGTTCAATGCGTCGGTGGGGGATATCTACAATTTGGTCACCGGGCTGGGCTGGGCGCGGATGCCCCGGCCAACGTTTGCCTGACTCTCTACCCCCCCGGCAGTACCAGCCCTATTTTCTCCGGCTGTACTTGCGCGGGCTGCTTCCCCTCGAGCAGCTATGCGGTAGGTACCACGCAGACCCTGACAACTGCCGGACTTTACACCGTCGTGGTGAGCGAGGCGAGTACGGGGGTGGTCAGTTATGGTCTGTCCGTCGAACGCTTGGAACCTACACCGCCGGAGGCCATCCCTTTGGTTCTGGGAGACACCGTAACCGGTGCGGTGAACCCGCCGACCGCGCAGGACTCTTTTACCTTCGATGGCATCACTACGGGTACTTATGAGATAACCACCAGCCTCGCCTCCGGCAGCCCGTCCAATGTCTGCATGAATGTCTATCAGCCGAACGGGACTAGCGTGTACGGGGCGTGCACCTGCCAGGGATGTTTCCCCGTCTCATCGAGCAGTGTCCAAACGGATGTAACGCCCACCCAGGACGGCACCTATCTTGTGGTGGTCGACGCCGCCGGCAACGACGGGATCTCCGACTACGACCTGGACGTCGCGTGCCTACTCGGCACGTGTCAGAAGGGCAAGACGAAGTGCCTTCTCGAGGACACGCCGAGCTACGACTCGTCCACCGGTACTTTGACCATGAACTTCACCGTCGGGACTCCCTACCAGGCGACTTGGAACGGTTGGCTCTCGTATGGGAGCGTCACGGAACTCCTGTGGTCGCAAGCGCAGGCAATTACCGAACCGCCGGTCACGGTCGTCAAAACACAAACCAAAGTGCCTAAGTCCGGCACGGTTGGGATTCTCTCGACGCTCACCACGGCGAAGAGCGGGATCACGTGTTCCAGTTGGGATCTGATCAACACGGGAACTCCGTAATCCGATGGATAGCCCTCGTGGCGCACGCCCCCGGCGTGCCGTGCCGGCACTTCTGCCGGCACAGGCGAGCGAAGCTCGCCACGGCAGGCTAAAGCCTATCCCACCAGGAGCGGGGCCAAAGCCCCGCGCGGGCTCAAGCCCGCCCCCCCCACCGCAAATGTAGAAACTCCACAGGCGAGCTTTGCTCGCCGGGATATCTAATCCCCCAGGAACTTCCCGATCTGCCGCAGCCCTTTCACGTTGTCGCACACGGCCTTGAACGCCGCCGTCATCGGAATCGCCAGCAGCAGCCCCGCCGCGTCCCATAGGAAGCCCCAAATCATCAGCGAAAATGTCACCGCCAGCGGATTCAAATGCACGCGCGACCCCACGAACTTGGGATACAACAGATTCAGCGCCAGCAGATGGAAGACCGTCACGATCGCCACCACCAGCAAATACCCGGATATGGTGTCGTATGCCGTCAGTGCCACAAACAACGGCGGCAGCGCCGCCAGCGGCAGTCCTACGTACGGCACCAGGCTCAGGAAACCGCTCAGCGGCCCCACCAGCAGGGCGTACGGCAGGTGGACGATCCAAAACGCCAGCGCGCTGCCAGCCGCCAGCAGCAGCCCCAGCACCGAATTCCCCACCACGAAGGCGCGCACCATGTCCGCGATGCCCTGCAGGCTGCGCGCCGCCGCCGCCCGGTCTTCGCCTTGAAAGAACTGTAGAAAGCTGCGATGAATATGATCGTGCCAGCTCAGCATGAAGTACACCAGAAACGGCACGAACGAAGCCATCAGCAGGATCTGGTAAAACGATCCCAGACGCACTGACACAAAGTCCTTGATCGGTGACGATTCCTCGTGGATGCGCACTTCCGGTATGGCGCCGGGAGCAGCCGCGGCCGCGGCTTCCGCCGTGCGCCGCTTCTTGCGCGTCGGCTCCTGCGCGGGCGGCGGCTGTTTGGGGGCCGGCATCACCAACTGATAGCTGCGCTGCTCCAGGTCTTCCGCCTTCTGTGACACGCTCCCGACCAGTTCTCCGATGCGCTGGCTGTATTTGGGCAGTTCCGAAGCCAGGCCGGATAACTGCGAGTAGGCGCCCAGCCCCATCAGATACAGTATCGAAAGCGCCGCCGCGCACACCACAAAGCTCGCCAGCGAACGCGGAAACCGGATGCGCACCAGCAGAATCACGAACGGCTCCAGGATGAACGCCAGCATCACCGCGGCCAGCGAAGTGATGAAGAACACCCGGCCGAAGTACAGGATGGCGATCAGCACGCCCAGCGCGATCAGCGGTCCCGCGATGTTGCGAACTTCCTGCTCGGCGGCGCGCAGGGGCTTGGACAAGATGGCCACGAAGCAACGAGATCCCTGTCTTCGAATCTACCACGCCCGCGCTTATAATGAAATGAGTTTCCGCCGCATGTCATCTCCAAAGCCCCGCATCCTGGCTCTCGACCTGGGAAAGAAGCGCATCGGCCTGGCGATCAGCGATCCCTTGGGTCTCACCGCGCAAGGGCTGCCCAACCTGGAGCGCACCACCAAGCGCGCCGATCTGGCCGAGCTCGTCCGCCACGTGCAGGAGCGCGACGTCGCCCTCATCCTGATCGGAAATCCGATAAATATGAGCGGCGTCGAAGGGCGCCAGTCCGCCTGGGTGCGCGAGTTCGCCGAGGCGCTCACCGTGCGCGCCGGCCGGCCCGTCCGGCTGTGGGACGAGCGCTTGACCACGGTGGAAGCTTCCCGCGTCTTGCGCGCCAGCGGCATCAGCATCCAAAAGCGCGCCCGCGCCGTCGACCGGCTCTCCGCCGTCATCCTGCTGCAGAGCTACTTGGATTCGTTGTGACGCTCTTTCGCCGCCTCGCGCTAGTCCTGCTGTGCGCCATGGGAGCGATGGCCTACATTGGAATCAACCTGAACTCGACCTATGCGGGCTTTAACCAGGAAGCCTTCGTCGATCTGCCCAAAGGCACCAACGCCCGTCAGATGGCCGATCTGCTGCAGAGCGCCGGCGTCATACGCCACTCCTGGGCATTCCTAACGGCGCGCGCCTTCCGCCGCGGCGCCACCCTGCAGGCCGGCGAATATCGCTTTACCCAACCGGCATCCGTGCTCGAGATCTTCGACCGCATCCACCGTGGCGACGTGTTTTATTACGAGCTGGTGGTGCCCGAAGGCAAGAACATGTTCGATATCGCCGCGGCGGTCGAACGGCTCGACCTGTTTTCGGCGGATCGATTTCTGGACGCGGCCCGCAATCCCGCGCTCATCCGCGATCTCGATCCGCAGGCGCCCACTTTGGAAGGCTACTTATTCCCCAACACCTACCGCCTGAGCCGCACTGCCACACCCGATCAATTGTGCCTGATGATGACCGGCAAGTTCCGCGAGGTCTGGCGCGGCTTGCGCACGGACGCCAACGTGCACCGCACCGTCACGCTGGCATCGCTGGTGGAAAAGGAAGGCAAGCTTCCCGGCGAGCGGCCCATCATCGCCTCCGTTTTCACCCGCCGCCTGGCTATCGGAATGAAGCTCGATTGCGACCCGACCACCATCTACGCGGCCCTGCTGGCCGGCAACTATAGCGGCGCCATCCACAAATCCGATCTGGCCAGCGACGATCCTTACAACACCTACCAGCATGCGGGGCTGCCGCCCGGTCCGATCGCCAATCCGGGTGCCGCGTCGATCGCCGCGGTCTTGCACTCCGCCAGCACGGACTATCTGTATTTCGTGGCGCGCGCGGATGGCTCCGGCGGCCACAACTTCTCCAACAGTCTCGCCGCCCAGGCAGCCAACGTGGTTAAGTATCGCCGCGCCACCGCCCGGCGGCCGTGATACGGCGCGTTGCGCATAGGACCGCGAGACGGGCCTACTACTGGGCCGGAACGCGTACTTGGGCCGCACGGAGCGCGAGTTCGAGTCGAGCCTCGCGCTGAGCGCGCCTCCTGAGACAATACCAGCATGTCGACGTTGTCAAGAATCATCACCCTGGCATGCTGCGCCGCCGCTTTGCGCGCCGAAGTGCACACCATGAATTTGCGGCAGGCGGTGGAGCGCGCCCTACAGCAGAACCCCGACATTGCCATGGCGCGTCTGGACGAGTTGAAAGCGCAGGCGGCCGTACGCGTCCAGAAGGATCCGTTCGCTCCGCACGTCTATGTGGGCAGCGGACTGGCATACACCAACGGATTTCCGATGAGCATCGACGGGGCGGCGCCATCCGTGGTGCAAGCGCGCGTTGCGGAATCTCTGTTCAATCGCCAGCAGAGCTATGTGGTGGCGCGGACCAAGGAAGAAGCCCGCGGGGCTGGCATCGCGGCGTCCGCCAAGAAAGACGATGTCGCCTTCCGCACGGCGGCGCTCTTCTTGGACGCCGAACGCGCGGCGCGCGCCGGCGAGATGGCGCGCAAGGAACTGGAGAGCTCCCAAAAGGTGCTGGCGACCGTCGAGAACCGCGTGCAGGAAGGGCGCGAGTTGCCGCTCGAATCCAAGCGGGCGGCGCTCAACCTGGCGCGCGCGCGGCAGATCGCCGATTCCTGGGATGCGGATCGCGAAACCGCCGAAACTTCGCTGGCCATCGTGCTGGGATACGGCGCGGACGACCGCGTGCAACCGGTCTCCGAAGAGCGCCTCGCCCCGCCCATGCCGGCTTCCGAGGAAGCCGCTGTGGAAAGCGCGTTGCAGTCCAGCCAGGAACTGCGCCGTTTGGAATCCCAGATTGCGGCTAAGGGTTTGCAGAGCCGGGCGGCCAAAGCCGCGCGCCTGCCGCACGTCGACTTGGTGGCGCAGTATGGCCTGTTCGCCACCTTCAATCACTATCAGGATTATTTCCTCAAATACCAGCGCAACAACGGCGAGATCGGCGTTTCGTTCGTGCTCCCGTTGTTGGCCGGTCCAGGAGCCGGCGCGGCGGCCGCCGAAGCCGATGCGGAAGCGTCCAAGCTGCGCATCCAACTGGCCAGTATGCGCAACCAGATTACGGCCGACACGCGCCAGATCTACCGCGAGCTGCGCAAGGCGGAGGGGCAACGGGAGGTGGCGCGCCTCGACTTGGAAGTCGCGCGCGAACAGCTCTCCGTGAATCTGGCTCTACTGCAGGAGGGCAGGATTCTGCTGAGCCAGCTAGAGGAATCGCGCATCGCCGAGAGCGGCAAATGGATCGCGTTCTACGACGCACAGTACGCGGTAGAGCGGTCCCACTGGAATCTGGCCAGACAGACCGGAGATCTCCTGGCAGTGTTGCGATGAATCAGGCGATCATCCAGCCAGGGAAGCCGGCCGGAATCCGCCGCCCACGATATCCTTGCCGTCACGGTCGCGGTGGGCGTCTGCCGAACTGCTTGCCACACCCATCTTGATGCGATAGAACGCCAACAACTCGGCCTCGTCGAAATCGATGGCCTTGGCGTATTGCCGGATATAGCTGGTGTTATAAATGCCGCCGGGCAGTTTCGTAAAATCTCCGCCCTCGATAGCCTTTAGGCTGCGAATGTTGATCTTCGTGGATTCCGCAATTTGCTCCAGCGAAATCCCTCGATTCCGCCGGATGGTAGCCAAGCCCAAGACGCTTCCATCTTCCTCTTGCATCAGCCGGTTCTCCCTAAGAGTGCTGTACACTCGTTCATTTATGAAAAAGTATTAAGGAAAATACCATACCATAATTCAGGCAGGATTGCTAAACTCGAAACGCGATGCCCATTTCCCGAAGACGGTTCGCCGCGGGCGCCCTGGCCGGACTGGCAGGCTATCTGCCCGGCCGCCTGCAGGCGCTACGCCCCCGGCCGAAGCTATTCGTGATCCTGATCGCGGAACAGTTTAGGCAGCTTTACCTGGACCGGGCCGCCAGTCTCTTGACGCCCGGCGGCTTCCGTGAGCTGGTGGCCAAGGGGGCCTATTATCCGGACTGCCGCCTGGCCGCCAGCGGCTTTACCGCGACCGGTCTGGCCACCTTGGCCACCGGCGCCTATCCGAATCTCCACGGGATTGTCGCCGACCAGTGGTACGACCGCCGGACAAAAGCCTTAACCCAGGCTCGCGCCGAGCTGCTGGAAGCCACCACGCTGGCCGACGAGGCCGCCCGCGCCGGGCACAGCCGAATTTTCTGCCTGGGTCTGAATGAAGGGCCGGCCTCGCTGGTGGCGGGCCAGTCGCGGGCGCCGGTGTACTGGATGGACGCGCAGGGCCAGTTCAACACCCGCGGCAACGCGCCGGAATGGCTGGCCGCGCATAACAGCGCACGGCCGATCGACAGATTTCACGACAAGAAGTGGGCGGCGGTCGGGGCGGGACCCGACTTGCCCCCCATGCGCACACTCAACTACGATCCCAAGCGGCCGGAAGAGTTCTTCTCCCTTTACCAATCGTCGCCATTCTGCCAGGATGCGCAATTCGAGTTGCTGCGTGCCATGATCGCCCAGGAGAAACTGGGCCAGGGGCAGACCCTGGATCTTGTTTTCATGTCGCTAGGTTCGATGGCGCTGCTGGGCTACGAAACGGGATCGTATTCCCCGCTGTCGCAACTGATGGACCAGATGGCGGTGCATCTGGACCAGCAGATCCAGAGTACGCTGGAAGCGCTAAACAAAGCCCCGGGGAAGGACAAATACAATCTGATCTTTGCCGCCGCGCACGGCGCGCCGCCCGAGCCCGATCCGGCCATGCGGTCACAGAAGGCCATCTCCGGGGAGACCGTTGCGCGCGCTATCGGGCAGGCGCTTTCCGCCCGGATCGACAAAGGCGCGGCGAAGAATGCCTACGTGGACAAGTACGTATACCCGTTCCTGTATCTGAAGCTGGATGCGCTGCAAAAGCAAAACACGCCAGCGCGCGGCGCGCGCAAACTGGCGGGTGAGGCTGCCCTTCGCGTGCCCGGCGTGGCGGGTTATTACACGGCGGACGGGGATTGCTCCCACACCGGCGAGTGGCGGCGGAGGCTGGCAAACAGTTTTCACGAAATACGTTCCGGCGACGTGATGCTGGCCTACGAGCCGGAAGCGGTGGAAGACTTTGCCGCCGGCCGCGGCGTATCCTATGGCTCGCTCTACAACTACGATACGCGCGTGCCCCTGTTTCTGTATGGCCCGCAATTCGGCAAGAAGGTGATCGAGCGCGCCATTGAATCGGTGGACCTGGCGCCCACGTTGGCGCGCGCCGCCGGGATCGGCATGCCGTCGTCCGCGACCGGCGAGGTGCTGGCGGACGCCTACGCGGAAGGCGAAGAAGAGCACGCGAAATGAGCCGCGACGAAGCGCGCCTAGCGACTTCGTTGTGCGGCATCGCATTGCGCAATCCCGTGCTGGCGGCATCCGGAACATTCGGCTACGGCGTGGAATTCGAGAAACTGGTGGATCTGAGCGCGCTGGGCGGGCTGGTGGTGAAGGGCTTGTCGCGCGAAGCGATGGACGGCAATCCGCCGCCCCGCATCTGGGAAGCGGAAGCCGGCATGCTGAATTCGATCGGCCTGCAGAACATCGGCGTGCGCGCGTTCGTGCGCGAGAAGCTGCCGCAATTGGCGGGCCTGCGGACCGCGGTCTTCGCCAACGTGTTCGGCTACGCGGTGGAAGACTACGTGGAAGTGGTGCGCGTGCTGGAATCGGCCGAAGGCGTGGCGGGCTACGAAGTAAACGTTTCCTGCCCGAACACGAAACACGGCGGCATCTATTTTTCGAGCGATCCGGTGCTGCTGGCGGAGGTGGTCGGCGCGGTGAAGCGCGCGGCGCGTCGGCCGGTGATCGTGAAGCTGTCGCCGAATGTGGCGGCCATCGAGCCGTTGGCGCGGGCGGCGGAAGAGAGCGGCGCGGATGCCATCTCGCTGGTGAATACGTTCGTGGCGCTGGCCATCGATGCGCGCACGCGCCGGCCGCGGCTGGGCGCCGGCTTCGGCGGCCTTTCCGGCCCGGCCATCAAACCCATCGCGCTACGGCTGGTATACCAGGCGGCGCAGGCGGTGAAGATCCCGGTGATCGGGCTGGGTGGCATTGCCACGGGCGAGGATGCCGCCGAATTCCTGGTGGCCGGCGCCAGCGCGGTGGAGGTGGGCACGGCTACGTTTTGGGATCCCCGGTCGCCGGTGCGGGTGGCGCGGGAGTTGGGGCGCCTCTTGCGGGAGGAGGGTGTTGGGAGTGTGAGCGAGATTGTGGGAACGTTGAAGTGGCCGGCCTCCTAGTGGGGCAGGCACCCTGCCTGCGGCGGCCTCGTAGGCCGCCGGCCGCCCTGCCAACAAGATGAGCGATAATAAACGCGAGGTACACGATGGCCGCTGCCGCCGAACCTTTATTGATGACAGTCGATGAGTACCGCCAATTGCCTGATCGGGAAGACGTAATCCAGGAGCTACATAAGGGAATGCTGGTCACGTTGCCGCGACCCAAGATGAGGCACGCCAAGCTACAGTTCCGGTTGGTGGATCTGCTGCGCCCAAAGGCGGAGCATCTGGGCGTCGTCGGAGCCGAAGTGCCCTTCATGGCCCTTCCCGAGTACGATCTGCGGAGAGCCGACGTAGCGTACGTTTCGCGGCAGCGATGGGACGCCACCGACGATGACGACAACCTGCGCGGTTCGCCGGAACTGGCGATCGAGGTATTGTCGCCTTCTAACACAAGAAGCGAAATCCGGAAAAAAGCCGTCCTCTGCCTGTCGACCGGAACGCAGGAATTCTCGGTGGTTGACCCGAAGCGGGAAACGGTCAGCGTGACACGCCAGGGTGGCGGGATCCCAACGGTCTACCAGGTGGGCGACCGCATTCCGCTGGCGATGTTCGACAGCCACATGGACGTCTCCGAGATCTTCCGCGCTTGAAACCTCCCAGCCTGCCCTTATCCACCCTGCTTTCCCAGGCGCTGGTCGCGTTCACGATCGAATTCGACAACGAATTCGAGCACCGGACGCCGCATCGCACAACGAGCCATGGCGCGACGGCCGGCGCGCGCCAGGGTCCCTGGCTGGCCTCTATGGCGATGTGGTCGACTTGCATGCGGTTTGTGGGCGAGGCCGGGGTGACCGTCCGCGAGTTGGAGGACCTCGCCCGCACCAAGACGAACCTGAACGGCATGCAGAGGTGGGGATACATCTTAGTCAAACCCGATCCGGCCGATTCGCGGCCAAAGCCACCCCAAGCGGACTGGGTGATTCGCGCCACATTCAAAGGCCGGATGGCGCAAGAGGTGTGGCGGCCGCTGTTCGGCGCGATTGAGGAGCGCTGGCGGGAACGCTTCGGCGGGGACGAGATTGCGCGGCTTCGGGATTCGCTGGGGGCAGTGATCGGCCACATGGACGAAGATCTGCCCGACTGTCTCCCGATCCTGGGTTATGGGCTGTTCAGCACCGGGCCGCGGGATAATCGCCGGACGCCGGTTCGAAGCGAACATGGCGCCGGCTCTCAACTTCCTCTTCCGGCGCTGCTCTCGCGTGTGCTGCTGGCGTTCGCCATCGAGTTCGAGCGCGAGTCGGACTTGTCGCTCGCGATCTGCGCCAACGTGGTGCGGGTACTCGACGAGAAGGGCGTGCGCGTCCGCGATCTTCCACTGTTGAGTGGCGTATCGAAGGAGGCGATCAGCATGGCGCTGGGCTTTCTCGAAAAGAAACTGGTCGCGGTAGTCGAACCGGACCCGACCGGCAGCCGGCTGAAGGTCGCCCGCCTCACCGCGAAGGGCATCGAGGCTCAGGCCGCGTACCGGCAACTGCTGAGCACCATCGAAGAGCGTTGGCAAGCGCGATTCGGCAAAGAAGCCATCCACGCCCTTCGAGAGGCGCTGGAGCAGTTGGCGGGTGATGCTACCGCAGAGGGCTCGCCGCTATTCCGCGGGTTGGAGCCGTACCCCGACGGGTGGCGGGCAGCGGTGCGCAAGCCCGAGACGCTGCCGCACTATCCCATGGTGCTGCATCGCGGCGGGTTCCCCGATGGCAGTTGACGGAGGGGACATTTGTTCCAGCGGCGTGAGCTTTCGGGCGCCGAGGCCGAGGGACTACCAGCACAACACCCGGGCTTTGCCCGTCGTCGAGACGATCGAACTGGGCGCCTTGCGCGGTCTTGAAGTCGATGCCGGGCTCCTTGCGAAATGTCGCTGCCACGATGAGTTGGTTGAGGTGGTTGTCGGCTTGATAGCGGATGCTCACCGGCTGGTCATCTGTTCGCGGGCGCGTTGGAGCCGTGCATACGCCTCCGGTTTCCTTTGGCTTAGCGGCGGTACCAGGCGACGCACTTCCTCTTCACCTTGGCGGATGTTGGCATCGATCTCGGCTTGGCGCCCAAGGTAGAACGCAATCGCGCCATAGACCTGTTCCAGGGTGAGGGTCGGGAAATTCTGCTGAATCGTCTCCGGGCTTTCACCGCCTCGGAACGCGTACACGATCGAATCCAAAGAGACACGCGCGCCCGCAACGCAATAGCCAGCGTCCTTTTGCTCGGCGTAATTCGTGGGCATCCTAGTCCAATTATACAAAAGAGCGTTCAATACGCCGATTGATAAATCTCCAACGCGGCGGCGGCGCCAAACGGGCGGGGATTGAAGCGGCCCGTCCACTGCGTGGCGGCTTCTTCGGCCAGCGACGGCAGCGCGTCTCCAGGAACGCCAAGGTCGCGCAAGCGGCCAGGCAAGCCGGCGGCGACCGCCATTTCCGCGAGGCGATCGGCGAGATCGGCGCCGGCGAGTTCGCGATACAACGATTCCGCCGCCGTCCAGTTCCAGCGGACCACGTGCGGTAAAAGCGCCGCGATGGCCACGCCGTGCGTCGTGCCGTAATGCGCCGTTAGCGGATTGGCGCAGGCGTGCGTGGCGCCCAGCATGGAGTTCTCTATGGCGATGCCGGCATAGTGCGCGCCCAGCAGCATGGCGCCGCGCGCTTCGATGTCGCCTGAATCGCGCAGCACCCGCGCGAAATTCGCCGATAGCAGTTGCCATGCTTCTCGCGCGAATAAGATGGACGCCGGTGTGCGCCGCGTGGTGACGTAGCTTTCGACCGCGTGGGAGATGGCATCGTAGCCGGCCGTGGCGGTCACTGCGCGCGGCTGCGAGCGCGTCAACAGCGGGTCGAGGATGGCTACGCGAAAGGCGGCTTTGGGATCGCCGCAAGCCATTTTCACGTGCGTTAGGGCGTCGGAGATCAGCGCGTAGCTTTGCGCTTCGCTGCCGGTTCCGGCGGTGGTCGGAATCGCGATCATGGGCAGCATGGGCCGCGCCGCTTTGCCGAAGCCCCAATAGTCGCGGATGCTGCCTCCGTTGGTGACGACGAAGTTGATGCCTTTGGCGCAATCGAGCGAGCTGCCGCCGCCTAGGGCGACCAGCGAGTCGATGCCGTGCGCCGCGGCGACGGCGCGGCCCGCTTCCACCATGTCTGTATCGGGGTTCGGCGAGAAATTCTGGAACGCTTGGACGGCGACGCGGGCTTCGGCGAGTAGGGCGATGGAATGGGCGGGGTAGCCCGTGGATTGGAGGCCCGGGTCGGAAACTAAGAGAGTGCGTGTGAAGCCGAGGTCACGGGCTAGAGTAGGCAGGTCCCGAAGGCGGGACTCGCCAAAAACCAGCCTGGTGCGGATGTCTAAATCCATGAGAAAGAGGGCGGCCTGCGAGCCTGCCCCACTTATTTCTCGCTTAGGGCCCAGAGTTCGTTGCGGTTCATGATAAACAGAGTACCGTTGGCGGGCACTGCTGTCGCATATACCGAGCTGCCCATGTTGATGGTCGAGATCAACTTCTTCTCCTTGGCCGCTTCGAGCACCAGCACGTCGCCGTCTTCGTCGCCAATATAGACCTTGCCGTTGATCACCATCGGCGATCCCCACACTGCCGACAGCAGGTCGTGCGTCCAGTAGGGCTTGCCCGTGTTCACGTCCAAGCAATGCAGGAAACCGCTGAAATCGGAATAGAATAGCAGCCCATTATAGATGGCGCCCGTAGATATCGAACGGCGGATCTTGTCGTAATGCCAGAGCCGCCCGGTCTCGGTGATATCGCCGCGCTTGGTGGCGTCAATGCCATAGAGGTGCCCCACGCCTTCGCCGTGCTCGGGGTCCTGGCCATTGGCGATGAACACTTTGCTTTCCCAGATGACCGGGGTGGCGATCACTTCGTTGCGCGTCTTGGGCCACACGGAGTCTTTAGGATTGAGGTCGAACTCCCACAATTTCTTCCCGGTCTCGGCTTCATAGCCGCGCACCCAGCCATCGCCCTCACCCATCACCACCTGCACCACATCGCCGATCTTGCCCACTGCGGGCGACGACCACTGCCCATGCAGGATGCGCTCGCCCACGTTGTTCACTTCCCAAACCTCTTTGCCGGTGTTCTTGTTCAAGGCGATCATGGACGGCGCGCGCGGCGAAGGAATGTGCACGTGGCTCTCGTCCTGGCCGTTGGCTGTACCGACGAACAACAGATTGCCGTATGAAACCGGCGACGAATTGGACATGTTGTGCGGCGAGGAGCCCACCTCCTCGATCATGTCGTATTTCCAGATCATTTTTGGCCCGCCGTTGCCGTCGCCGTGCGTATCCAGGCACATCACTTCGCAGCGGTTGGTGACGTAATACAGGCGGTCGCCTTCCACCAGCGGCGAGGAGCACACACCCTGGAACGGCCAATCGAGCGCGCGCCCGGCGGCCAGTTTCACGTTGGCCTGCTGCCACAGGAACTTGCCGTCCGACTCGCGGAAACACATGAGCACGCCGCGGTCGCCGGTCTCTTTGGGATTGCGCACCAGTTCGTTGTTGGTCCCGACGTAGACCTGTCCGCCGGCGACGACGGGATTTCCGTAGCTCTGCGAGCCGAGCTGCGCCATCCACTTCACGTTCTTTTTGGTCTTGATGTCCCAGGTAGTGGGAATGCCTTTCATCGGCGACAGCATGTTGCGGTCGGGCGTGCCGCCCCACATGGGCCAGTCTCCCGTGCCTGGATCGGACGCGAGCAACAGCCACAGCGAAATGGGGAGACAGACGAGAGCGAGCAGGATGGCGCGTTTCATTGATTTGGGGTCACTTTAAAGTTATCGAAGTACACTCCAAACTGGGCGTCGGCGAAGAGGCCGGGGCTGCCCTGTTTGTTGGGAATGGGATCGGTGCGGTCGATGAGCCAGGCATCCGGCTCGGGATCGGCGACGGCCCAGGCTTTGCCGCGAATGCGCGTTTTGCCGTCGGCGGTATTTTCCACGCGCAGCTTCAGGCGATACCAGGTGTCCGGCTTCCAGGCGAAGGGCGCGGCGGCGGCGCGGGCGACTTCCGGCTGCCAGGAGTTCATCTCCAGCCGCTGGTTGTTGCCGAACGCCACCAGCGTGTAGCGTTGCGCAACGATGCCGGCATCGCCCATCTGGCGGCGTTTTTCGGGGATGCGGATGTCGGCCTCCACCGTGTAGTTGGACCAATCGGACGGTCCCATGAAGACGCGCATGCGTTTGAACAACGTGTCGGTGGGTTTCTTTTCGAGCACCTTTTGGCCATCCAACTCCGTCACTTGGAACTGGCCTGCCTGTGCGCTTATCCAATGCGGCGGCAGGGCGCCCACGGCGTAGGAATCGAACGTCTCGTTCCAGGGCAGCGGCGGGATCACGCGGGCGCGCGCTTCGCCGGTGAGGCCCCCGACGCTGGCTTTAATCAAACCGGCCTGGCCCGTGGGATCGGCCGCCACTGCGAACTTGCCATCCGCGACGGTTCCCTTCAGGTGATCGAGCGACCACGCGGCGGAATTCTCTTCGCGCAGGAAACGGCCGGCGGCGTCGAACAGGCGCGCGTGCAACTCGACGGTCTGTCCGGGCTTCAGTACGAGTTCAGTGGGCTCCACTTGCAACCAGGCCGGATCGCCTTGCCCGGGCTCCATGGCTTGCACCACCGGCTTCCACGGATGACCCGCTGTTTTCTTCGGACCGATGGCGTACAACGTGTCGCTCGAAACGAAATATACGCGCCCGCGTGCGACGGCCGCCGCCGCCACAACCGGCTCCGGAGTCCTTTGCGACGTAATTCCGGTCTCGCTCAGCGGCATCTCCACTTCGCTCAAGATTTCGCAGTGGTCCGCATGCGGACGCACGATATAGAACTTGCCGCTTTCGCTGCCGATGTAGATCTTGCCATCCGCGAACACCGTCGACGCCTTTTGCACGGTGCCGATGGTTTGCTTCCAAAGCTCGTGGCCGGTTTCGACATCGAATGCGAAAAGAACCCCGTTGTTATCGGCCTGATAGATGCGGTCGCCGTCTATCACCGGCGACGAGAAGCCGCCCAGGAATCCGGGCACCGACCATTTGATGGCGTCCTTGCCGAGCTTGCCTTTGCGCGTGGCGTCGAAGGCCAGGAGATTGCCCATTTCATTGGTGTCCAGGTTTTCGTCGCCGTGGGAGGCGATGGCGTATTTGCCATTCACCACGATGCCCGTATTGAGCCCGCGCTTGGCGATCACCAGGTTGAAGACCGGCTCGCCAGTCTGTGGCTTCATGGCCATTACAGAGCCGTCGGATCCGCCCGCCAACAGCAGGCGTGTCCCTTCGATGGTGGCGATATTCATCGGGCCATAACTCGTATCGTAGGGGCGCCCGCCGGGCGTGCTGATCCATACGATCTCGCCGGTGCGCTTGTTCATCGCGATAAAGCGCTGCGTGCGGTTGGCCTGCGCTCCCCAGGTGGAGGTGGGCGTCGACACGATCACCAGGTTGCCGTCGATCATCGGCGAGACCGTGCGCCCGCCGTGCGTGGTGAAGGGCGAAAACTCTTCGGTAATGGAATGCTCCCACAGCTTCTGGCCGTCCTTGGTGAGGGCGGTGACCAGGTTGTTGACGCCGAAGCTGTAGACGTTGCCGGTTTCCGGATCGGCAACGGGCGAAGCCCACCCTACGCGGTGGGCGGGCACGTCGCTTTGATACAGGCTGAATTTATATTCCCAGAGCAGTTTGCCGGTGTCGGCGTTGAAGCACATCAGGCGCTCCTGCTCGGTCTCGCGGGCGCCGGCGGTATTTTCGAGGTAGAGGTGGTCGCCCAGGACGACCGGGGTGGAACGGCCGCCGTAGGGCGCCTTCCAGGCCAGGCCCTGGCCATCGAGCGACCATTTTTCGGGCAAGCCTTTTTCGCGGGAGATGCCGTCGCGATCGGGTCCGCGCCAGTCCGGCCAGTCGCCCACCACGCCGGTTTGCTGGGCGAGAGCGATCGATGAAATCGAGAGGAGGAAGAGTGCGCAGCGTCGCATCATGAGTGTTTCCTTTAAGGATACCCGGATTTGGACCCCGTGGCGTAGGCACTCCAGCCTGCCGCGAGCGCACTCTGCGCTCGCCGGCGAAGCCTTGGCGTTAGTCGTTAGCCATCGTCTGCAACCAGGAGCGCCCGGCGAATTGCGCGTCGGCCGTGACCAAGGTCAGCCGGAACACCGCAGCGGTCGCGGCCAGGAATACATCCCCCGGATCGGACTCCGGCAGTTCGATACCGGCGGCTTCCACCGCGACTGCGAAATTGAACGGGGCTTCCTTGATAGGCACCCGCGCAAACACCATCTCCAACCAGTCGGGAAAGCTTTGCTTGATGCGCAACCGTTTGCGGCGCACCAGGTGGCGCGCTTCCCAGATCGAAACCGGCGACAAGAATAGCTCGTTCTTTGGGTTTTCAAGCTGCCGCCGGACGCCGTGGCCCAGTTTCTCCGGGGAAGAAACGGCCCAAACCCAAATGTGCGTGTCGAGGAGCAGTTGCATGGTCAGCGAACGTTCCACCGTTCGAACGCGCGCACCGGTCCGACGATATCGCCGCAGATTTCGACCGAATCCCGCATGCAACCCAGCCACGATTCTTTGGATTCGACGCCAGGCGGGACCACCTCCGCGACGGGCTTGCCAAAGCGAGTCACTCGCACCGGCCTGCGGGTCCGCCGCACGTCCTCCAGAACCGCCAGACAGGTGGCCTTGAATTTCGAAATCGCGATTTCACGCATATCTAATTTGTACCATGGACCGTGACCATAGTCATAACGTCCACGATTGTCGGATTTGCGCCTCGTCTGCAAGTGGCTGGCTCTTGGCTCAAGCTGGTTCCGGAACCCGAATCGGCTTCCCGGTCGCGAGGCTGGGCAGACGTCGACGCCGTTGTGCCAGACGATCGACCCCGCTACGCGGTCCACCCGGACCTGTTTGAAGAATTCAATATCCTGCAGTGGAACGAAAACTCCCCCGCGTCCGGCAATCCGTCCTCTCAGGTCGATCTGGCTGGTAGTTTCGTCGGTGAAACTCAGGTCCAGGCGATACTCTCCGGCGTGCCGGACCTCCTTTACGCGTGGAAACATATCGCATCCTATTCCAAAGCTGGACGGCAAATCGAAGAACGTCATGCGATGGCCGTCCCATGCCAATGGCTGCACCAAAAGCAACAAAGAGACATTTCGGTATGTAGCTCAGCCACGAATGCGTTGGCTTGTGCGACTGTCGAAATTGGCGGGAGTCGAACGGGCCATGGCTTAGTTTAGCGCCTACGGGACTAGCACCAAGCCCGACCCACCACGCCACGCGCGTCCCGGCGTGGTAACCTTTCCACATGTTGGGTCGCGGAATCGCCGTTCTCGTTTGCTTCTTTCTTGGCACGCTCGCCTGGGCCGCCGATTGGCCGCAATGGCGCGGGCCGAACCGCGACGGAATCTCCGCGGAGACCGGACTGCTGGATGTCTGGCCCAAGGGCGGGCCGCCGCTGGTCTGGAAAATACAGGGTCTGGGCGAGGGCTACTCGTCCGGAGCGGTGGCCGGCGGCAGGCTATTCATTCAAGGCCAGCAGGGCAACGAAGAGTATGTGCTGGCCTTCGACGCGAACACCGGCAAGCAAGTGTGGCGCACGCACACCGGCGTCCCTTTCAATGAATCGCGCGGACACGGACCGCGCAGCACTCCCACGGTGGATGGCGACCGCCTGTACGCGCTGGCGGCCGATGGCATGCTGGTGTGCCTGGAGGCAGCCACGGGCAAGACACTCTGGGGGTACAACATTGTCGACCACTTCCACGGCCACGTCCCGCATTGGGGAATCAGCGAATCGCCGCTGGTGGATGGAGACCGCGTTATCGTGACGCCGGGCGGCTCTGGCGCCGGCGTGGTGGCGCTGGACAAGATGAGCGGCAAGCTGTTGTGGCAGTCGCAAAGCGACTCGGCCGGTTATTCGTCGCCGATGATATACGAAGCGGGCGGCGCCCGCCGCGTGGTGGTGCTGACGGCCAATTCGGCCATGGGTCTGGACCTGGCCAGCGGCAAGCTCCAATGGCGATACGAGCGGGTGGCCAATGGTGTGGCCAACATCGCCACGCCGATCGTGCATGGCGGGGAGATTTTCCTTTCGTCTGACTACGGCACCGGCTGCGTGCTGCTGAAAACCGGCGGCAGCGACGCTTCCGAAGTGTATTTCAGCCGCAACATGCAGAACCATTACAGTACTTCGGTGTTGGTGGACGGCTACTTGTATGGATTCTCCGCAAGTATTCTGACGGCCATGAAATTCGAAACCGGGGACGTGTCGTGGCGGGACCGCAGCGTGGGCAAAGGCTCGCTGATTTACGCGGACCGGCACTTGTATGCGCTGGGTGAAGACGGCATTGTGGGGCTGGTGGACGCCACGCCGGCGGGTTACCACGAGATATCGCGATTCGAGATTTCCAAGGGCAGTTATCCGACGTGGAGCCAGCCGGTGATTGCGAATGGGAAGCTCTATTTGCGGGAACAGGATAATCTGTTTTGCTACAATTTAAAGAAGTGAACGCGGCCGGGCGCCGTCGCCCAGGGCAGCAACCCAAAGCCTGGGGGGGCGGGATTTATCCCGCGCGGGGCTTTAGCTCCGCACCTCGCAAATCGACAGGTTGGCGAGTGAGTCTGCCAAGGGCGGCCAGAGCGGGTCCTGGAGGACCCGCGCAGACCTGGAGGTCTGCCCCACCAATGCTGGCCATGCTCTGCCTTTGCATGGGCGTGGCGGCTGGGGCGGAGGATGGATGGCCGCAGTTTCGCGGACCGGCGGCGGGCGTGGCGGACGATGCGACATTACCCGAAACCTGGAGTACGACCACCAACATTGCCTGGAAACTCGATATTCCGGGCCGCGGCTGGTCGTCTCCCGTCGTGGCGGGAGACCGCATTTTCCTCACTTCCGTGATCGCCACACAGCCGGAAGAGCCTCCCAAGAAGGGCCTGTACTTCGGCGGCAATCGCGAAGCGCCGCCGCCCGACGAGCATCGCTGGATGGTCTACTGCGTAGACTGGAAGACCGGCAAGCTGCTTTGGGAGCGCGAAGTGCATCGGGGCAAAGCGCCCGCGCGGCATTTGAAGAATAGTTACGCTTCCGAAACGCCGGTGACGGATGGCGAGCGGGTCTATGCCTACTTCGGCAGCGTGGGTGTGTTCTGCTTCGACCGCGACGGCAAGGCGATTTGGTCGCAACCGCTGGGACCGTTCCGCATGCGTTTCGGCTGGGGCGCGGCGTCGTCACCGGTGCTGCACCAGGGGCGGCTTTACATCGTCAACGACAACGAGGAGCAATCCTTCCTGGAATCGCTGGACGCCAAGACCGGCAAACAGATCTGGCGGGTGGCGCGCGACGAGGGCAGCAACTGGGCCACGCCGTTCATTTGGGAGAGCGGCAAGCGCACCGAGATCGTGACGGCGGGTACACGGCGGGTGCGCGCTTACGATCTGGACGGCAAGCTGCTGTGGGAACTGGGCGGCATGTCGTCGATCTCCATACCCACGCCGTTTGCGAAATTCGGGCTGCTGTATGTGACGTCGGGCTACGTGGGCGATCAGGTGCGGCCGGTGTTCGCGGTGCGGCCGGGCGCGTCGGGCGATATCAGCCTGAAGGGCGACGAAACCAGCAACGAATTCGTGGCCTGGTATCAGCGGCAGGGCGGCCCTTACAATCCGTCGCCCCTGATTTACGGCGACTACTATTACACGCTGATGGACTTCGGCTTCCTGACCTGCCGCGACGCGCGCACGGGCAAGGAAGTCTACGGCAAGCAACGTATCAACGCCGAGGGCGCGGCATTCACGGCGTCGCCCTGGGCTTACAACGGCAGGATTTTCGCGCTCAGCGAAGACGGCGATACTTATGTGATTCAAGCGGGCCCCGAGTTCAAAGTGTTGGGCAAGAACTCGCTCGACGAGATGGCCCTAGCCACGCCCGCCGTCTACCGGTCGAGCCTGATCTTGCGCACCGCGTCGAAGCTGTATCGCATCGAGAAGGCGAAGTAGCCATGCGATTGCCAGGCATCCGTGGGGCAGGCTCGCAGCCTGCGGCGGCTTCGCAAGCCGCCCCGCTGGATTGCAGTTTGGAGACCGCGCCGGGCGGCCTGCGAGGTCGCCGCAGGCTGCGAGCCTGCCCCACAATAGCCGCTATCCTGTTAGCCGCATGTCTGCACGCGGCGGACGAATGGCCACAGTTCCGCGGCAATCCCCAGTTGACCGGCGTGGCCACCGGCGCCGTACCCGCCACACTGAAGCTGCTGTGGACCTACGACGCCGGCGAGGGGATTCAATCGTCGGCGGCCATCGCCGATGGCAGCGTGTACGTGGGCGTGGAATCCGCCGACCTGCTGGCCATCGACCTGGCCACCGGCAAGCTGCGCTGGAAATATCGCGCCCAGGATGGCATCGACGAATCGTCGCCGCTGGTGCACGATGGCGTAGTCTACGTGGGCGATATCGCAGGCACGCTGCATGCGGTGCGCGCGGCGGACGGCAAGGCGTTGTGGACTTTCAAGACCGATAGCGAGATCCGATCTTCGCCCGTCATTTCCGGCGACCGCTTGTTCATTGGCTCGTACGACGGCAACCTTTATTGCCTGTCGGTGAAGGATGGCAAGGTGCTCTGGAAGTTCACCACCAGCAGCTACGTGCATGCGACGCCGGCTATCGCGAACGGCCTGGTCTACATCGCCGGCTGTGACGAGATCTTTCGTGGGCTGCGCATCGCGGACGGCAAGGAGATGTTCCAGTTCGACTCCGGCGGATACACCGGCGCCTCGCCCGCGATGCTGGGCCAGTGGGCGTATTTCGGCACATTCAACAACGATGTGGCGGGCGCCGATCTGAGCCGCAAGCGGGTCGCCTGGCGCTACGAGAACCCGGCGCGGCAATTTCCGTTCTACTCATCGGCGGCCGTGGCGGGCGACCGCGTGGTGGTGGGCGGGCGCGATAAAGTGGTGCACTGCCTCAACGCCAAAACCGGCAAGGCGATCTGGACATTCGCCACCCGCGCGCGCGTGGATTCGTCGCCGGCCATCGCGGGCGATCGTGTTTACGTGGGGTCCAACGACGGCAGGTTCTATGTGCTGGATCTTGCCACAGGGAAAAAAGTATGGGAGTTCGAAGCCGGCGCGCCGCTATCCGCCTCGCCAGCCATCGCCGGGGGCCGCATCGTGATCGGCTCGCAGGATGGCAAGCTGTATTGCTTCGGAGCGTAACCGTATGACGAAACCCGCCAAGTCCGCACGAGAAGACAAGCGCCTGGTCCGGCTTACGAAAATCTGTCTAGCGCTGCCGGAGGCCACGCGTTGTTGCCAGGGGCTGCACGCGGGTTTTATGGTCGGGAAAAAGACGTTCGCCTGGTTCCTCAACGATCATCACGGCGATGGCATTGTGTCCGTCGCGTGCAAGGTGCTGCCCGGCGACAACACGGCGTTGGTCACCGCGCAGCCTGACCGCTTCTACCCGCCCGCGTATATGGCGCATAGGGGTTGGGTGGCGCTGCGTCTGGATGTGGGCGAAGTGGACTGGGAGGAAGTGTCGGAACTGGTCGCCTGCAGTTACCAGTTGGTGGCGCCTAAGCGGCTGGCGGCTATTGCAAAGGCCGCTCCGTGACACCGCGATTGGAGACGCCGCGCCTGTGGCTGCGCCCGCTGGAATTGGCGGACGCGGAGCAAGCCCAGTTACTGTTTCCGCAATGGGAGGTGGTGCGGTATCTGGCGAACCAGGTGACGTGGCCTTTTCCATCCGATGGGGTCTACAAATTCTATCGCGATGTGGCGTTGCCGCAGGCCGAACGCGGCGAAGCCTGGCACTGGACGCTGCGCCTGAAAAGCGACCCCGACCGCCTGATCGGCTGTATCAGCCTGGTGAGAGGCGACGAGATCAATCGCGGCTTCTGGCTGGGCGTGCCGTGGCACGGGCAGGGCTTGATGACCGAAGCGTGCAACGCGGTGACCGATTACTGGTTCGAGACGCTCGGCTTTCCACTGCTGCGCGTCCCGAAGGCGGCGGCGAATACGGCGTCACGGCGCATTTCGGAGAGGCAGGGGATGCGTATCGTGGCTACGGAAGAGCGCGATTATGTTTCGGGGCGTCTGCGCACGGAAGTATGGGAGATTACGTCGGAAGAATGGCGGGCGCGCAAGGCGGGGCGGGTCGGATGAAGGCGTTTCCTAGAACACGCTCAATCAATCCGCTACACTGGGCTCATGGAGTTCGAGTGGGATCCGGTCAAGGCGACTTGGAATCTCCACAAACACAGAGTCTCGTTCCAGGAGGCCGCTAGCGTGTTTGGCGATTCGCTCGGTGCTACCTTCCCCGATCCCGGCCACTCCCTCGGTGAAGACAGATTCATTACAGTTGGGTTGTCGAATCGGGGAAGGTTGCTGTTGGTCGCGCCCGCACAACGGCTCGAACGGGTCCGAATCATAAGTGCACGAATGCTGAGTCGAGGTGAAAGGAGAGCCTATGAAGAAAACGCGATGACAAATTGAAAGACGAGTTGCGTCCTGAATACGACCTCCGCCAACTGCTCAAAGGCGCGGTGCGCGGGAAGTATGCGAAACAGTACCACGCCGGCACGAATCTGGTCCTCCTGGACCCCGACGTCCGGAAAGTCTTTCGAAGTGAAAGAGCGGTGAATGACCCCTTACGGCTGGCGATCCAGTTGCGAAAGGTCGGCAGCGCTAGGGCTAATGGCCGCGCAAAGGCAAAATCCCGGTCATCCCATCACGTTTAGTAAGGTGCTCCCGCAATAGCGGACACGAACGTGGAGTAGCCAATATGACCGCCTTTCCAAGAGAACGCTTCTTTTCGAGCGTGACGCTCACACCGGCAATGGTCGCGGCGTATGCCAGCGCCGCCGGTGACACCAATCCGGTTCACCACGATTCCACGTTCGCCGCGGCCACCCGGTACGGCCGGCCCATTGCTAGTGGAACATTCACCACTGCGCTGCTGCTGGGCCTGACGGCATCGCACTACTCCAAGAGCGCGGCAATGGTGGGGCTGGAGTTCTGGGTGCGTTTCCGGCGGCCGATATACGCCGACGAGACGATTCGCCTGGAGTGGCTGGTGGTGAAGGTGACTCCGAATCCGAAGCTCAAGGGAGACGTTGTCGAGTTGCGCGGGCGCATTCGGAATCAGAGCGGCGATACGGCGTTGGGCGCGAAGGGACGGATATTGGTGACCGATCGTTTGTAGAGATGCAAGCACGCTACCCCGGCGACTTCGCTGGCCGGCAAGTGCTATATTCAATCAACGTTAATCAATCGAGGAGTTCCCCATTGAACAAGGCTACGGCCGCCATCTTGAACCGAATGCCGATCACCAAAGCCCGCATCAATCTCGGCCAACTGGCCAAGCGCGCTCACCTCAACAACGAGTATTTTATCCTAGAAAAGGACGGTATTCCCGTGATCGGCATCATGGACGCCGATGAACTGGAGGACTACCTTGAGTTGCGCGACCCGAAAGTAAGAGCGCAGATTGTCCAGAGCAACAGGGACGTTCGCTCTGGGCGTACGAGGCCGGCCGAAGCGCTGCTGCACGAATTGGGCGGCCAGTTCTGCGAGACGATCACGCCGCCGGTCCAAATAACCGTGGAATTTTGGGTCCTCACAACTAGCCGCACTGCGGCGAGAAGACACTTACCGATCGCCGCCACGGCGCCAGCCGTTCAAGCTCACTCCGGCAGCTTATCCTGCTGCGGTTCCGGCAGCCAGAAACTCGAAGTGAACCCCACCGCGTACACCAACAGCGCGACAGCGCTGGCCGCATAAGCCAGCTTGGTGAACGGAGTGGCGCCCGGCATGGTGTTGGCGAGTTGCGTGGTCAGCAGCGCGGCCGAGGTGCCGATCATGCGGCCTCCGATATTGGCCGCGAAGCTCTCGCCGGTGCCGCGCAGGTGCGTGGGATACATCCTGGGCAGATAATTCCCCCAGAAGCTGAACTGTGCCACCGTCAGCATTCCGGCCAGGAAAATACCGATCTCCGTCGCGCCCAGATCGTGGGTGGCGGGATAGAAGAACACGAAGGGCACCAGGAACAACCCCGGAAACTGGAAGACGCGCAGCAGCTTCCGGCGGCTGACGATGCGGATCGCCAGAAACGCCAGCAACACGCGGCCCAGCAATCCGCCCATTTCCTGCAGGAACTGTACTTTGCTCACGATTTGTTCCTGCGCGGCGCGAGCCAGGTGCACCACTTGCGGCAAGCCCGGCACGATGCGCGGAATATGCTGGATGGCGCCGAAGGCCGCGCCGTAGCTGCACGCGAACATCAAGGCGGTCAGCAGGGTGATCTTGCAATATTCGGGACGGAACAACTCGGCGAAGCTGGGCCGTTTGAGGGTGCCGGCCAGCTTCTTCTCCTGCCACGCGGGCGACTCCGGCAGGAAAGGCCTAATGACGATCAACGGAATCGCCGGGATGACGCCGGAGATCAGCGTATAGCGCCAGGCCTCGTGCCCGCCGTGGATGGCCGGCAGCGATTTGGAATACGTCACAGCCACGTAGTAGGCGGCGCTGATCAGCAATCCGCCGATGGACGAGAACGCCTGGGTATAACCCAGCACGGATTCGCGCTGCTTGGCGTCCGGGAACAACTCCGCCAGCCATGCCACCGCGGCGACGAATTCCACGGAGACGCCGATGAAGGTGGTGCAGCGCAACGCCAGCAGCGCGCCCACGGAGGTGACCAGTCCCGACGCCAGGGCCGAGAAAGCGTACAGCAGGATGCTCCACACCAGCACGCGGCGGCGGCCCAGGCGGTCGGTAAGATATCCGCCGAGCAGGCCGAAGATGCCGCCCGCCACGGCGGGAATGTAGAACAGCAGGCCCACCCAATGGTTAAAGTCCGGCGTGCCCGGTTTCACCTTGGCGATCTCCATCAGGGCGGGGCGCACGATCAGCGGCAGGACCAGCAGGGCGTAGGTATCGAAGGCGAAGCCCACGGCGGCCATGGCGCAGATGACCCATTGCACTGGGGTGAGGCGGTGAGCGTTTCCGGAGGGCAAAGATTGGGCCATATTCCGACTGTCCTGTGAGTTTACCTGATTTTCAGGTAGTATGGCATAGTCGGGCAGAGGATTTCATTCGAATGGAACAAAGCGCGGTGGTAAACAAGAAAACGGAGGGGAAGCGTTCTAAAATGTGGATCGTATTCGTAATTGGCGCGGTGCTGTCGTGGGGTGTGTACGGACCCGCGCTGCACAAGGGGCAGACGCAGCTTGGCAATCCGCTGAAGGCGCTGCTGTGCGTGGGATTCGCCTATTTTCTGATCGGCGTACTGGTGCCGGTGGCGGGGTTGGGTTCCCAGGGCGGACTGAGCGGCTTCAATGCGGGCGGTACGGTCTGGTCCATCGTCGGCGGTGCGCTGGGTGCGCTGGGTGCGGTCTGCATCATCTGGGCGTTCAAGTCGGGCGGGGTTCCGAATTTTGTAATGCCGCTGGTTTTCGGCGGAGCGCCGCTGGTGAACGTGCTGGTCTCGATGGCCATGCATCCACCGAGGAATGCGCCGCATCCGCTGCTGTATGTCGGATTCCTGCTGGCGGCGCTGGGCGGCGGGATTGTGCTGTACTACAAGCCGTCGTAGCCGGGAACCGCCCCCGACGGTCGCGGCTCAGTAACGCTTGCCGATCGAATACAGGAATTTCGCCGTCCGAATCAGGATGTGGCCATCCGAAATTGCGGGCGAACTGAGCGTGTAATCGTTCAGATCGTTCTCCGCCAGAACCTCGAACTGGGGGCCGGCCTTGACGACACTAGTCACTCCCTCTTCATTGGTGACGTAGATTTTCCCATCCGCCAGCACGGGCGACGCGCTATAGGTGGCGGGTTTGATACGCTTGCCGCCCCAGATCTCTTCGCCGGTCTTGGCGTTCAGGCACCAGAGTATGCCGCGATCGTTGACTGAGTAGAAATATTTGCCGTCGGTAACGGGCGTGGGTACATCGGGGCCGTTCATGAATTCCCACAGCTTGTGCGATTCGGAAATGTCGCCACGGCCGCCGGCGCGAAACGCAATCAGCGGTTTTACGCGCGTAGGCGCGTAGACCACGTCGTCATACACTACCGGCGAGGCGATGATGCGGTAGGCGGGGTTCTTATCCCTATTGAAACCCGTCGCGCGCCACAGTTCCGCGCCTGTCGCCGGATCGTGCCCGGTGATGCAATCGCCGCCGGTAACCACGATCTCCACGTGATTGCCGTAGCGCAGCAGCGCGGGTGTGGTGTAGGAATCGGGCGATTCGCGGATCGCATCCGTGGGCCGGACGACGCGCCACACGGTCTTGCCGGTCTTCTTGTCGATGCGCAGGACGTACGACGGATCGTGGGTCCGCATCCCATGCAGCACCTGCACGTAAAGCGCGTCCTCATAGAGCAGGGGCGATGAGGCGTAGCCCCAGTTCAGCCCGAATTTGCCATAGTCTTTCTGGATGTCGCGCGCCCACAGTTCATTGCCTTTGAAATCGAAGCCCTTCACTACGCCGATGCCGGTCATGGCATAGACGCCTTGGCCGTCGGTCACGGGCGAGGGCGACGACATGTTCTGCTTGTTGATTTTGTAATTGCCGGACGCGATGAATTTCTTCCAAATGGGCGTTCCCTTGGCTTTGTCGACGCACCACAGGTACAGGTCGTCGCCGTCCGCGACGTTCAGGAAAACGTTGTTCCCCCAGACAATCGGAGTGGCGCCCGATCGGGCGGGCATTTCCAGTTTCCAAGCGATGTTTTCCGTGGCGCTCCAATGCAGGGGGAGGTTGGTTTCGGTGCTGACGCCATTCTGGGAAGGGCCGCGCCATTGCGGCCAGTTTTCGGCGAGGGTGGGCCACGAAAGTGCGGCGAGGAACAAGGCAAGCGATGACGATATGCGCACGACTGTCCTCCGAGATTATCCAGAAGGATACCACGCCGGCGGTGGGCACCGTAGAAAACGTACTGTGGGGCGGCGAGAGCCGGCTGACAGCCGGCCGCGGGCAGAATTGCCCGCCCTCCCTCCCAGGCCGTCCCGTATCGGATATACTGGGCGCTGTGCGGCTTATATGTTTCACGCTGGTCGCGGCAGTGGTGGTCGCGGCGCAAACGCCGGCAAACCACGATGCCGGCTTTTGGATGGAGCGAGGTAAATCGGCTCTCGCCGAATACCGGTATCGGGACGCCGCAGTGGCATTTCAAAAGGCGATCGCGCTTAGTCCGAACCTAGCCGCCGCGCATGCGCAGTTGGCTAGATCGTGGCTGGGGCAGGCGCCCCTCAATCCGCTGTTGGTCCCCGATACAGAAGGCTTCCTTTCAAGGGCGGAAGCCGAGGCCAGGAAGGCAGTGGATTTATCGCCGGCCGATGCGGAGTCTCTATCGGCGCTGGCCAGCGTGGTTTACAAGCTGGCAAAAGCCACCCGCGAGCCTGCCGAACAGTCCGTCCACTGGGCCGAAGCGACGTCCCTGTGGAACAAGGTGCTGGCCGCCGATCCGCGCAGCGCCCAGGCGCATACTGAACTGGCTCACATCGCAATGGAAAAGCTAGCGCCGGCCTTCATTATGGCTCGCGCACAATCCAGGATGGCTCTCCAGGAGAAAGGGCCAATGCGGGACCCGGCGGTGCGCCGGAACTTGCGGAGGAACTACGGCCAGGCGATCGACGATGCCATCATGCATGCCGAGAAGGCGCTGGCCATCGACCCCGCTTATGTTCCGGCCATGCGCGCCCTGGCCACGGCGCTGTTGATGCGCGCGGCGGTGAGCGATTCCGAGACCGATTATGCCGCCGATTTCAAGGCTTCCGAAAACTGGCAGCGAAAGGCGGCGGACGCGACTCCGCAGCCGGCCGCTGCGCCTGGGCCGTTACCCAACAACGCCGCGATCATCGGCGCGATGATATCGCAATTCAGTGGGACCCCGGGTACTACCATCGTCTTCGCGCCTCCGGAGGTCGCGGAACGGAGGCTGCTGAGCAAGATCGAGCCGACGTATCCCGAGGCGGCCAGGAAGGCCGGAGTGCAAGGGACGGTGCGCTTCAGAGCGGTAATCGGTACCGATGGACACGTGAAAACTCTCGATCTGGTAGGAGGGGACCCGCGGTTGGTTCAAGCCGCGGAAGAGGCCGTCAGGAGGTGGGTGTATCGGCCATTCGTGGCGGATGGTGTGACCAGGGAGGCCGCTACCGGGATCTCCGTTCCCTTCAAGCTGGATGCCGCTTCGCAGCCATCGAAATAATCGGTAGGCGCTTTCAGAGGTAGAGGCGAAGGCCGGGGATGTCTTTGAAGTCGGCGGCATGGAGAGTCCAAAGCGCGGCCTCGTGAGTGATGGCGCAGGCGGCGATGGCGAGGTCGATTTCGCGGCCGCGGCCCCGGTGGAGAGACTGGTACAACTTCGCGCTTAAGGCCGCCTCCTGCCAACCAAAAGGTACGGCGGCCTGACTGGGGAAGAGCGACTCCTGGGCAGCCAATACCTGAGGCAGGCCCGCGCAGCCATTCGTAAAGAACCAACGTGGGAAGCAGGATGCGCTCCGCTTCCTGTATGGCGCGGCGCAACGCGGCGGCGGACCGCTTTGGCCCGGTGAGGGCGTCGATCAGCAGCGAGGTGTCCAGGAAGGTCATGACGCGTGCCGGCGCCCGCCCCCCCGCCGAGCCCGCCGAACGGACCTTAGCTCCCGGTCTACCTCGGCCGCGGTGCGCGCCGGAATGCGGGGCACCAGTTCATCGAAGGCACGCAGCATGTGCAGCCTTTCGCCCACGCTCAGCCGGCCGATCCTGTCGTAGTATTCGGCGATTGCGGCGCGAACCACTTCGCTCTTCGGCATTGTCAGGCGGGTGGCGGCCTCCTGCAGCCGGGAAATGGTGGCTTGGTCGAGAGTGAAGGTTACTTTAGTTTAGTCGTTGCCATACTACCATACCGGCCGAAGCGGGGAAGGGGAAGGGCGGGTCTGGAGACCCGCCGCAGGCGTGGACGCCTGCCCCACTACAAATGGCTGGCAAGAAGCCAAAAGACCGTCCTCCGCCGGGACAAGGCTACTGGGCGGTCACCATGTATGGCATGATGCGCCATAACCCAACCTTGGCGAACGCTCGTACGCGCGACTCCACCGCGCTCTCCTGCGCGCGCCCGAACAGCATGTCCAAAATGCTGCGCCGCGGCGGATACATCACGATGGTGACATTCTCGGAAGCCGGTATCCTGGCCTTCTGTTTCACCAGCTCGAGCGCCCGGTCAATGCCGCCCAATTCGTCCACCAGGCCGCGCGTCTTAGCCTGACCGCCCAGCCACACGCGGCCCTGCGCCAGCGGCTCGATCCGATCGAATGGGCGGCGGCGCGCCTGCGCTACTTTCGAGACAAAGTCGCGATAATTGGCGTCGATGCCTTCCTTCAACTTAGCCAATTCTACCGGCGAAAGATCGCTGTAGTCGGAGTCGATGGCGGCGAAGCGGCCGCGCGCGATCATATCCTTGGTGATGCCCAACTTATCGTAAAGCCCGTGCATATTGGGCTTGCCGAACACCACGCCGATGGAACCGGTGAGCGTGCCGGGATAAGCCAGCACCGGATCGCCGGTCATCGCCATGTAGTAACCGCCGGAAGCCGCGGTATCGGACATCGAAATCACCACCGGCTTCCTCTTGCTCAGCAGGTTCATTTCGCGCCAGATCTCATCGGAGGCCACCGCGTCGCCGCCCGGAGAATCGATGCGCACCACCACGCCGTCCAAGGTGGAATCGGCGGCGATGCGCCGCAGCAGCTTGTTGAATCCGGTTGCCTGGATGCCGTCGCCGGCAACCCCATCGTCACCGGCGGCGCCGCGCGTGATCGTGCCGTCACCCACCAGCACGGCGATGCGGTGGCGGCCCTCCAGGCCGAGCGAATCCGCCGGGACCTTCTGATAATTGCCGGTCGAGAGCTTATGCAATTCGCCGGAGTTCACTTTCTGCTGCAGGTCGGCGAACATCTGATCTTCGTAGCGCAACTGGTCGACCAAGCCGTCGCTGAGCGCATCGTTGGCCAAAAACGGTCCGCGGTCGATCAGCGCGCGCACGGCGTCTGGGGTTTTCCGGCGGGACTGTGCGATGCGGTTGACCAGATTACCGTAGAGATCGTCCACCAGGCCGGTCATCACCTCGCGGGTTTCCGGGCTCATGGACGTACGCGTGAACATGTCGCCGAAGTCCTTGTACTTGCCGTCGTGCTCTACCTGCACATCCACGCCGATTTTATCCAGCGTTTTCTTGAAGTACATCAGCTCGACGCGCATGCCCTTGACGTTGAGCCAATCGGACGGGCCGAGATAGATGCGGTCGGCGGCGGAAGCCAGATAATACTCGCGCGCGCCGGGGGTCTTCAGAAACGCAAACAGGGGCTTTCCGGACCTCTTGAACCGCTCCAGATCGGCGCGGAATTCTTCCAGCTTGCCCCAGCCCACGCTCAGCGATTCCGGCTCCAACACGACGGCTTTGACGCGCGCATCGGCCGCGGCTTTGCGCAGCATCATCCAGACGCCGGTGACGGTGGGAGCGGGGCGATCGGCCAGCGCGCCGAAGGGGACCTCCACGGGCAAACGCTCGGGTATGTCGCCCGAAAGCTGGAGTTGCAGCACGGAGTTTTGGGCGACCACGGGCGGGCTCTCGCGGAAGGAGCGCGCGAGCGCGAAGATGAGCAGGAACACGCCGAGGGCGCACAAAACCGCGCCGGTGATCAGGCCAAACAGGAACTTCGCCATGTTACTTCCGACGGTAGCACAGAGATCGCTACCAAGCCGCGGCGGATGCTTAACAGCGTGGGGGGAGTTCTGGGGAGAGAACCGCTCCCTGACGGTCGCGGCTCAGTTAGTTAAAGCCGTGCGAGATCGGCGCGACCGTCACCGGGCGGTTTCTATTTGGCGGTATTAGGCGCTGGCGCCGGGTAATACCCTTCGCGAGTTTGCGCGGTCATATTTTTCTGATTGACCGTCAGGGCGATGGTGCGGTAGCCCGCCTGGGACGCGGGCTGATCCGAGGTGTATCCGAGGCTATATTGGTTGCGCAGCTCTTCCTCGATCCGGCTGTAGATGGCATCGATGGTCTGCTTCTTGGTGACTTCGAAGTAGGTACCGCCGGTCTCCTTGGCGATCCGTTTGAGTATCTTCTTGCCGTCTGGCCGTTCGTCCTGCGGGGATCTTCCGCCGCCGCGGCCCATACCGCCGCCGCGACCCATGCCGCCACCGTGTCCGAAACCCTGGAAACCCTCGTTCGAGCCAAAGTAGATGGAGTATACCAATGTGTCGGAGCGTTGGGCGGCTTCTATCGCTTCCGAGATTCCGACTTTGCTGTTCCGGTCGACACCGTCGGAGAGGACGAAAACCGCCTTACGGCCTTTCTGCTTCTTCATCAGATCGTCGCCCGCCGCCAGATAAACGGCGTCGTAAAGCAACGTGCCGCCGCCGCGATGCATGCCGCCGCCTCCGCCGCCGCGCCTGCCACCTCCACCGGGATAGCCGCCTCCTCCGCCACCACCACCACCGCCTCCGCCGCCTCCGCCGCTCTGCTGCTGGGAGTCGTCTTCGCCGTTGACTTCCAGTTCGTGCAGCGCCTTATTCAGCTTCTGGCGGGATTGCGTGAAATCCTGGAGCAGTTCCACCTGGCGATCAAAGTGGGCCACGAACGCCTGGTCCTTGTTTTCGCGCAAGATGTGTTCGAAGAAGGTGTAGCTGGCGGCGCGCTCCGCATCGATCACGTTGCGCTGGCTGCGGCTGGTATCCACCAACAGACCGAGGGCCAGCGGCAGATCGTTTTCGCGGGAGAAATAGCGGATAACTTGCGGCCGTCCGTCTTCCTGGAGCACGAAGTCTTCTTTGTTGAGGTTGGCGACGATATGGCTATCCTTATCGCGCACCGTCGCGAAGAGATTGACCAGGTTGACGTCCGCGGTGAAGGTGGGGTTTTGCGGCTTGGCCGGCGCGGCGGGTGCGGGCGGCGCCGGGGCACTCTGCGGGTTGGGAGGGGCCGCCACCGGGGCGCTCTGCTGAGCGAGCAGCGCCTTTGCCGCCGGAAACAGGGGCAGCAGGGCGCACAGGCGGCGCCTGGAAATCGGGATTTGCATGGCATGGTTAACGATGCGCCCGCGGGATGGCAGGTTACACTGGCGGAAGAGTTTAGGCCTAAACGACAGACCCCGGCAACGGTCTCGGCTAGGGCTGCAGCGAAAGGACCGCGCGGGGCGGGGTAGAGGCGCTTTCTTCCAGCCGCCGGTCGACATAAGTAAACACCGGCTTACCGGCCGTGTCGATCCAGGCGAACGTCTTCAAGCGCGCATTGAGTGCGACGTGTGCCAGACGATGGGTAAACGGTGTGGCGAGGGCGAATTCTCCACGAAACGCCGGCTTTCCGGTTCTATCAATGTAACGGTTGCTCCAAGTTCCGCCACCCTTACTTGCCGCAACGAGCGCACGTCCGTCTGAGAAGCTGTCCGCGAACTCAAACCGGGGAGGGATCATAAAGCTGCCGGAGCGGTCAATGAACCCGGTCTTCCCATTTTGAACTACCGCCGCGAGGCTTTCCAAAAACGGCTCGGCCGATTCGAATCGTGGCGCGATCGCGATCCGGCCCGATCTGTCGATGTAACCCCACTCCCGGCCAAGGCGCACCGGCGCCAGACCCTCGGCGAAGTCTTTTGCGTCGTCAAAGCGGAGGGCGGAGACCGGCTGGCCGCTCTTGTCGACGAAGGCGTAACGGCAATCGTACGCGGCCGGCTGCTTCGTGGGCCGGAATTCGGCGCGCGCGCAGGATCCGCCATTTGTGATTACACATGGACCGTCGATGATGGCCGCGGCGCGGCCTTCGTGAAAGCTGGCGCCGTAGCTCAGGTGCGGCGAAATAACAAACTTTCCGTCACCGTCGATGTAACCCGTACTCCCCGCCTCGCCCGAAGCAGTGACACGCGCCAGTCCTTCCGAGAAGGCGTCTACCGCGGAGTACCGCGGCGGAATGGCGAAATGTCCAGTTCGATCGATAAAGCCCCACTTGGGCGGGCGATTGGACTGGGATACGGGAGCGGGAGCCAGCCCTCCTGAAAAGTCCAGGGCCAGCCACACATCGGCGCGGACCACAACGGTTCCAGACCGGTCTATGTATTCATAGCCAGGATCTTGCTTGAGCGCAAGCAAACCTTCATGAAACTCGCCGCCGAAATTACCGTCCGCCGAGAGAGTTGGTTGGATGACTATCTCCCCGGATGAATTAATGTACTCACAGGCGCGGACGGACGGTAAGGAAGAGAAGGCGCACACTGCGAGGGCTATCCGGATCCTGCAGCTATGCCCGGCGGCGCCGCTCATACTCCACCATCATAGACCCGCGCAGCCGGGCGGCCTGGGAGGCCGCCGCAGGCAACGTGCCTGCCCCACTTACTCGATCGCCGCGAGCACATCGCCCGCCGCCACCGTGGCGCCTTCGCGAGCGGTAAGCGACACGACTTTTCCGGCCTTCGGCGCTTTCATTTCGTTCTGCATTTTCATGGCTTCCATCACCAGCAGGCCTTGGCCGGCGGCCACCGTATCGCCTTCGGCCACGAGCAGGCGTACGATTTTGCCGGGCATGGGCGCAGCGATATTCAGACGGCCTTCCGCGCCCGGCCGTCCGCTCTGGCGCGACCAGCGGCGCGGGTCGCGGATCTCCACTTCGAAGCGGTGGCCGTCGATGAAGACGATCACCGCGCCATCGGATTCCTCGATGCGCGCTTCGTAGCTGCGGCCCTCGATCAGGACCGAATAGACGCCCGGTTCGACAGCGGCGATCTGTGCGGCGATCGAATCCGGATCGACCTCGCGGGCTTGGCCATCGATCGCCACCGAGACTTTCATCGCAGCGCCTCGTGGCGGCCGATATCGAGCCACCGGCTACGCGGCGCCGGGCCGTCCTCCGCGCGCGGGGCGCTACGCGTGGAATGGAAGGCGGCCACCAATGCGGCGACGGATTCCAGATCCGGCGGCGGCACGAAGGGCTTGCGGCGCTCCAGGAATTCGTCGACAAAGCGCGTATGCAGGCGGCCCGCGCGGAATTCTTCGTCTTCCAGAATCTGGCGGAAGAAGGTGATGTTGGTGTGGATGCCGGCCACGTCGTATTCGCATAGGGCGCGCACCATGCGGGCGATGGCGCTCTCGCGCGTGCCGTTCCACACGGCCAGCTTGGCCAGCAGCGGATCGTAGTCGATGGGCACGGTCCAGCCGTCGTAGACGCAGCCATCCAGACGCACGCCCGGCCCCAGCGGGCGCGTCAGCCGCGTGATTTTGCCGGGGGACGGGAAGAAGTTGTTGTAAGGATCTTCGGCGTAGATGCGGCACTCGAGGGCCGAACCGCGCCAGGCGATATCGTCCTGCCGCAGGCGCAGCTTTTCACCCGCGGCCACCTCCATTTGCAGGCGCACCAGGTCATGGCCGGTCGCAAGTTCGGTGATGGGATGCTCAACTTGCAGACGGGTGTTCATCTCCAGGAAGTAGAAATCGCCTTGGGCGTCCACCAGAAACTCGACCGTGCCGGCGTTGTAATAGCCGGCGCTGCGCGCCACGCGGATAGCGGCTTCGCCCATAGCCTCGCGCATGGCGGGGCGCGCGGCCACCAGGGGCGATGGGCACTCTTCCATCACCTTCTGATGCCGCCGCTGGATGGAACATTCGCGCTCGCCGAAGTGGACCATGTGGCCATAGCGGTCGCCCAGCAACTGAATTTCGATGTGGCGCGGGCGCTCGATCAGCTTCTCGACGTACAGGTCGGGGTTGGAGAATGAGCGCTCGGCTTCGCTCGACGCGTCGCGAAAGGCGGAATCCAGTTCGGCGTCGGAATCCACGCGGCGCATGCCTTTGCCGCCGCCGCCGGCCACGGCTTTCAGCAGCAGGGGATAGCCGAACCGTTGGGCGAAGACGCGGGCTTCGGCGGGACCGCTGAGCGTTTCGTGAGCGCCGGGCACGACGGGCGCACCCGCGGCGATGGCCATCTGGCGCGCGGCGGTTTTGGAGCCCATGCGCCGAATGGAGTCGGCCGACGGGCCGATGAAGACGATACCTGCCGCTTCGCAGGCGGCGGCGAAATCCGCATTTTCGCTGAGGAAACCGTAGCCGGGGTGGATGGCTTCGGCGCCATGCCGGCGCGCGGCGTCCAGGATGCGGTCGACGCGCAGGTAGCTTTCCGCGGACGGCGATGGACCCACCCAGGCGGCTTCGTCGGCCATGCGCACGTGCAGCGACGTGCGGTCGGCATCGGAGAAAACGGCCACCGAGGCGATTTGCATCTCGCGCAGCGTACGGATGACGCGCACGGCGATTTCACCGCGGTTGGCAATCAGGACCTTGCGGAACACTCAGCGATTGTAGCAGGCGGGACGGATGGCGGAGAAAACATAGATCTGTCACGATGCTTATGTGAAGAGGGCCACGGTTTTTCCGCCGCGCGCACACACCGCGACCTTCACGCGTCTGTTCGGCGGTCGCCCATTTGCGGAGGCGCTGCGCTATCCCGACAAGCCGAACATCTCGTTTACGGAGTTGACCAGTTCATGACCGGGTTGGGCATCCGGGACGTGCCGACCGCGGACGCACATTTTTTGGCGGCAGGCAATTGGGTCTCCGCATGACACACTGCCTAACGCAAGAAAACGGGATCGCGGCCGATAAGGATTGAAAGGAACAGCGACATGCAAATCACATATACGGCTGCCGGAGGACTGCAGCAGGCCGAAGATCAAGTGAATCGCACTGCTTCCCTGGTGGCGCGCTCGCCGTTCTACACCGGCGCGCAGCAGGACGAAGTTTCGTTGAGCGATGCGGCGGTTTCGCTGCTCGCAGCGAAGACCGGCTACAGCGCGAATCTGGATGGCGTAAAGATCGCGGACGAGATGCAGAAGAGCGCGCTGAGTATGGCGGGATAGCAAGGGCGCCCCGCGGCGGCGCATGGCGCCGCCCCACGCTTACTGCCGCGACCTACAATCCCAGGCGTTCGCGGGCGTAGGTCAGGCTTTTCTTGACGTTGTCTTCTTCCAGTTGCAATTGCGCGTCGCGCGTGAGCCCACTCACCATGGGCAGCGGCCGCTCGCGCACCATGTGGAGCGTGCGTGCCAGATAAAGACCGTTACGCTCCGGAAAAGTCGCCCAATAGGCGTCGGTCAGGCAAGGCACTTTCAGCGGATCGCGCGTGATCATTTCGAGTGTCAGGCGCGTCTCCGGCCGGGCGCGGCGGATCGTATCCACGATGCGGCGCATGTCCAACATGCCTTCACCCAGCGGCATCTCCGAGAGCAGGAAGCCATCCGGGTATGGCGCGACGGCCATATCCTTTATGTGCGTGGAAATGGCGTACGGCGCAAGCGTTTCCACCACGGCCATCGGGTCGTCGAGCAAAGCGATGTTGTTGCCGGTATCCAGGCACACGCCCAGCCAGCGGCTGGCCTTCGCTTTCATCAGCGCCGCCATCTCGTCCGCGGTCCAGTCTTTGTGATTCTCGATGGCCAGCGGCACTTGGTGCTTCTCGACGATGCGCAGCGCGGTATCGATGTTGCCGTGGCTTTGGGCCACCGCTTTCTGCCAATCCGGCAGATTGGTGAAGTTCTCGTAGCGCCGGCCGGGCAGGCAGTTGACGCGAATCGCGAGCGCGCCGGCTTCCTTGGCGGCGGCCACCGTGCTCTCAAAGGCGGATGCGCTCTCTTTCGTGGGCAGCGCGGCGATCGTCTCGTAGTACATGCCGAGATCCCCGGCACGCGCGCGGAGCTTGCGGACGTATTCCGGCTCCCGCGAGGTCAACGGCATCTGGATACCGCCCGCGCCCAGCGTGTTGGCGTGTTCCAGGAATTCGAGCGTATCCTTCGGCCGGGCGAAGCTGAGGTAGGAGGTGACCGCGATCCCCATCTTCGAATGCGGCTCGGCGGCCTCAACGGACAAGCCCCCGGCCGCGGCGGCTGTAAATAGAAACGTTCTGCGGGTCATAAATGGAAGCTGCGCAACACTTCGTCCCAAGGCTTGCGATACGGGCGCTCCAGCAGCGCGGATGCTTCCCGGTCGCCGATGATTTCTTCCTTCTCCGCGTTCCAACGGATCTTGCGGCCGAGCCGCAGCGAGATGTTCGCCAGGTGGCAGGCGACCGCCGTGCGGTGGCCGTCCTCTACATCCGAGATGGGCCGTTCGCGGGTCTTGATGCAATCGAGAAAATTGCGCGCGTGCAGGTCGAACTGCTGGGGCGACGATCCGGGCTCTTTGCGCGCCTCCACCCACGGCTCCGGCTTGGCCGCCGAATGCTGCGGTCCTCCCGCCGGCTCCCCTTCGAACACCGGGATGGCATTGGCCGGGTCGATCTTCATATCCGGAATCACTTCGTATCCGCCGCGCGAAACCGTCATGCTGCCCTTGGTCCCGAAGAATTCCAGGCCGAAGCCGGCGCGGCGTCCGGCGCTGGCCTCGCGAATGGCATGCGTCGCCGTAAAACCCGGATATTCGAATATGGCGTCCTGCGTGTCGGGAGTTTCGCCGTTGTCTTCCAGGGCGAAGCGTCCGCCGCTGGAGGAGACGGCGGTGGGACCCTTGACCCCCAAATACCATTGCACGATGTCGATATTGTGTGCGCCCAGGTTGGTCATCTGGCCGCCGGAGTAATCCCAGAACCAGCGAAAATGATACAGCGCGCGATGCGGATTATACGGCCGCAACGGCGCGGGCCCCAGCCACATGTCGTAATCCAGGTCGCGCGGCGGCGGACCGTCGGGCGGGCTGCCGAAGCCAGGCATCACATTGCGATAGGCGCCCATGTGCGCGCTGAGCGGCTTGCCGAAATAGCCCGCCTGCACCAGTTCGCGCGCCTTCTGGTAATGCGGCCCCGAGCGCTGCTGCGTGCCGGTTTGTACGATGCGCTCGAAACGCCGCGCGGCCTCGGTCATCCAGCGGCCCTCCTTGACGAAGAGCGTGAGGGGCTTTTCCACGTAGACGTCTTTGCCGGCGGCGCAAGCCATGATGGTGAGCAGCGCGTGCCAGTGGTCGGGCGTGCAGACGACGACCGCTTGGATGTCTTGATCGTCAAGCAGTTTTCGGAAATCCCGAAAGGGTTTGGTGCCAGGCCCGCACGCCGCGAGGCCTTCTTCCAGGCGCGGCTGGCAGACCTCGCACATGGCGGCCAGATCGGCGTCTTTCTGATTCTTGAAATCATGGACGTGCTGGCGGCCGATCAAGCCGTAGCCGATGAAGCCGACTTGTACGCGGTCGTTGGCGCCCAGCAGGCGTTTGTACGAGGCAGCCGTGACCGCTCCCAGGAACACGCGTCGCGACGAGTGCATTGGCTGGATTTTAGCAGGTAGCGGGAGGGGTGGCGCGTTGTATCCCAGGCGGGCTCCCGTGCGTCCAATCAATCAGGAAGGATAAATCCTATGACCCGCATCGGCGCGCTTTTCGCCGCCTCTATTGTTTGCACCGTGGCTGGCTCTTTGTCCGCGCGCGACATTTCACAGCCTGGAACGCCTGTCAGCGTGATCGTCACGGTTACAGGGCAGAAAGGCGCAGCCGCTCCGCAACCTACTGTTGACGACGTTCTGGTCTCTCAAAACGGGCGGCATCTGCAGGTCGCCGACTTGGAACCGCTGCACGGCCAAGGCGGCCTGCAACTGTGGCTGTTGATCGACGATGGTTCCACGACCGGTCTTGGCACGCAATTGGCCGAGCTTAAGAAATTCGTGCTGGCGCTGCCGGCCAGCACCCAAATTGGCGTCGGATATATGCAAAATGGACGCGTGCAAACGGCCCAGGCGCTAACGCCGGACCACCAAATGGCGGCCCATGCCATCCGGCTTCCCATGGGCACGGCGGGCATCTCCGCCAGTCCTTATCTGGCGTTGACGGAGTTGATTCACAAATGGCCGGCCGCTTCCGCCCCGCGTGAAGTGCTGATGGTATCGAGCGGTATCGACCCCGATTACGGCGCTGGCCCCGACAATCCTTACTTGAGCGAGGCAGTCAGCGCGGCGCAACGCGCGGGAATCGTCGTATTTTCGATCTATTACTCAGGTGCGGGCCGCTCGGCGCACGCTTACCGGCAACTCTTCTGGGGACAGAATTATCTGGCGCAGCTTAGCGACGAAACGGGCGGCCATCTGTATTGGCTGGGTACTGTGAATCCGGTCTCGCTGGCTCCTTACCTGGACGATTTCAGCCGGCGGTTGAGCGGGCAGTACTTGCTCACTTTCCTGGCGAAGCCGGAGAACAAGGCAGGCTTCCAGGCAATCAAAATCAAAGCCGAACCGGCGCATGTGACGATTGTGGGACCGTCGAAGGTTTACGTGCCGGCGGGCCAGTAAACTGTGGGGCGGGCAATTCTGCCCGCAGCCGGCTTTCAGCCGGCTCTCAGGATTGCCCGCAGCCGGCTGGCTTGGCGGCGCATGGCGCCGCCCCACGGGCAGCCTTACATTTTGATCAAGCTCAGTTCGAGCACATTCGGATTCGCCAACTTAATTTGCTCCAGCAGATCGGACGCGGGCAGCGTCTCCAGGTTGATGTGGGCCACCGCGGCCTGCGCCCCGTCGAATACAATGTTGTCCATCTCCTGCACATTGATGCGGGCGGCGCTGATCAAATCCAACACACCGGCCAGCACGCCGGGGCGATCCAGATGCCGTACCACGAGCGCGCACGTGGCGGGCGTGGCCTTCGCAATGTTGACCACGTTCGGCACCTTGCCGGTCTCCTGAAACGTCTTCACGATGCGCACGGTTTCGGCGGCGATGGCCTCCTGCGCCTGGTCGGTGGATGCGCCGATATGATGCGTTCCGTAGACTCCGGGCAGCTTTACGATGTCGTCGGCAAAATCGCCCGCGCCGCCGGACGGCTCGTTGGCGAAAACATCCAGTCCCGCGCGCACGCCGTTGCTGCGCATGGCCCAGCTCAACGCCACCTGGTCCACCACTTCGGCGCGCGACGTATTGATGAAATAGGCGCCGGGACGCATGGCGTCGAAGAAATTCGCGTCGATGAGGCCGCGCGTCTGCGGATTGGCGGCCACGTGCACGCTCACGATATCGGCCGCCTGGGCCACACCGATGGGCGATTCGCAGTGGCCGATGCCGAGTTCCTGGGCTGCTTCGGGAGTCAGGCTCCGGCTCCAGGCCACCACGGGCATGCCGAAAGCCTTCGCGCGCGGGATCATTTCGTGCCCGATGCGGCCCACGCCGATGAGGCCGAGAGTGCGGCCGAATAGTCCGCGGGCCTTCGAAAACTCCGCCTTATTCCATTGGCCTTGCCGCAGCGCGGCCACATTGTCCGCGATGCGCCGGTCGAGCGCCAGAATCAGGGCGAAGGCCAACTCGGCCACGGCGACGGAATTCTTACCGGGGCAGTTCGAAACATAAATGCCGCGCCGCGATGCGGCCGCCACATCGATGGTGTTGTAACCGGCGCCGGCGCGCACCACCAGCTTCAACGCGCCCGCCGCGAGAATTGCCTCGGTCACTTTTGTCGACCGCACCACCAGGACGTCCGGCCGCAGGCGCGCAACCGCGTCGGCCAAGGCGTCGTCTTTGAGGCCAGGCTGGTAAGTCACCTCGCAACCGGATGACTTGAGCCCGTCCTGGCCGGACTGCTCGAATTTGTCTGCGATGAGAACGTGCATACGGGGCACCAGCCCAATCATATCTCGGTGCGCGGCGGAGCGGGGCTAAAGCCTCGTGGCAGACGAAACCGCTCCCTGACGGTCGCGGCTCGGTAGCGGTCGCGGCTCGGTAGCGGT
>JBEKMJ010000067.1:0-44821 GCA_050008575.1 Bryobacteraceae bacterium
GAACCTGTGGGCGCGGAGATGAGGATGTCGTGGCCGGCGCGGATTTCCGGCCAGCCCAGGATCTGCGGTTCGGTGGCGGCGGCGAAGCGCTGGGTGAACCAGTCGCGGACTAAGGGGTCGAAGTCGGCGAATGCAGGAAGGGTCACTTGTTCTATTCTACGAGCGTCACCGTGGTGACGCAGGCGGCTCCATGAAAAATGCCTTAGTGGGGCAGGCTCGCAGCCTGGCTCGCAGCCTGAGTGCGAGCCTGCGCGGGCTTCGCAGGCCGGCCAGTCCCGCGGAGAGCTGACCGCTTCGGCGGAACGTGGAATGCAGCATTTGCAAAGCCCGCTCGATGACTTCATCCGGGGTCCGGTAAGCGCCCGTTTGCATCGCCTGGGCGATCAGTTTTTCATGCTCCCGTCGAAGGGTAATTACCTTAAGCCCCTTGCGGGTCCTGGAGGACCCCCGCAGACCTGGAGGTCTGCCCCACCAAACGTCACCCATCGACGTGCGTGCTGAAGAAGCGATCCAGCGCAACCTTATTCCGCGCGGCCAGACCGGCGGATAGCTCCCGCATTTCGGCAGGCGGCAGCGGCTTGAAGCCCTTTGCCAACGCCACGTTCTGGTCGATGAATTCGAACTTCGGCATGCCGGCGACGGCCAGCGTCACGCCCGGCAGCGAGAGCGGATAGTAGAGCAGCTTGGCTGGCGGCGCCTGGCCCACCAACGCCTCCTGCGCGAATACTTTCATCGCAATCACGCCCATGTTCTTCTGGCGCGCCACTGGCAAGGCGACATCTTCGAAACTGGTTCTAAGATCCGGGTTCGGCACCATGCCACCTTTGCCGCTGCGCATGCCCACGCGCGCGGCGTTGAGCGCCATTTGCGTGCAATCGAAATCGTGCCGCTCGAGCGCGGTCTTCAACACCACCGGATCCGTATGGCTGGTGATGCCGATGAAGCGCGTGACCTTCTGATCGCGCAGCTTCAACAGCACGTTCAGAATGCCGTCGGGCGCTTCGACCGCGGCCAGGTCGCGCTCGTCCGTCAGGCTGTGCACGTGGATCAGGTCCAGGTGGTCCGTTTGCATGCGCTTCAGGCCGCCCTCCACAATGCGCTGCGCTTCGTCGCCTTTGCGCGCGTCGATCTTGGTGGCCAGGAAGATGCCATTGCGGCGGGTCTTCATGACTTTGCCGACGCGCTCCTCGCTGAGGCCGTTGCCGTAGCTGTAGGCGGTATCCATGTAGGTGATGCCCAAGTCGAAGGCGCGGTTGAGGGCTTCCAGGGCCTTGTCTTCGTCCTTATACATCAGGAAGCGGCTGCCTCCGCCCATGGCCAGGATGGAGACGCGCGCGCCGGTGCGTCCGAGGGTGCGGGTGGGCATGGCGTCGGCGGCGGCGAGTGCGGCGGCGCCGGTGATGGCGGTGGTACCCAGAAAGTCACGCCGGGAGATCTTCATAAGGCCAGCATAGCTCAGTGTGATCGGGGTGGCGCTGGCGCAAGACGAGTCGATTCCCAGGCGGCCAGTTGCCACCGGCCCTCCTGTTTGACGTACACCTCCAGGTAAAGGAGATCGACGTTCAGTTCCTCGCCCTTCGACCGGACCTTTCCCGGAGCGTTGCCCCAAACCACGAGGGTGTCTCCATACGCCTTCGCCTGGAATTGCTGAGAGGCAAAGGAATGGTAAACCAATTCGCCAGTGCGGATGGCAGACAGAAACTCCGGCTTGCCCTGGCGCCAGCCGCTGGCGTGCGTATAAACAAGGTCGCCGGATAGGAGCCGATCGAGTGTGGGTAAGTCTGCCTCGGTCATGGCGCGGAAGCGGCGCTCCTCCAGGCCGCGGACTTCCAACGCCACGCCGCGTTGGTCTTGCGCCGTCTCTTGAGCCGGAACGAACGTGGCTGCCAGAATGATCGCGATAATGAAGAAAATCGGTTGCTTCATACCAGTGCTCCTTGCGCCAATAGTAACGTTAGACCGCCGCGAATTATAATGACTTCGTGAAAAATCGATGGCTGGGTTTGGTTTTCATGGCGGCGTTTGCCCTCCTCGCACGCGGGCAGGACGCGGCTGAGCCGGGGCAGGTGACAGCGCAGCAGGACCATCGACAAATGATGGACCAGTTGCACATTACGTCGCTGCGTCCGGGTGCGGACGGCAATCACCCCGATGCGCCCAACGCCGCCAACTACGACGAGGCGAAGGCCAATCCGTATCCGAAACTGCCCGATCCGCTGGTGCTGAAAAACGGCAAGAAGGTGAAGTCGGCCAAGGATTGGTGGAAAAAGCGGCGTCCGGAAATCGTGGAGGACTTCGATCGGGAGGTGTATGGCCGCGTGCCCCAGGTCACGCCCAAGGTGACTTGGGAAGTGACTGTCACGACACCGGAGAAGATCGGCGATGTGCCGGTGATTACTAAGAGGCTGCTGGGCCATGTGGACAATACGGCATATCCGGCGATCACGGTCAACATCGGATTGACGTTGACCACACCGGCCAATGCCAGCGGTCCGGCGCCGGTGATCATGGAGTTCGGTTTTGTGCCGCGGCCCGGAGTCCGTATGCCGCCGCAGGCGGGTCCGACCTGGCAGCAACAGGTGCTGGCCAAAGGGTGGGGCTATGCGATATTGATTCCCGTGACAGTACAGGCAGACACCGGCGCGGGCCTGACCAAGGGCATCATCGGTCTGGTGAACAAGGGACAGCCACGCAAGCCGGACGATTGGGGCGCATTGCGCGCGTGGGCCTGGGGCGCCAGCCGCGCGCTCGATTATTTCGAAACAGATAAAGCCGTGGACGCCCGGCAGGTGGGCATCGAAGGTCTATCGCGCTACGGCAAGGCCGCTATCGTGACGATGGCTTACGACCCGCGTTTCGCTATCGGATTCATAGGATCGTCGGGCGAGGGCGGGGCGAAGCTGCACCGCCGCAATTACGGAGAGATCGTCGAGAACGTGGCCGGGGCGGGCGAATATCACTGGATGGCGGGCAACTTCATCAAGTATGCGGGACCGCTAAATTGGAACGATCTGCCGGTGGATGCGCACGAGCTGGTGGCCCTATGCGCGCCGCGCCCGGTGTTCATCAGCGCCGGCGCGTTCAAGGGCGATGCCTGGGTGGATGCCAAGGGCATGTTCCTGGCGGGCGTGGGGGCGGGGCCGGTTTACAAGCTGCTGGGCAAGAAGGACCTCGGGACCACCGAGATGCCGCCCGTCGAGACAGCGTTGATCGACGGCGATGTGGCCTTCCGGCAGCATAGCGGCGGGCACACGACAGGGCCGAACTGGCCAACGTTGCTGACGTTCGCGGGGCGGTACCTAAACACCAAGAGCGGGGCTTAAGCCCCGCGCGGGCTCAAGCCCGCCCCCCATGTGTTTACTCGGACTCGGTAACAAACGATCCGACAAACGCGCTGCGCTTATCGGGGCTCGACCAGGTGGTGTCCAGACCCTGCCCGTGGAACTGGTTGGCCAGCGCGTAGGCGGGCATGGCGTGGTCGAGTTTGGTGAGCGGACGATACCAGACTTCTTCGTTGCGGCAGAGGTGGTCGCCTTCGCTCAGCGCGCGCGTGCTGATCTTGGCCAGGGTGCCGGCCGTCAGAGTGGCTTTCATGCTGTGAATGTCGTTATCGGCGAAGGTCAGATCGATCGGTTCATAATCCACGCGCACCACATCCTGCAACAGGTCGCCGGCCATGTGTTTGGCGAAGCTCTGCAATGCGAGGCGCTGCTCAGGGTTCGCGCGGGTATCCACTATGATGACGGCTTTCACCGGATAGGCGGATTCGAAGACGTCGCCGAGGGTGTGACGCGCACGCACCACGCCCACCACGGACATGCCGTCGAGATTCACGCCCTGCCAGGCGCCTTTGGTCACTTTCCAGCCGAATACGGCCAATTGGCCGACCAGCCCGACTTCGGAATTCGCGAAGCAGGGGCCGGTATAGACGTCTGCCGTGCGGGCCTCCACATAATTGCCGTAGATGTTAGCGGTGGGAATTGCGGCGGCGAATGAAAGGCCCGCCATCGCGAGCGCAACGGCGGCTATATAGAATGTTCGGTGCATCTGCCCTCCTATGGCTACTATTATACGCCTGGGCACGCGGCCTGCGAGGCCGCCGCAGGCTACGAGCCTGGCTACGAGCCTGCCCCACCAAGCGGCTACAGGGGCCTATAGCATTCCCTTGCGGGGTTGCATTCGTATTCGTCGGCGGCTTTGCCGTCCGGGCCAAGACAGTTGTGGGTGTGCTGGCACCAGAAGATGCGGTCGCTGCTTTGTTGGACGGTGGGGTCCCGTTCGGCGTCGATGAACTGGCCGTTCCAGTTGAGGTTCTGGCAGCGTTCCATCTTATATCTTTCCGATGGCCGCCATCAGCAGCGCGCGCTTCACGGCCACGCGCGCCAGTTGCATCTTATAGCGATTCTGACTCAGCGGAGTAGCGCCATCGAGCGCCGCTTTCCCCACCTCCGCGGCCACCGCCTGCGTGACGGCCCGGCCCGACAACGAGGTTTGCGCACCGGCTGCGACCCACGGCGTGGGCGCGACATGTCCCAGCACGATGCGCGCGCTCGATACTGTATCGCCCGCCATATTCAAGACCACCGAAGCGGTGGCGAGCGGCCAATCCAGCGCTTCCTTTTGCCGTACTTCGTACGTGGCGCTGTGCGTATCCGCGGGTGGCAGTACGATCTCGGTGACCAGTTCGTTGGGCAGCAGCGCGATCTCGCGGCTGGCGGCGTTTTGCGGCGTGACGAAAAACTTCGCGGCGTCCACGTCGCGGCTGCCCGAAGCCGAAACCAAATGGATCTTCGCGCCCAGCGCGACCAGCGCCGGACCCAGGCTGGAAGCGCTGACGAAATAAGCCGGACCCGCGTTGCCGAGGATGGCATGAAACTTATTCTCGCCGCCGGGGATCAGCGATTTGCCGTCCTTATCCTGCCCCAGCAGGCCGAAGCCGTTGCGGTAATACCAGCAGCGCGGCCGTTGGCACAGGTCGCCCCCCACGGTCCCCATGTTGCGAATTTGCGGGCTCGAAATGCCGCGCGCGGCTTGCGCCAGCCCCGGGTAGGATCGCCGGATGTCGGGATTGCGCTCCAGTTCATCGAGCGTGACGGCGGCGCCGATTCGTAACTCCGCGCCGTGTTTCTTGATGCCGCCAAGCTCCTTGATGTTCTTGATATTTACGACACGTTGCGGTGTTTCCAGATGCTCCTTCATCAGGCTCAGCAGGTCGGTGCCGCCGGCCAGCACATTGACTTCGCCCCAGCGCGGGCCAAGCATGCCCACGGCTTCGCGAACGGTGGTGGGGTTGGCGTATTCGAAGGCTTGCATTTATGAGTTCCTCCCTTCCAGGGCGGCAAGCACGCGGTCCGCCGTGAGCGGCACCTGCGGCACGCGGACTCCGATAGCGTTGGCTACCGCGTTGCCGATCGCCGCTATGACGCCGATGGCCGGCGGTTCGCCCAATCCGATCACGCCGCGTTTATCGTTCTCCGGCGTGATATCCAGATGCACCACAATCTCACCAATATCGGCGATGCCTGCCAGCTTGTAGAATTCCATATCGGCATTCAGATACTTGCCGCTTTGCTCATCCATGACGCGCTCTTCAAACAGCGCGCCGCAGATGCCCATGATGGCCGCGCCATGGATCTGGCTTTCGGCGAGTTTAGGATTGATGATGAGGCCGCAGTCCTGCACGGCCACGAACTTATTCATCTTGACGATGCCCGTCTCGGTATCCACCGAGACATCGGCCATTTGGATGCCACCCACGCCCTGGGACATCAATCCGCCGGGATTGCGCGGATTGTTCTCGCCCATCTCCGAGATCTTGTTGGTGCCCAGCTTACGGCAGGCATCCTGCCAGGGAAGGCTCTTGGAAGGATCGTCTTTCACCTGGATACGGCCATCCACGGCTGCGAGCTGCTCGGGTACGACGCCCAGGGCCGGCGCCACTGCCGCGAACAGTTTGTTGCGCGCGTTAGTGGTGGATTTTAGAGTGGAAGGCGAGACGCCGCCGATGGTGGTGGATCCGCCGGATGCGCCATCGGGCGGGTAGTCGCTGTCGCCGATGCGCAGGGTGATGGCGCCCAGCGGCAAACCGAGCGTTTCGGCCGCCACCATGAGGATGGCGGTGCGGGTACCGGTGCCAAGATCCTGCGTGCCGATTTCGATGACCACCGATCCATCCGGATTGATAATGGTGCGGCACTGGCTGGCGTGTCCGCCACCGCCCCAGGTATTGATCGCCAGACCGAGCCCCTGCTTCAGGGGACCGCGCCCTTCGCCCCGGGGATGCCAGCGTTTCTGCCACTCCATGATTTCCGCGCCCTTTTGTAATTGGGCTTTGTAGGTGGCCTCGCGGGCGGTGTAGCCGAGGTTCTTGGCGAACAGTTCGACCGGATCCATGTGCAATTTCGCGGCCAGATCCTCGAGCGCCGAACACGTCAGGAACGAAGCTTGCGGATGGTTCGGAGCGCGCCAGGCGCGCGCGCCTCCCGCGTTCACGGCTACGGCCGTGTGGTTCAGCCGCTTGTTCGGGATCTCGGTGAAGACGTAAGGCAGCGGGGGCATGCCGCCGCCCGTCATGCCGCCGGTGGCCCACGACGCGGATTGCCAGGCAGTGATGGTGCCGTCTTTCTTCGCCGCGACCTTGATATTGGCAAACGCCGAGGGACGGTTCCCGGCGATCTGCAGTTCCGTGGCGCGGTCGAGGTACAACTTGACGGGCTTGCCGCCGCTGGCCTTGGAAAGCCGCCCGGCCTCGACGCCCCAATTATCGGCCGCGAACTTGCTGCCAAAGCCGCCGCCGATGTATTGCATCTGCACATGAATGTTGGCGGCCGCAACTTCCAGCGACTTGCCGAGATCGCCGCCGATGCCCGAGACATTCTGCGTGGATGGCCACAGGTTGATATGGTCGCCGCTGAACTGCACGATGTTGCCGTGCGGTTCCAGGCAGCAGTGCGTGATTACCGGGATGCCGTAGTTTCCTTCGAGCACGGCGTCGGCTTCCTGGAAAGCTTTATCCGGATCGCCGGTGACCTGCTCACCGGCGGGCTTGGCGCGATTACCGGCTTTGGCCAGATCGTCTTCGTTCACCAGGTGCGGCAGGACTTCATATTGCACCTTGATCTTGCGCAGGGCGTCGTTGGCGATTTCTTCGGTAACCGCCGCTACCGCCGCAATCTCTTCGCCCTCCCAGCTCACTTCCCTGCCGACAATGGTGTCTTTGCCGTTAGGGATAATGACGCGCAAAGCCGTTACACCTGGCAGATGCTCGGCTTCGCTGGTATCGATGCCGGTGATGCGCGCGTGCGCATAAGGCGAAGTCAGCAGCGCGCCGAACAGCATTTCAGGCGGCTTCTGATCGGACGAGTACTTCGCCCGGCCCGTGGATTTCTCGAGTCCATCGCGGCGCTTGGTGGGTTTGCCGATCACCCGCCGCTGGTCCATTGGAGGCCAACTGTATTCAGGCATGGTTCCCTCCCTTCATCTCCTTGGCCGCTTCCAGCACGGCCTGGCGCACCCCCACGTAGGTGCCGCAGCGGCACAGGTTGCCGCACAGGCCTTCCTTGACCTCTTCGTAACTGGGGTTCGGATTGTGGTCGAGGAAGGCTTTGGCCGCCATCACGAATCCCGGGGTGCAATAGCCGCACTGCTGCGCGTCGTTGTTGACGAAAGCTTCGGAGACCGGGTGCGGCTTGCCGTTGGAAATGCCTTCGATGGTCTGAATGTCTTTGCCTTGCGCGTCGATGGCCAGAACTGTGCAACTATATACGGATTTGCCGTTGAGGATGACGGTGCAAGCGCCGCAAGTGGCCCGGTCGCAGACGCGCTTGGCGCCGGTAAGTTCCAGGCGATTGCGCAGCGCGTCGAGCAAGGTGACGCGCGGCTCCAGGTTGAGGGTTTGCGGTTTGCCGTTGATCTTGAGCGTGATGGGAACCTCGCCGGGGCCCACGAAATGGCCCCCGGCCGGGGGCGCAGCCAGCGCCTTTTTGTCGAGCAGTCCGGCGCTTAGGACGCCGCCGCCGATGCTGGCGCCGCGGATGAATCCGCGCCGGGAGACGCCGCTTTTGAGCTTGCCGGGAACCTCGGAATCGTTCTTTGAACTCACCAGACACTCCTTTTCATGCCGTGCGGGGGCGTGTGTTCGAAACGTTTGGAAAACGTATTTAGATGCGGTATTCCCCCCGAATATACCAGATTTTTGCTGGCGCGGTAACGATTCTGTGCTGAGCTCCGTGGCGCAGGCACTCGAGCCTGCCGCGACCGCACTCCTGCGGTCGCCAGCGTGCGGCGCGCGCCGGAGAGCGGGCCTGCGAGGCCCGCGCAGGCTGCGAGCCTGCCCCACGCTATTTCTCGAAGAGCCGGTTCAGTGAGTAGGGGATCGCGGCTTCCAACATCGTTTCGTAGGTCCCGCTGGTCTTCAGTTCCTGCGCGATACGGCGCGTCAATCCAATAGCTGCGCGGGCAAGGCCGGAGCCCACGCTCACGCGCGCCACTCCCAGTTCCCGCAGGCGCTGGATCGGCGGCGTTCCCACGGCAGCCAGCACGTTAAGCGGAAAGCGCAAGGTCTCCACGAATCGCCGGATCGTCTCTTCGTCGGTGACGCCCGGCACGAAGACGCAATCCGCGCCAGCGTCGATATAAGCCCGCGCCCGCTCGCAGGTGCGATCGAAGCGCGATGCAGGATCGCAGCCCATCCGATCCAAATAAAGATCCGTGCGGGCGTTGATCACCGGGTTCACACCGAGGTCGCGGCCCACGCGGCGCACGGTGGCGATGCGCGAGGCGTGCTGCGCGGGGTCGCCGCCCGCGTCCTCCAGATTCAAGCCGATGGCGCCGGAGGCGACCAAGCCTGTGGCAGTGGCGGCGACGTCGCCATAGCCGGCTTCCAGGTCCGCGGTCACGGGCACGCCGACGCATCGGGCGATGCGTGTGACGGCCGCCAACATTTCCGCGGCGGGGATGCGTTCGCCATCGGGATAGCCCAACGCGTTCGCCACTCCCGCGCTGGTGGTGGCGATCGCGGAAAACCCGGCTTCTTCGATTATGCGCGCGCTCGCGCAATCCCAGACGTTTGGCAGCACCAGGATTTCGGGCCCCCGGTGCATCGCGCGAAAGGCCTCCGCCTTTTCAGCTTGGGTGGGCATGGCTTTCAAAATCCGCTGGCAACGATCCGGAAGCTCTCGCGCCAGACACCGCCCGGTGGGATGCTTTGCAGTTCTTTATACACGCCGGCCTGCGCCAGGTTGAATCCGTCGGTGATGGTGGACATGGGTTCGAAGCAGATGAACGGGCGGCCGGGCGGCGCATAGACCACCGCCACCGTGTATTTCGGGCCATAAATCACGGAAATCTTTTCCCGCGCGCCTTCCACCGAGAAGGTGGCCTGATCGGATGGGTCGCGCACCAGTCCGCCGAACACATCGTCGAGCGCCACTCCCGCCAGCGGGAAAAGATCCGGGAATTCCACGGGTTTACGCTCGCCTGTGGGGATGAGCATTTTCGAAAGCATCAGGTGATCGCGCGCCGCCAGATGCACCTTCCATTGGTCGCGCGGCGCGTCGTGAAGCTGGAAGTAAGGATGATATCCGATGCCCACCGGCATGGGATCGGCGGAGAGGTTCTCAATCGAGGTGCGCACTTCCAGGATGTCGTCGCGCAGGAGATAGGTCGTCTCAATCGAGTGCGCGAACGGAAACTGCGCCATCAGCTCCGGATGCTTCCAGAATTCCAGGCGGCTGGTGACGCGGGCCGAATCGGCATCGGCTTCGACCGTTGTCACCGTCCAATCCGGCGAAACAGTGAGCAGGCCGTGAATGGGCTTCTGGTTTTGGTCGCGGCGGATGTTGCCCAAGTCGGGATTGAGTCGGAATTTCTTGCCATTGGCGAAGAACGCGTCTTCGCTGAGGCGGTTGGCCCAGGGCGCCAGAAACGGGATGCCGCCGAATTGCGGTTTGGCCTTCATCTCGGCCAGGGTTTTGTAGGGCAGCCAGAGCACATTCTTGCCGTGCACCTTGAACTCGTAGGCCAGGTTACCGAGCGATGGCGCGATGGCGACTTCGGTCGCGTGTGCGGCGTTCGACAGACGCACGATTTCGATGCCGTCCTCGACGGCTTTCTGTGCGGAATAATCGGCGGCGATAGACATAAGCGGAAAAAGCAAAGCGGCGAGCAGGCGCATTTATCGATCCTGATCCGGATCGCGCAGGTCGAGCAGCGTTTCTTTTTGGCAGCACCAGCACGGTCCGGGCGTGTAAGTGCGTATGGAGCAGACGTCGCACCAGTAAGTGATCACTTTGACGTGACCGTCCTTATGGATGAACATGGCCTTGGTGTGGATGGGGTCCACCAGGAATTGGTCCGGGGCGGTGAAGTGGCCCTTGGCTTCCAGATCGAACCCGGCGAGCCGGCTATCGTTGAGCACGCCTTTGGTGGGTTCGTCGCCGTCGAGCGAAACGATATGACGATCGGCGGTCTCGATGGCGGGCGGTTTTCCGGAGCGCTGCAGGAGGGTACCCCGCAAGGTGGCGGGTTTGGGGGGCTGGGCGAGGCAAGCGGTGGCCAGGCATACACAGAGCAGGAGTGCGGCGGGGCGCATTGCTTCATTTTAGTGGAATGGCGACCGGTTTGAAGCCGTACAACATATATTGACATTATGTACATTATCGCTGTACAATGCGGAGATGAAGGTACCCATCTCAGAGTTCCGGAAGAATCTGTTCCAGCATGTGGACAAGGCTCTCAACGGCGATCTAGTGGAGGTCACGCACAGAGGCAAGACGATCCGCCTGGTCCCCGAGGTCCAAGGCTCAAAATTGGACAGATTGACGCCTGCTCGGATCTTCAACCCCGCGTTCTCGAAAGCAGATCACCAGAAAGCCAGCCGTGAGCTTCTCGCCGAAATGCAGCGGGAATGGGAAAAGGACTGGTCCGAGCTTTGATCTGTTACTTGGATACGCACGCGGCAATTTGGCTGGCCGAGGCCAACACGCAAAAACTATCGCACAAGGCGTTGTCGTATATCGAGCGGTCCGAGGTCCGTATTTCCCCGATGGTAGTTTTGGAGTTCGAATATCTTTATGAAACCGGCCGGACGATCTTGACGCCGCAACAGATCGTCTACAAACTCAGTGCGGAACTGCAGAGCTCGGTCTGCGACTACCCATTTCCCATCATCGCGGAAATCGCCATTGGGGAAACCTGGACGAGAGATCCGTTCGATAGGCTGATCGTGTCGCATGCCAAGGCCAACGGACGGGCTGGCCTGGTCAGCAGGGACGAAAACATCGCCAAGCATTACCCAAGCACGATCTGGTAACGGGTCGCCAAAACCCTGGCCCCAAACGATCCAATTCCTGCCGATGCGCCGCGGCGCTCAAAGCCCGAGCGCGGTCGGATGCGTAGGTTGGTACAACCCGAGGGCGCCGCCGCTGGGCAAACGAATCGTAGTCTTCATCCCCCATCGCACCGTGTCGATCGGCCCGCAAACGACGTTCTTGGCTGCCAGCGATTGGATCGTGGCCTGCAAATCGTCGCACATCAGATAGAGCTGCCCGCCCAGCATGCCGGCATCGGCTTCGCCCTCGATGGGGTGCAGCGCGGCTTCGGCCGGGGGCAATTTGAAGATCAGCCAGCCGTGGCCGGCATCCACGAAGGGAAACTCCAGCACGTCGCGGAAGAATGCGCGATCCGCTTCCGAATCGCCGCTGAACAGAAGAACGTGAGCGCCCGTGATCATGGCTCGATTCTACTCCTTGTTACGGCTTCGCGCCGATGGCGAACAGGTGCTTGCCGCCGCGCATGTAGAGCACGCCATCGGAAATCGCCGGCGTGGCCATCACGGTCTCGCCCAGATCGTTTTCGGCAACCAGTTTGTACTCGGCGCCGAGCGCCAGCACGTAGCTGTGGCCTTCTTCGTTGGTGACGTAGAGATGCCCTCCAGCGGCCACGGAGGAGCTGGTGAAGCCGGATGTGCCGCCGCCCAGGCGCTGCTGATATTGCCGGTCTCCGGTGGCCATCTTGTAAACGCTCAGCACGCCGGTGTCGAAACAAAAATAGCCCAGGCCGTTGTCGAGCAGCGGAGTCTGCATGTAGTTGCCGCCACGCGGTTCGGTCCACGCGATCGCCGACTTGCTATCGGTGATATCGCCGGCGGCGTCCGTGCGGATGGCGTAGATCGGCCGTCCCTTGCCGTGCGCATTGGTAATGACCACCAGCCCGTCCGCGAAAACCGGGGTGGGCACCGGGATGTCGCCGCCGCCCTTGAGGCTCCAAAGCTCCTTGCCAGTCTGCAGATCGTAGCCGCCGATGTGCTTCAGTCCATTCACTACCACCTGCCAGCCCTGCGCTCCGCCCGCGGTGTAGGGCACTACGGCGGGCGAGCCGAAGGTGGGCACATCGCTGCGCGGCGTACGCCAGATTTCTTTCCCTGTTTTGATGTCGAGCGCGGCGAGGAACGAATCCTTCTGCACGTCGGCTTCGACGATTACCATATTGCCGTGGATCACGGGCGAACTGGCAAATCCCCACTGCGCGGATGGCACCATGTAGAAGCCGGAATCCAGCACGCCGAAATCCTTCTTCCAAAGCAGCTTGCCATTGAGGTTGTAAGTGAAGAGTCCTTCCGATCCGAAAAACACAACCAGGCGCTTGCCGTCGGTGGCCGGCGTGGGATTGGCGTGGGTCGATTTCGGGTGACGCATGATCTTGGGCTGTTCGCTCACCGCCACGCGCTGCCACAGGATCTTGCCGGATTTGCGGTCGAGGCAATAGACGTTGAAGCTTTGCGCGGGTTCGCCCTTAACTGGGGCGATGTCGCCATAGAGGCCAACCTTCAATTTCGATTCGCCGCTGGCGGGGACGGCGCTGGTAACGAAGATGCGGTCGCCCCACACCACCGGGCTGGAGTGGCCCAAACCAGGTATCTCGGTTTTCCAGCGGATGTTCTTGCCGGATTCGACGTTCCATTCGGTGGGAGGCGCGCCGGCGCCCACGCCGTTGGCCGAAGGTCCGCGAAATTGGGGCCAGTTTGCGTCAGGGGCGTTGGATGCCAGGGCGGCGAAAGACAGCAGGTAGATGGTGCAGAGCCTCATGCATGCCAGTGTAGCGCAGCGTGGCGCAGGCACCCTGCCTGCCGCGCTGGCACTCCTGCCAGCGCAGGCGAGCGAAGCTCGCCCCACACAGGCTGAAGCCCGTGCTACCAGCGGGGCTAAAGCCCCGCCCCCCAGGGTTTCGCCTGCCGCAAATGTAGAAACTCGAGACACAGGCTGAAGCCCGTGCTACCAGCGGGGCTCAAGCCCCGCGCCGGCTAAAGCCCGCCCTCCAATTCTAGCTCCTGCAAATTTAGAAACTCCAGAGGCGAGCGAAACTCGCCCTCGGCAGCGCATGGCGCTGCCCTACCGCCGCATCACGGCGGCCACGAAATCGCCCAACTGTTCAGCGGTGAATTCGTTGCCTTCGAAGTTGGCGGCCAGTTTCCCCTGCCGGTCGATCACCACCGTATGCAGAGAGTGCGTCAGCGCGCCTTCATCCGGCCAGAAGTTCACGCCGAATCTGCGGCACACCGACTTCACCTCCGCCTCCGGTCCGGTCAGAAAGTGCCACGAGTTCGCGTCGGCTTTCCAGGTGGCGGCATATTTCGCCAGCACCTCTGGCGTGTCGCGCACCGGATCGATCGTCACGCTCAGCAGCACCAGATCGCGCCCCATGCGGTCCGCGAAACGCTTTTGCAAACGGCCCAGATTGTTCGAGAGACGGAAGCAATAGGTCGGCAGCGGACAACTGGTGTAAACGAACGCGCCGGCCACGACTTTGCCCGCTAGTTGCGAGAGGCGGATAGGCCGCCCCGTCTGATCCGTGAGCGTGAAATCCGGAACCTGTTCGCCCACCGCCAATTCGCGCGCCGCCGGATCCGTGGGTCCGAAGTTCTCCAGAAGCTGCAGCCCGCGCGCCTGAAACGGTTCCCGCTCGGTGCTTTCGAAATGGTGAACTTTCACGTTTTCGGCGTAGGCGTCGTCACGGGTCACGACTAGCGTGAAGTCCACCATCGAGCCCGGCTGCAGACCATCCAACAGCCTTTCGTCGTGTACCGGGATGGGCATCACCATGGCTTCCATGTATCCCGGGATGGCTTTGCATGACGCCACGAAGGTGCGGTGCGGGTGGTCGATTTTCAGGATCATGCCGCTGGCTGCATAGCGTTGTGCGGCGCACAGGACTGCGGAAGCAAGCACCCCAGCCAACAGCACTCGCCGCGTCATGGTGTCCGCCTGTTGGCGCCGCCCAGCCGATAAGGCCGGTAAGCGAGCTTCGTGTACGCCGCGGCTCCTTCCTTGATCTCGATAAACTGCCGCTTGTCCACATTGGTAAATGTCTGCGGCGTGGCCGTCCCCGGCCACCATATCTCCATCTTCAAAATCTCCGCCGATTTCCCCAGCCCGATGTGCTGCCGCAGCGGCGAGCCTCCGAACGAGCTTTGGCTGCCCACCGTGTGCCAGATGGCGCGCGTGTCCTTGCCCTCGTTTCTCACCGTGACCTTGATGCGAGCGCCGATAGCCGCACGATTGGCCTTGACTCCCACGAGGCGCAACACGATCCAGTCGTTCGCGTTGCCGGGATTTTCAAAAAGCCGGAACACGTGGCGGTCGCCTGGCGTGGCGCCACCGATAGAAGTCAGGATATCTTCGAAGCCGCGGTTATCCAGATCGGCGAAGGCCACGCCGTGCCCTTTGTCCAACTCGCCGGTGCCCGAGGAAGCCGTAACATCCACAAACGACTTTCCTTCCTTGTTGCGCAGCAGAACATTAGGCACGAGCGACGCATATGACGGAGCCCCGGTGCCTAAGTAGATGTCCGGATAGCCATCGTTGTCGATGTCGCCGAAGTTAGCGCCCATCGGCATGTAAACGCGATCGAGGCCAGTCTCTTTGGTCACATCGCGAAAGGTGCCATTGCCCAGGTTTTTGTACAGCTTCAGCGTGCCTGCGTTGAATGGCAGCCCCAGGTAGGTCTTCATAGTTTCTTCGACGGACTTGAAGTAGCTGTTGACAAAGAGGTCGGGCCATCCGTCGTTATCGTAATCGAAGAACCAGGTAGCGAAGCTTCTGCCGGTTCCAGGCACGCCGGCCTGTTCGGCAACATCCGTGAACGTGCCGTCGCGATTGTTGTGATAGAGAAAGTTCGGCGCATTGTTGATGTTGGTTACGTAGAAATCCACATATCCGTCGCCGTCGTAGTCCGCCGCGGCCACGCCTTTCGAGAACTCGCTGCGGTCGATGCCCGCGGAGTGCGAGATATCCTGAAAGGTCCCGTCGCCTTTGTTCAGGTAGAGTTGGCTGGGGCCGCGTTCGTTGACCACGAAAAGGTCGAGCAGCCCGTCGTTGTTGATGTCTGCCCATGCCGCGCCCTGCGCGTTGGTCGGTTTGGAAAGGCCGCTCTCCTTGGTCACGTCCGTAAACGTGCCGTTGCAGTTGTTCCGCAGCAGCGACATGCGTTGCGCACCCTTCTCCCAGGCGCCCCGCAGCACCAGCACGTCCAGGCATCCGTCGTTGTTGTAATCCGTCTCCACCAGGTTCAGGCCGCCCAACTCGTGAGTGATCCCGGCGGCCGCACTTCTATCGCTGAACGTGCCGTCGCCGTTGTTGTGGAAGAAGTGCATCGGCGCGCAGGTGTCGTAGTCGGATGTAATCACGTCGAGCAAACCGTCGTTATCGAAGTCGTCCACCACGACGCCCGAGGACATGGCGAAATGGTTCAAGCCAGCTTCGGCGGCGACATCGGTAAAGCGCCCCACGCTTTCCGAGGAGGCAAAGTACGACGGAGCAATCAGATATCTGGCGGGCACTTTGTCCGGGTAGTTGCCCAAAGTCGATTCAGCCACGTTGAGCAGCCATTTCACTTCGAGATCCTCGGGATCGTGCTCCAGGCACTTGAGCAAATGCTGGATGGCCTTCTCGGAGCTGGCGGTTTGAGCGAAGCGCATGCCCGGCGGCGGCGGGAAGATGCACCGTTCTCCGGGATTATGGAAGACGCCGTTCTCCATGCGGGATTGTTGCAGATAGGCGATACCCAGAGCTTCCTCCATGATGGGCAGCATCTGCGGGAGTTTGGTCTGGGAATACTGGTAGGCGGCCTCGAATTGCTCGATCGCTTTGGGCATGTCGCCCACATAGGCGTAGAGGTTGCCTTTCGTGAAGAACGCCTCCACCCAGTCGTATGAAGTGGCGTTGCGGTGGGCGAGGCTGCGGTCGTCGGCCGGGTCGAGCATGCGGCTGACTCGATCCATGGCGGTGGCGTAGGCGCGCCGATGTACTTCGCAGATCATCTCCGGGTCCTGGCCCCAATCGGGCGGCTTGGGAATCTGGAGGAGGGTGGCGACCGACTCGGACTGGCCGTCGAGATCGGGAGCGTAGCGTACGCTGCTGCCGGCGGTGATGGCGGCTTGGCGCGCGCGGCTGGCTTCATCCAGTTTGGCCAGGTCGGAATTGGCCAGAACCTTCAGCACGGCGTAGCCGGAGGGGAGTTTGACGATGGGTGAGAGAGCGCCGGGGCGCAGGCCTCGCAGCGCGTCGCGCAATTCTGGCCGCAGCGTCGCGGGATCGATTTTGCCCAGGAATCCGCCATCGACGGCGGTGGCGTCCGTCGACTTTTCGCGCGCCAGCACTGCGAAATCCGCGCCGTTTTTCAACTGTTGCAGGATACGCACGGCCTCGCCGGGCGAGTCCACCACTAACAGGCGGACGGCGACTGTGGCGGCGACGGCGTCCGCCAGCAACACACCCGCGGCAGCCCAGACTGCCCATAGCGCGGCTTTCCTGCGAAGCATCACCAGTGCGATGGCTCAAGTATACCATCCACCCCGTAGGGCAGCGCCATGCGCTGCCTTCTGGAGATTGGCCTTTCGGGGCAAGCGTTCTTGGGGGGCGGGATTTATCCCGCGCGGGGCTTTAGCCCCGCGCTTGGGCGAGCTACGCTCGCCTGCGCTGACAGGAGCGTCAGCGCGGCAGGCATGCGTGCCTGCGCCACGGCGCTGCCAAGCAGTTAGAATAAAATCTCCACGCGATGCTCGAACAACAATTGCCGGATCTCGAATCCGCAGCGCTAGCCCGCATTCAAGCTGCCCGTTCGCTTCAAGACCTGGAGCAGGTGCGCATCGAAGTGCTGGGCCGCAAAGGCTCGCTCGCCCAGGCCAGCAAAGACATGGGCAAAATCGCGCCCGAAGATAAGGCACGCATCGGCAAGCTGCTCAACGCCACCAAGCAGGAACTGGAATCCGCCTTCGAATTCCGCCAGCGCCAGTTCGATGCGGAAGCCCTCGAAGCGCGCCTCAACGCCGAGTGGCTTGACCTCACGCTGCCCGCGCCCGGCCCGCAAATGGGCCATCTACACCCCATCACGCAGATTCAATCCGAAATCGAAGACCTCTTCGTCTCCCTCGGTTTCGCCGTTCTGGACGGCCCCGAGGTGGAAGACGAATATCACAATTTCGACGCGCTGAACATCCCCGGCGACCATCCCGCGCGCGACATGCAGGACACCTTCTGGCTCACCGACGGCAACCTGCTGCGTACCCATACTTCGCCGGTGCAGGTGCGCGGCATGGAGCGCCTGGGAGCGCCCCTGCGCATGATCGCGCCCGGCCGCGCCTTCCGCAACGAAAACGTGGACGCCTCCCACGAGCACACTTTCTATCAGCTCGAAGGCATGATGATCGACCGGGATGTCTCGGTAGCGCATCTCATTTACTTCATGAAGACGCTGCTCAGCGCGATCTTCAAGCGCGAAGTCACTGTGCGGCTGCGGCCGGGCTACTTCCCGTTCGTGGAGCCCGGCTTCGAGCTGGACATTCAATGCCTGATCTGCGGGGGCCCCGGCTGTCCGGTCTGCAAGCAGAGCGGATGGGTGGAACTACTGCCCTGCGGCCTCGTGAATCCGAACGTGCTGCGTATGAGCGGCATCGATCCCGAGCAGTGGAACGGCTTCGCCTTCGGCCTGGGCCTGACGCGGCTGGCAATGATGCGCTACGCCATTGACGATATCCGCCTGCTGCAAGGCGGCGATCTCCGTTTTCTACAGCAATTCTAATGAAGTTCTCATACAACTGGATTCGCGATTACGTCCCCGCGCTGGACACTCCGGCGCGCCAACTGGAGCGCCTCATCACCATGCGCACCGCCGAGTGCGAAGGCATCGAAGAGACCGGCGGGCTGCTGGCCGGGGCTTGCGCGGCGCGCGTGGCATCGGTCGAACCTATCGCCGGCAGTCACAACGTGAAGGCAGTTGTTGAAACCGGCCGCTACGGCGATAAGGTCGTAGTCTGCGGCGCGCCCAACTGCCGGGCAGGCCTGTTCACCGTCTACGTCCCCATCGGCAGGAAGGCGATCAACGGCGTCGAGAGCGACGGCATGCTGGCCAGCGGCGCGGAACTCGGGATTAACCGCGACGACGCCGGCATCGTGGAACTCTCCGGCGAATTCGCCGGCTGCGCTCCCGATCACATCGTCGAGATCGACAACAAGTCCATCACGCACCGTCCCGACTTATGGGGCCACTACGGGATGGCGCGCGAAGTGGCCGCCATTCTGCGCCAGCCCCTGCGCGATCCGGTCAATCCGTCGCTCATTCCCACCGGAGGCGCGCCTATCAATGTCGCTATCGCAGACCTGGACCTGTGCCCGCGATACAGTGCGCTGGTCTTCGACAATGTCACCATCCGGCCGTCGCCGCTCTGGCTGCAATACCGGCTCACCGCCATCGGCCTCAACCCCATCAACAACATCGTGGACATGACGAACTTCATCATGTCCGAGCTGGCGCAGCCCATGCACGCTTTCGATCGCGATCTGCTGCACGGCGATACCATCTTTATCCGCCGCGCGCTCGAAGGCGAATATTTCCTGGCCCTGAACAAGCAGGATTACACGCTCGGCCCGTCGAACCTGGCGATTGCCGATGCGCGGGGCGCCGTCGCGCTCGCCGGCGTGATCGGCGGGCTGGATAGTTCCATCACCGACGCCACCACCCGCATCGTGCTGGAAAGCGCGTGTTTCAACGCCTCCAGCGTGCGCCGCACTTCCTCCGCCTTGAAACTGCGCACCGACGCGTCGATGCGTTTCGAGAAATCGCAGGACCGGGCCAACACCGTGCGCGGCCTGGCGCGGGCCGTCGAACTGCTGCAAGAAATCTCGCCGGGCATCCGCCTGGTGGGCGGCCTTGCGGACCAGCGCAAGCCGTCCGCGCCGCCGCCCGCCATCCTGTTGCCCATGGAATGGCTGTTGCGCAAGCTCGGCAAGAACGTCAGCCCAGATGAAGTGCGCGACATTTTGGAGCGCCTGGCATTCGGCGTATCGGAACACGCGCCCGCCGTATTTTCGGTGACGGTGCCATCCTGGCGCGCCACCAAAGACGTCTCGGTGAAGGACGACCTGGTGGAAGAAGTGGGCCGCATGATCGGCTACGATTCCATCGACCCGCGCCCGCCCGCGGTCCTCACTACCGTGCCACCCGCCAACGAGGAGCGCGCCTTCCACCGCCGCGTCCGCGCGGTGTTCGCGGACCAGGGCTTCACCGAAGTCTACAACTACTCGTTTGTGGCCGAAGCCGATGCGCGCGCGTTCGGCATGCAGCCGGCCGAGCATGTGACCGTAGCCAATCCCATCGCGCCCAATCAGTCGCTGCTGCGCATGTCGCTGCTGCCCGAGTTGCGCGGGAACGTGCTCGAAAACAGCAAGCGCTTCGATGATTTCCGCATCTTCGAGATCGGCCGCGAGATCCACAAGCGGCCGCAAGGCTTGCCGCGCGAGATTCCACACCTGGCGGCGGCCATCTACAGTAAGGACGGCGATGGCGCGGCGGGCCTGTTCGAAATGAAGCGCGCCGCTGAATGCCTGATGCCCGGCGCGGAGGCGCGCCCCTGCGACGCCAGGCCCTACGAGCATCCGGCCCGCGCGGCGGAAATTCTTTTTCACGGAGCGGTGGCCGGCCATCTGTCTGAACTGCATCCGTCGCTGGCCGACGGCCGCACGGCCATGTTGGATCTGGATCTGACGGTCGTGCAGGCCGCCATGCCCAAAGAGCGTCGCTACACGCCCATCCGCCGCTATCCATCGAGCGCGTTCGATCTCTCGGTGGTGGCCGGCGAGCGCGAACTCACTGGCGATTTGCGCGGGAAGCTGGCGGGGTTGGCCGGGCCGCTGCTCGAATCGATCGAATATCAGCGCCAGTATGCCGGTCCGCCGCTCGCGGAAGGAACTAAGAGCGTGTCGTTCCGGCTAACCATTGGCTCGCCGGAGCGCACCCTGTCGTCGGAAGAGGTGGGTGAGATCCGCGCCCGCCTGATCGACGGCATGCGCGCGCAGGGCTACGATTTGCGCTTGTGAGCACGCGCCGCACGCAACCGGGAGGGTGGGTCGGCCAGCGCCGCCGCCAACCCTGTCGCCGCTGCGGCGGCGAAGTCCCCAAGGGCCGCTTCACATTTTGCTCTGACGCGTGCGTGCACGAATGGAAGGTGCGCACCGATCCCAGCTACCTGCGCGCACAGGTCCTCCTGCGCGATCGCGGCGTCTGCGCGCGATGCGGCCTGGATACGGAGGCGCTGCGCCAGGACAAGCGCAAGCTGGACTACGCCGCGCGCCGCCAATTCGAAAGGGACTGGGGCCCTCGCCGCCACCTATGGGATGCCGACCACATCGTGCCCGTGGCGGAGGGCGGAGGCGAGTGCGACCTGGCCAACATGCGCACACTGTGCCTGAAGTGCCATAGGGAAGCTACCGCCGCGCTTCTGAAGCGTCGATGAACGCCGATAAAGCGAAGTAGATTACTTCCCTACCACCACAATCGAAAACGTATCCGCCAGCATCGGGCCGCGGCGCGCTCCGGCCGGAACCGGCCCAAATTCCCCGGTGATCGAAAGAATCCGGTCCGTCTTAGTGTCCACAGTCATCGTCCGCGCACCCGGCCTGGTCTGCACCGTCTGCTCCACCTCGAAGCTGGTGGGACTGTTCTCCTTGATCACGGTCAGCGTCCCGTCGCCCTGCGAGCTGAACGCCTCCATCGTGTGCGGATTGAATCCCGCGCCGTCCACGCCTTTGCCGATCGGCAGCGTGGTGACGATCTTGCCATCCTCGGCATTCACGATCGCCATATTGGCCGGCTCGTGGCACGCGGCAAACAGAATATGATGCTTCTCGTCCAGCGCCAGCCCGCCTGGCCCGCCGCATTTGCCGGCCAGATCGTAGTGCGCCGTCACCTTCAGCGTCTGGGCGTCCACGGCCGCGATGTTGTCCTTGTTCTCGATATCCACCCAAATATGGCCCTTGCCGTCGCTGACCGCCTGCTCGGGCTCGCCGCCCAGATCGACCGTGCCCACAACCGTGCCGTCCTTGCCATCGATCACGGTGGCGTTGGGCGCGGCGTGGCTGAAAACCCACACGCGGTTGTTGAACGGATCGAACATAATGCCGTCCGGGCGGCCATCCACATCAATCGTCTTGATAGTCGCAAGCGTTTTGGTGTCCCACATCACCACCGGCTTGCTGCTGCCGAAGCCGTGATGCGATTTGGGATCGACGGCCACGCCCCGTGCGTTGGCCTTCGGGATCTCGCCCACGGAGGCCAGCGAATCCAGATCGAAGACCGTGATGCGAGCTATGTCGGCGGCGCCAGGGCGCGGGATGTACAACCGCCGCCCGTCGACGTCCGCGTAAACGTAGTCGAAACCGCCCGCGCCGCCGACTTTGACGGTCTTCTCCACTTTGTAGGGGCCTTCCGCGAGCGCCAGTTGCGCAAAGCCGGCGCACGCCAGAAGCGCCGCGCCCGCCACCGCCGCGTAACCTCGTTTCATTTTGGTTATTCCTCCAGTCAACTCGCACGTTAACACGAACCGGTCCCGGTAGCGCAGGACCCGCTTTGGGGCAGGCTCGCAGCCTCGCTGATTTTCCAGCAAAGATGGCCGCGCCCAACGTGCCGTGATCCGGCTGCACTACCGCACCGCTTTCATGGCCGCCTGATTCGTTTGCGCATTCCGTTTCAGAACCGCGCTCCGGTTCGAGCCGAGACCCAGGCGCGGGCCGGATCCGGGTGGCACACCCATGATGGTCAAGGTGTCCCCGCCTTGAATGAACGCAGTCAGTTGAGCCTGCGTGAAGGGCCCCAGCCCGGCGGTGCCGGTCTCATAAACAGCGGTGGCCGGCAGGTAGAGCAGCCCCTGGATCTGCCCCTGGATGGTGCCATTCGCAATCAGATCGATGGCACTCGTGGGAGGGGATGCCTGGCTCTGCAGCGTGCTCCAGTCGCTTTGCGCCGGCGCCGTGTTGACGGTGGCGGCGGTGAGCGTTCGCGAATAACCTACGGCGGGGGCGGTTCCCGTATCAAAGCACAACAGGAATGCCTCCACATTCGCTTTTAGCGGGTCATTGTCTTTGAACAGGGGAAAGCCGGTCAGGAAGTCGAACAGCATGATCGTGCCATCGTTCCGGAAGCCGAAGCCATTGACGCTCACGCCTTTCGGAGTGAAATCGACGTTCGTCTTCTGGTATTGATTGCGCAACTGGGGATGCTTCATCGGCTGTGAGGTGGACATCGTATTGCTGGCGTCGATCACTCCGTCGGTGCCGATCCCGGGGTCGGCTGGATGGCAACTGGTGCACGTCGCGGTTGACCCGGGGTTGTACGGCGTGTTGTGGAAACTGACCTCTCCAGCGGCCGGGTCGCCCGGTTGCGAGTAATCCGGCAGAGCCAGCGTGGCCGGGAAGCTGCCATCCAGGTTCAGATTCGGATTGGGCTGGTAGGCGATGGTGTCGATGAAGTTCGTGAACGCCGCCATGTCCCCGCTAGAGAGTTGCTGACCGCCCATCAGGCTGGCGAACGCGCCGTTGAAAGCCGCGAAGTCCGGCCGGTCGCCTCTCCAGTGATACGGCTCCTCGTTCAACAGTCCGCGCAGCGTCTGGGTGGTCATGGGGCCTTTCATGGGGTGGAACTCGATCGCCTTGGAGTTTTGAAACAAGACCGTCATATTGCCGTCCGGATTGCCCAGGTTCCACGCCAACAGATCCATTTCGGCGTCGACGTGACAGGAGGCGCAGCCCGCGGTTCCATTGCCCGAAAGCTTGTGATCGTATAAGAATCCGCGCCCATTGCGGATCGCCACTGGGGTTGGATCGAACGAGCCTGTGGGAATCTCGGCAGTCACCGTGTTGGTGGACAAGTTCACAACCGAAATCGTGTTAGAGATGCGATTCAGTACGTATAGTAACTGGGCGGATGCATTCAGAGCTAAGCCGCGCGGCCCGCGCTTGGTAACCGGGTTAGCCGTGGCGCCGGTAGCCTGCGGGTTGATTTCGATGAAGCTTGCTACCGTGCCAGTGGTGGTGTCAAAAACTCCCACGCGATCGGTGCCAAAAGCAGCGATGTAAAGATAGCGGCCGGTGGGTTCAAAAACAACGGCGGCAGGCATGGCCAAAGCCGTGGCCAGAGCCGCCGGGTTGGGCAATTGCGAATAGTCGATTGCCGGGTTCAGGTTCCAGATCTGAGTCTGTCCCGTGGCGGGATTTACAGAAGTAATCTGGTGATTGACGATGTGTCCATTCAGGGCTGTCTCGAACATGACCAGGTTCAGGGCGTCCGTGTTAGCCACATACAGGGTCCCGGAGTGAGGGTTGACCGCCAAGCCGAGATTAACAGTGCCCAGATGCGAGTAGTACTTAGACACGGTCAGGCTGCTGGCGCCGATCGCCGCCACATCGTTATCCGGCATCGTGTACTTGATGTCGGTTGGGTAATAGGTGGGATCGGAAGCGTCCACGATCAGGGAAACTTGCGGCGCGGGAGGCAACGCTGGATTCACGGGCGGCGGCGGTGGCGGCGCTTCCGAGTCCCGGACAATGGTCGTGTGGTTGCCGGACAATGCAAAAGCCACATAAACGACCAGGCCGTTTGCGCTCACGGCGAGCGCCCGCGGCTCCTCCCCGATCAGCGGAATAGACTGCACCAACGCGTGCGTGGAAGCGCTGTAAACGTTGACCAGGTTACTCCTGGCAACGCTGATGAAGGCCAGTCCGCTACCCGCGAACACTACATCGGAGGGTTCCGCCTTGGCGTAAAGCGTATCGGTTACAATTCCCTGGGAAACCGAAACGACACTGACGCTGTTCGAGATCTGATTGACGACCCAGGCTTCGTTGTTACCGGCGACATTCGGGTTGACGTTGACTGAAACCGGTTCAATGCCTACGGGAATTTCGGCAATTAACGCGGGGCTGGATGGCGCCGTAAGATCGAAGACCGATAAGGTTCCGTTGGGAGTGTTGACGGCGAACAGGCGAGTGCCGTCGGCGGAGATCCGCACGGGATTGGTCTGCGCGCCTTCAAAATTGACAAACTCGGATGTGGGCACTTGCGCGGCAGCTAATGCGGGCAGCAGGAGCATGCCCGCCCCACGGACGATTTTCGCGAACTTTGTTCTCATAGCCCCCTCCGTGACAACCTCGAGACAGCAGTCGGAACTTTGGTGGAGTAAGGAGTATACCCTAGAAACATTAGTAAGTCCACTCTCTACAGGTGAAGATTCAGATATTTCGCCACGGGGCGGTGGTGTAATCGTAAAGAAATGATAAACTTTGTTCCGCGTTTGATCCTGGCAGCTTGACGAACTGACTAATCCCTCCTGTCACTATGACTGGGGACCGGTTGAGTTTATATATTTGCTGAAATAAAAGAGAAGGGCGCGAACGCAGCACTCAAGAGTGGGTGGTCCCGGTGGCCGGTCTTATACCTGGAGTAAGTCCCGCACCTTGCCCAGCAACATCTCCACTTCGAACGGTTTGTTTAAGGTCGCCGCGCCGGCGTGATCGCAATGGCCATTCAGGAATAGCGTCCGCAATTGCGGGTGCAGGCTCTCCAGACGATTGACCAGGTCCGGCTCGGGTTCACCGATGAGCAAATCCGGCGGACCTTGCGTCTCGGCCATCTCCAGCGCGTCGGGGGCCGCGCGCGCGGCCAGCACTCGATAGCCGCGTTTCTTCAGGATATTCGCGACGACGGTCCGCAGGCCGTCGTTCCGCTCCATCAGCAGAATCGTCGCTGTTCCGTGGCGATCCGCGCGCTCAGGCAGGGGCGCAGCGGATTCCGCCCGCGGCCGCGGCAGGTAAATGCGGAAGGACGCCCCCTGTCCCGGTTCGCTGAACGCCCACATGCGGCCACCCATCTGACGCACCATGCCATGTATCGCGGCCAGTCCCAGGCCGCGCTTGCCAGGGCGCTTGGTCGTAAAAAACGGCTCGTACAGATGCTCCCAACTCTGGTCGTCCAAGCCGGGCCCTTGATCGCTAACTTCCAGCATGGCGTACGCGCCGCTGTCACCCTTCTGCCCGAGCGCGAGATCGTCCGCCGATGCGTTGCGCGTCAAGATACGGAACTTCCCGCCGTGCTCCATGGCCTCGCCCGAATTGGCCGCCAGCTTCAGCAGGATCTGCCGCACTTGTGAAGGGTCCGCCATCACGGGCGGCACATCCGGGCTAAGGTCCGCAACCACCTCGATATCCCGCCCCAGCATTTGTGCGAGTGCCGGTTGCATGTCTTCGACCAGTTCGTTGAGTTGCACCTGGCTTTTTTCCATCGCCAGTTGTCCGCCGTAGGCTTGCAACTCGCGCGCGATCGCGCCCGCGCCGTCGGCCGCTTTACGGATTTCGTCCGACTCCGGGAAGGCGCTTGGCCGCGACCGGGCGCAGTTCGTCAGGGTCTCGCTGGCGGCCCGCAGGGCGCGGTGCATAACGGTAAATTCGGCGGTTAACCGCGCAGCCAGCGAGCGCTGCGCGTCGATTCGCTCGGCCATCCGTGCGCCTGCCCGCGCGGTGGTGTCCTGCACTTCCAACTGGACCAAGCCGCCGGCGAACTCTCCGCCACTCACTTCCAGCAGCAGGCAGGTGCCATCGCCGGTGCGCAGGGGCAACTCGACGCCTTCCACGCGCCCAGCCGCGCGCAAGTGCTCGAAAACCTCGGCTCCCGCTTCGCCATCGTCAATCAGCGGGGGCGCCCAGAAATTGCGGCCAACTACCTGGCTGCGTGGATACCCGCACAGGCGCAGAAAGGCGGGATTCGCCTCGGTCACCCGGCCGGTAGCCTTTTCCAACAGCAACACGCCGGCGCGCATATTCTCGAACGCCCTGGCGAAAATGTCACTGGAGTTCACTCTTCCAGTGTTTCACAACCGTTCGACGGAGTTGGTAATGTGCGTACGGGAAAGAGTTGCAGGGGATCTGGTACTTTGGCAGCCGGGCGCCTACCCGCCACCGTGGTCGTTCGAAATCCTGGCCAGTTCCTTCCGGAATAGCGGGTTGGAAGGATAATCGTGCGCCAGGCTCTCCAGCAGCTTTTCGGTTTCGCGCGGACGCTTCTCACGCAGGTCGATGATGCCCAGCAGGATTTTGGCGAATGGCCTGAAGTAATGTCCTTCACGCACCACCAGTTCCAGATTCTTGACGCCCTGCTCCTTGCTTCCCTGTACGTTGTCGAACCGCACGAACCAGCGGATGAAGAACGGCAGGCTGCCCACCATGTATTCCGATATTCCGGCGGTGATGTAGGCGTCCACGCAAGGCGGATTCAGCTTCAAGAGCTGCTGCGCGTAACTGTTGGATCGCTTGGCGGGCGACAGGCTGGCGATCTGGTGCTTCTCCACAAACGCCATGTAGTCGGTGGTCACGCCCTCGACGATGGACATGGAAAACAATGCCTGGCGGTCGCTGGGGCTGGCAGCCAGCGCCGCTTGCGCACGGGAAGCGGCGTCGTCCACGGCCTTCAGAAACTTCTCGCGCACATCCGGATCCGGCCGCAGGCCCTTCTTGTCGGCGATATGCTTGTCACTGGTTAAGAACTCGGATTCCAGGATACCCAGCCGGTCCAGTTCGTAGAAAAGGTACGCCGCGGCACGAATGGCGTACCCCAGCGGCTCTTTCGGATGTGTCCCGATATACCGGTTGATGTCCGCGTGGGCGGTGGGGAAATTGAAATTGTAGAGTTGATCGAACGCTTGCGCAATCTCGGGGGACTCCGCGCCACAGCCGCTCTCGGCCGCCGCCGGCATCGCCCCGATGGGCGTACACAGAAAGAATCCTAATACCCAGAACCGGTACATTCTCACCTATCCTAGCAATATTCAGTGGGGCGGACCTTCAGGTCACAGGCTAAAGCCTGTGCTACCTTACCGCAAGCGCTCCGCCACCACCGTGATTTCGCGGTCCCGCGCCAGCCGCACCACTCTGTGAACCGTGCTTCTCACCCCGCCCCACAGTGCCTTGACGCCGGTCCGCCCCAGGAAAATCTGCGTGATATTCTGCTCGCGCGCGAAATCCACAATGGTGCCGGCCACGTCCTTACCTTTCAAGACGTGTGTTTCGATATGCAAGTTGCGCGCGAAGCTCAAATGCTTTTCCAGTGCCCCGCTGCGGGTTTCCGGCCGGCCGCGTCCGAAATTGCGCTGCACATGCACCGCCAGGCAGTCCGCCTGCAGATAATCCGCCACCCGTTTTCCGCGGCGGATCAGCACGGCCGTTGAAGGCCGCTCCGTCAGACAAATGAGAATGCGCTCATGCCGCGCCGGGGGACCGGCCGCGGGCCGCGCCGCGTGCGTCATGCCGCGCGCGGGAGTGCCCAAGTCCGAAAGCCGTCCCTCCACTTCGTGCGCCGTGTGGCGCAGGGCCATCTCCCGCAAGGCCGTCAGATTCGCTTCGGTGAAGAAGTTCTCCATGGCCTTCTTGGCCTTATCGGCGGTGTAGACCACGCCGCGGTGCAAGCGATTTTGCAAGGCTTCCGCCGTCAGATCCACCAGCACCACTTCGTCCGCCGCGTCCACCACCCAATCCGGCACGGTTTCGCGGACGCGCACGCCGGTAATGTGCCATACCTCGTCGTTGAGGCTTTCCAGATGCTGCACGTTCAGCGTGGTGAAAACGTCGATACCCGCCTGCAGCAGCACCTGCACATCCTCCCAACGCTTCAGACGCGGCGATCCGGGCACGTTGGTGTGCGCGAATTCATCCACCAGGCACACCGCCGGCTTGCGCAGCAGGATGGCGTCCACATCCATCTCTTCGAACACCGAGCCGCGGTATTCCACTTTTTGGCGCGGAATGAACTCCAGGTCCGCCGTCTTGGCAATAGTGTCCTGGCGGCCATGCGGCTCGAAATACCCGACCACCACGTCCACGCCCTTGCGGCGCAGTTCCTGGGCCTCATCGAGCATTTGATAAGTCTTGCCCACGCCCGCCGCGTAACCCAGAAACACCTTCAGCCGGCCTTTAGGCGGCGCGGACGTGGCATCGGCTTGCACAGTTTCGACCTGGCCGCTCATGATGGTTGCGGATGCGGAAAGATACGAATATCGATATCGGTGGCGGCTTTGATCAACCGGTCCACCGGGCTGCGCGACCACAGCTCCTTCCAGCGGTCGGGAGCGCTGTGGCCCACGAAGATTTGCGTGATTTTTTGCTCCCGGGCAAACCGGATAATGGCGCCGATGGGGTCCGCGCCATCCAACACGTGCACATCCGCCTCCAGTTCCAGGGCCAGCGCCAGGTTGGCGTCCATGGTGGCCTGGTCTTTGGCGCCCAAGCCTGTTTGGCGGACGTAGCAGACCAGCAGATTACCATGGAAACGGTCCGCATTCCGGCGCCCGCTGCGTAGCATGGCGCCCGCGTCGCTACGCGGCGTGACGCACACCAGGATGCGCTCTTGCGATCCCCAGCGCAGCTCCACGCCGTTCGACCGCAGGTAATTCTCCAGTTGCCCGTCGATCACATCGGCCGCCAGCAGCAACGCCAGTTCCCGCAGCTCCGAAAGCCGGCGCCGCAGATCCACCGGTTCGAGCGCGCTGGCGCGCTTCATCATGTCGTCGACCGCCGCATCCACCAGCACAATCTCATCCGCGGAACGCAGGAATCGCTCCGGCACGGTTTGCCGCGCGCGCTTGCCGGTGATGCGCTCCACGGCGTCCTGCTGCTCTTCGATGTGCTGCAGATTGACGGCGGTGATCACCGAGACGCCCTGATCCAGGATGTTGTCGACATCCTGCCAGCGTTTGGGATTGCGGGTGCCGGGCGGATTGTCATAGGCCAATTCGTCCACCAGGCACACGCGCGGATGACGGCGGAAGATCGCCGCCACGTCGAGCACTTCGTACTCGTTGCCCGCGTAGGTTTCCTTCAGCACCGGGATGTACTCCAGGGTGGCCATCAAGGCTTCCAGATCGGGCGTGAGCGGAAACTGGATGGCGGCCACCACCACGTCTTCGCCGCGCTCCTTGCGCCGCCGCCCTTCATCCAGCATGCGGAACGATTTGCCCACGCGCGAAGCGTAGCCCAGGAACACTTTGAGCCGGCCGCGCCGGGCGCGGCGTTCTTCGGCCTGCACGCGGCGCAATAACTCTTCGGGGCTGGGGCGTTTGTCGATGCTGGCCGGCAAGCTGCGCGATGCTCCTCTAGTCATCCATTCTGCCATGCGTGGCCACCACAAAAAAGCTTATAGGCCGCAAAAGAAATTTCGTCTTGACCTGCGCACGCGCCCTTTGGTTCACTCTATTTAAATGGCTGGCCCTCGTCTCCTTACGGGTTTTTTATGAGATTCGGCCAGCCCGGCCAGCGCCTCGACCGCGCCGGAAGCATTCCAATTTCACACCATTTGAGGAGAACTGAACGATGAGCAAGATGGCCGTGCTGTTGGCCGCCGGGCTGCTATGCCTGCTGCCGCAAGGCCGCGCCGACGAAGGTCCCAAACCGGACCCGGCCGGTATCGCCACGGGCGACAAGACCACCGCCGTGGACGCCGGGGGCAATACCTTCGCGGTGCCGGCCCCGGCGGACAAGACTTCGCCGGACTATCCCAAGAACAAGAAGGATTTCGACGATTACCAGTCCCAGGCCGCCAAGGAGCCGCTGGCGGTGAAACTGGCGGATTCGGTCGGCCACATCCGCGTCGCCACCAATTTTGCGTGGACCCTCAACACCGGTTACCTGGTGCTCTTCATGCAAGCCGGATTCGCGCTGCTGACTTGCGGGCTGGTGCGCAAGAAGAATGCCGGACATCTGATGATGCTCAATTTCGCGGCCTACGTATTCGCGTTTCTGGCGTACTACGCAGTGGGCTACGCGTTTCAGTTTGGCGCGGTGGCCGTAAACGCGGCGCCGGGCAACCTGGGCGGCACTCCGACGCTGAATCACTTTCTGATCGGCAATGGCTTGTGGGGATTCCTGGGCGGCAATGGGTTCTTCATGTCCGGCCCGGCCTACGACGCGGGCAGCAACTGCCTGGCGCTCTTTGAAGTCGTGTTCATGGAGACCGCCGGCTACATCATCGTAGGCGCGATTTGCGAACGCATCACATTTTGGGCGTTTCTTCTCTGCGAGCTATTCATCGGCGCCATTCTCTATCCGGTATTCGGTTGCTGGGTGTGGGGCGGCGGATGGTTATCGCAAATCGGAACCACGCTGCATTTGGGCCATGGCTACGTGGATTTCGCGGGGTCCACCGTGGTGCACGGCGTGGGCGGATTCTGCGCGATGGCACTGGCTATTATTTTGGGACCGCGTCTCGGCAAATATGGGAAGGACGGCAAACCGCGCGCATTCCCCGCGCACAATCTGGTCTACGTGGTCACGGGCACTTTCATTCTGCTGTTCGGCTGGATGGGTTTCAATCCCGGCTCGACGCTGGGCGCCACCGACCTGCGCATTTCCGTGATTGCCATCAACACGAACCTGGCCGCGGTGGCCGGTTCGGCGACGGCCCTGCTGCTTTGGTACTTCATGTTCGGCAAGCCGGACGTCACTATGGCCTGCAACGGGATGCTGGCCGGCTTGGTGGCGATCACCGCTCCCTGCGCTTTTGTGTCTCCGAATTCGGCGGTGGTGATCGGGGTACTGGCAGGGATCGTAGTGTGTCTGGGCGTCTTGTTCAACGAGCGGGTGACTAAGATCGACGATCCCTGCGGCGCCATTTCGGTACACGGATTCTGCGGCTGGCTGGGTGCGGTGTGCGTAGGCATTTTCGCCGACGGCACTTACGGTTCGGGCTGGAATGGGGTGGGCGCTACCAGCTATTTGGGGCACGCCGGGCAGGGGGTGACGGGACTGCTGTACGGGGATACCAGCCAGTTCCTCACCCAGCTCGGCGGCGCTACGCTAATGGCGGTGTGGGCGTTTGGCGCGACTTATGGGGTGTTTTTCGTGGTGAACAAGGTGAAGTCGATTCGGGTGACGCCGGAGGTGGAACTCGAGGGCTTGGATGTGCCGGAGTTCGGGATGCATGCTTACCCGGAGGATGCGGTGGTTACGGTGGAGTAGCTGCCCGCGCTGCCTCGTGGCGCAGGCACCCTGCCTGCCGCGCTGACACTCATGTCAGCGCAGGCGAGCGTAGCTCGCCTGTGTCGGCAGGAGTGCCGACACGGCACGCACGAGTGCGTGCGCCACGAGGGCTACCGCCCTACAGTTGGATTACTTGTCCAGGGCGAGGTTTAGGGCCAGGACGTTGACCCGCGGCTCGCCGAAGATTCCGAACTGGCGGCCTTCTACGTGGAGCTCCACGGCTTTGCGGATGGTGTCGGGAGACACGCCGCGCGCCTTTGCTACGCGGTCCACCTGGGCAAACGCCGACGCCGGGCTGATATGCGGGTCCAGTCCGCTTGCGGAGCTGGTCAGCAGGTCGGCCGGGATGGGACCCTTATAAGTCGGATTCTCGTCTCGGAACTTCTTGATATCGTCTCTTACCCGGTTAATCAGCGCCTGGTTAGTAGGGCCCAGATTAGTAGCTCCGGAGTTGGCGGCATCGTAGCCATCGCCCGCCGCCGACGGACGCCCGTGGAAATACTGCGGCTTCGAAAACTTCTGGCCGATCAGCTCCGAGCCGACCACCTTGCCACCTGCCGTGATCAGGCTGCCGTTCGCCTGGTGGGGAAAGAGCACCTGCGACAGTCCGGTCACCACCAGCGGGTAGACCAGCCCGGTGAGCACCGTGATCACCAGCGTCAGCATTACAGCGGGAATCAATATTTGTTTCATGAATTAGTCCTCAGGCCAAGTGCAGCAGGCCCAGTAAGCGGTCGATCACCCAGATGCCCGGAAAAGGCGCAATCACTCCGCCCACGCCGTAGATCAGCAGGTTGCGGCGCAACAGCGCGGCCGCGCTGAGCGGCTTATAGGCCACGCCGCGCAGCGCCAGCGGAATCAGCGCAATGATGATCAGCGCGTTGAAGATCACGGCCGCCAGCACCGCGCTTTGCGGGTTCCGCAGAAACATGATATTCAGTTTCGCCAGCGACGGATAAGTGGCCATGAACATCGCGGGCAGAATCGCAAAGTACTTAGCCACATCATTGGCGATGGAAAACGTAGTCAGCGACCCGCGGGTCATGAGCAACTGCTTGCCGATGGCCACTACTTCGATGAGCTTGGTTGGGTTACTGTCCAGATCCACCATGTTGCCGGCCTCTTTGGCGGCCATGGTGCCCGTATTCATAGCCAGACCTACGTCCGCCTGCGCCAGGGCCGGCGCGTCGTTGGTGCCATCGCCGGTCATGGCCACCAGACGGCCCCCGGCCTGCTCTTTCTTAATCAGGTCCATCTTGTCTTTGGGGGTGGCCTGCGCCAGAAAGTCGTCCACGCCCGCCTCCGCCGCGATGGCCGCCGCGGTAAGCGGATTGTCGCCCGTGATCATGACCGTGCGGATCCCGATGCGGCGCAATTGCTCGAAGCGCTCGCGCATGCCGCCTTTGACCACGTCTTTCAGATGGATAACGCCCAGGACGCGGTCGCGGTCCGCAACCACCAGGGGCGTGCCGCCCGAGCGCGAAATGCGCTGCGTAGTTTCGGTCAGTTCCGGCGGAATCTTGCCGCCCTGCTCCTGCACGAATTCCACTACGGAATCCGTGGCGCCTTTACGGATGCGACGGCCGTCCAGATCCACGCCGCTCATGCGCGTCTGCGCCGTGAAGGGGATGAAGTGCGCCTCGTGCTCCGCCACCTCGCGCCCGCGATACGCGTACTTCTCCTTGGCCAGCACCACGATGGAGCGGCCTTCCGGAGTTTCATCGGCCAGGCTCGAGAGCTGCGCCGCGTCGGCCAGTTCGACTTCCGAAGCGTCACCGATGGGAATGAACTCCACCGCCTGGCGGTTGCCCAGCGTAATGGTCCCGGTCTTATCCAGCAGCAGCGTGTTCACGTCCCCGGCGGCTTCCACGGCCTTGCCGCTCATGGCCAGCACGTTATGCTGCATCACGCGATCCATGCCCGCGATGCCAATGGCCGAGAGCAGCCCGCCGATGGTAGTCGGGATCAGGCACACCAGCAGCGAAATCAGCACCGTCACGCTGGGCGCCTGGCCGCTGCCGGCCGATTGCACGCTGTAGAGCGCGAACGGATACAGGCTCACCACCGCCAGCAGGAAGATAAATGTCAAGCCCGCGATCACGATGTTCAACGCGATTTCGTTGGGCGTCTTCTGGCGTTCCGCGCCTTCCACCAGCGCGATCATGCGGTCCAAGAACGTTTCGCCGGGATTCGACGTGATTTGCACTTTGATCTGGTCGGACAACACCCGCGTACCGCCAGTGACGGCGCTGCGGTCGCCGCCGGACTCGCGGATGACCGGCGCGCTCTCGCCGGTAATGGCCGATTCATCCACGCTGGCAATGCCCTCGATCACGTCTCCATCGCCCGGAATGATGTCGCCGCGCTCGACCAGCACCACGTCGCCGCGCCGCAATTCCGTAGCTGCCACGGTCTCGTATTTCTTGCCGTTCTTCAGGCGCTTGGCCATGGTCTCGGTCTTGGTCTTGCGGAGGGTGTCGGCTTGCGCCTTGCCGCGGCCTTCCGCCATGGCTTCCGCGAAGTTCGCGAACAGCACCGTGAACCATAACCACATTGTGATCTGAAAAGTAAACCCGATGTTGGCGCCCTGGGCCAGATCCTTGAATACCTCAAGGGTGGTCATGGCGGCGCCGACTTCCACCACGAACATCACCGGGTTTTTCATCATCAGCCGGGGATGCAGCTTGACGAACGAATCCCGAATGGCGCGCTTCACGATGGGCGGGTCCAGCAGCGGGCGCGCGCGCACGGCCTTCTTGGAAATCAGCAGCGGCTCGGTCACGTACGAGGAAGAAGGTGGTGGTTCCATTACAGGCATTGTCTCAACTCCTAGAGTCCCGCGAGCAGGATGGAAAACAGTTTGCCGTTGTTCATCAGGAAGTGCTCCACGATGGGGCCGAGCGACAGCGCCGGGAAAAACGTCAGCGCGCCGACAACCAGAATCACTCCCACCAGCCACACCACAAACAAACCGCCGTGGGTGGGGAAGGTTCCCGCCGAAACCGGCACCATTTTCTTCCGCGCCAGGCTGCCCGCGGCGGCCAGCAGCGGGATCATCATCAGAAACCGGCCGATTAGCATGGCATATCCCACGGTGGTGTTGAAGAACGGCGTGTTGCCGCTAAACCCGCCGAAGGCGCTGCCGTTGTTCCCCGTTCCGCTGGTGTAGGCGTAGAGCATTTCGGACAATCCGTGCGGGCCATTATTGGTCAGGATAGCCGCGGCTCCGGGCGGATTGATCAAGGGGTTCTTCGCGGAGTGGACCGCTATGCCGACGGCGGAAAAGAGAAGAATACTGGCCGCCAGAACCAGCATGGCCAGCATCGCCATCTTGACTTCCTTCTGCTCGATCTTCTTGCACAGATACTCGGGCGTGCGACCCACCATCAGACCCGCCAGAAATACGGCCAGGATGGCGTACATCAACATGCCGTAGAGTCCCGCGCCCACTCCGCCGAAGATCACTTCGCCAAGCTGTATATTGACCAACGGCACCAGCCCCCCGAGCGGCGTGAAGCTATCGTGCATGCTGTTCACCGCGCCGCAACTGGCGTCGGTGGTGACCACCGCGAACAGGGCCGAGGCCGGGATGCCGAAGCGTACCTCCTTGCCCTCCATGTTGCCGCCCGGCTGCGTGTCGGTAGCCGCATCCTGCAATCCCAGTTTCGTCAGATTCGGATTGCCGGATTGCTCCGCCGGGTAGACCACGAAGACGCCCAACAGGAAGACGATACTCATGGCGGCAAACAGCGCCCAGCCCTGCCGGGTATCCTTCACCATCTTGCCGAAGGTGTAAGTCAGGCCCGCTGGAATCACGAAAATAAACAGCACCTGCAGAAAATTCGAGAAGGGCGTGGGATTCTCGAAAGGATGGGAGGAATTCGCGTTAAAGAAGCCGCCACCGTTGGTGCCCAGCATTTTGATGGCTTCCTGCGACGCGGTGGGTCCCTGCGCGATGGTCTGCGCGCCGCCCTCCAGCGTGGCTATTTTGTCGTAAGGATGGAAGTTCTGAATGCAACCCTGCGAAACCAGGAGCAACGCGCCGACGATGGAGAGAGGAATCAGCAGGTAAAGCGTGGCGCGGGTCAGATCCACCCAGAAGTTGCCGATGGAGTTCGCCGAGCGACGCGAAAATCCGCGCACCATCGCCATGGCAGTGGCGATGCCGGCTGCCGCCGAAGTGAAATTATGCACGGCCAGCCCCACCATTTGGCTGAAGTAACTGGCTGTCGCTTCCGGCGTGTAGACCTGCCAGTTCGTGTTCGTGTCGAAACTGACGGCGGTATTAAACGCCAGGTCGGGGGACCACAATTTGCCCAGGAAGCCTTGTGGATTGAACGGCAGCATTCCCTGAATGCGCAGGATTAAATAAGTCAGCAGGGCGCCCGCCAGGCTGAAGGCCAGCAGCGATCCGGCATAGTGCGTCCAGTGCTGCTCGGCGGATTCGTCCACGCCGCTGAGCTTATATACCAGCCGCTCCAGCGGCCGCACCACCGGATGCAGGAAGGTGCGCTCGCCTTCAAACAGGCGCGCCATGAAAGTCCCTACCGGCTTGGTCAACGCCAGGATAATGAGGAAGAAGAGGAAGATCTGAAGAAGTCCGGTTGAAGTCATTGGCGTTCTCTTGGCGCTCTCTTGGCGTTCTCTTTTCTTGGGGGGTAGCTGGCCGGCTCGCAGCGGCTCAGAAGCGCTCCGGCCGCAAGAGCGCGTAAATCAGGTATGCGCCTATTACGGCGGCGATGACGGCTGCAACGATGTATTCCACGGCAGATCTCCTAGAGGCGGTCGCAACCGCGCACGTACGCCCAAGCAATCAGGAAAAACAAAATCGTGATGACCACGAAAAACAGATCCTGCATGTTCTTATCTCACCTTAACGACCGCGACGCTGTGGCCGCTGGAAGTTAGTCTCCGCGCCAGGCGTTCCTCTCGCGTTTTCCACCAGCGATCTTTGGCGCCGATTACAACCAGCGAGTGGCGTTTGAGCAAACCGAGGTAAGCGTCCTCGCGATCGCGCGCGAAAACCAGCTTCACGCGGATCGAAACCGGACTGGTGCGCGCCACCGCGATCAGTTCGGCTTCCAGCCGTTTTCGGATTCCTTCCTGGCATTCCAGCGGCGAAGGATACGGTAGCACATACACGGCCATCAACGTGACCGTGGCTTCGAACCCCCGCGCCAGTTCGGTGGCCGCCGCCAGCGCCCGGGCGGTCAGGAGCGGGCTGGTGTACGGCACCACCACTTCGAGCGGGCGTTCCTCCCGCGCGATCTCCGGCAGCGGCAACTGGGCGCTGTCGCGCAAGAACATAATTCGGCCCTGCATCTACGTGCCTCTTCACACCATAGAAAGGGGGGCATAAGGAAGTCGTTAAGGAACGATCATGATTGTGTAGGGCGCGGCCGAAGACCGGGGCGCCACGCTTAGGTTGACGCGGCCCAACTCGTCTGGGATAATCGCGTCAACCGGAGGACCTTAATGACACTCATGCGATGCGCAATCAGAACTGGCGGAACGCTCTTGCTGACGTTCGAAGCCTTCATTTCCTTGGCCGGCGCACAAGTGGCAACCACCCTTTATAGCTTTACCGCCAGCAGTCCCCACGGGGGCCTCGTCATCGACAACGGAGCGGGCGGGCAGCCCGTGCTTTATGGCACATCCGAGACCAACGGTAGTTTGAACTCCGGGACGGTGTTCTCGTTGACCCCACCGGCTTCTGCGGGCGGACCTTGGACCGAAACCGTGCTGTACACCTTCACGGGGGGCAGCGATGGGGGCCAACCCGTGGCAGGCGTGGTGGCCAGCGGCGGGCCCCGCGGACAGACCGTGCTTTACGGCACCACTTACAATGGCGGAACATCGAACGAAGGCACCGTGTTTTCGTTGACCGCGCCCGTTTCTCCGCACGGGTCCTGGACCGAAGAGGTATTGTACAGTTTCACCGGCGGCAGCGACGGCGGCGGCCCCACAGCCGGTGTGACGATCGGCAAAGATGGAGTGCTTTACGGCACCACGGAATACAACGGCGCCGGCGTGCCCGACACCGTGGGCGTGGTATTCTCATTGACGCCGCCGGCCTCCCAGGGTGGCGCCTGGACTGAGACCGTGCTGCACAGCTTCAACGGCAGCGACGGCGAATATCCATACGCGGGGGTTTCGATCGGCGGAGACGGAACGCTCTACGGCACGACCGCGGGCTCCGGCACGACGCCGCATGGCACCGTGTATTCCCTGACGCCGCCGGCGGCTCCAGGTGGCTCTTGGATGCTGAAGACACTGCACCATTTCGCGCCCACAGGCGTCCGCTTCGACGGGCGCAATCCTTACGCCGGTGTGACCATCGGTCCGGGCGGAGTGTTATACGGCACGACCTTTGAAGGCGGGACTGCGAACAATGGCACGGTATATTCGGTGACTCCGCCGGCGTCTCCGGGCGGCGCCTGGACTGAGGAAGTGCTTTACAGTTTCCCGGTATACCATACCAGTCCGTCCGCCCCCGTGGCGATCGGTAGCGGAACGGGCGGGCAACTCGTGCTCTATGGCACGACCCGGTATGGCGGCGCGTCGTTCTTTGGCATGGTGTATTCACTGACTGCTCCGGCATCGGCGGGCGGCTCTTGGACCGAGACCACGCTGCACAGTTTTGCGGGCGCTCCCAGCGACGGCGCCACGCCCTACGCGGGAGTGGTCATCGGCGGCGATGGACTGCTCTATGGCACGACGATCGTGGGCGGAACCTCGAACAGCGGCACAGTGTTCTCGCTGGAGCCGTGAGTGGGAACAGCCTCGCGGGCCTATCCTCCGGATGTTTCTGGCCAGCACAACGACAAATGATTAAACCGATATCGGTATTGCTCGCGCTTTGTGCCGCGGCCATCGCGCAAGGTCCTCCCAGCCCCGCGTGGCAGTTCGCCGTTTCAGGCGATTCGCGCAACTGCGGCGACATCGTCATGCCCGCCATCGCCGCGAGCGTACTGAAGACTGGCTCGAAGTTCTACTGGCACTTAGGCGATTTTCGCGCCATCTACGACTTCGACGAAGATATGGCGCCGCCTGCCTCGCTGCACCTGCCATATCCTCACCTCACTATTATTTCCTATTTGAAGACTGCCTGGCCGGATTTTATCGACCGGCAATTGCGGCCCTTCAATCCCCTGGAGATCTTCCTCGGGATCGGTAACCACGAACCGATTTATCCGCTCACGCGCGCGGCCTACCTCGCGCAATTTGAAAGCTATCTGAACAGCCCCCGCCTGCGCGCGCAGCGCGATCGCGACCGCGACACCGGCAGCTTCCGTACCTACTATCACTGGGTGATGAACGGCTACGTCGATTTCCTCTCGCTCGACAACGCCTCCAACAGCGCCTTCGACGGCGAGCAGATGGCCTGGATTCGCACCCGCCTGGCGGAAGACCGGCAGTCCAGCGCGATAGCCGCCATCGTGGTGGGAACGCATGCCGCGCTGCCGGGCAGCAAGGGCATGAGCCACAGCATGTGCGACTCGCCCGCCGGTATTCAAAGCGGCCGCGAAGTCTACCAGCTTTTGTGGGACCTGCGCGCCGCCGGCAAGAAGGTATACGTGCTCGCCAGTCACTCGCATTTCATCATGGACGATGTCTATAACACGCCTTACTGGAAAGACCAGGTACTGCCCGGATGGATCGTGGGTACGGCCGGCGCCGTGCGCTACCGCCTGCCCCCGGGACAGACCGGTTCGTCGATCGCCCGCACGGACGTCTACGGCTACCTGTTGGCCACTGTCCTGACCGATGGGTCCATTACCTTCGACTTCCACGAAATCACGCTCGACGATCTGCGCCTGGCCAACGCGGGAAAGACGCCGGACTCGCTGGTGCAGTGGTGCTATTCCGAAAACAAGGAGCAAACCATCCCGTCTCCGCATGCCTGCGCCGCGCCTTAGTAGGACAGGCTCCGGCGCCTGCGATCCGCGCTTGCAGGGGCGGGTCTGGAGACCCGCCGCAGGCGTAGACGCCTGCCCCACCCACTGCGAGCTATCCGGCAGTGGCCGCGCCACATACGGCGTGCGCGGCGTCCACCGCAAGCCTTGCGGCGTGCTTGGATTCGGCGCTGAGGCCGCCCACCGCGCTCTCGATGTCGGCCGGGCGGAGGGCCGCGATCTCGGCCGGCGTCTTGCCGATCAACCACTCGGTCAACGCGGAGCCCGCGGCAATGGAAGCGGTGCAGCCCCGCGTCTTGTAGCGGGCCTGGGCCACGCGCCCGTCCCGAAACTCCACGGACAACCGCAGAATATCGCCGCAGACCGGATTCGACACGTCCACCGTCACCGCCGGCGGCGGCATTTCGCCCACATTGCGCGGATTCCGGAAGTGATCGAGCAGGCGCGCCGAGTACAATTATGCTCCAATAACTCTAATGCGGCAGTATTTCCCGATCCTTAAGGAACGCGTGCGCGCGCGGGAGTTCAACTCGCTCTTTCTGTTTGTGACGTCGCGCTGCAATTCGCTGTGCCGCACCTGTTTCTACTTTGACAAGCTTAACAGTCCCGACGATCTCACGACGCCGCAGATCGAGCGCATCTCGGCCACCGCGCCGCCCTTCCGCAAGCTGTGGCTCTCGGGCGGCGAGCCTTTTTTGCGCGAAGATCTGGCCGAGATCGTGGCGATGTTCGTCCGGCGGAACGGGGTCCGCAACGTCAATCTGCCGACCAACGGTCTGCTGCCCGACAAGATCTTCCGGACCGTGGACCGCATGCTGGAGCTTTGCCCGGACGTATCCATCGACCTGAATTTTTCGCTCGACGGGCTGGCCAATACGCACGATTCCATCCGCGGCGTGCCCCATAATTTCGTGCGCACGCTGGCCACCATGGATGGGGCGGAGCGGCGCTATCGCGAGGTAAAGCGGCTGCGGCGCAATGTGCTGACGGTGATCACGCGCGAGAACTACAACGAAATTGTGGCGCTGGGCTTGCACCTGATGGAGCACACGCAGATCGACGGCCAGTATTTCGAAGTCGTGCGGGGGGCGGCGCCCGACCCCAGTCTGAAACAACTGACCCAGGAAGGCGTGGCGGCTCTCCACCGCCGTCTGATGCCGTTTCATCGCCACTATGCGGACAAGCTTTTCGCACGGCTTCCGCCGGGCGTGCGGCATTTCGCCAAGATGTATTATCTGGGCAATCTACGGTTCCACTTCGACTTGCACGAGCAGTGCCTGGAATCTCCGAAGAAGTGGCCGATGCCTTGCACGGCCGGCGACACCTCGATCGTGATCGACCACAATGGCCGGTTCCGCGCCTGCGAGATGCGCGGCATTGTGGGAAACCTGGCGGATTTCGATTTCGACGTGCGGCGCGCCCTGGAGTCGGAGGCCATGCGCGCGGAGGTGCGCGAGATTCCGCGGGCGAACTGCTGGTGTACGCATAGCTGCTTCATCCAGGACAGCTCGAAGTTCCAGCCCAGCGTGCAGCTTTTCCATATTCCGTGGGCATGGTTCCGGCAACGGATCGAGAAGCTGCCGGAGCTGCCGGCCGCGGAACTGGAGCGGTTCAAGGCGTTGGAGCTGGCCTGACTTGACTACCGTGGTCGCGGGCATTATTCGGCGCGGCGGGCGCATTCTGATTTGCCGCAGGACGGCGGCGCAGGCGCATGCCCTGAAATGGGAGTTTCCAGGCGGCAAGGTGGAAGCCGGCGAAAGTCCGCAACAGGCCCTCTGCCGCGAGTTGCACGAAGAACTGGCGCTGGACTGCCAAATTGGGGATGAGGTGGAACGGTACCCGTTCCGCTACCCCAGCAAAGATCCAATTCTGCTGATTTTCCACGCGGTGACCGATTTTTCCGGCGAGCCGCGCAATTGCGTGTTCGAGGAGATGCGCTGGGTGGCGCCTGCGGAACTGCCGCGGTTCGACTTTCTGGAAGGGGACGTGGAGTTCGTGAAGCGCCTGGCAGGAAACGTGAAACGCCATGCCTGAACGCCTCCGCCGCGCCGACTTCCGTTTCCTGGCCGTTTGCTTTCTGCTGCTGGCCGGCGCCGTCTGGTTCTCCGCGCGCTACTTTTATCGCGCGTTCCCGGAAGCCTCCATCGATTTCCGCGTCACCCGCGATCAGGCCCGCGCGCAGGCTGAACGCTTCCTCGCCTCGCAGGACTTCCACATTAACGGCTATCGCCAAGCCTCCCGGTTTAGTTACGACGACGATGCCAAGACCTTCCTCGAACGCGAGCTGGGCCTGGACCGGGCGAATGGCATCATGGGCAGCCACGTGCGCTTGTGGCGCTGGTCGTGGCGCTGGTTCCGTCCGTTACAAAAGGAAGAGTTCCGCGTCGACGTGACTCCCGCGGGCGAACTGGCCGGCTTCCGGCACGAGATTCCCGAAGCCGACGCGCGTGCCAGCCTGTCCGTCGGCGAGGCGCGCGCAATCGCCGAGCGCTTCCTGCGCGACACCATGCATAAGGACCCCGCCACGCTCGATTTTGTCCAGGGTTCCAGCGTCTCCCGTCCCGCGCGCACCGATCACACGTTCACATGGAAAGAGCGCGATTTCGATATTCACGCTGCCACGTACCGGCTGGAAGTGACGGTGCTCGGCGGCGAGGTGGGCGCCTACCGCGAATATCTGAAGGTGCCCGAGACGTGGCAGCGCGCCTACGAAGGGCTGCGCTCGCGCAACCTTACGGCCGGCACCATAGACTCGGGGTTCATGATGCTGCTGGCGTTGGGTCTGCTGGTCACCATTGTGCTGCGCGTGCGCGGCCGGGATGTCCGCTGGAGAATTGCAGGGACTGTGGGCGCGATCGGCGCGCTGCTCTATTTTCTGGCGAACTGGAACGCGCAACCGCTGGCCGAATTCAACTATCCGACCACGGATTCCTACGCCAGCTTCATCGCGCAGGAACTGCTGCGCAACTTGGCCGGCGCACTGGGCGCGGGCGGGTTGCTGTTCATCCTTACCGCCGGCGCGGAGCCGCTCTATCGCGCACGCTACCGCGCGCGGCAGCCGCTGGGTTTGATGTTTAGCCGGCGCGGCCTCGGCAGCAAGCAATTCTTCCTCGGCACGATCCTGGGCATCACGCTGGCCGCGGTTTTTGTGGCTTACCAGACGGCCTTCTACATGGTGGCTTATCGCTTCGGTGCGTGGTCGCCCGCCGACGTGCCCTACGACGATCTGCTGAACACGCGCCTGCCCTGGCTCTTTGTGCTGCTCGGCGGATTCCTGCCGGCCGTTTCCGAAGAGTTCATGTTCCGCATGTTCGCCATCCCGTTCCTGTCGAAACTGCTGCGCTACGTGCCGCTCGCGGTGGTGCTGGCGGCGTTCATCTGGGGGTTTGGACACGCCACGTACCCGCAGCAGCCATTTTGGATTCGCGGCGTGGAGGTGGGAATCGGCGGCGTGGCGCTGGGCATGATTATGCTGCGCTGGGGCATCCTGCCGACGCTGGTGTGGCACTACTCGGTGGATGCCATGTACACCGCGCTGCTGTTGTTGCGGTCGCACCACCCGTACTTCGTGTTCTCGGGCGCGGCCAGCGCGGGGATTATGGCGCTGCCCGTGGTTTTCGCCGGCATCGCCTACTTGCGGCGCGGGGGCTTCGCGCCGGAGCCCGCGCGCGCGCCCGATGCGGCCGTCGAGCCGCTAGCGCCAGGCCCGGGACCGGCGGCCCTCGAACCCGAAAGCCCGCCCTACGCGCGTTGGTCCGCCCGCCGCCGTCAAGCCGGCTTGCTCGTCCTCGGCGCGTGCGCTATCGTCGTAGCTCTCGTGCACGTCGACGAATTCGGCGGCGAGCCTGGCTTTGCCATTGGCCCCACGCGCGCCCGTGCCGCGGCCGAACAATTCGCGCGCGCGCAAGGCTTCGATGCCCAGGGATACCGCGCGGTGGTTTTTCCGGCCACCGGCTGGGACGATGCCGATACCCGCCTCACCGCCAAATATTTCGTCGAGCGACGGGATATCGCGTACGTGGCCGGCGCGATGCACCGGCAAGTCCCGCTGCACGGTTGGACGGTGCGCTTCTTCAAGCCGCTGCAGCGCGAAGAAGCGCGCGTGACTGTGAATCCGGAAGACGGCAGCGTATTCGAGTTCGAACACATAGTGCCCGAAGACCAGCCCGGCGCGGAGCTATCCGCCGATGCCGCCCGCGATCTGGTGTTGCGTGCGCAAGGCCTGCCGTCGCTGGCGGGGTTCGTCTTGAAGGAATCCACTACGGAACAGAAGAAAGCGCGCCGCGATTACGCGCTCGAGTGGGAAGCGGCGCCGGGAGACGCGCATAATCTCGCCGACGCCCATTTCCGGGTGCGCGTGACACTGGCCGGCGACCGCATCGCCTCGTTCGGTTCCTACTGGAAACTGCCCGAAACGTTCGCGCGCGCCCGCGAGCGGCGCAACGCGCTGTCGTACTTGCTGTTGGTGCTGCGCATCGCGGTGAGCGCCAGTTTGTTGGTCCTAGGTATCTGGCTATTGATCGAACACACGCGCCGCGGCACGCTGCGCTGGGGCCGGGCGCTGTGGGCGGCGCTCCCGCTGGGGGCCGTCGCGCTGGCCGGCATGGCCATGACGTTTCCGCTGCTGTTCAGCCAGTATCCCACCACTTTCTCGCTGGAATCGTTCGAAGCGACTCTGGGCGTGGGGCTGTTCATCGGGGCTCTCGCGCTGTTTATCGCCATTGCTTGTGGCATTGCGATCGTCCTGGCGCTGTACCCCGACGCCTTGGGCGTGTTTCGCGCGGCGAACCGCAAGCTGTGCGGCGTGGATGCCATTTTCGCCGCGAGTCTGGCCGCGGTGCTGGCCGTGGCGCTGGGCCGATTGCGCTGGCTGGCGATCGACCGCTTCCATGCGCAAGCGCTGCTCTCCGCGGATGTGCGGACCGCTTTCGCCACGGTCTCGCCCGCCGCCTCCGGCATCGCGTCGGCCTGCCAGGAGGCGTTGTTCTGGTTGGCGCTGTTGGCGGTTGCCGCGCACCTGGTTCACTATCTACGGCGCTGGCACGGCGCCGCCGTGCTGGCAGGCCTCGTAGCGGCCGCCGGGTTAGTGCCCGGCACGGTTCACACGGCTGGCGAATTCTTCCTTTATTTCGATATCCGGCTGATGTATCTGGCGGCCGCCGTGTTGTTCGTCAAGTACGTGGCGCGCGGGAACTACCTCGCATATTTGCTGAGCGCGTGGACTCTCGCGCTGCTGGACAAAGGCGCGGATCTGTTCGCGCAACCGGCGGCTCCGCTGCGCTGGCAAGGCGGCATCCTGATGGCCGTGCAACTGGCCACGTTTTGGAGGGCGGCCAATCCTGGCCGCGGCCGCCCTTTAGGCGGCCGGGCGGGCTGAAAGCCGGCTGCGGGCAAGATTGCCCACCCTCCATATTATCGGATACAATTATCTGGAAATCAGCTACAATATAAGGTCCGGAGAAAAGCATGGAAGCCGCTATTAAAGAGCGCGTGCGAGAGTTGGGCCGTGTCAAGGAACGCCTGCGGCTCGGCGGAGGCGGCGAGCGCCTCGAGAAGCAACAT
>JBEKMJ010000068.1:0-44466 GCA_050008575.1 Bryobacteraceae bacterium
GATCCGGGTGGAGTTATTCGCGGGCGGAGAGGAGTTGGAATCCAAGGACGAGGATCTTCCGGCGCCCAATTCTTTCGGGGATATTCCGATGGTGGTGAATGCGGAGTCGCGTGCGGGGAAGTGCGAGATCAGGATTACGGCGCGGCAGGGGTTTCAGTCGGCGGTGCGGAGCGTGTTTTATACGGTAGGGGACAAGTAGGCTGCTTTGCGGGGCGGGCAATTCGTGGGGCAGGCTCGCAGCCTGCGGCGGCCTCGTAGGCCGCGTGCCTCGAAGCTATGGCTGGCTTTTTTGCAGGGCCTGGTGGCATAGGCTTTAGCCTGTGGAGGCGAGCGAAGCTCGCCCAGGCGGCGCATGGCGCCGCCCCACTACAGCATCCGGTAGTTCACTAACTCCACGCCCGCTTCGGCCAGCGCCACGCGGACTTCGCGCGCCACCAGCGCTTCCAGCTCGCGCGCGCGGCTCTGCTTCAGCCGGGTGCGCGCGCGGCGCAGGTCGTCGCCGCAATAGCCCGGATGGCACATGAACTCGGTCACGCCTTCGGGCAGTTCGCGGATCAGCTCCGCCAGCTCGGGAGCGCGGAAGCGTCCGGTGAGTTGGAACCCGGCGAAGTGATCCGTGGTCCGGCAGCCGTGGCGCGCCAGCACACGGTGAAAACGGCCGCGGAACACCCGCAGGCTGCCGCTGGTAGCGCGCTTCAGCCAGGGTACGGCGCCGTGCGCGGTCGTGAGCGGAACATCGAACGGCCGCCGCACCCAGCGAATCCCAAACTCTTCCGAGATGCGTGCGACCGCGTCGAGCACCGGCGGCGCCAAGTGCGTATGCTTGTGCGTATCCAAGTGCGTGGGCTCGCAGCCAGCCGCCAGAATCTTGCGCACCTGCGCCGCCAGCTCGTCATACACGCGGATACGCCGCGCGGCCAGCGCCAGCAGCAATGCCGGCGCGGACGCGGGCAGCGGCGCGTAAGGTGACAGCAGCGAGCGGCCCGAGATCAACACCAGGTGGCAACCCACATCCAGAGAGGGCGCGTCGCGCGCCAGCCGCACGGCATCGTCGAAGGCGTCGCCGTTGGCCATCAAGGTGGATGCGGTCAGGATGCCGTCGCGATGCGCCGCCACGATTCCGCGGTTCACGTCCGGCGTGAATCCGAAATCGTCGGCGTTGACCACCAACCGTTTGCGCGCGGTCAAAAGATTCTCAGCGTGATGGTCAGGAATTTCTTGGGATTGGCGCGCATGTCCTTAGCCAGCGACTGGAATTCGTGCATGGCGCCGTTCATGGCGTCGTACATCTGCGGATTCACCAGCAATTGCCCGACGGTGCCTTGCCCGGAGTTGATGCGGTCAATAGTCGCATCCAGCTTGGCGGTCAGATCGGTGAGCTGCTTGTAGAGCTGCTCGTCCTTCAGGAGTTTGCCGGCCGTGCCTTTGCCTTCGTTGAGCTCTTTGGTCAGGCGGCGCATTTCCGCGAGGGTCTGCTGCGCTTCGTCGTAGACTTGCGGGTCCTTCAGCAGCTTGCCGGCGGTGCCGCGGCCCTGCTGCAAGTCGTCGAGCATTTGATCGATGCGCTTGATGGGCGAGCGCACTTCCTGGTACAGGGTGTCGTCGTAGATGAGCTTGCTCAAGGTGCCCTTGCCGTTGCGCACGTCGGCCAGCAGTTGCTGTCCTTCGGCGGCGATCCCGTTCAACCGTTTGTAAAGCTCGTCGTCCCGCAGCAGTTTGCCCAGATTGCCTTTGCCCGCATCGATATCCGTCAGCATGGAGTCGGCGCGCTTGGAAATATCCTGCAGGGTCTGGATCAAATTGGCGCTCTGGGCCATCAACTCGGGGATGTCTTGGGTCTGCAGGCTGCGCAGCTCGGCCCCCGGCTTGACGGGCGTGGGGCTCTTGCCTTTGGTGATATCGATGAATTTGCTGCCCAGCAGGTTGGCGGCAGTGACGGCGGCGGTGGAATCGTCGGGGATGTCCCGCATGAACTTCGACTGGATGGTCAGTTCAAACTCCACTGCCCGTTGGGGATCCTTCGACCCGGAAAGCTTGACATCCTGCACGGCGCCGACCAGGATGCCATTGAGACGCACCGGCGTGCTGGCGGTCATACCCGCGCCATCCGCCATATAGGTACGGACGCTTTGGTCGCGTTCAAAGATGCTGCGGCTCCCGGTCAACAGGAAGATCAGCACGGCCAGAATCACCATGGAGGCGACCGCCACCACTCCGACCTTCAACTGCGACCAGCGGACTTTGCTGCGCTCCCTCATGCTCTATTCCCGATGCTTCACGAACTTCGAAATATACGGATCTTGGGACGCCTCGATCTCAGTCTGCGGCCCTTCGAAGACCAAGCGGCCGTCGCGCAAAACCATGAAGACGGTGCGCGGCGCCGCGCCGCCCTGGCTGCCGGCATGGCCAGCCGCGGGCTCCAAACCGCCATTCTCCGGATTGTAGCGAAAATTCGCCACCAGATTGCCGTCCTGATAGCGATAGGTGACGATCAGCGTGGTGGTCTTATTCAAATCCCGCTCCTTCACGATCAGGGCGACGATGGTGTTGGCCGTGATCGGGTCGAGTCCCGCCGTGGGCGAATCGTAGAGCAGCAAGGGAGGCTGGGTAACCACCGCGCGCGCGATGGCCGCGCGCCGCCGCATGCCGCCCGAGAGCTCGCTCGGGAATTTCTCGAGGGTGCCTTCCAACTCCACGAACTTCAGCGCTTCTTCCACGCGCGGCAGAACCTCTTCGGGAGGGCAGTGAATGGACGCCTGGTTGAGCAGCGGGTAACTCACGTTGTCTTCGATGTTCAGCGAGTCGAACAGGGCGCTCTCCTGGAACAGCATGCCCATCCTGCTGCGGATTTCAAACAATTCCCGCTCCCGCATGCGGCTGATGTCCCGGCCAAAGACGTAGACGGTGCCGGAATCCGGGCGTTGCAAGCCCAGAGCCGTCTTCAGCAAGACGGTTTTGCCGCTGCCGGTGGCGCCCATGATCACGCGGGATTCGCCCTCGTAGGCCTGAAAGGACACATCGGCCAGCGCGGGCGTATCGTCGAACGAGACGCTCACACGATCGAAGCGCAGGACCGGGGTCTGGGGATCGGCTGGCATTACGATCCGCCTTGGCTGACAAAAATCTTACCCAGGAAAAAGTCCAGGATCAGGATCAGCACCGACGCGGCCACCATGGACTGGGTCGTGGCCCGGCCCACCCCTTGGGTGCCCCCCGACGCGCGCAAACCGTAATAGCAGCCCACCAATGAGATGATGAACGCGAAGACGAACGGCTTCAACAACCCCTGGGTGATGTCGTTCCACTCCAGCGCCCGCCACACGTTGGACCAATACTGCTGGCTGGGCAGATCCAGGAAAAAATGAGAAACGAACCAGCCGCCGAACATGCCGATGAAATCCGCCAGGATGGTGAGCAGCGGCAACATCAGGGCGGTGGCCAGCATGCGCGGGGTCACCAGCTTCTGGATCGGATCGGTGCCCAGCGCGCGCATGGCGTCGATCTGCTCGGTGACTTTCATGGAGCCGAGCTCGCTGGCGATGCCGGAGGAATTGCGTCCCGCCATCATCAGCGCGGTCAACACAGGACCCAGTTCGCGCACCAGGGAAATCGAAACCAGTGTCCCGGTCTGATCCTGCTGGCCGTACTGCTGCAGCGCACGGGACATTTGCAGCGCCATGACGGCGCCGGCGAAAAGACCCGTGAGGATGACGATGGGCAGGCTGCCGACGCCGATGAGATCCATTTGCGACAAGATCTCGTCTCCGTAGTGCGGGCGCGAAGCCACGTTCCGCAGCGCCCGCCCGGTGAGCAGGAAGAACTCTTGAACGGCGATGAATGGTTCCTTTAGGAAATCGAACAAGCCGGATGGTCCCCGAAATTCGATGCTACCATACACCTATAAAAAATCCGCCATGCAAGGACTCACCGCCATCGCGGGCATTCGGGTGGGACACGCATCGAATTTCGATGCGCTGACCGGTTGTACGGCGATTTTGTGCGAAACTGGCGCGGTGGGCGGCGTGGATATCCGCGGATCGGCCAGCGAGACATCGTCGGTCGACACCCTCCAGCCGGGCCACATCACCAGCCACGTGCACGGCATTGTGCTGTCGGGCGGCAGCGCCTTCGGGCTGGAGACGGCTTCCGGGGTACGGCGTTACCTGGAGCAGCGCGGCGCCGGATTCCGGGTAGGCCGGTCCGTCGTGCCGATCGTGCCGGGCGCCGTCCTGTTCGATTTGGACATCGGCAAAGCCGGTATCCGCCCCACGCGCGAGATGGGTGAGAGCGCGGCGGCGTCTGCCACAACCGATGCGGTGAAGGAAGGCGCCGTGGGCGCGGGCACGGGCGCGACGGTGGGCAAGATCTTTGGCATGCGGCAGGCCATGAAGTCGGGGATCGGCTCGGGACTGGTGGAACTGCCGGGCGGCGTGCTGGTGGCCGCGTTGGTGGTGGTGAACGCATTTGGCGACGTACGCGACCCTTCCACCGGCAGATTGATCGCGGGCGCGCGGCGCGGTCCGGACAGCCTGGAACTAGCGGATACCGAAGCGGTGATGAAGGCCGGCGGGCCGCGCGCCGAGCCGCGCAATACGACTCTGGCCGTGGTGGCCACCAATGCGCGCCTTTCGAAGGTGGAAGCCTCCAAACTGGCGCAACTGGCCGGCTTGGGGACGGCCCGCACCATTTATCCCGTGTACACCATGTTCGACGGAGATACCACGTTTGCGCTCTCGATCGGGGATGGGCGCGCGGACGTCAACACGTTGGGCGTGGCGGCCGCCGAAGCGGTGGCGCAGGCCGTGGTGCGCGCCGTCAGGAACGCGCCATCCATGGGCGGCGTACCCGGGCTGGCGGGTGACGCCCGCGGCTGATGAATGCCGGTCCGGTGTCCGAAACAGGCCCCTCGGGGAAGTTTCTTGGGACTTCTGGGACTTTTCTCACACAGATTTAACCCGCGTTAAGGTTTACAAGTGGTATCCTATTGAATGCATTAGGCAAAGGCTGTCGAGAGGTGGGCGCTCTCGTCGCCCCGTTGCGAGTTCTTCAGGTGGTCGTTCGACAGCCGTTGCGGACAGGTGGAGACGGGTGTTCCAAGAAGGCTACACGGATCGTAACGGACAAAACGATGGGACTTGAAAAAGCGGAGATACCGGTGGAACGGCGGGCGAAGAAGCGCTTTGTGATGGAGCGTGAGATCCGCTACCGGGTGTTGGAGCAAGACAAAATCATCGCCGTCGGAAGCGGCAAAACCCTCAATTTAAGCAGTAATGGCGTGGCATTCGTAACGGACAACGACTTGCCAGTAGGGGCGTTTATCGAGGTATCGATCGCCTGGCCGGCGCTGCTGGAAAACCGCTGCCCGCTGCAACTGATTGGCTTCGGCCGATTGCTCAGAAGCGCGGAGGGCACGGTCGCATGCACCCTCGAACAGTACGAATTCCGGACCTTGGCGCGGGTGGTGCCGGAGAGTGCGTGGTCGGCGCGTAGCGACCAGAAGCTGCGGCGCTGGGCGGAAGCCGTCGCGCGAGGATAGGCGTGAAGCTGGCTTAGCTTCGCTCGCCGAAGAGCGGGCCTGTCAGGCCCGCGCAGGCTACGAGTCTGCCCCACTAATCGGATTTTGCAGTGCTAGAGGTTTCTTTTGCCGGGGCGGCAGCGGGTTTGCCTGTTTCCGTCTTCTCGCTCTTCTTGGCGTCCGAGGATTTGGCGTCCGAGGATTCGGTCTTCGACTTCTCTTTACCGCCTGAGCCGCCGGAGCCATTTTTCCCGTAATCGTTCACGTACCACCCGGAACCCTTGAATTGCAGGGCGGAAACCGACACCAGCTTCTCGACCGCCCCGCCACAACCCGGATGCTCGTGCAGAGGCTCGTCGGAAAATTTTTGGATCAGCTCAAAGACATCGCCGCACTTGGCGCATTTATACTCGTACAACGGCATAGAAGTTCGCTGTCCCAGGTACTAGTTCTGAGCTTATTTTAACAGATCCGCCGCGGCGCGGCCAACTGCTAACTTGTGGGCGTTTCCAGCGTCTTAGTAATATGCGGACACGAGCGATCTTGGTTACAGTGCTGATGGCCACGGGGTTGGCGGCGTCGGAAAGCCGTCATTTCTGTGTCACGGCGATAGGGCGCTCGGCGCACGCCTTCTGCCAGTATTTTCAGGCGTTGCAACAGGAGCCGCTGAATCCGGTGGAGCGCGTGGTGTTCAGCCTGGCGCTGGCCAACGCGCAGGGTCACCAGGAGTGCAAGCCGCCGATGCATTCATGAGGTGAGCGGACGGGCCGATTCACAGTCGGCCCGCAGGTTGGCAACCTGCCACACAATACCGGGCTAGGATTTCTTGTGATGCACCGGCGCCGCTACTTTTTCCTCTTTGAGCCCGACAATCTTGGCCTTCTCGACCGCGAAGGTCACCATGAACGCCGGTTCCTTCGTGAAAGAGTCGCTGATGCCTTCGAACTCGATCTCGACACCCACGCCCGGCTTGCCGGTTAGCGGAGCGGGTGTGGTGCCGTCGGAGCCAACCAGTTTCAGCGTAACGTCGGCCGGCTGATCCTTGCCCGCCATGCTCACCAGCAGTTCTTTGGACTTTACCGGCGGCTTGGCGGAAACCAGCCAGCCTTTGAACTTGGCCACACCGTTCGCGCCGCCCGGCAGCCCCGCGCCTTTCATGGAACTATCGAAGTAGGTTTGTCCGTCCGGCGAGAGCAGTTGCCCCTTGATGTTCAGCCAAAGCGCCAATTGGGGGTTGGTCTTCTTGAGTTCCTCTTCCTTTTCCGCGGCAATCTGGGCGGCCGTCTTGATCTTGAAGTCGGCGGGCGGAGTGGGACTGGCTTTGGCCATAGCCTTCAGTTCCGCCAGACCGGAGCTGTCGCCGTGCAGGGAATTGTAAACCTTGGTCAGGTACGCGTCGATGGTCTTGCGCCCTTCCGGCGCCAGCGCGCCGGTCTCGTCATAGGCCGCGGCTCTGGCGAAGTCATACAGCGCTTCGGACTGTTTCTCGGGTTTCTTCTCAGCCAGGAGTACGGTACCCAGCCAGTACGAAACCTGCACCGCGTTGGGACTGATGGCCAGGCTCTTTCTGAAATTCTCCTCGGCCAATTCGTTGTTCTTCCGCTGCATGGAGATCCAGCCCAGCGTGGTGTAGGCGGCGCCGTCGGTCTGGGGCTTGGCCTTGGCCCAATCCTCGTCCTTGGCGGTGGCCGGTTTCTCGGCGGCCAGCAGACCCTGGGCGGCTTTCTCCGCGGTATCCAGCGCGTCCGGGCTGGTATTGCCCAGCGTGGGAGTGAGGAAGGTGATCCAGTAGAGCGAAGTGATGTCCTTGGGATCGATGGCCAGAATCTCCTTGGCCGTATCGATCATCTTGGCCGGTTGCCCGAGTTGTTGGTAGGTAGGGAGGAAGATCTGCAACCGATCCAACTTGAAGTCTGAGTCGGGATATTTTTCTTTCCACGTATTCAGCAATGCCAGCTTCTTGGTGGCGTCGGTCTCTTTGGTGACGGAGTCGTACAGCGTATATTCCTGCTGATCCTTGTAGTTCTTCTTCTTTTCGGCCGGTTTATCCGCCTGCGCCGCCTGGCCGCTTGGCGCAGCCGGCTGGCTGGTCTGCGCCGAGCCAAGCATGCCGCCCGCCAGAGCGATAAAGGTAATCCCCGTTAGCCTTCGTAAGAAATGCTGCACTTGCTGCCTCCCTGCCGATTTCCGTAAAAAGTTTGAACTGTAGGCCTACTGAGCCGCTTCGGTTCCCCGACTGGGGCGTCTTCCCGCCGTCACGTCCGCATCGATGGGTACTTGCGGAGTATAACCGAACGACATGCGCGGTGCAACATATTCGACGCCGCTGGTGACTGCGGAGTTCCGAATTCAGAATCATAGCAGATCGTGCGGGCCGGCGAAGAGTGGGGCGGTTCTCCGGACCCGCCCCTTCCCCACCAGGACCGGCTTTTCGCGCAACGAAGTCAGCCTTAACCGGACTCACATAAGGCCGAAGTGGACGCCGGCCCGCGGGACTGGAGTCCCGCCCTACAAATCGACGCACATGGCCGGCCGCTAAATCCCACCCTCCCAGCCGTGTCCGTGATAGAATGCGCCATTCCATGCGCATCCTGGATCTGGCGGTCATTCTCGCCTATCTGATCGCGGTCACTTGGTTCGGAGCCCGCTTCCGGAAAGGCCAGACCAGCCTCGGCAATTATTTCCTGGGAGGCCGTAGCGCGCCGTGGTGGGCCATCGCTCTCTCGATCGTCTCGGCGGAAACCAGCACACTGACGATAGTAGGCACACCCGGCCTTTCCTTCGCCGGAAACCTCGGCTTCCTGCAAGTCGTTTTCGGATATCTGCTGGGCCGGGTGGCCGTCTCGCTGCTGTTCCTGCCGCACTACTTTCGCGGCGAGATGTTCACCGCCTACGAATTGATGCGGCGCCGCTTTGGCGAGCGCATCCGGCGGCTGACCGCATCGATTTTCCTGGTCACACGCGCTTTGGCCGAAGGCGTGCGAGTGTTCGCGATTTCACTGGTGATCTCCGTGGTGCTAGGTACCGGCGAAGCCGCCTCCATCGTCGCCATCGTATGCCTGACGGTGTTCTACACTTTCGAGGGCGGCATGACGGCCGTCATCTGGACCGACGTGGCCCAAATGTGTTTGTACGTGATCGGGGCCGTGGTCAGCTTGTTCGTGATCCTGGCCAAGATCCCGGGCGGTTGGACCCACGTGGCCGCGGTGGCCGGCGCGGCCGGCAAACTCCAGGTTTTCGATTTCGGATTCTCGCCCACCATGCAGTTTCTCTCCCAGAAATATTCTTTCTGGGCAGGCCTGGTGGGCGGCTGCTTCTTGACCATGGCCAGCCATGGCACGGATCAGCTCATCGTGCAGCGCCTGCTGAGCGCCCGCAACGAGGCCGCCAGCCGCCGCGCGCTTCTCGCAAGCTGGCTCGTGATATTCGTGCAATTCAGCCTGTTCCTGGCCATCGGCGTGGCGCTGTTCGTTTACTATCGGGATGCGCGCATGGTTGCGCCACACGAATTGGATCGGATTTACCCGGAGTTCGTATGGCGGCATTTGCCTGTGGGTGTGGCCGGGTTGGTGATTGCGGCCATTCTGGCGGCGGCCATGGCCAACTTGAGCGCGGCGCTGAATGCGCTCGCGTCGACGACGGTAATCGATTTCGGGTCCTTGATCGGAAGAGGTGCGGCCCCCAGCGGCGGCACGGCACGCACGAGTGCCCGCGCCACGGGGGCTCAATCCGTCAAATGGGCGCGTGGCATGACCGTAGTGTGGGGTATCGTCCTGGCCTCCATCGGGATGGTTGCGCGCCATTGGGGATCGGTGTTGGAATCGGGACTGTCTATCGCCTCGGTGACCCTGGGCCTGTTGCTGGGAGTTTTTCTGCTGGGAGTGCTCACCCGCCGGGTACGCGAGCGGGCAGCCATGGCCGGCGTGCTGGCTGGGCTGGCCGCCATCCTCTATGTACGATACGGCACGCCGATAGCCTGGACCTGGTGGGTCTTGATCGGCGCCTCTGTGACTTTCGCAGCCGGTTACGGGGCTTCGTTCTTCCAATCCAGTACTGCCGAGTTATCCCGATGAATGAACCCAAAGTAATAGAACTGCGACGGGATCTAGGACTGTGGGGAGCTATCTCGATCGTGGTCGGGACGGTGATTGGAAGCGGCATTTTTTTGGTGCCGCGAGCCATGGTGCTGCGCGTGGGTTCGCCGTCGATGGTCTTTGCGGTCTGGGTGTTTGGCGGGCTGTTGTCACTCTGCGGCGCGCTAAGTTATGCCGAACTGGCGGCCGCCATGCCCGAAGCCGGCGGAGAGTATGTCTACCTGCGGGAAGCCTACGGCCCGCTGTGGGGCTTTCTGTATGGCTGGACACAAATGTGGGTCGCTAAGAGCGGATCGATCGCCACTCTAGCCACCGCCTTCTTCTATTACCTGACCAATTTCTTTCCTTTGCTCGACGGTGTTTTCTACACCGTACCGCTGCCCCTGGGAGCACACGGCGCGCCGCTCGATCTGCGGTACGGGCAACTGCTGGCGATGGCTCTGATACTGTTTCTCGCCGGTGTCAATTATTTTGGAGTCAAGATTGGCGGCGAGATACAGATTATAGTCACGATTATAAAGGTTTTGTTGATCGTGTTCATCGTGGTGGCCGGCCTGGGCTTTGGGAAGGGGCACGCGCCCGCGCCCGAGTCAGTTCCGCATCCGCTCACGATCGCCGGGTTTTTCGCCGCGCTGGTGGCGGCTCTATGGGCCTACGATGGCTGGAACAACGTGGGCATGGTGGCTTCCGAGATCCGCCGGCCGCAGCGCAGCCTGCCGCTGGCGCTCATTGGCGGCACGCTGGCGGTGATCGCCATTTATCTTGCGGCTAATGCGGCTTATTTCCACGTGCTTACGGCGCGGCAGGTCGGTTCGAGCGAGCGGGTAGCGGCGGAAATGATGCGCCGGGTGGTGGGTGGTTGGGGCGCCCACGCGGTCTCTGTCGCCGCTATGATCAGCATTTTTGCGGCGCTGAACGGGTCCATTCTCTCCGGCGCGCGGGTGCCCTACGCCATGGCGCGGGACGGACGGTTCTTTGCCTCCGTGGCCAAGGTGAATGCGGCCCATCGCACGCCGGGCATGTCCATACTGGCCCTGAGTGCGTGGTCCGCGCTGCTGGTGTTATCCGGACGCTACGAGCAACTCTTTACATACGTCATTTTCGCGAGCTGGATTTTATATGGCATGACCGCGGCGTCAGTCATCGTACTGCGGCATAAGAGGCCGGATCTGCCGCGGCCCTACAAGACTCTAGCCTATCCCGTACTTCCGGTACTTTTCGTGCTGGTTGCCATCTCACTAGTACTTTCGACTCTATTCGACTCGCCACGCGAATCTCTGCTTGGATTAGGCTTTATTGTGGTCGGATTGCCGTTCTATTTCTATTGGAAGCACAAGGGTGCTTGAGGCACCCGGAGGTCCTACTGGTTCTAAAACTATTGCGCGCCTTTTTTTGATCCAAAAGTGGCCGATTGCGTACTTGCTATTCTTCGCACATTACGTTAAAAAAGATGTGAAGCCGGTGTTGCGGGATTCTGTTCCGCTCACGCGGCGGCGAGCCGGATTAAAACTAGGCATTCAGGTTCGTGGGGAGAGTTGAATGGACGTCGCAAAGATTCTCGTGGAATTACGTCAAGAACGAGAGCAGATTGAAGAAGCAATTCTAAGCTTGGAGCGTCTGGCTAGGGGCCGCGGACGGAGACGCGGCCGGCCACCATCCTGGATGGCGGAAATCACGGCCAAACGGCGTGGACGCCCACCGGGCAGCAAGAACAAAAACAGCGCTAAGTCAGTCGGCGCCACTACCATTGGGTGAATACGGAAGACAGGGGCCGGGAGACAGGAGCCGGTAGAGAGACGCCGCACGTCGCGGCTTCTTACTCCTGACTTCCGGCTCCCGGCTTCGGCCAGCGCCTAGAGCGCTTGCGGCGCCTCCCCAACCTTCACGTCGATACGCTGCGTGCGGCCGTTCCGGTAGACGGTGAGCTCCAGCACATCGCCCACCCGCTTCCGGTTCAAGACGCGCTGCAACGAGTCGTTACTTTCCACCGGATGGCCGTCCACCGCGATAATGAAATCGCCGCCGATGCGAATCTGGTAGACGCCCACTATGGCGCTTCGCGTGGAACCGCGCAAACCGGCTTCGGCAGCCGGCGACCCTCCGTCCACACGCTGGATCAGCAGGCCGCCCTCATTCGGCAAACCCAGATCGTCCGCCGCGTCGCCGGAGACGTAGATGGCCTGAATCCCCAGGTAGGGCCGGCTCACCCGGCCCTTCGCCTGAAACTCATCCAGCATGGCTTTGGCGCGGTTGATCGGCATGGCGAAGCCGATCCCGATGTTTCCCTGCCCATAAATCGCCGTGTTGATGCCGATTACGGCTCCATGGGAATCGAGCAATGGTCCGCCGCTGTTGCCCGGATTGATGGCGGCATCGGTCTGGATCATGTCCTCCAGCCGGTGCCCTTCTTGCGGCTGCAAACTGCGTCCCAGGGAACTGACGATGCCGGTGGTCAAGGTGCCTCCCAATCCAAACGGATTGCCGATGGCCAGCACCTTTTGTCCGACCTGCAGGCCGTCGGAATCGCCCAGCTTCAGAAAGGGCAGCGGGCGCTCGGATTGTATTTTCACCAGCGCCAGGTCGTTGCGCGGATCCGTCCCGAGCACCCTGGCTTTGTATTGTTTCTGGTCGCCGGCCAGCGTCACGGTCAACTGCGCGCTGCCAGTGACCACGTGATTGTTGGTCAGGATCAACCCGTCCGGCTTGACGATAAAGCCCGAACCGGTGCCTTCCTGCGGATAGACCTGAAAGAAGAAATCCTCGCGGTAGACGATGCTGGTAATGTTCGCCGTGGCCGGGCGCGCCAGCTTGTAGATTTCGATATTGTTGTTCTCGTCGGTGCTGAAGCCCGCCGAATGCGCCGTGTCCGGAGCCGTCCACAGCCGCTCCGTTTGGCGGATGGGCTGCAGCAGCCGGCCGGGATTCCAACGCGCCACCGAGGTCAAATACCAGAAGCCGCCCACCAAAACGGCAGCCCAGATGAAAGGTCGCATTCTCATTGTTGTTCCATTCTCCGCAAGGATTCGTAGACTGCGCCGGTCTGGCGCAGGGTCTCCTCTTTTGTGCCGGTAGTATCTATGACAAAATCCGCGAACTTACGCTTTTCCGCGAGCGGCATCTGGCGGCTCAGGCGCGCCAGCACTTCTTCGCGCGACGCGCCATCGCGCTTCATGGACCGCTGCACTTGCTGTGCGGCGTCGCAGGCCACCACAATCAGCTTATCGAACCGCTGGTAGCTGCCAGTCTCAATCAGGATGGCCGCCTCCACTACGGCGATCGCGTGCGGGTCGGCGGCGGCCACCCGCGCCAGCCATTCCTCTTCCCGCCGCATCACCGGCGGATGCACAAAGCTGTTGAGCAATGCCAGGCGTTCGGGCCTTCCGAAAACCTCCGCCGCCAGGACGCGCCGATCGATTTCCCCGTCCTTTCCCAGCACGCCGCCGCCGAACTCACGCACCACGGGCGCGTAGGCCTCGCCGCCGGGCAGCAATACTTCATGCCCCAGCCGGTCCGCCTGCAGCAGATCGCAGCCCAGCTCCGCCAGTGCTTCGCCCACGAAGGTCTTGCCGCATGCCAGCCCGCCTGTGAGCCCCACTCGCAACACAATCCTAATGATAGCGATGCTGCGGGAACCGTGGGGCGGGCGTGGGGCGGCGCCATGCGCCGCCGCGGGGCTTTAGTTAAGGGCAGACTGGCGAACGGGAGTGCGTGCCTTTTGTTGCGGCGAACAGTTTTCTATAAGGTAGGCTTGGCGTCGAGCGCCAAACAGCCGCGCCGCCCCGACCCACCGCAACGGCCTCGCCGCGCCATCCATTTATATGGTTATAACTCTATCGTTATAGAAGGCCAAACGAAAACGGAAGGAAAGGCGTCACTGCCCGTCGCGGTAAAAGGCGGAGGCCGCGGCCTTCACTTCGCAGCCGCGAGGCGCTCCACGAACTGCCGGTGCTCCTCCGAAGCCAGGCCTGCGTTCAATACCGCCAGCATCTTCGCCCGGTCGTTGGCTCAGAAAGCCGCCACGTCGAGCCACAAGCCAGAAAAGACTCGCGACCTGACGATGCCATCCGCATCCACAGTCTGGACAGCATAAGCGCCATTTTCGAGCACTCGCCAGGTCAGCCGCTGTCCAAAGGCCTCGACGGCGATGTACTCCCGCACGTCGGCCCGCTGGTACAGCGCGAGCTTGGGTCCGAGATCGAGATCGGCGGAAGTTACGCAGATTTTCGACGGCCAACTCAGGGGCGCCCGCGGCCAATGGACCTGCATTACCCGATTGCCCTCCGTGAGGGTAAGATGCACAGGCCGGCATCGGGTTGCGGGGCGCTGCCCGGCATCAACCATGTGCCGTTAGTCCCGGTGTCGCAACCCGGCGTTGCCTGAGGATAGTAAGCAAGCCACAGATTCATCCACGAATCCAGGCGGCTGTGTTCGCGGCTGACAGGCGCCGACACGTAGACCACTCCATCGATGATTCGGCGTTCTTCAACTCCGGGAGTTCTTCCCAGCGGCGCAGGAATTCTTCCACGGTCAACCGCTCGCCCGTTACCAGTCCCGGCCGCCTCACCACAGGAGAGAGCATGACGGCGTTACCTCTTTTCTGAGTGTACCCATTCTATGACCCCACCTCCACCACCGCCGCCGCCACCGGCTGCGCCCCCACCGGCACGATCGTAAAAAGCGGCGCCGGATCGGTCCGATGCCGGCGCTCCGTAAACGCCGAAATCTTGATCACCGCCATGTTCCCCGACCGCCGGTTCAGCACCAGCGCGTATCGATTGTCCGGCGTGATCAGAATGTGGCGCGGCTCCTGCCCCACCGCAATCGCCCCCACCAGCTTGCGCGTGTCGATATCCAGCACCGTGACGCTCCCCGATGCGGGGTTCGCCACGAACAGATACTGCGGAGCCGCCGAGACCGCCATGCCATCCGGCGTCCGTCCGGCCAGGATCGTCTCGCCCACTTCGGTCTGGTAGGGATACACGATCACCACTACATCCATTCCCGGACCGGTGACGAACATCTGGCCGCCATCGGAATTGAAGCAGCAATTCGCGGGTTCCACCGGCAGCGGCAGCCGCACTGTCACGCGACCGCTGGCCGCGTCGAAGATGGACAGGCTGCGGTCCGCGCGGCTGCCCACCAGCACCTGCTTGCCATCGCCCTGAAATCGCACCAGCGCCGGTTCGCACCCTGCATCGACCAGTTGTTCGATCTTTCCCGTACCCAGCCGCACCAGCGCCAACCGGCGCGTATCGCCGAAGCCCACGGCCGCGCGGCCGTCGCTCGTCAGGTCGAAGTCCGTGGGCGCGCCCGGCAGCGGGATCGATTCTACGGCCCGCAAACGGCTGCCTTCCAGCCGAACCAGCGCGCGGGCCAGCAATACCCACAGCGACTTGCCGTCCGCCGCCAGCCGCATGCCCACCGCTGCGCTTCCCAAGCGGGTCTGGCGCACCGCCGCCAGCTTTTCCGCGTCGATCTCACACACCGTGCCGCTCTCGGGCAACAGCACAAACGCGCCCGGCCGCAACGGATTCGACAGCACCGCGCCCGGCGCACTATCCAGCCCGATCTGCTTCGCCAGCACGAACGTATTCAGATCCACCGCGGCTAGGGTGCGCGCGCCCGCATTGGCGACCAACGCGTATCCCGCAAATCCGCGGCTCTTGCGGCGGGCGCAACCCGCCATCGCTACCGTTCCCGCCAGCAGCGTACGCCGCGTCAGCGAAGGTTCCAAGGGCGCAAAATATGCTAGCATTTAGATGGCTCGTCTTCTCAACATTGAGCCCATGTCCTTCTACCTAATACCGAACATCCTTTAATGAATCTACGCTCTCTATTCAGTCTATTCTCATCGGACCTCGCCATTGACCTGGGCACGGCGAACACGTTGGTGTTCGCCAAGGGCAAGGGCATCGTGGTCAACGAACCCTCTATCGTCGCGCTCAACAAAAACACGGGCGAAGTGGAAGCCGTCGGCAAGGAAGCCAAGGAGATGCTGGGCCGCACTCCCGGCAACATCGTCGCCATCAAGCCTATGAAGGACGGCGTCATCGCCGACTTCAAAGTCACCGAGCGCATGCTGAATTATTTCATTCAGAAGGCGCACGGCCGTAAAGTGCTGGTGCATCCGCGCATCGTCATCGGCGTACCCAGCGAGATCACCCAGGTTGAAAAGCGCGCCGTCATGGACTCCGCATATCGCGCCAAAGCCAGCGAGGTGCACCTGGTCGAACAGGCCATGGTAGCGGCCATCGGCGCCGGTCTGCCGATCACCGAGCCCTCCGGCAACATGGTGGTGGATATCGGCGGCGGCACCACCGACGTGGCCGTCATTTCGCTCTCGGGCATCGTCTACTCGCGTTCGGTCCGCGTGGCCGGCAACGAGATGGACGATGCCGTCATGCAGTATCTCAAGCGCAAATACAACTTGCTGATCGGCGAGCGTACGGCCGAGGCCATCAAGATGGAAATCGGTTCCGCCTATCCGCTGGATAAGCCGCTCACCATGGAAATCAAGGGCCGCAACCTGATTGAGGGCGTGCCGAAGACGCTCACGATCGACGACAGCGAAATCCGCGAGGCTCTGGGCGAGTGCGTGGCCACCATCGTCAACGCGATTCGCGTGGCCTTGGAGCGCACGCCGCCCGAGTTGAGCGCCGACATCAGCGACCGCGGCATCGTGCTCACCGGCGGCGGCGGATTGCTGAAAAACCTCGACAAGCGCATTCGGGAGGAGACCGGCCTGCCGGTTTCCATCGCCGACGACCCGCTGGCTTCCGTGGTGCTGGGCACCGGCAGAATGCTTAGCGATTTCAGGCTGCTGAGGAAGATATCGATCGACTAAAGGAGCTATCCACCCCGGCCGCCGATCGGCCAGCCGATAGCTTTCGCAATGGAAACGCTGCTCAATCGCTACCGCAATATCACCGTGCTGCTGCTGGTCATCTTCGCGCAACTCGTGCTGATCGCGGTTCAGGTGCGCAACGATCGGGATGTGCGCATGGTGCGCATATGGTCCGTCACCGCCATCACCCCCCTGGCGAAGGTGCTGGAGACCGTCCGCGGCGGCACCTCCGGCTTCTTCCGCAACTATATCCTGATGCACGATGCGCGCGAGGATAACCGCCGCCTCCAGTCCGAAGTCGACCGCCTGAAAATGGAGAACCAGTTTCTGAAGGGCGAGATCTCCACCGCCGATCGCGCCAAGGCCCTGGTCGCATTCCAGCAGCGCACCCAATCGAGGACCATCGCCGCGCGCGTGATCGCCGCCGGCGCGGGCGCCAATGCGAAAGTGGTTTTCGTGGATCGCGGCTCCGGCGCCGGCGTGGAGCGCGGCATGCCCGTGGTCACGCCGGATGGCATCGTCGGCAAAGTCATCGCCGCCTACCCTACCGCTTCGGAAGTCATGTTGATCACCGATCTCGAGTTCGCCGCCGGCGTGGTCTCGCAGAAGAACCAGGTGGTGGGCACGCTTAAGGGACAGGGCCAGTCCACTTGCAAGGTGGATTACGTGCCGAGCGAAGAGAAAGTGGAGGTCGGCGAAACGTTTTTCACTTCGGGCGACGATCGCATCTTTCCGAAAGGCTTTCCAGTCGGCGTGGTGCGCGTTGTGCGCCCCAACTCTCCCTACCAGGAGATTTTGGTGGAACCTACCGGTCTCGAGCGTGGACTGGAGGCCGTACTCATTGTATTGGAGGGAGTGCATCAGGCTATTCCCGAGGTGCGGCCCGCCAATGCGCCCGTGTATCTCGGCACTCCCCCCCCGCCCGCCGCGGGAGAGCCACAAACCGTACAACCGGCCGGGCCCGCCGGAACGGACGCCGACAAGCTGCTGCAAAGGTACAAGCAGATCGGCGCCGCGGAAAACCACAAATTCGGCGAGGGCGCTCCGGGCACCAAGCCGCCGGATTTCAACATCAAGGTGCCGGCGCCCGGGGCGCAGGAAACCGGCGCGGCGGCACGGGGACGCGGAGACGCAGCGAATCCTCCCAACGGACAGTTGCCCGCGAAGCCAGAGGCAGCCAATCCCAACGGCGCTGCTAAATCGGGAGTCGCCGCGTCGCCGCATCCCCGTGTCGCCGCGTCGCAAGCCACCGGCGCGCCAGCGTCCCAAAATCCGCCGCCCCGCCAATGACGGAATACGGCGATCGTTACCTGGTGGGCAGCCAGCGCGAGCAGGTTTCGCGCTTCCGGGCGCGGGTCATGCTGTTTGTGCCCCTGGCCGCCATTCTTTTCCAGGTTTACGTGCCGCGCTTCGATTTCCTCGGCTTTCTCGGCTACCTGGAACTGCCCTTGCTGGTCACCATCTATTTTGCGTTGATGCGCCGCAGCCAGATCGGTGGCCTATTTATCGGCGCCTTCATCGGCCTGGCGCAGGACTCGCTCTCCATCAAGCAGCCGCTCGGCATGTACGGCATCGTCAAGACGCTGGTTGGATACTTCGCCGCTTCGGTCGGCCTGCGCATCGACGTGGAGCACTCCGTAATCCGTCTGCTGCTGACATTCTTCTTTTATTTCTTCCACGAGTTCCTGTACTGGGTACTCGCGCGCGGCCTGCTGGGCCGCCAGATTCCTTTTGAAATCCAGCGCACACTCGTGCTCGGATTACTCAACGCCGTCGTCGGCGTGACTCTCTTTCATTTCCTGGACAAACTCAGAGAACCCGCCTGATGCGTGCGTAGACTCACTCCGGAGTCACAACCGTAACGGTCGACTGCGCTTCCACCATCGACTGCGGATTCCAAACCTCCACTAAGACCTTATCTCCGGGCGCCAGCGGACACGCTACCTTCTGGTTGACGTTCGCCACAAGCTGAATGACTCCCGTATCCCATGAGCTGAGAGATATGCCGCAGGTGCTTCCCGTGTAACCGGCAACCCAGTTTTCCGTGGTATTGGTGATGCGCAGATAGTTAGACGTTCCGCTGAACGGCGTTCCGTTTGGGAAGCTTCCGAAATTGGCCCCAAGAATGGTCACGGGCGGATTGGGCTGCGCCACAAACCGGTCGCAGGTCGGCAGATGGCATTCAGTGATCACCGCGGTGATGGCCGGAGGCGGCGCCGGGAAAACACCGCAAGCCGTGAGGACTCCAGGCTGGCCGTCGGGAAAAACGTCACAACCGCCCGGCCCCACCAGCGGAGCCGCCACCTGCGGCAGGCTGGCCGCCGAAGGATAGTCCGCCACCGGCATGTAGTCGGCCATCAGGTTGCCGCCGGGTGTGTCCGGAGTCGTGCGATAGGGAACAAACTGGCCGGCACAGTTGAATCCGGCCGCCGGTATCATATGCCGCATGGTGATCTGGGTCAACTGCGGAAACTGTGGAAACGGCGTCAAGTCCAGGAAAGTATAACCATTCGCCGGAGTAATCCAAGCCGGAATGCTTGCCCCGGTGCCCACGATCAGCGTCGCATAACCATTGGCATCCGTGGTGAAAGCCGTATCCGCAATGGTGGCAAAGACAGTCCCGTCCGCTTGCCGGAACGACAAGCTTACGTATCGCATTTGTTCCGTTCCGGACCGCGAACAGCCATCGGTGCATGGCGTGGGCGGTGTGGTCGGCATTCGAATACGGATTCGCAGCACTTCTCCCGCCGCGGACAGCGTGGCAGGCAGGCCGGGCGGCAAGCTTGCGGCTATGTAAGAGGCGTTCGGGTTGGTCCACTCCACATACTCCCCTACGCGCCGCCATGGAACGCGATTCGGCGAAGCGATCGGCGCATTGCACAGTTTATCCAAATTGGTCTCGTAAGCGTGATGGTCGGCAACTTGATTCTGATCCATCCACGGATGACCCACGGCGCCTTGATCCGTTACGATCTGCAGGGTGTTTAGGGCGTAGGCCGCGGGATAGGCGCACCCCGAGGCAACATCGCGCACGATAATATGCGGGTCGGTGGCCTCGCTCCCAGGGGTGCTGTCCAGGTACGCGCGGATCATCACCACTCCGGCCGTGGTCGGATTCGTGTGGTCCGCGTTATCCACGTTGTGATCGTCGAAGGTCGGATATTGCTGAAAGAACCCGGCATCGCTATTCCAATCCATCCCCGGATGCCGCACGGTGCCATCCAGGCCGTTCACGGCCACGTTGTACCCGTTCATCATACAGCCGGTCTCGATCGTGCCTGGCGTGCCGCCAAAACCGATGGGCACGGCAAATTGCTGGCCGCCCGCGTACGGAACCCCGGGCTGAAAGGGATTCACATACTGGGATGTCAACGGCACGATGTTCTGGTCCAAAATGGAATCGGACAATGCCGAGTGCTCGTCGTTAAGAGCCACCGAGTAGTATCGCGCGTTCGGGAAGGTGCCCAAAAGAATCAGTTGATACCGCGGGTCGACCTTGTAGTACATCAGGTAATACTGTGCGTTCAGGTCGCCGTACAATTGCGCCCCGTTTCCATTGGCGAGCGCGATTGTGTAGCACGGGTTATTGAAATTGCTGAAGAAGTCGCCCGTGGGAAACTCGTTCCCGGTGAACGAAGTCGGAAGGTTCGAGCAATCCATGGCATGCGCCACGCCCGATAGCAAACACAGTCCCAGGAGGACGCCGCGCGCAAGCCGGGCTCCCTCCACGAATATCTGAGCGGTTTGTAATTTCGTCATCGGTGTCTCCAAGTACTAATGCGCTGATTATTAGATCATACATGAAAGCGCAATAGTTGAAAACAACAAATGTTAGTCACTAATGCTGCACTAATTGAGTTCCGCTACAATCTGCATAAGTTAGGTTATTCCCCTGCGCAATGGCTGCTCTTGCTTTGTGGCGCAGGCGGTTCCGCCCGCGGTTAGCGATTCGTTACCGAGCCGCGACCGATTCGTTACCGAGCCGCGACCGATTCGTTACCGAGCCGCGACCGATTCGTTACCGAGCCGCGACCGATTCGTTACCGAGCCGCGACCGATTCGTTACCGAGCCGCGACCGTTAGGGAGCGGTTCCCGCAAAACGCTAAGGCCCCCCCAACGTTCCGCTCGGCCCCAGGTAGTGGTGCTTTAGTGTGGAGATTGGCAATCTGCGACCAAAAAAAGATACGGCCCGTCGCCCCCCCTTTAAGTTCAATGCACGCCGTTCGCCGCGTAGCGGTTACGTAAAATCCAATCCTGAATTGCGGCCTCGTCCATTCCCGCAGTGCGCATGGCTGAGGCAGTAATTGCCGCCATGATGGGAACCGCTGCGTTTTCGGGTAGCCCGTAGAATGCGTCAACCGCCCTGGTAATCTCGCCCAACGTCAATACGCGCGGATAGAGGCGGTAGAGGCGCTCCTGTGCCGGGTGCGCGTCGCTTGGAGACGCCAGGAAGAGGGCAGCGCCATCCCGGTATGCCATAAGGTAGGTCGCTTTTTCGCCGATGGTAAACGCAGTCCGAAATCGGCCATTGGTGTAGCCGCCGGTATGTCCGGCTTCCAAGCTCGGCAGATGGCTTCCATCCTGACCAAAACTGATCGGGACGGGCATGATGAAGAGAAGGCTAGGCGCCAGCATGGCTGTACAGCGCATTACTCCGGTATACGCCTGCGCTCGGCCCCGGAGCAACGTTAACCAAAGCAAACATACCGGATCTTCAGCTATGTTCTAGGACCTTTCGCAAAAGTTGTTCTGAGAGCGTAGCCGGTAGCGTGTGGCTGCGGTCCTCGAAAATCATCTTAACGCTGTTTAACGCTGTCTTCGGCGGCCCACCGGAACGCGAGTTCCTCTTTTTGGTGCTTGGGGGGCGTCAGCGGACTGTTGCGTCTGGATCAGCACACCTTGACACGCAATTTCCTCCACCCAAAAAGCCTCGACGGAAATATACGGATAACCGTTCCGCCTTATGATAATCCTCGGTCGCGATCCAAGCACCGTATCCACGCTATGACCCCACTACCCGGCCCCCCTCCTGCTACAATGAATACAGAAAGCTCCCAACTTTCGTGAACCCGCCCAGCATCGGTCCGGAACTCGACCATCAGCCCAAGCTGCCCGACAAACAGTCCCGCCGCGAAGACGTCAAATTCGCCGCCGGGAAAATCGCCGTCTTCCAGTATACCGGCGTCCTCATCTTCTTGTTCCTCATCACCGGCTTCTGGAGCCTGCAGGTCCAAAACCCCCAGATCTACAACGAGCAGGCCGAACGCAACAGCATCAAGTCCCTGCCCATTCCCGCGCCGCGCGGCAAAATCCTGGACCGCGACGGCCGCGTCATTGTCGACAACCATTCTTCGTACAGCCTCATTCTGACCCGCGAGAACTTGAAGACCGAACACTTGCGCACCATCGCCGCCGGCCTGAATCTCGACTACGACGACTTGGCGGCGCGCGTCCAGCGCTACACCTCCCGGCCCAAATACGATCCCATCATCATCAAAGAGGAACTCACGCCCGCCGAGTTGTCCTTCGTCGATTCGCACCGCGATTTCTTCCCCGAGATGGAACTCATCCACGCGCAGCGCCGCCTCTACCCGCAAAACGGATTCGCCGCGCACGTGATCGGCTACACCGGTGAAATCAGCGAGCAGGAATTGGATGCGCCCGACTTCGCGAAATACAGCCAGGGCGACGTGATCGGCAAGTTTGGCATCGAACGCCAGTACAACGACACCCTCATGGGCAAGGATGGCGCGGTTCAGGTGGTGGTGGATAACCGGGGCAAGACCCGCCGGACGCTCGACAATAAGGAAGCCATCCCCGGAAAGGACCTGCAGCTCACTCTCGATCTGGATTTGCAGGCCGTCGCCGAACTCGCCATGGAAGGCAAGAACGGCGCGGTGGTCGCCATGGATCCGCGCACCGGCGAGGTGCTGGCCATGGTCAGCCGCCCCACCTTCGATCCCAACAAGTTCGCCGTGCGCATCAAGTCTTCCGACTGGCGGGAAATCGCCGACAACCCCGACCATCCCCTGCTCAATCGCGCCATTCAAGCCCAGGATGCGCCCGGATCCACGTTCAAGCCCATCGTGGCCATAGCGGGTCTGGAATCCGGCGCCATCGACGACCAGTTCACCGTGCATTGCGCCGGCGGTGCAACGTTTTACGGCCACTATCATAAGTGTCACATCAAAGGTGGCCATGGAGCCGTTTCCCTGCATAGGGGCATCGTGCAATCCTGCGACGTCTACTTCTATAACGTGGGCGACCGCACCGGCATCGATAAAATCGCATTCTACGCCAACCAAGCCGGACTGGGCCAAAAAACCGGTATCGACCTGCCGCACGAAGCCGAAGGCGTGGTGCCCTCTTCGGCCTGGAAGATCCGCAACTTCCGCGAGAAGTGGTACGCCGGTGAAACCATCTCGGTGGCCATCGGCCAAGGCGCCGTAACGGTGACACCCATGCAACTGGCGCGCGCTTATAGCTGGCTCATCAACGGCGGCCTCTGGCATCAGCCGCACTTGGTTAAGGGCGGCAAGTATGAGGAGCGCAGTTGGCCGCTTTCGCCGGACAATGTCGCCAAAGTCATCTATGGCACCTACGGCGTGGTGAACGAGGGCGGTACCGGCGTCCGCGCGCAACTTCCCGGCCTCAACGTGTGCGGCAAGACCGGCACGGCCCAGCTTGCCTCCGACGAATTCCTGAAGGGCAAAACCGGAAAGGAGTTCAAAAACAATGCCTGGTTCGTGGGCTTCGCGCCGCGCGAGGCGCCCGAAATAGTGGTCGTATCGCTGTTCGAACACGGCGCGGAAGGCCCTCTGGCCGCGCCCATCTCGCGCGACGTGCTGAAGGCGTATTTCGATAAGAAAGCCCGGTTGGCGGCCGACGCGGAGACGCGGCGGCGCGGCGACGCGGAGACCAAGACCACCGAGTTCCTGCGCTTCGGCTTGCCTGTTCCACCGCCACCCAGGACCGAATCGCCAATCATCGAAGCAGCCTACTTCAGCTCGGACGACGCCGAGGCCCGGATCGCCGCGCCGCCGCATCGCCGCGCCGCCGCGTCGGCCCGCACCCACCCATGACTCGCTACCTAAGACCCCGCGACCTCGACTGGACCCTCCTCGTCATCTCCCTGGTCATCTGTGGAGTGGGCGTCCTGCAGATCTACAGCGCCACCCGTGGGACGGTCTGGCAAGACGCCTGGTGGAAGCAGATTGTTTACATCTCCGCCGGGCTCCTCCTCATGTGGCTGGCCGTCGCTATCGATTACCACACCCTGATGAACCATGTCTTCCCGATGTACGGTTTATCCGTGGTCGCCCTGCTCGCGGTCCTGGTGATCGGCAAGCAAGCCTTCGGCTCCCGGCGCTGGATCCCGGTGGCCGGCGGCTTTCATTTGCAAGTGTCGGAATTCGTAAAACTGGTGATAATATTGTTAGTAGCCCGCTTCCTGACTGAGTTGAAAAGCGAAGATCTGGAAGGCCGCGACATGGCTAAGATCGCGGGGCTGGTTTTGGTGCCAATGGCTTTGGTCATGAAGCAGCCGGACTTGGGAACGGCATTAACCTATGTGCCGGTCCTGATTGTCGGGATGTTTTTGGCGGGCATGCGCCGGAAGTATTTGATCGCCATCGGCGTAGTGGTCTTGCTGGTGCTCCCGGCCGGTTGGACTGTTTTGAAGGATTATCAGAAAGCGCGATTGGTCAGCTTTCTGGATCCCGACCGCGATCCGCGCGGCAACGGGTACCAGTTGATCCAATCCAAGATTGCAGTTGGCAACGGCGGTATGTGGGGTAAAGGAGTGACACTAGGCTCCCAGACGCAGCTTCGGTTCCTCCCGGTTCCGCATACCGATTTTATCTTCTCGGCCTTCGCCGAGGAGCATGGATTTGTCGGCGTGATTGTGGTGTTGGCGTTGTATTTTGTGTTGATCATGCAGATTGTACAGAACGCCCAAACGGCCTCCGATAAGGCCGGCATGTATCTCTGCATGGGAGTAGCCGCGTTGCTTTTGTTTCATGTGCTGGTGAACGTGGGGATGGTAGTGGGCCGGATGCCGGTGACCGGAATTCCGCTGCCCCTGATGAGCGCCGGCGGGTCGAGTGTGTTGTCGAATTTCTTGATGTTGGGGCTGGTCAATAACGTCCGGCTCAGAAGGTTTGTAAATTAATCCGGCGGCCGGCCTGTATGCCGGCAGCCATAATAAAGTTTTTGTTGGGAGCCGTTTGAGACTCCCGGAGGGAAAACGCGCCGGATGCGCACCCTCCGGCGCCGAGCTTCGGCGAGGGAGTGGTTCCCCGGCCGGTGGTAGCACAGGCTTCAGCCTGTGTACCCAGTGGTGGCGCCCCGGCCAGCGTGAGCTTCTTACATGTTCCATGGCGCTCGATGCCCGGTTCGCAGGGCGCCGCTTGAGACCCACGCAGGGTAACCGCCTTCCTCCCGTACCGGTCCGCGCCGGTTCCCAACGGAGGAGCATGCATGTCAAAAGAGTTAATTGTTTCTGCGAATCGCCATGAAACCCGGGTGGCGGTCCTCGAGGACGATCAAGTTGTCGAAGTTTATTACCAGCGCGAAAAAGAGTATTCCCTCGCCGGCAGTATCCACAAAGGACGGGTCACGCGCGTGCTACCCGGCATGCAGTCCGCCTTCGTGGACATCGGCCTCGATCGCGACGCGTTCCTATATGTATCCGATTTCTTCGAGGATAACGACGAGTACGATAAGATCGTAACCAGCGTCGAAGAAAAAGTCCTCAAGATGGAAAAAGGGCCGGGCCCAGCGGGCGCCCTGCCGCCGTCCCTCGCGCCCGCCCCCAGCCTTGCCCCAAGCAGTGTCCCGATCGACGCTCCGGTAGCCAGCCTGCCCGGGCCTGAGCCCGCCGAAGCGCCCGCGGGGCCGGACGTCGCGGCTGCAACACTTGTTTCTGCCCCGCCGCCCGCGCCGCTGTCCGCCCCCGAGCAGTTCGCGCGCCGCAACGACGAACGCGATCGCGATCGCCGCGGAGGCCGCCGCGGTCGCCGCCGCCGTCCCAAGGGCCGCGGCTTGCCGGAATCCAAATACTTCTCGCCGGGACAACACATTCCCGCCGACCCGCCGCCCGCACCCACGCCTGAAGAAGCGGAAGAAGCCGAGCCCGAGATGCCGGAAGATGCCGCGGAAGATATCGTCGTCCTCCCCGGCGAGTCGCTCGCCAAATACCGCGGTGAGCCGATCGCACCAGTCTCCCACAGTGAGGCAGGTGGGGCAGGCAGTTCCGCCTGCCTTCCGGATCCCCCCGAAACGGTCGAAGCCGTGCCAGAACCGGAATCCGCCGGCATTCCCGAACCCGTCGCTTTCGTTACCCCGGAGCCTGAAACCGCCCCTCTACCCGCGGAAGCCGCTGCAATTCCTGAAGCCGCCGCCACCACCCCAGAGGAGCCAGCCGAAGGTCCTGAAGCCACCGAATTCGCCGAGCCTGTCGAACCCGTCGAACCGCCCGAATCCAAAGAAGCTCCCGAAGCCATCGCCTCCGTCGAGCCCTCCGACCCCGCCGAGCTCATCGACGCCGAGCTGGCCGAGGAGGCGCATGGCGATGTCGAACCCATTTCCGAAGAGCAGCTAGGCCCCGAGCCTGCCCGCATCCCCACCAGCCTCACCGCCACCCTCCGCGAGCAGGGCGGACGCTACCCGCACCGCCTCTCCCGCCGCATGCGGCGCCGCGGCCGGCCCGACGGCGGCGATCCCCAGCCGGTGGGGCCAGCGGTTCCGCCTGCCGTCCGGCGACCGGAGCAGCGGCCCGACGCCCGCCCCGATGCCCGTCAAGTCGCCCGTCCCGAACCCGTCCGGCTCGAAAAGTCCGGCACCCCCTCCATCAGCGATCTTCTCCGCGAAGGTCAGGAAATCATCGTCCAAATCGCCAAGGAGCCCCTCGGCCAAAAAGGCGCCCGCATCACCTCCCACATCGCCCTCCCCGGCCGCTTCCTGGTCTACATGCCCACCGTCGACCACATCGGCGTATCCCGCAAAATCCCCTCCGACGAAGAGCGCCTCCGCCTGAAGCGCGTCCTGCAAGCCAACCGCACCGGCATCCCCGGCGGCTACATCGTCCGCACCGCCGGCGACGGCCGCACCGAAGAAGAGCTCCGCGCCGACATGCTCTTCCTCTACAACCTCTGGCTGGACATGCGCCAGAAGGCCGAAAAGCGCCCCGCTCCCGCCCTCATCCACCACGACCTGGATGTCGTCGAGCGAATTCTCCGCGATCAGTTCACTTCCACGTTCAAGAGCGTGTGGGTCGACAACGAAGAAGTCTACGAAAATGTGCTGGGCTTCGTGCAGCGCTTCCAGCCCGCGCTGGTCAGCCGCGTCAAGCTGTATACCCGCGCCGCGCCCATCTTCGACGAGTACGGCATTACCTCGGAACTCGAGAAAGCGCTGCGCCCCAAGGTCTGGCTCAAGACCGGCGGCCACATCGTCATCAATCAGACCGAAGCCCTGGTGGCCATCGACGTCAACACCGGCAAATATGTGGGCAAATCCAACCGTTTGGAAGATACCATCGTCAAAACCAATACGGACGCCATCAAGGAAATCGTGCGCCAGATCCGCCTGCGCGACTTGGGCGGCATCATCGTGGTCGATTTCATCGATATGGATGAGCGCAAGAATCGCCAGAAAGTGATGCAGGTTCTCGAAGAAGCCATGCGCGCCGACCGCGCCCCCTACAAGATTCTGCAGTTCAACGATTTTGGCCTGGTGGCCATCACCCGCAAACGCGTCAAGCAAAGCCTGGAGCGCACGCTGTGCGTGCCATGCCCCTATTGCGAGAGCTCGGGCTATGTGAAGAGTGTGCAAACCGTGATCGGCGAGATCCTGGTGGAAGCGCAAAAGATCGCGCGCGCGGTGGAGGGCAACAGCGTGATGCTGCGCGTCAACCCCGAAGTCGCCAAGGTGCTGAAGTCCAACCAGAATTCTTATCTGCAGGAGATCGAAGAAATCCTCGGCCGCACCGTGCTGGTGAAGAGCGACCCGCTACTGCACCAGGAAAAATTCGACTTGGCGTAGAAGGTGGCACGGGCTTTAGCCGGTGACTGCCTCCCAGGACGCCCCATGAGCGATAATAGGACCAAACCGTGCCCTCAAGCAAAAAGACCTCGAAACACCGAAGCCGAGCGACCGTCGCCGAGTGGGCCGTCACCATCGCCCTCTTGTTATTTGGAACAACCACCCTGGCGCAGGCGTTCGTAATTCCCACCGGCTCCATGGAAGACTCGCTGCTGGTGGGCGACCACTTGTTGGTCGACAAATTGGCCTACGCGCCGGCCGATGCGTGGAGTAAGCGTTTCCTCCCGTATCAAGATCCGAAGCATGGCGACATCATCGTCTTCCGCTATCCCCCCGATCTCAATTTGACATTGGTCAAGCGGCTGATTGGAATCCCCGGAGATCACTTGAAAATCGACCACGGTATCGTTTATAGAAACGGAGTCGGACTCAACGAACCGTACGTGTACCACAAGTATGCATATGACCCGGCGCTCGATAATTTTCCGACTCCCTGTTGCCGCCCCGTGAAAGAAGAGCTGGCGCAACAGGCGCAACGCGAAATGCTCGAACGCGATGTCACCGCCGGCGAGGTGATCGTACCGCCCAACCGCTATTTTGCAATGGGCGACAATCGCGACAATTCATCGGATAGCCGTTATTGGGGATTTGTTCCAAGAGAGAACATCATAGGCAAGCCCGTCTTGATCTATTGGTCGTACAAGGCGCCGACCGAGGATCTGATGGGAGAATCGGCCGGCTCAACGCTCAGGCACTTTGTCGATCTCGGCGAGCACTTCTTCACGCGCACGCGGTGGGAACGGACATTTAAGTTAGTCCGCGGCTTTCCCGATTCTCGATTGCCGATGGAGCCGCTGCCCGTCAATCCGGGCTCTCCTAATCCTTAATCCAACAGCCGGCCACGAATCGTCTTGTATCTTGCCGCGAGTGACTTCGAACAGTCCGACCTAAACTCCGGCAGCCTTCCGATGAAACTTACTGCCGCACGCTTAGCTCCTGAATAAGTCAAAAGCGTAAGACCGCGGGATTTTCCAACAGCTCCCGGCCCTTCGAACGAGCGCGACACGGGCTCCGCAAAAAATGTATAATTTCGCACAGACTGCCGGGGCCGGATCCGCGAAATCGAAAAGAACAAGTTAGAAACCGCCGCGGCAGGCGCTCTCGCGCCTTCCTCTCTCCCTAACGCCGGCTTTCTAGACACCGTTGTAAACAAACGGTGAAATGGGCAGGCTTGCTGCCCGTCCGGCAGGCGTCAACAAAAGGCATTGACAAATGTGGGACAACGGCGTAAGATTCCCTGAAGTCAGCACTTTCAGACACTTTCACTTCAGACACAGGAGGATTCTATGATAACAACGCAGAAGCTGTTCGTACGCGCCGCGCTAGCCGCCGCGCTCGTTCTCACCGGCCTGCCGGTAAAGGCGCAGACCCACGGCGGGAGCCGCACGCCTTTGCCTTCGCCTGCCGAACTCGCTCAGCGGCTCGCCGCCGCCCAAGCGAACTTTCCGTCCGTATTGGCGAACGCGTTGTCGGCCGAGAGCATTAAGGCCACGATGCTGCTCATCAAACAGCACCCCATCTCGGACACCAAAGGCCTGACGAATTTCGACAACGTCACTGCGCCTTGTGACTTCGACGAAACCTCACCATTGATCGGACCCGAACAGTACGCGGGATTTGAAGCGCCGGCGCCCAACGGAGGAGCCATCCTCAATGTGTGTTCGAATTTTGGCGTGGCAGCGCACTCGCCGCCGAATTTCCTGGCCTTCAACAACCTGAGTGGATACTCCGGAGGCGGTGTCCCCGAGACGCCGGAACTGATCTATGTCGGGAAGAGCACGACGAGCGTGTCGCTCTGGGTTTCCGGGGGCGCCAATCCAAGCTATCCGTACGCCATAATCGCTTACGGCGCGGATGGCGGAGTCCTTGGTATGGTCACCGGCAACACCAGTGAGGCGTGGGTGCAGCAAACAATTGCGGTGAGCGGTATCGTCGCCATTAGTCTGGTCGACAATCCGGTATACCTCTTGATCGACGACCTCCAGAGCGAATAGGCCCCGACCGATTTGGGACAGGCCTCCAGGCCTGTCCCTGTCTCACATTGAATCTCCCCTCCCACGTTGCTGCATAATCGTCCAACAATCGATATAATTAGTAGGTTATTGGAGGAGACCCCCTTATGGCAACGTATGCACACCCCGAAACCCTCGTCAGCACGGATTGGGCAGCCGCTCACGCCACCGACCCCGAAGTCCGCATCGTCGAAGTCGACGTGGACACCAAAGCCTACGACGAAGGCCACGTCCCCGGCGCCATCGCCTGGGCCTGGAACTCCCAGCTTTGCGATACCGTCCGGCGCGACATCTTGTCCAAACAGCAGTTTGAAGAGTTGATGGCCGCTTCCGGCATCACGCCCGCCACGACGGTGGTGATCTACGGCGACAACAACAACTGGTTCGCCGCCTGGGCGTTTTGGCAGGCCAAAATCTACGGTCACCACGATGTGCGCCTGATGAATGGCGGGCGGAAGAAGTGGCTGGCCGAAGGCCGCGAACTGGCCACCGGCACGCCGCATGTCCACCGGGCGCACTATCAGGCCGCGGACCCCGATCTCTCCCTACGCGCTTTCCTGCCGCAAGTGCAGGCGGCCGTCTCCGCGCACGCGGCCGGTCTCGTGGACGTGCGCAGTCCCCAGGAATTCAGCGGTGAGATCCTGGCGCCTCCCGGATTGCCCGAAACCTGCCAGCGCGGCGGACACATCCCCAGCGCCCGCAGCATCCCGTGGGGCAAGGCCTGCAATGAGGATGGCACTTTTAAGACGGCGGACGAACTCCGCGCCCTTTACGCCGCGGAAGGCATCGATGGCTCGCAGCCCGTCATCGCCTACTGCCGCATCGGCGAGCGCTCCAGCCATAGCTGGTTCGTGCTGAAATACCTGCTGGGCTTCAACAACGTCACCAACTATGACGGCTCCTGGACCGAGTGGGGCAACCTGGTAGGAGCGCCCATAGAAAAGGGCGCAGCGGCAGCCGCGGCACACCGAAGCTGATAGCTGATTGCTATGCGGTCTTGATCTCCGCCGCCGCCTGCAGTCCCAGCGCCTCGATCTCCTGCTCGCGGATGCGGAACTTCTGCACTTTGCCCGTCACCGTCATGGGGAAGGCGTCCACGAATCGTAGATACTGCGGAATTTTGAAGTGCGCGATCTGCCCCCGGCAGTAATCGCGCACCTCGTCTTCCGTCATCCGCTCACCCACCTTCAGCTTGATCCACGCCAGCACCGCTTCGCCCAGCCGCGCATCCGGCAGCCCCACCACGTAAACATCCGCGATCTTCGGATGCCGATGCAGAAACTCCTCGATCTCCCGCGGATAGATGTTCTCGCCGCCGCGAATGATCATCTCCTTCAACCGGCCCGCGATGTGGAAGTATCCGTCGTCGCGCATCACCGCCAGGTCGCCCGTACGCAGCCACCCATCCGCATCGATGGCCCGCGCCGTCGCTTCCGGCTCCCGATCGTAGCCTTTCATCACCAGGTACCCGCGCGCGCATAGCTCCCCGCGTTCGCCGGTGTCGAGCACCTCATCGTTCCACGGCGCGACAATCCTCACCTCCGTCTCGGGTAGCGCCCGGCCGATGGTTGCCACGCGATGTTCCAGGCTATCGTCCGCCGCCGACATGGTGATTCCCGGCGACGTCTCCGTCTGCCCATAAGCCACCGTCATCCCGCCGCAGTGCATCTCCGTCACCACGCGCTTCATCACTTCCACGGGACACGGCGCGCCCGCCATAATCCCGCTCCGCAGCGTGCTCATATCGTATTTGCAAAAATCCGGATGATCCAGCTCCGCGATGAACATGGTGGGCACGCCGTAGATCAGCGTGCACCGCTCCGCGGCGATCGCCTGCAGCGTGGCCAGCGGATCGAATTGCGCCGCCGGCATCACCAGCGGGATGCCGTACACGATCGCCAGCAGCGAGCTCATCACGCAGCCGAAGCAGTGATAGAGCGGCACCGGCGAACACAGCCTGTCCGCGGCCGTCGTCATCATCGCCCGCCCTACCACGTACGCGTTATTCACCAGGTTGCGATGCGTCAGCAGCACGCCCTTCGGCGAACCGGTCGTGCCGGACGTGTACTGGATGTTGACCACATCCTCCGGCGATGGATCGAGCGCGGGCACGTCCGCGCCGCGCGCCAGCATGTCGTTCCACGCGTCCGTGCCTAGCGGCACGATGTGCCCGAGGGCCAGATCCTGCCCCTTGCTCGCTTCGTTAAGGATGTCCAGGTACCCTACCCGCGCGTCCCGCTCATGCAGGAAGATGGCCTGCATGCCGGACTTCCGGAGCACATACCGCAGCTCGTGCGCGCGATACGCGGGGTTGACGTTCACCAGCACCGAGCCGGTCATCGCCGTGGCAAGCTGTAGATAAACCCACTCGACGCAGTTGCACGCCCACATCCCCACGCGGTCGCCCGGCCGTATGCCCAGCCCCCACAACCCGCGCGCCGTGCGCAGTGCGTTCTCCCGCAGGTCTTTATAAGAGAGCCGCACTCCTTGATGGCGCGCGACCAGTGCGTCGCCGGACGGATTGCGTTTCACCGAATCGGCAAGCACCTGGCCGAAGGTCTTTTCGAGAAGCGGCAATGCGGGGCCGCGCGCGTAACTTTTCACGTCAAGGATTATACCGTAACCCTGGTGTGCCCGGTGGCCGTTCTTCCTGTCTTCTTAGCGTTTTGCGGTCCCTTGCGTCTTGGCGTGAAACGAGTGCCGTGCTAATCCCCCGACACAGGACGCGGCACCGGCTGGTCAAAGCTTAGCTCTCCAACCGCCGCCCGGCTCCCCCGCCAATTCGTGAAGCACTGCCTGACCACATGCGCAATCGTGCCCCGATTCTCGGCGATCGCCTTCACCCACGCCCAAGCACCCTTGTTCGGGAAATAGATCCCGCGGAAGAACAACCGTGCGATCAGATGGCTGATCTTGTACGGCGCCGGCTCGTCGGCCATCGAATCGATCGCCGCGCGCGTGGCCGTTGCGCTGTAGGCGTTCGTCCAGGCGTAGCGCACTTCGTCCTGCACCTCGTCGACGCTCATGCGCAAGGGCGTGTGCGCCATGTGGAACGGAGCGAAATCCAGCCAGTGCTTGGGCCGTGTCAGCCGCCCCTCTTTCTCCAGGCGCGTGTAAAGCGGTGTCGCCGGAAACGGCGTGATCTGTCCGAACACCGGCAGCACCGGCGGCCACTCCCGCATCTGGCTCAGGGTGCGCTCGGCAACTCCCGCCCGGTCGTTATCCAGGCCAAAGATGAACGACGTGATCGCATAGATGTTCCGCCGCGCCAACCGCTCCAGCACCGCGGCATACTCGCTGGGCTTGTTGAAACTCTTGTTGACGCTGGCCAGATTCGCCGGGTCCAGCGACTCCATGCCGATGAAGATCCAACGGCCCCCGGAATCCGCAATCAGGTCCACCAGCTCTTCGTCGCGCAACAGGTTGGCGCTGATCTGCCCCACCCACGAGACTTGCGCGTTAGCCGCGACGATGTCGCGCAACAGCGATTTGGTGCGCTTCCCGTTGATGGCGAAGTTGTCGTCCACAAAGAACACGGCCACCTGCCCCTTGGAGCGGCGCGCGCGCGCTTTCAACAGCAGCAACTCATCCACGATGCTTTGGTTGGATCGGAATCTGATCGAATCGCCGAAGAATCCCGTGACGGTGCAGAATTCGCAGCCGTAAGGGCAGCCGCGGCCGGATTCGATGGGGATGATGTGGAACGTTTCCCACTCGGTTTTGAAGTGCTCCATGATAGGGCGGACGAAGCCGGGAATGCGGTTGAACTGGTCGATATCGAGCTTGTCCCAAGGGATTTTCGGATAGCCTTGCAGGTCGGGTTTGTGCTCCTGGCCGAAGGCGTCCACAGGCACGTAGCGCTCTTTCAATGCGCCGCGGGCTGCGTCGGCGACGATCTTCGGCCAGGTTTCGTCCGCCTCACCCAGCGCGACGGAATCGGCGTGGCGCGGGCCGCCGTCGCGGCCCAGCGCTTCGTCCGGCAACTCGGTGACGTGCGGACCGCCCATGACCACGGGCACGCCGGCCGCGCGAATCGCGTCGGCCACGCGGTACGCTTTCGCGATCATGCGGGTCATCGCGCCAATCCCCACTAGTCCGATGCCCTTGGCGAGCACGAACTGCACGATCTCACCGTCGCTCATCGGTTGCGTGTTGCCGTCGATCAGCAGCACTTCGTGCTCCGCGGGCGTCAGGGCCTGCAGCAGAAACATCCAGAGATGCGGCATGAAGTTCGCGGTCACGCCGTTGTCGGGGTTATACAGTAGAATTCGCATCAGGCACGCAGCCGCTGCCGGCCCACCTCTCTCCGGGCCCGCAGCCATCCTCTTGCGGCGATCCGTTTCGAAAACCCCGGGAGAGCCAGAGCTTGTAGGCCAATATCGCTATTTGGCGTTGCTTAGTCGGCGCGACGTCGCGCCGTGTGAGTCTATCGCAGACCCGGGGGGTCATGCGCACTACTCTAGCCATCACGGTCCCCCCTACGGTAACGTCTCCTCTACTGAAATAGCAAGTTGCAGGTAGCCCAGTCTGGTCACTATTGCTCACTCGGCCGGGATAATGCGGTCAATATAGCTCAGATGCCGGTGTTCGGCCGGAGCAGCGAGAGGAGGTGCTGGACGAGCAGCTTCAGCGTGCCGTCGCTCAAGGCCTTCTTGTCGGCCTCGAAGGACCACTTGCCGGTATGATCGCGCTTGAACTTGACGCGCGTCTGGAGCACCAGCAGGGCGGCGGTAGTGAGGGCGATGGCCGATGCCGGGTCGAGAAAGCGCTGGCTAGCGGCGGGCGGCTAGGCTGGCCATGACGCGGATCGGCTCGGCGTAGGCGGGGTTCTGGGAGAGCAGGTCGAGCGCGGCCCGGGCCAGGTCGCCTTCGGTGGCTCCGGTGGGCGCGGGATTGTCGAAGGCGGCGGCCAGAGCGGCGCGGATGTCCGGCGTGGGGGCCATGTCGGGCGCGGTGGGGCCCAGGCGGGCTTGGGCAATGGTCGTCAGGATTTGGATGGCGGTGGCATCGTCGAGAGGGGTCATTCGTTGGGCTCCGTGGGGAAGGCTCCGAGGTTGGCGTCGCGCCAGATGGCTTCGAGCTTTTGTTTGTCCTGGAGGAGCGTGGCGATTGAGCGAACCAACCATCTCCCGCTCTCTTCGAACCTATCTTGCAGGGCGGCGAGGACGCCCAGACCACTGTAGGTGCTGGCTGCGAAGTGCAGGTCGCCCTCCTTCTCCGAGACGCCCACCACTCCCGCGCTGCCGGAAAATCTCGCCGCGCTGCTGACACGACGCCCAGTTGGTTGTAGATCCCGGCTGCGCCATGCAGGTCGCCCTGCTTCTCCTTGATGGCTAGCGATTTAACGTACCACCCTCCCGCCGACGCAAAGTGTCCCTCCGTCTCGGCGAGCGTACCGAGTTGGCGGTAATTCATACCGGCTTCCAGCAGGTTGCCAGCCGTCTCGTTGATGGCAAGGGATTTCAGGTACCACTCCCGCGCTGCCGGAAAATCCCGCTCCCGCTGGGCAATCATGCCGAGTAGGTGATACGTGCTACTGGCGTCGCGCAGGTTGCCCTTCTTTTCCTTGATGGCGAGAGACTTGAGGCACCACTCGCGCGCCGCCGCGAAGTCGCGCTCCCCGTGGATGATTGCGCCCAGTTGGCGATAGGTCTTTGCGGCAAGGAAGTGTTCCAGATTCCGGCGCAGTGCTCCATCAGGTTGGAGTTGGGCTGTCCTTCAACGGGAAATTCGTACGGGGAGGTATAATAACCGGCGCGGCTAACTTACCCTCCGGCAGGCGGGTTAGCATAAAAGCCGGAAGCAACGAGCCCTCGACATGCGCGATTGCCAACGCGGCAGTTGCCATTCTGAGTTATTATACCGGAGGCGATTAGATGGGTTTCGCAGCAAGCTCAATCGCCCGCTGCACAATCTCATCGGATACGCGAAAGTCGAGGTCGTGGCGTAATATCCGCACGAGGCCAGATAAATCTCGGGCCCGCCCTTCTAAGTTGAGACGCGCCAGAAGGCGCAGCGTGCCGACGGCCGTCCGACCCATGCTGGTTGCGATCGTACGAGCGCGCCTTTCATCTCCAATAAAGAATAGGGCCTGTCTCTCTTGTGCCTGAATGAGAGCCTCGGCTTCGCCCCTATCTAGCTGGTCCCGGAGCAGCCGCAAGTTGAACGCATCCGCGGCCATGCAACTCGCGAAGAATCCCGTGCTGTAAAGCTTATTCAAGCGACAGCGAAATCTTCCTTTCTTGTTCAATTCTTCCTGGACGGCGCGGGGCACGTACACTCGGTCAAAGAAAAGTGTCAGTTCGCTGGCGAGGTTCAGCTGCGTAAGGTTGATGAGCGGGGAAGCATCGAAGACGGCGATCCGCACCGGTCATTCCTTATTCAGCGAATCCGGCCAGAAGCGGGTGACCGGCGAGATCCGTACGCACAATCGGAATGACGAGCTTCTGACGTTTCAGCGCGTAGCGCAGTTCATGCTGAACGATTTGACTGACGGCAGTCGTTATGATCGCCAGCACACAGTCGGCGCGATCAATGGCCTGCTGCACTGTCGCTGCGCCGGCCGCAGCGCCGCCGTTTCCATGCTGGGGCACGTACATCTCAATACCGTGTGCTGCCGCGAGAGTCTGTAATCGCCACGCTAACGCCAACTCAGCGGGATCGAGGCTGTAGCTGAGGAATACGCGAAACGCCATCGTGCTTACAATTCTAACAAAGGGGCGAGCGAAGCTCGCCTTCACAGGCTAAAGCCTATGCCACCAACTGGTCGAAGCGCTGCTTTAGGAAGGCCAGGATTTCGGCGGGAGACGTGGCGCCATCCAGCGGCAGAATCAGCACCCCCGCCGGCGTGAATTGCGCACCTCTTGTTTGACTCACCAAGTTCATCAGCCGCGCCGGATCGATGTGCGTCTCCGGGTGGAACTTCACACTGAGCTGGGTATGGCGGCGGTCGATCACTTCGATCCCCAGCTTCTCGGCGGCCGTCTTCAGTCCGGAGTATTCCAACAGGTTGCGCACCGCATCGGGCACCGGTCCGTAGCGGTCTTCCAGTTCCTTCTCCATGCGCTCGCGGTCGGCGGGCGTGCCGGCGTTGGCGATCTGGCGGTAGGCACGCAGCCGCTGGTTTTCATCCGCGATATAATCCGCGGGAATGCGGATGTCCAGGCCCAGGTTCAGGCTGGAATGAATCTCCGCCGGCACTTCCTCGCCCTTCAGCTCGCGTACGGTCTCCTCCAACAGGCGCACATACATGTCGAAGCCCACGGCGTTGATGTGGCCGTGCTGCTCGCCGCCCAGCAAGTTGCCCGCCCCGCGCAGTTCCAGGTCGAGCGCGGCGATCTTGAACCCGGCGCCCAAGTCGCTGAACTCCTTCAGCGCCGCCAGTCGCTTGCGCGCCACTTCGCTCAGTTCGGTATCCGGCGGCACCATCAAATAGGCGTACGCGCGGCGGTTCGAGCGCCCCACACGCCCGCGGAGCTGATATAGCTCGGCGAGTCCGTAGCGTTCGGCGTTTTCTATAATAATAGTATTTGCTAACGGGATATCTAAGCCATTTTCTACAATAGTCGTGCATACGAAAATGTCATATTCGTGTTGCATGAACTTGAGCATGGTTTTCTCCAGCTCCGCTTCGCCAATCTGGCCATGCCCGACGCCGATACGCGCCGTGGGAACGAGCTCCTGCAAGAATGCCGCACGCGCCCAAATTGAGTCCACGCGGTTATGCAGGAAATAGACTTGGCCTCCCCGGCCTAATTCCAGTTCCAACGCAGACTTAATCAAATCCCGCTGAAAATGCGCGACCATGGTCTGAATCGAAAGCCGGTCTTTGGGCGGCGTCTCAATCACCGACATGTCCCGCAAACCAAGCAGTGACATATGTAGTGTACGCGGAATCGGAGTAGCGCTCATGCTAATCACGTCCACGCTCTGTTTCAAATGTTTCAGGCGCTCCTTATGCTTCACGCCAAAGCGTTGCTCCTCATCGACAAGGACCAAGCCTAGGTCCCTAAACACAACGTCGGCTGAGAGCAGGCGATGCGTGCCCACCACTAGATCCACCTTGCCCTCCGCCAGATCCGCCAGCACGGCTTTCACCTCCTTGGCGGTACGAAAACGGCTTAGCATTTCAATGCGAATGGGGAAAGGTTGAAAGCGGCGCTTGAAGGTTTCGAAGTGCTGGAAAGTGAGGACGGTAGTGGGCGCCAGTACGGCCACCTGCTTGCCATCGCCCATGGCCTTGAACGCCGCGCGCATCACCACTTCCGTCTTGCCGTAACCTACATCGCCGCACAGCAGGCGGTCCATGGGCTGCGGGCTTTCCATGTCGCGCTTGATGTCCTTGATGGCGTTGAGTTGATCCCGCGTTGGGGTGAATTCGAACGCGTCGTCGAACTCGCGCTGCCAGTTGCTGTCGTGTGAAAACGCGAAACCTTCGGCCATCTTACGGCTGGCGTAGAGCTTCAGCAGCTCATCGGCCATATCGCGCATTTTGGCCTTGACGCGGGTCTTGGTGCGGGTCCAGGTGGCGCCGCCCATGCGGTCGAGCGCCGGTGCCGATTCGCCGGCGCCGCGAAAGCGCTGCACCAGGTCCATGCGGGTGAGCGGCACGTAAAGCTTCGCGCCGGCCGCATATTCGAGCAGCATGTAATCGCCCTGCGCCTCGCCGTGATCGATCTCGCGCAGGCCCAGGAAGCGGGCCACGCCATGCTCGGCATGCACCACGTAATCGCCGGGCTTCAGGTCGATCAAGTCGGCGGAAAAGGTGGCTAGCGCGGATTTGCCCGCCGGCGCGCGCGACACCAGTTCGGACGTGTCGAACAGGTCCTCGCTGCCGAATATGGCTAGACCCGCGTCGCGGAAGACCACGCCGCGCCGCACCGCGCCGCGGATCAGGTAGATGGAGGCCACCTCGCCGGCCATATAAGCGCGCCCGGCGAGGTATTCCGGCGTGGAGTCGGATTGCTCCAGTCCAAGTTGATAGGGCACACCGTACTCGTTGAAGATATCGGCAACGCGTTCGACCGCGCCTGTGGATTCCGCGAAAAATGCCACGCGCGAGCCGGCTTCGGCCAGGTTTCGCGCCTCCGCGATGGCTACCGGCATGTTGCCGTGAAAGGCCAGCGACGGGCGCGTCGGGATGTAGACGCTAGCCGTATCTTGCCCGGCGATCACCTCAAGCTCTTCCATCGCGATGTGCGCAACGCCCGCGGCTTGCGCCTCCAACTCCTCCGCGTGGAAGAAAACCCGTGCTGGATCGTAAGCCGGCGACACGGGTGTTTGCTCCAACCGCTTCCACAAACGCCCGGCGGCGCCCGCCACTTGCGCCGGTTCGTCCCACAGGATCAGAGGCCGGTCGAGCAGTGCGAACACCGAGTGGCGCCGCGGTTCCACCATGGGGACCACCAGTTCCCACCCGGGGAACGTTTCGCCCGGCGTCGGTAGATCGCGCGCGGCCACGCCGGATTCCCGCAGCATTTCGGCAAGTTCCCCCAGCAGCGGCCGCGATTTCCGGTATTCCGTCAACGGCAGCAGCAGCGCGTCTTCGACCTTGGTAATCGACCTTTGCGACTCCACGTCGAAACGGCGAATGGATTCGATCAGGTCGCCAAAAAGATCGACGCGGACGGGCTTGGCGGATTCCGGTGAGAATACATCCAGAATGCCGCCGCGCACCGAATATTCGCCGACCATTTCCACCGGCTCGCGGCGCTCATATCCGATGCTTTCCAGATGTGCGATTACGTCCTGCAACGGCACTTCGTCGCCCACGCGCAGGTTGAGGGCGAGTTGCCGGTAGAAGTCGCCGGACTCGATGCGCAGTAGCGCGGATGCCACCGGCATGATGGTGATGGGCACGCGGCGGGTAGCCAGGCGCCACAAGCCGATGGCCCGCTGCTCGCAGATTTCGGCGTGCGGCGACATGCCCTGCAGCGGCAGCACATCGAGCGCTGGAAGCAGTTGCGGGCCCGCGGCTTCGCGGCTGCCGATCAGCAGGGTGTAGAACGTTTCTACCGCCTCGAACAGTTCCTCGGCCCGCTTGTTGCCGTCCACGACGATGGCCAGCGGACGCTCGGTCATTTGCCACAGCAAGACGGAGTAGATGGCTTTGGCGGTGGTGGTCAGGCCGGAGAGCGACAGGTTGCCGCCGGACGGTAAGCGCCTGAGTAACTCCTGGAAAGCCGGGTGACGGCTCAGGCTGAGGAACAGGTCACGTATGGCAGGTTGGATCAATTGCGCGCCGGGAGTTCCAACTTCGAGTGTATCAAAGCGGGGCTCAGGCCCCGCGCGCGACGAATCCCGCCCCTGAAGTGCGGTAGCATTGATGGAATATCATGCACTCACTCATCGCACGACTCAACGAAAAAATCGAAGCGAAACACCTGCTGCAGCATCCGTTCTACGTGGCGTGGGCTAAGGGCGAACTCACGCTAGCGGACCTGCAACTCTATGCCGCGCAATATTTCGCGCACGTGCGCGCGTTTCCGGCGTACCTTAGCGAAATGCATTGCCGTTGCCAGGACCTGGACGTCCGCAAAGCGATCGCCGGCAACCTGGCCGAGGAGGAAGGCGGCGCGGAAACGCACCCCGAGCTTTGGCTGCAGTTTGCGGCGGGCCTGGGCGTGGATGGCGGGTCCATCCGCCGCGCGACCCCCAACCAAAAAGTTCGCGCGCTGATCGAAACTTACCGCGAAGTGGCGCGCATGCATACGGGGCTGGCCGCGGCCGGACTCTATTGCTACGAGAAACAGGTGCCGGCCGTTTCGGCATCCAAGATCGCCGGGTTGCGGCAACATTACGGTATAAGCGATCCGGCCATCGTCCGCTACTTCACCGTGCACGAAACCGCGGACGTGCGGCACGCCGCGGAATGGGAAACGGTCCTCGAAAGAACCATGCCGGACACTGAGCGGGCGTTGGCCGTCGCCGATCGTGTGCTGGACGCGTTGTGGGGCGCGCTCGACGGCATCTACGCGGAGTGCGGAGTGCCTGCGTGAACGCCGCCGCACGCATCGCCATAATTGGCGATTTCAATCCGGAGTACGAAACGCATCACGCCATCAACCGCTCGCTGGGGCACGCGGCGGAGGCGCTGGGCATCCGCATGGAATCCAAATGGGTGGCCACCGGATGCGTGGAGCGCGATGCGGAAAAAATCCTGCGGAATTACGACGGCCTGTTCATCGCGTCGGGCAGCCCATACCGCAGCATGGAAGGCGCATTCGCCGCCATCGGTTTTGCGCGCACCCGGCTCTGGCCGCTGATCGGGACTTGAGGCGGGTTCCAACATACTCTGTTAGAGTATGCCCGCAATGTGATGGGACTGGCGGACGCCGATTCGGCGGAGCACGGCGTGCCCTCCTCGAACCTGTTGATTACGCCGGTGGCGTGTCCCATGCCCGACCGCTCGGCCGGCGCACCCAACCTGCACGGCGCGGCGTGCATCCGCCTGCGGCGCGGCACACGCGCCTGGGAAATCTACGGGCGCGACGAAGTATTCGAGCGATACTTCTGTAACTACGAAGTAAATCCGGCGTATCGCGAGGCCCTGGAAGCCGCCGGGCTGGCGCTCGCGGGCTTCTCGGAAAATGGCGACATCCGCGTTGCCGAATTGCCCGCGCATCCGTTTTTTATAGCCACGCTGTTTCAGCCACAGTTGTCGTCGGAGGCGGGCAAGCCGCATCCGTTGATCCGCGCGTTCGTGGCGGCCAGCGCCAAGAGCTGACCTGGAATCCGGAGAAAAAGGCGCCGCTCCGCGCACTGTACATGCGGAGTCCTTTGCCGTGGAGATTGGAAGAACGGGTTCTCGAAAGAAGCACCGGAGCTTCGATTGGGAAAGCCCGGTTAGTGGCCGGGCCTTCCAGTCGAAGCGGAAAGGAGGATCGAACAAATGATCAAATTGCTAGTTGAGCTACCGCTCATCGGCAAGTTCACGATCATTATCGTTTGGCACCGTAAGGGCCAGCGGTAATGACCGGGCAGGATCGGGGCTCGTCTCCCCGGTCCTGCTACTAGCATACTCCAAAATGCCGCGCGTTTGAAAGCACTTTCGTACTATAGCGCGATTTTCCGCCGCAACATGTCCAGCGCCATTTGCGTGGCGAACTGCCTGATCCGGGTGCGGTCGCCGAAGAACTGCCGGTGCAGCACCTGACAGCCGGCCCCATCCGCCAGGCCGGCAAACACTGTGCCCACGGGCTTCAACTCGCTGCCGCCATCCGGCCCCGCGACGCCAGTTATAGCCAGCGCATAAGTAGAGCCGGTGCGCCGCCGCGCCCCCAGCGCCATGGCTTCCGCGGTCTCCTTGCTGACCGCGCCAAATTCGGCGATGATATCCTCCGGCACACCCAGCCACTCTACCTTCATGCGGTTGACATAGGTGATGAAGCCGCCCAAGAAATACGCCGAACTGCCCGGCACCGACGTGATACGTTCGCCCAACAGGCCGCCGGTGCAGCTCTCCGCCACCGATAACGTGTTATGCCGTTCGCGCAACATGTCTCCTACTACTTCTTCGAGCGCCTGGCCGTTGCGCGAGTAGATGCGGTCGCCCAGCAGCAACTCGATCGGCCCGCCTACTTCGACGAGCAATGCCGCCGCTTCTCCCTCGGTGGAGCAGCGCGCGCGCAGGTGAATTTGCAGGTCGCCGGCCGCCGCCAGAATGGTCGTCGTTGGGTTGGCGTACTTCTTGTAAACCGGCGCGATCAGTTGATCCAAGTCCGACTCCGGCATCCCCGTCACGCGCAATACCAGTGTGCGGATCACCTGCCGCGGCACGATGCGCGCCAGCCGCGGCAGGCATTGCCGCGTGAACATGGCCTTCATCTCGTGCGGCGGACCGGGCAGCAGCATTACGTGCGAATCCGAATCGTCGATCCATTGGCCCGGCGCCGTGCCGCGGTCGTTAGGCAGGATCTCGGCGCCCTCCACGATGAACGCCTGCCGCTTGTTGACTTCCACCATTTTGCGTTTGAGTTGCGCGAAGCGCTGCTCCAGTACCTCGGTGATTTCGGGGTGGTAGACTAGCTTGCGGTCGAGCGCGGCGGCCACCGCGTCTCGCGTCAGATCGTCTTCGGTGGGTCCCAATCCGCCGCACAGCACTACGATTTCGGAACGCGATACGGCGCGGCGCACAGCGTCGGCCAGGCGGTTCAAATCGTCGCCAATCACGGATTTTGTGACCACTTCCACGCCCAGCCCGTTAAGCTCATCGGTCAGAAACAGGGAGTTGGTATCGACGCGCTGCGGCGTCAACAGTTCGGAGCCGACTGCGATGATTTCAGCGGTCATCGCGAGTTAGTAAAGCGGCCTGCCTTTGATACCCACATCCGCTCGATACAGGGCGTTGGTGGTGGCCAGCACCAGCGAGCGCGACGGCGTGAAGGCCAGCCCCACGATGCCCGGTCCGGAAACGAACAGCTCGGCCTGCCGGTTGGGGCTGATGCGCACGACGCCTTTGCGGCCGGCCAGCGAAGCCGCCACGTAAAGGCGGCCTTCCTCGTCGAACGCCAAGCCCTGCGGGCGCCCCAGGCCGCGATAGTAGACCTCCACCTCGCCCTTATTTGAAACGCGATATACACAGTCGAAGCTGGAAGTGGTGGGGCCCGCCACGTAGAGATAGCCGTCCGGGCCGTATGCAAAATGATATGCCGCAATGGAAGGTTCCAGAGTGGCAAACACGAAAATCTGGCGGCTGGGGCTGATCTTGAAGATGGTTCCCTGGCGGTCGCCGACGTACAAACTGCCGTCGGGGTCGAAGGCCAGCCCAGTGGCCACGCCCATGCCTTCCACGAAGGTGCTGGTATTGCCATTGGGCGTTACCTGGTAGACCGTGCCATCGTGGCGGCTGGAAACATAGAGCAGGCCGTGACCGTCGAACGCCAGGCCCGTCGCGTTCATCATCTCGTTGATGAACGGCTTCACATTGTAGTTCAGATCGATCTTGAACACCGCCACCGCGACGTTTTGTCCGCGCGATCCGCTGAACGTACTGAAGATGTTGCCAAACGCATCCACGGCCGGGTTGGCCACCGGGTGCAGGTTATCGGCGATGGGGAAGCCTATATCGCAAGCCCACCCCTCGCTCGACTGGTTGCCGCTGGCGACCACCAATTCTCCGGCGGCGGCGCCTTCCGGCACGCGTGCGATCACCAGCGAATCCGAGCCGATCACTACCGGCGCGGCCACATCTCCGATGGTCACGCGCGGCCGGTCGGTTTTCGCAAAACCTTTTCCTTGAATGTACAACTCCCCACCCGCGATGGCCGCGGCGGGCTTGACTTGCGCGATGTGCGGACCGCCGTTGGCCGATTTCCTGATTGGCATATTTAATAAAGATTGAACCATCCCGCCAGAAATAAGACAAGTGCGGCATACAGACCCGCCATCAGATCGTCGGCCACGATGCCCACGCCGCCGGGCAAAGCCTCGAATTGGCGCACCGGGACCGGTTTCCAGATATCGAACAGGCGGAACAGCAGAAAGGCGGCCAGCCACGATCGCCAATTCAGGGCGCGCGCCCCGGCTAGCGCCAGCCACTGCCCCACGACTTCATCCACCACCACGAATTGCGGGTCCTCTACGTTTGACTGGCGGGCGGTTTCGCCCGCCGCCCACATGGCGGGCAGCGACACGACGAGGGCCAGTGCTCCGAACCACAGCGGATTCCATCCTGCAAAATGTTCGATCAGGATAGCGACGCCGATGGCGGCCGCCGCACCGACGGTGCCCGGAGCGGCGGGAGAGTATCCGCACCCAAACCAGGTAGAGATGGCACTCGAAACCTTAGTTCGCATCATCGACTCTACCCGGCCGGGGGGGGCGGCGGGGGCCCGCGAGCGGGCCGGCCGCGCCCCCGCCCCCCGCGCGCCCGCCCCCCCCCGGCCCCCCCCCCCAAC
>JBEKMJ010000069.1:0-54461 GCA_050008575.1 Bryobacteraceae bacterium
AACGATCCAGCCGTATTTGGCAGTTTTCCTTCGATAGAGGTAAGGGTCCGGACGCTCAGGTTGCATCGCTTTCCATTATGCCCGCTTCGCCCCTATGCCATGCCCCTTCCACGATGCCCCACGGGCCACCCGCCGCTCGACGCGGCCCATCGCGAGCGCCACGACCGCAAGGCGTGCGGATGGGCGGTGTGCGGCGGGCGGGAGGCAGGGGACAATGATCATGGTGGCTAACACAGTTGACTCCTGCCGCTTCCTGGATGGCATCGAGAGAAGAGTGATGAAACATTGGGCGGGCCTGCCCCGGAAGCCCCAGATTCCGTGGACTCCTCTGGCCAGGCCACTTTCGAAATGCACGGTATCCCCGGTCGGTTCGGCAGGGATCGCCTTGAAAACAGATTACCCGTTTGATTCGGAAATCGAGCAGCGGGATCCTTGGTTCGCCGACCCCTGCTATCGCGTGTTGCCGCGGACGACACGGACCGGCGACATTCAGGTGTGCCACCTTCAGATCAACCCGCGCTTCGCTGAGCAGGATTTGAACTCAGTACTGCCGGCTGAGCGACTGGAAGAAGTGGCAGGACAGGGCGAGATTGGCGCGGCGGCGCCGTCCCACTACTTCTACATGGGCTACACCCTGCGGCCCGAGCGGCTTCTGCAGGAGGCCCTACCCAGGATGGTGCGGCAGCTTCGCGAGGAGCATGTCGACGTAGTGGTGCTGGTCCCGGTTTGACCGGTGTGCTGCTGGTCCGTGGGACTGGTACAACGTGAGATCGAGGCGGCGGGGTTCAGCACCATTTCCCTTTCCATGATTCCGGAACTGACAGCGAGCGCAGGGGCGCCAAGGATCGCAGCGAATCGAGCATCCGTTTGGCATGACGCTGGGCCGGCCCGGCGACAGAGCGGGTCAACTGGCGGTTTTGCGCGCGGCGCTGCGAGCGATGGAAGCGATGGCGGAGCGCGGTGGGGTGGTGCATCTGCCGTTCGCGTGGACAACCACGGAGCCACTCGCGCTCGGTCCGCCGGTGGCGCCGCCGATCACGCTGTACCTGAAGCGGCATCCCTGGGCCTTGCCGCGGCTCCTGAATCGGACGCCGCCTGCGAGCATTGGCTGACCGCTCAGCGGCCTGGGGCAACCGCCTGTACGCACCGTATGCCGCGCGCGACACACCGACCGCGACCCTTTCCGCGACGCGCCACCGGCCGTCCCGCCTCTCGACGCGGCCCATCGCGAGCGCCGCGGCGTCGGACCGGGGCGGCCCGCAGCCCGGCGCATGGCTGGCGCTTCGCAGAGCCTGATTGATGATGGTCACCCGTTCCCGCTAACCGTCGCCGGTTGCCCGCCGCCGCCGGGTCCCTTCCACAACGCGCCACCGGCCAATCCCGCCGCTCGCCGCGGCCCATCGCGCGCCGCGGCCTGGGGCCGACGAAGCTCCGCAGCCCAGGGGCACGGCGTTCCGGCGACGAAGTGCGAAAATCGTGATTCATGCCCATCACGATGTCTATTGCAGGGGTACGCCAAATACACCGAGACCGCGGCGGAGGGCGTCGCCAGTTTTAAACCGCTCCCCGCCATCGATTATCGGCCACTGAGATTTCCGTCCCTGGGGGTCCAAGAGGACCTAAGACGCCTTCATCCGCCGCGACGGCGCACGCTGCTCGACGCGATGACCACGCCCGCCCGACCGGCGTGCGAGCGGTAGCGCGCGCGCGCGACACGCCGCCCGCGCCGGTGGTCGTGCCCCTTCCACGATGCGCCACCGCCATCCGCGCCCGACGTGGCCCATCGCGAGCGCCGCGACCTCGCGCCAGCCGCCCTTCGTTCGTCGCCGCGACCGCCGGCGCGCGGATGGGCGACGCGATTCGGCGAGGGGTGGCTGCGGTCCCGACCGTCGAATTCCGATTGCCGCCGTGCTATCGTTAGTCCTGGGAGGCCCATGACTCGCCGAGACCCTTTCTGCCGGGCTCGCCCGCCGGATCTTTGACGATCTCTAATTCCGATTTGTTTTCTTCGTCGAGTTGGCTTGCCACAATTGCGAACGCCGGCGTCAATCCTTAACGTACTGATTGGCCGTTTGCTCAAACGAACCCGAACTGCACCCGACCAGACCGCCAAGGGAGACACCATGAATACCTTCACAGGCGCCGCTCTCACTGCTGTCGTCGCGCTCGCCCCCGCGGCCGCGTTCGCGGATGGCCCCAGTGGCACCCAGCGTTACGTTGAAGTAAAGGGCGCCAAGCTTTACACGCAAATCTATGGCCGTGGAGCGCCAATTGTATTTCTACACGGCGGGATGGCCTTCTTTGACAACAGCTTCGTGAAGCAACGGGATTATTTTGCGACCTATCGCACCGTCGTCGGCATCGATCAGCGGGGGTATGGACATAGTCCTGATGGCCCCTGGTCTCTCTCCTACCAGATGATGGCGGATGACACGGCGGCCATCATCGAGCATCTCGGCCTCGGCCCCGTTGACGTCGTGGGACACAGTGACGGTGCCAATCTTGCCCTGATCCTCGCGCGTGATCACCCGCAGATGGTTCGTCGTTTGGTTATTTCGGGCGCGAACATCCGAGTGGATCTCTCTCCGGAGGAAAAGCAGCGCGCCCAATGGTCACCCCAACAATTGGCCGGACACCTTCGCGAGGTAGCCGATAGGCTGCCGCCCTGGTTTTTGACTGACTACTCGAGGGTCAGTCCCGACGGTCCCGAACACTGGATGACATTATTGGCGAAGAGCTACGACATGTGGCTTCAGCCCGTGGTGATCGAACCCGCCGACCTCAAGAAGATAGCAATACCGGTACTCGTCATGGCTGGCGACCACGACTTCACCTCGGTCGAAGAAAATGCCGAAATATTCCGAGGTCTGCCGAATGGCCAACTCATCATTGTGCCAGCGAGCAACCACGGAACGTTCAACAAGCGACCAGAGTTGGTCAATCTCGCAATACGCGAGTTTCTGGACCAACCCGATAATAGCGCCCCATCACACTAGCTCGGTGGCGAATCGCTCGACGCTCTACCGGAACGTCCGCGTTAATCCTTATCGGCCGACAATCGTACACTCTGGACTCAGGACGCGAAACGCTGGAACGACCCACTGGGGCGCATCCACATGATGGGCGGCCAGTGCAGCCGCTAAACGGGCGGATCGTGCGCGAAAGCAGATAAGCGCGTTTACTCGACGGTGAAGGCCGCGGGCCCCACGGCTTTGCTCGTCTGGCCGATGCCGAGCACGCTGTTCGCCCCAAGCGCGGCTCTCTTGGGTACCTGGAAGCCAAATGCCGCTGCGCCGGTGAAACTGCTGTGCCAATCCACCTGTACCGTGCCTAACAGGATGTACGGATCGTCCCAGTAGATGTCGACGAACTCGAAGGAGTCGAAGCCATAGCCTTCGGCTGTGACGCTGGCTCCGGGCGCGCCCGCATCCGTGCTCAGGACCAGACGCGGCTCCATGGCGAAAGCCGCTGCTCCCAACTTTCCGCTGCTTTGACCCACGCCGACGAAAATCCGCGGGCCATATTCCGATTGCGGCATGCGCACTTCCGCAGTGGACACGGAGCCTGACGAATCGGCGGTGGCGCTGGCGAGCACCTTCGATCCCACGCCGCTTTCGTAAACTTGCACCTTCTCGCCCGGGGCGAACCCGCTGCCCGTGAAGCTGAGCGCGGAATGGTAGCGGCCCGTGGCCGGAGTCGCCGCGAGGTTGGCCGTTACAAAGAACAACTCAGCGATCTCGTTGGGGTATATTTGTGGATTGGGTTCCGTGAGCCAGATTTCGCCATCCGGCCCCGCTGTGATGCCGTACACGCAGCAGCGGCCCGTAGGCATTGCGTATTCGGTGAACGCTCCGGCGGTGGTGACTCGCCCGATCTGATACTGGTTATTGTATTCGGTAAACCAGAGGGCGCCGTCCGGTCCCACGATGATCCAGTCGGCCTCGGCGAAGGGCGTCGGTATGGTGTATTCGGTAATCACGCCGCTGGTCGAGATCCGGCCGATGCGGTTTCCGGCCTGCTCCGTGAACCAGAGCGCGCCGTCGGGCCCCGCGACAATTCCATAAGGGTAGCTGTAAGGGTACGGCAGAGGATATTCGGTGATGGCACCCGCGGTGGTGATCCGGCCGATATTGTTGGCGTAAAGCTCAGTGAACCAGAGCGCCCCGTCCGGTCCCGCCGTGATCCCCCATGGGCCGCTCTGCTCCGTCGGCGTTGCATAGATGGTGACCGCTCCCACCGTGGTGATGCGGCCGATTTCACTGCCGGTCAGCGTGTTGCTGAAGCCAGTAAACCAAAGCGCGCCGTCGGGTCCGGATGTGATCGCGAAGGGTGTGGTCGCCGGGCCGGGCAACTGGTACATGGTGACGGCGCCGGCCGTGGTGATGCGTCCAATTGCGTCGGTCGAGGAGTAAACGCCTGGATCGGCGCCAAACCACAACGCGCCATCCGGTCCCGTGGTGATGATGCCCGGCCCATTGAAGGAACTGGGCAAGGGGAATTCCGTTATTGAGCCTGCGGTGGTGATGCGCCCGATTTGATTGGCGAAGCTTTCCGCGAACCACAGCGCGCCATCCGGTCCGGCTGTAATCCCGCTCGGGTAGCTGAGATTGGTGCGCAAGGCATAGGAGCCGATGGCGACCTGCTGCGCGCACGAAATCGCCGGAAGGCTTAGGAACAACGCCGCGATCTTCACAGACATAGTTGTACCTCAAATTAGAAATTTGCCGCTTGCCTCCACGACTCGCGCATCTTTCGGCATGTGGCTTTTCCCGGTCTTACTGTGATGCCAGCGGCCCGTACGGCGCCCGCCTCCCGCCGTCCGTCGCTGCGACCACCAGCGTGCGGATGGGCGATGCGAATCGGCGAGGAGGCGCTGTCCAAGGCCAGGCCCGCAGCCACCGCGTGGGCGCCCGCCACTCGCCGCGATGACCACGCCCGCGGCCGTGCCCCTTCCACGACGCACCCACCGGCCACCCGTCGCGCGACGCGGCCCATCGTGAGCCCAATCATCGGAGTCTGTCGCACAACTGATAGCTGCAGGTGCCAAGGTGGACGTCAAGAATGAGCTTGGGGCCGTCCCGCTCCACTACGCCGTGATAAGTGGTCGACTTGACATCGTTACGGCTCTCCTTAGAGCTGGAGCTGACGCCCGTATAGGAGCGCGAAACGGCGAGACACCTGTTTCTCTGGCAGAAAAGATGTCGAACACGGATTGAACTTGCAGGATTCTTCTGAGTTGATGACGCCAGGAACCATTACTCAGACGCGCCCCTCGCAGGATTTTTCCAAGGCGATGCTTTACAATATCCGTGCCTTCCTGAATAAATAGTGGCGCGGTGATCGTGAGATCTTCGCCATAACGATCATCCTTCAACCCAAGACCGGCAGCCGCAGAGCCCAGAGGCGCGCTGACTCTTGCAGCCTGATGCCGGCGGCCCGTTCCGATGGCGCTTCTCGCCCCGATGCCCGCCAGCCAGCCCACCTAGGCGCCAGCCGCCCGTATTCCGTCGCCGCGACCGCCAGCGCGCGGATGGGCGACGCGATCGGCGAGGAGAGGCTGTGCGCGACCAGGGCCTTCACCCGCCGCGAGGGCTCCCGCTCCTTCCACGAGGCACCACCGGCCGCCCCGCCGCCAGACGCGGCCCATCGCGATCGCCGCGGCTTCGCACCGGCACAGCCCGCCAGCCCGGAGCACGGCTGGCGATTCGCGCAGCCTGATCCCCAGTAGCCAGCTCCGGCGCCCGCGTCCGTCGTCCGTCGCCGCGACCGCCAGCGGGCGGATGGGCGACGTGATCGGCGACGAGACGCGGTCCAAGACCAGCGTCTTCATCCGCCGCGAGTGCGCCCGCCGCTCGACGTGATGGCCACGGCCGAGCGACTGGCGCTGGAGGTGTGCGCCGCACGGTCAGCGAGATAGAAACCGGAACGGTGACGGCCGAGGAGTTCGACGCCGAAAACGCGCGATGGCCCACAGCGTCCTCCATGCCGGGATAATGAAAGCGTGGCGACCACAACCACACCGAGTCGCCAAGACCTTGTTCGCAGGGGGCGGCGGCTCGAATATTTCACCATCGGGTACAACAGCGCCGAAGGGCTGGTTTCCATCATTGCCGGGTTGATCGCAGGGTCCGTATCCCTGATCGGCTTCGGCCTGGACAGTCTCATCGAGGTCGCTTCGGGCGCGGCTTTGCTCTGGCGACTTCACCACGATCTCAACCGATCCCGGCGTGAACAAGTCGAGCGGATCACGTTGCGAATCGTCGGCGCTTGCTTCATTGCGCTGGCGGCGTACATTCTCTACGAATCAGGCTCCACGCTGATCGGCCACGAAGCACCGCAGCGGAGCATCCCCGGAATCATCGTCGCCGCCGCTGCCGTGATCGTCATGCCGTGGTTGGCAAGGGCGAAGCGCCGGGTTGCTGCCGGAATCGGAAGCGGGGCCATGAGCGCTGATTCCAAGCAAGCCGATTATTGCACATATCTGTCTGCGATTCTGTTGGGCGGCTTACTTCTGAATACCTTATTCGGCTGGTGGTGGGCCGATCCGGGGGCAGGACTGGTGATGGTTCCGATCATTGCCAAAGAAGGCATCGACGGAATCAGGGGCAAGGCGTGTTGCGACGATTGCGGGGCTGCGTGCCATTGACCGATATACAGCCTTGTATACAGCCTTGGCGCTGAAGGCATGCGAGCCGCGCGCTTTACGCCGTCCCGCGATAGGCGGCCGTGCCCCTTCCACAACGCCCCGCCGCTCGACGCGGCCCATCGCGCGCGCCGCAGCCTCGGACCGGCGCGGCCCGCAACCGAGGCGCATGCCTGGCACGTCGCGCATCCCGACACCCGGCGGCCCAATCCCGGCCACCCGCCACCCGTCGCCCGTCGCCGCCACGGCCAGCGGGCGGATGGGCGGCGCGATCGGCGAAGAGGCACTGTGCAAGACCAGGCACTTCATTTGGCCGCGGGCGCGCACGCTGCGCGACGCGATGACCACGCCGGACCGCTGGCGCTTGGAGGCGCGGAGTGGTAGGCCGCACGCGATTACGCCACACGCGCCTGGCGGCGTGCCCCTTCGACGATGCACCGCCGGCCATCCCGCCACCCGACGCGGCCCACCGCGAGAGCCGTGGCCTCGGACCGGCGCCCGTCGTTCGTCTCCGCGACCGCCGGCGGGCGGATGGGCGACTCGCGATGGGCGACGGGGTGCTGTGCAGGACGAGGGCCTTCATCCGCCGCGAGGGCGCCCGCCGCTCGACGCGATGACTACGCCCAAGCGACTGGCGCTACGGGTGCGCCGGGCCGCAGGGTCCGCGGCGCCGGCCGTCCTAGCCCTAGCCGCTTTTCGTCAAAATCCGCCGGCCAACCCGCACCGTAGCATGGGCCCCGCGAACGGGCACCGGGCGCGGCCTATTGAAGGTCCGAATTCAGCACGTCGAAATGGAAACGGTGCGGAGGCAGCAGCGCGGGCATGCCGGCGCCCATGCGGGCCCAAGCGTTATAGGCCGAACCGGCGATGGAGGAGTTCAGGCAGAACAGAAACTCGCTACTGCAGCAATCGATGGGAGGAGGCTGCCGGAACGTTAGCCGCAAACCCACCGCGGTCTCAAGCGCCACACCGGGAGTGCTGACGTGCTTATCGGCCAGCAGAATCACAAAACTGCTGCGGCTGGCGTGGGGCCACACGTCCGGATGCAGGAGATCGCGTAGCTCCGATTGCGACTGGAAGGTGATTTCGCATTGCCGGATCCACTCCACGATGGATTCGCCCCATTGCCAATGCGCGATCAGCCCGCGATATTGCTCTGTCAGGGTGAGTGCCAGGTCCAACTTGCGGCGCTCCAGAAGAGTCTCCTCAACATCCACCTCCGGCAACATTTCCTCGGCCTCCAGGATGGCCGAGGCCAAATCCAACTCTTGCGCCGCGGTAGCCCTCCGCACTAGCAGTGGAGGAAGCTCATGCATGTTGTTGCCCGGAATGTTGACGTACTTTCGGTCGCCCGTCATATTAGCAACCACTCTCTCTACTTATCGGCGCAAAACCATGAACTTTGTAGCACATCTGGGACTTAACTGACGAAGAGAGCAATTCTCCATTTGCCATAGTCTGTCCTCCGTGATATCACGGAGCGCCGGCAGCTTGAAAGCCAGACTGGCGCAGGCTCAAAGGCGAATTGCCGCGGCCTGCGCCCTACAACGATGCCCCACCGGCCATCCCGCCGCTCGCCGTGGCCCATCGCGAGCGCCCCCGTCGGACCGACGCCGCCCGCAGTCCGCCGCCCCTCGCCGCGACCGCCAGCGGGCGGATGCGCGACGAGATGGTTGACTGCTGCCGCTCAAATGGCGGGCTGCGATTGGGACCGGGAGGGCCGGCGCGGCAGCAGACGTGTTTCAGTGTAGACCACGGTGGAGAAGAGATCGGTCTGCATGAACTGATAGATTCGCTGGAGATTCTGGCAGTCGAGGCAGTTGCCGTCGCCTGAGCTGCATTGGTGATTCAGCAGCATTACCAGATACTGTCGAAGCTCGTGCATGACTGTGAATTTATAGTAGGCCGCGTGCGTCTGGCTATCAATCACATCTAAAGTTAACCATAATTTCGGCTCTGCCAACCTGGCCATCGCCTCAACCGCCTCAAATGGACCCCGTTTGATTTTCGTCCCCGATCCGACTTCGCCCTTCACGCGCGCCGTGCCGCCTGCCGCCCGTTGTCCGACCGCCAGCGTGCGGATGGGCGGCGCGATCGACGAGAAGATGCTGTCGACGCAGCCCATCGCGCGCGCCGCGGCGTTGGACGGGCGCGGCGGCTCTAGTCCATGAGCCATTTCAGCGGCGTTTTGCCCCTTCATGAATGAGCGGGCGATTTCCGGCCACTGTTACCCCAAGGGTAGGCGGAGCGTTTGTTTTCTATATTAGGATGAACCATAGGAGGAAGGCATGCGTCCAGCCTTAGCACGACTATTGTGCGGAGCAGTAGTCACTGCTCTTGGTATACACGCCGCCACGGCGGCGACCGGCCAGGCAACCTACACGATTCTGCACCAGATCGCCGCGTCAGCGAATCTCTCGCCCGAATGCACTCTGTTAGAAGTCTCGCCTGGAGAATTTATGGGCACACTCGTTGTGGACGGCACGATACAAACGAGGATCTTTCGGGTAACCAGTACCGGCCAATTTGCAATCCTGGCGAGCATGAACAAGAACCAGGATGGCGCCTGGACCGAAGGCGCCCTGGTCCAGGCCAACACTGGCGCGGTCTACGGCAGCACCATGGGCTACGGGCCGAATGGACTAGGGACGGTATTTCGGACGAACACGAAGGGGGCGGTGTCGGTGGTGAACAACCAGATCTCCATTCCATCGCCATTGGTGGAAGGCAGCGATGGCTACCTGTACGGTACCGGCTTCCAGACTTCGAGCACCTACGGCCTGTTCCGGCTGTCGCTGGGAGGCACGCTTGCTAGTTTTTTCGCCTTCCCCGGCACGTTCTCTTACACCACGCTGGTGCCCACCGGTCCGGTATTGCAGGCGAGCGACGGTAATTTCTACGGTGAACTGTTTTCGGGAGGAGGTACGATCTTCCAGATCACTCCGCAGGGCGCCTTCAAAGCTTTGTATCAGACGTCAGACCTTCTTATTGGCGGCTTGTTGGAAGCACCCAACGGGTTGTTATACGGCGCCGGGCAAGGCGCCGCCTTTTCGATATCGAAGACCGGCGTCTATACCATGCTGCATATGTTCCAAAACGAGGGGGCACCACAGTCCGGCCTGACGCTGGCCAACGACGGGTTTCTATACGGCGGCACAGCCTGGAACATCTCGGGCGTGGGCAACGGACCGGCCGGGATTTACCGGGTAGGGCTGGATGGCTCGAATTACTCGCTGGTCTACTCGTTCGGCGACGGGTACGCGGGTGTGTACACTTTGGGACCAAGCGTGGTTCAGGGCAGCGACGGTAAACTCTACGGCGCGCAGATCAACGGAACCAATAACCAGATCTTCAGCCTGGACCTGGGGTTGGGGAAGCCGCAACCGATCCTCACGGGATTCACGCCCAAAGCAGGCGCGCCGGGCACCGCTGTTCAAATTGCAGGATCCCAGTTACTGGGTGCAACCGGGGTCAGCTTCAATGGTACTCCGGACCCGGCGTTCGTGAACCGGGGCGGCAGTTACATGCAGGCGACCGTACCGCCGGGCGCCACCTCGGGCAAGATCACGGTGACGACCCCCAATGGGGAGGCCAGCACTCAGCATAGTTTCACGGTGAAGTAATCCATGGGGCTCGCCGCGACCGCCGGCGTGCGGATGAGCGACGCGAGGGGCGAGGGTTTGAGGCTCCGCCAAGAGTAGGGGAAGAGTGCCCCACTATCCGCCCAGTGAGTCGGATACTGCCAACACTTGCCTGATCGAGAGCGGAAATCCGTTGACGGGTGATCACCAGACGTGTGGTACTAACCGGTAACGCACCTTCTGGAGATATTCCTTGTAGCCCTCCAGATCGCGTGCCAACAGCTTCTCCTCGCCAAAGATACGCAGAATGATCAGCCCGACAGTGGCTAGGGCCACAAGAAGGCCACAAACGGAGCCGAGCAGCAACGCGCCACCAACGAACCATAGACTTGCCCCAAGATACATGGGGTGGCGAACAAAGCCGTAGACGCCCGTGTCGATGACGTGCTGGCGACGCTCGGTCTGAATGCGCACCAACTGCGACAGATACGTGTTATCGGTGATCGCGCGGAACGTGAAGAAACTACCTGCCAGGAGCAGGATGCCTCCGCAGACCTCGCACCACAGCGGCAGACGGTGCAGCCAGCCGAAACGCACGTCCAACGGCGATAGGACGATCCAGGCGAGGAAGCCCACTTTTATCCCGAGGAGGATAGCCATATCGGCGCGCGATTCACCGCCGGTGCCGGGCAGGCGCATGCGCTCGGCCAGCAGCGCAGGATCCTTGTAGCGAAGCCACAGGAAGCTGGCGGAAATGAAGGACACCCACCAGACATCGAAGATCCAGCCCTCCACCCAGCGCCAATCGCCCGACAACCATAGCAGCAGGGTCGCTAACCCTAGAATGTAAACGGTGGCAGCCACAACCATGAACACGGTGATGATCGGCGTGGGGCGCATCGGAAGCTGAAAACATCATACTGCCGATACGTGCTTGTCTTCTACTGCCGGAACTGATCGCCGCGTGGGTCTGACGGACGGCAAGACTCCTTCGGACGCTGGAGGTGTGCGAGCCGTTGGCCGCGCGCAACACCCGCCCACAGTCGCCCGTTTTCCGTCGCCGTGGGGATGGGCGACGCGATCCACTATGTGAGGAAGATTAGGTAGTGGGCCTGTCTGAATGGGAGGCAAGGTCTGCAAGAAAAGGCTTGTCAAAGAGTGCCATCTCTTCGGGTGTCGGTGCCTGGAATATCTCCCACCATTGAGACAGTGCATTGCGTTCTATGGGTGGATTCTCCATGCCGCGGCGTTGAATCCTGTCGAGGAGGACATCCGCGGGCGCAGAGAGATAGTGCAACTCAACAGCAGCGCCAACTCGCCGAGGTTGATTCTTACCGGTTTGCGGCCCGCTGTGGGCCTCGATCCGCCAGGCATAACTATCCCCTCGTGATCCAGAATTATTTCACTTGGCTCTCAGAGGAATCGAGCCATCGCGGTTCGCCAAAGCCCCGCCAAAGCCCCTCTCTGGAGTTGCTGGTTCTTGCAGCGATTCGGGTTTCTTGAGAATCCCTTGGAACTCTGCTCTCCATTGCTATTCCTGCCTCCCAAGTTGCATGGTAGTTTGCAATTGACAGCGCCACACCCGGCGCAGGGAAGAATAATCCAGGAGTTTAGCGGATGTGGTCGAAGGCGTGCAGCGTGGTGAAGGTCTGCGCAGGCAGCGCAATCGACGCCGCTACGCACAGCGCAAAAACGGCGGACGCCCGCTTTCCCCAGTTCAGTTTGCCCAACGCGTTAACGAGTCGTTTCATAGATGCGCCGCCTTTTTACAGGGTCCATTCCCGGCGCGTCGTATAACACACACATCGGAGTGATCCGTGCAGTCGCCAGCCACAGATCACTAGCGATATGGAACGTTAAGGCAGCACCCGGAAGGGCACGTTGCTGGACAGCGTGCCGCCGGGCGTGATCACTTGGACAATGCCGGTAGTAGCGCCAGCGGGCACCGTGGTGGTGATTTCAGAACTCGAAACAACTTGGAAGACAGCCAAGGTACCGTTGAAGGTAACGCTGGTTGCGCCGGTTAGGCCGGTACCGAGAATCTTTACTTTCGCTGCCGCCCTGCCGGCGGTTGTCTGTGTCCTCACAAATGGGCCGAGCCCTGCGGACAGGCTGAAGATAGTACCGCACGTGTCGAACGGAGAACTGTAAATGCAAGCATTTGTCTTGAGCCCACCTTCAACTGTTGCACCGTAAAAATCTCCATTCGTGTCTTGCACCAGCCCTAGAATAGGCTCGGAGCCGTCCGCACACCCGTTTGTAGCGCAGAAGCTATATAGCGTCGTCATCGTGCCGCTTGGCGTAAGCTGAAAGATCGTACCCCAGCCGTACCCGCCCGCCACAGTAGTCCCGTAGAAATTGCCGTCGGTTGCTTGCACTAATCCGCCATTTGTAGGTGCGTCAAAGTTGTAAAGCGTGGTCAGCGCACCGCCGGGGGTGATCAAGAAGAACGTTCCCCAATTGTTGGCCCCGCCGCCGCCCGTTACTCCGTAGAAGTTGCCGTCGATCGCCTGAACTAGTCCGCCAAAGGGTTCGTAGCCGTCTGCGCAGTTAGGTTGCGAGCAAAAACTGTAAAGGGTCGCCATAGCGCCGGCGGGTGTGATCCGGAAGACTGTGCCGCAGCTACCCTCCACGCAGGCGGCGTTATTGACCCCGCCATAGGCCGTTGTCCCGTAGAAGTCGCCATTGGTATCTTGGACCAGAGCACCGCTGGGGTTTGCGCCATCCGTGCACTCGGCTCCGCCTTGGGAGCAGAAGCTGTAGAGGGTGGTCAGCGTGCCACTTGGAGTCATTTCAAAAATTGTTCCACCGAAGATAGAGATTGCGTTCGCCCCACCCTGTGCGGTTGCGCCGTAGAAATCTCCGTTGCTGGCTTGAAGCAGCCCTTGCGGCGACCGGCCGTCAGTCACGAAAGTGAAATTGTGCAGCGTGGTCAGAACCCCTGCCGGAGTGATTTTGAAGATCGAGCCATCGAGCGCTCCCGTTGTGCCATAGAAGTTCCCGTCGGTGGCCAGAATCACACCCTCCGGGTCGCCGCCGTCGGGACAGCCAGGCTGCTTACAGAATCGGTATAACGTTGTCAGAGTGCCACTTGGGGTCATCTTGAAAACCGTTCCACCGCCGTTGTACCCGCCCAACTGGGTGGTCCCGTAGAGATCCCCGTTGACGCCTTGAATTAATCCGCCGTTAGGAGCTGCGCCGGCGGCGCCCCCATTGAACTTTACCAGCGTCGCGAAAGTCTGCGCGGGTAGGGGACTCGCGGTCGCTGCGAAGAGCAGGAGAACAGCGTACGCGCTAGTCCGCCAGCTTAGCTTGTCCAGTGCGTTAACGACTCGTCTCATCGATGCACTCCTTTCGAGGAAGGGACGGGGTTCTGTTTCACCCTCGCTTCGGTTGATTATACCGCCCTTCCGGGAATCCGGAAGGCGGGGGCACCATACCGCTGCGAACCTCCCCTCGCTTGGCGGGTGCGCCGCGTCTTCACGAACGGGCCGACGCCATAGACAGGCTGACGACTGTCCCATCACCACTTGACCAACCCCCGTTGGTCTGCCGTAGAAGGTCCCGTGACCTCGAGCTGCCGACCAGCGCAATGGTCATCGTCCGGACTCAGGCATCCGCAGGAACCTGTGAGTCACATTGCTCGCGTCGGTATAGAATCCGACGACGGCCCCTTTCTTGTTGATGCCGACCAGGACTCCTTGCGCCCTCCTGGATGCAGCAGGCGAGCAGGTGGAATTTCGTCCGTTCTTCGCCTACGTGCTCGCTCTTCGCCTTGAGATAGTAAGGGCAGGAGCGCTAGGCCGGACGGCACGGCGCGATACGCAATCCTTTGCGCATCGGTGCTGATCGCAAGTCCCGACGCACTGCTGGTGGCAGGCAATCCTCCTGCTCGCCTGCTGCACCCAACAGGGCGCGGGGGAAGACCAGCGGACTCGTCCAGGATGTGTTTGCAGACGGATTCGAGCAGCGTCCTCGCCGCAGTGATGGCACCCTCCGGGTCTTCGTGGCGACGGTCGAGTGCTTTGCGCCAAAGCTCTCCAATGGACTGGCTGTCGATCTTGGCCGGATCGGTCGCAATCGCAATCGAGCTTTCCGCAAGCATCGCTGCCAGTTCCTCACGGTCCTTCTTGCCCGGCTGGCCATGCCACATCTGGTAGTTTTCCCGGCACAGTTGCAACAGAAGCCGCCTCTGCTGCGGGACAGGGAACTGCGACAGCCACCACTTGAATCCAGCGGGGCGATTGCTTCCGCCAACGAGACCAAGTTCGTCCGGGTGTTTGTTCAGTGCATGGCAGAAGAAGTCGGCCATCTCCGCATACGAGAAGCCAGCAGAGCCGCCGAACATGTCAGCGGCTTTTGATAATATGCGATACGGCAGCTTCTCGTCGGGCATGGGTCTGTAAACTCACATTTTACTCGTGTCCCGCCTTCTTTGGATAACGAAAGATGAACTCGCCTCGTATTCATCAATTCTGGCCGACCGAGTAGCGGCGAACACAGATAAGGGTATCACTGCTGTAGCGGAAGAAATTGACAGAGTAGTTTCGTCGGCAGTCGATACGCCGTCGTGGATCGCACCGACCCCATTACGACGATTGAAGCTACTTGTTGACGAACCCGTAACGCCAGACAGAATTGTCCGGTTTCGTCAACATCACCCCAATCTCCTCGTAGGCGGCACTGGAGAAAATGCGATCTTTGGGCCAAATATCTTGGCCGATCTTCGCGTGGCTAATGGGGTTATTAGCATAGCTGCGCAAGCCTGCGCACGACGGAGGGTGTTTGGGACATTGATCCGTTCGGATTCGCCAATGTCGATGGTAGACTCCTGCGGCCGGATGGAGGGTTTGAGCAAGACATTGAGTCACAACGAACATTGCTCAAGAATGCTTGCGTTTCGATTCGCAACCAACCGGGGCAACTCAAGAGCCAGATTGGACATAGCGTGACTAGGTGCCGGGTCAGTGGACGTGTATTCGCCCGGAGGCGCAATGCCTTGACTGAGGCAGATCAGAATAAGTATAAATTCATCGAGGGCGTAGATCTTGCGACTTACGATTTTATTCTCGATCATGCGGCACGCTAACCAACACACTTGAAGAGCGATTCACGGAAGCGCTTGTGTTGCGCCTTTGCGACAGTCTGGTCTGGCTGTGCGCAGCAACCCAGAGCGCGGCCCTTTTCTTCAGCGTGCATTGCCGATAGAAAGTCACGCCAAATTCCTCCAGGCACAATCATACGCTGCTGTTCAAACAGGTTCGATTACGCCTTCGCCGCAGCCCGTTTCGCAGCCCACATCTTTTTCGTGGCGGCGATGATTGCAGCCCTACCAGCGGCACTGAGCTTACGCTTCGGCTTCTGTGCTTGTGCAGGGGCCGGTGCCGTCTTCTTCACTGTCGTCCCTTGCGCTTTCGCAGCTTTTGCGGCTCGTGCCTTCTTCAGATTTGCAGCCAGTGTCGCTCTTGCCGCCGCTGACAGTTTCCGTTTGGCCTTCGGTGCCGGGGCTGGCGCTGCCGGTTCAGATTCGCCCTTGACCTTCGCCCATCTTGCCTTCTGCGATTCCGCCATTTTTCGTCGGGCCGCAGCGGAGAACTTCTTACGCTTCTGGGCCGGTGCTTCTGGCGTTGTGTTGGCGGTCTCTCCAGACAACATGGCACGAAGCTCGACAAGCTGTGCGTCGATCTCCGTTTTTTGATGTTCAAATCCACGTATGGCTGCTTCGATGATTGATTTCGATATTGGCATGTGTTCCTCTCCCATTGCTATATTCCCACATAATCAGACCGTCAGTGTTGTCACGCAATCGGAGCAGTAAGATCCATATGCGGTACGTTCAGAACATACGACAGGGATGGGCGATCCGGGTGGTTGTGGTTTCGAGAACAGGACCGCCGCCGCTCACATTCGCTTATGCTGGTCATATGCAGCAAACGATGGAACCGCCAGTTGAAGCGGGAAGCAAAACGCAACTCGCAGAATTTTTCAGGTCCATAATTGAGCACGCCGGGGCAAAGACCGTCTACGGCGAACCTGTGTCGGTAAATGGCAAGACGGTTGTGCCGGTTGCCCAAATTCGGTACGGATTCGGTGGCAGTTCGGGCGGCAAGGGAAGCACCTGGGAGCACGGTGGCGGCGGCGGCGGTGGACTCGTGGCGAAGCCGTTGGGTGTCGTCGAGATCACTCAGTCGCAGACCCGGTTTATCCCGATCTTTTCGAGTCGGGCGCTGGTGATCGCCGTTGGTGTCGGTGTGTGCTTAGGCTTCTTAGCCGGTTCGAGAAGGCGCTAACGCCCACCGCATGTAAAGACGGCGACGGCAACTACGGAGCAAAACATTTGTGTCAGTCGAAGATCATTTCCGCCAAGCATATAAAGAAGGCTCCACCCCTTGGGACATTGACAAACCGGACTTCAACCTCGTTCAGACCGTGACCACGCTTCCCATCGCTCCCTATCGGGCGTTGGAGGTCGGCTGCGGCACTGGCGACAACGCAATCTGGCTGGTGCAACACGGATTCGATGTCGTCGGGGTTGGGATGCCAGGCAGCGCCCTGTTAAACAGGGGTGCAAATCGGCGTTCCTCGCGATCGCGCCGTGTAAATTCCACGGTCGCGGCTTGGCGCCGTTCCGGGGAACCTTCTACCGTTACCAATCGGGGTGTTATCGTAAGACGAATCGTCGACAACAAGGAGTGTCATGCCAGCGGCCTATGAATGGGACCGGATTCAGCGGATCTTTGTGAAGGTCGTGGATCTGGCTGCCGCCGCGCGGAGTACGGCCCTTGAACAGATGTGCCGCGGCGAACCGGCCCTACGCGCCGAGGTGGAGTCTCTGCTGCGTGCGGATCTGACGGGCGAGGCCACGCTGGGCAACGCCATCGCGAGCGCCGTCCAGACGGAAGCCGTTTCCCTGCTGGACACATCCAGGATCGAAGGGAGGCGGCTGGGCGCTTATCGTCTGATCCGCGAAATCGGCCGCGGCGGCATGGGTTGTGTGTACCTTGCGCAGCGGGCGGACGAGCAGTATGAATCGGATGTCGCCATCAAAGTGGTGCGGCCGGGCCTCGACACCGACTTCATTCTTCGCCGGTTTCGGCGCGAGCGGCAGATCCTGGCACGGTTGCATCATCCCAACATCGCACAGTTGTTCGACGGCGGCACCGAAAACAAGACGCCCTACCTGGTGATGGAATACGTACAGGGTTCCCGAATCACGAAGTACGTAGAGGAGCGCCGTCTCTCCGTTGAGGACCGCGTGCGCCTGTTCTTGCCGGTGTGTTCCGCCGTGGAATACGCGCACCGCGCATTCATCGTACACCGGGATTTGAAGCCGGGGAACATTCTGGTGGACGCCACGGGTACGCCCAAATTACTGGATTTCGGACTCTCCAAGCTGCTGCACTCCGAACTGCCAGATCCGGCAGACCCGCAAGAGATGGCGATGGCCACTCCCGATTACGCCAGCCCCGAGCAGATTATGGGAAACCCGGTAACTGCCGCTTCCGACATATATTCGCTGGGAGCGGTGCTTTACGAACTTCTGAGCGGTGCGCGACCGCATCGCATTGAACACGCTGGGCCGGCGGCGTTGGAGCAGGCCATCTGTGTGGAGCCAACTGTGCCCCCCAGCGCCGCATTGGGCATTATCCCCCCTCTGGCGCGCCGTCTGGCCGGGGACCTGGATTCAATCGTACTGCGCGCCATGCAGAAAGATCCAGAGCGTCGGTACGCTTCGGCGGACCATTTGGCAGATGACTTGCGGCGTCACTTGGAGCATTGGCCGGTGACTGCACGTCGCGACTCGCGAGGCTACCGTCTGGGCAAATTCGTACGCAGAAATAGCCTACCCGTGGTGCTGGCCGCCGCGGCCGCGGCTGTAGCGGGTATCGGAGGAGTTGCCGTGTACGGAACGCGCGCGGCCCGGAAACGGGCGCGGCAAGCCGCACTTTCCGGTCGCGAGTTGGAGCGCGAGTTGGCCGCGGCACATCGCCTACTGAACGATGCTCAGGCGCTCGCACCGCCTGGCGTACGCGTCTGTGCCGAGATAGCTGAAATCGCCAAAGCGCTCTGGGAGGCGAATCCTTCCGATGCGCACGCTTTGCGCAACTACGGCGCCGCCCAGTTGCGCCTCGGCATGGCGATACCGGACGAGCGCGTTGCGGAAAAGCGTGCGGCTCTTGAACTCTCCCGCGATTGGCTACGAGCCACCCTCCGCGAGAATGGCACCGACACCGAACTGCGCCGCCAACTGGAGGTCGCCTCCGCAACGTTGGCCGAGCTGCCGGAAGGCGATAGGCCATGAATCCAACCCACCAATTATCCCTATCGGTCAAACAGATGCGCCTTGTTCGAGAGAGCTTCGAATCCTTGAGGGATTATGAAACATCCGTGGTGCTTTTGTTCTATGGCCGGTTGTTCGAGATTGCGCCCGAGACTCGCGGGCTCTTCAAGATCGATATCCACGAACAAGCGACAAAGCTTATGGAGACGCTCCGAATAACTGTCGAAGCCCTGGATCGTTTTGAGGAGTTAGTACCGGTCTTGGCGGACCTGGGCCGCAAGCACGGCACTCACGGCGTACAAGCCTATCAGTACGAGAAACTGCGCTCGGCTCTACTTTGGGCGATGGGACAGGCACTGGGCCTGGAGTTTGACCTGGAAACCCGCGCCGCGTGGGATCGACTGATCGTCGCAATTTCAGTCGTGATGCAGGAAGCCGCGGCCCAATCCGCGGCAGACCACTGACCGCAAATTGTGTCTTTTCGGTGAGCGTGCGTAACCGTCGGAAAACCTGCTTGCTCAGCCGTTGCGAACTTCGCCGGCGCGGGCATTGGGAGGGCCAGGCCAGTACGGCCCGGGTTTCCGGTGCCTCAAACGGGCGCGCAGCGGAGAGGCGTCCGGAGAGATTTCTACCTGGAGGTGGACCGTCTCGGTTCCCTGGCAGGAGATTCTTACCCAGTGGTAGAGATCGTCCGAGTTTCCGGCAGCGCGAAACGGCCGTCGTCATCGGTCTTCACCTGGGAAAGCTGCGTTACCCAGTCGTCGGCGTATTCTTCCACGCACACGCCGGAAAAATGCATCGAATAGTATTCCACGACACCTGCAAGATCGGGAGCCTTGACGCGGACGGGGATGCGGCCGCGCGCGTCCGGATCCAGACAGTAGAGGATGGGCCAGGTACGTTCACGTGCATATTGCGCGGGTAGATAGAGGGCGTAGGACTGGCGTTCCTCGTATGGTGCTCCAGAGTAGCAGGCCTTTACATCCGTGATAAATCCGTTCATAGTAGAAGCGGATCCGTTCGATGCCGCGACCCTCGGCTCCGGATTGGGCGGGCACCCAGCAATCGTGTCATGAACAGCAATCCGAGCCCGACCGCCACCTTCGCTCAGGACCTCCCTGTGCTGACCTCGCTGAGCATCGCTCGCCGGTCCTGGAGGCCAGCTTGTCGGACCTGATTCAGTCCATCCGGGCCGTTGGGCACGTCTACACCGGCGGATGCACGGGCGCCGATGCGGTAGCCGGGCAACCGATCTTGGATGTGGTGCCCGTTTCGCTGGCGCCAAATCTACTTTTTAAACTACAGCTGCGATCGGCTGCGCCTATCCGATAACCCAGTGAACAAACCTGTGCCAGCCCGGTGTCATCCCAAAGAAGATGCGGACCGGTGGCGACAGAAGAAAGAAGAAGAGCAAACCCAGCACATAAGCGCGATGAACGCGCCGCCGCGTAGCTAAGTCGTACACCGGTCCGGCTAAGACAAACGTATAGATCAGAATGACGGGCAGCGCCGGATGGATGGCGAAGGCAAACCGCCCCAACCCCGAGGGCAGCAGCGCGCATACCGTGGCCATCAACATGGTGCGCTGATGAACTTCGCGGTTGCGCCGGAAATAGAATCCGGCGCCGATAAATACGGCGAACTGCAGCATATCCACCAGCGCAAACATGCAAGCGCTCTCCGGGTCGTGGGCAAAGGGGATAGAGTGAAAATGACCTACCTTTGCCATCCAGAAGGCGGCGGTGACACCCAAAATGACCACGGCGCCGGCGAGAAATGCGCCGGCATAGCCCAAGCGCCGGTGAACCTGAACGCGGCCATCCGCGATCAGCGCGGCTTGCGCCACGAAAAAGAGAATCCAGGACGTGAACACCGCCCCATGCAAATGGAACACCAGGGGGAGTGCCGGCGTTCCGAAATATGTCTTCAGATAAAAGGTGCGCGCGAAGCCCAGAAAAATGCCGGCCGCGGACGCAATCGCCATACTCAAGTAAAAACGGCGGTCGCGGGCACTCGCGGTTGACCGCCCACGCACACTGGTTTCCATCCCCGCTGCCGCGGCTGAATAGTTCATGGTGCTTCCCTCCGGGCGTAAGAATCGCCCCAAGCCAGACTAGAGCTAAAATCTCAGATGGGTCCACAAGGAACGCATTAGGAATTTCTCAATTTTCCGTTAGCTTCGGCATGTCTATGATCCGAAACCATTTCTTCAAATTCGGCCCTTTCACCTTGAATGTGGACGGGATGAGTTTGTACAAGGAAGGGCAGTTGATCCAACTCCCCCCGAAGGCGTTCGAGACGCTGGCTGTACTGGTGCGGCGCCGTGGCGAGATGGTCACCAAGGAACAACTCATGCTGGCCGTGTGGCCGGACGCGCACGTGGAAGAAAGCAATCTTACGCAGAACGTGTTCACGCTGCGGCGCAAACTCGGCCAAACTCCGGAAAATGAGGAATACATACAGACGGTTCCGCGCCGAGGTTATCGCATCGGCGTGCCCGTGGAAGAACTGGCGGAAGAGCACCCTCCGGAAGAACCCCAGCCGGCCAGCACCGATAAGAAACCAGGACTGCGTCCCGGCTGGGCCTTATGGGCGGCAGCGCTTCTGATCGCAGTCGTGTTGACAGCGCCTTTATGGCGCCCTCCGAGAGGCACGCCGGCCGTCTCGGCATATCTTGAGCTCTCGCGCGATGGAGTGGACAAACGTGGCAGAACGGGAGCCCTAGGAGGTCCCGATGCGGCCTTGGCAACCGATGGCAGCCGGATCTATTTCACCGAAGGTTCGTCCCAAACCTCGGCGCTCGTGCAGGTTTCCGCGGCAGGTGGCGAGACCGCCGCGATCCCGGTGCCGTTCGGCTGGCCCCAGCTTTTGGATTTTTCACCGGCGCGGTCCGAACTCCTGGCCGCAAGTTTTGAGGATCCAGCCTCGGCCACGCCCCTCTGGGCCATACCTGTGCCGGCCGGAGTTCCCCATCGATTGGGCAATCTGGTGGCTCGCGACGCCTCGTGGTCCCCGGATGGGCGCGAGATTGCCTGCGTTAGAGGCACGGAATTATTCCGATCGAACGACGATGGAACGGAGGTCAAGAAACTGGCGGTGCTTCCCGGCCTGGGTTGGAGGCCGAGGTGGTCGCCAGACGGCAAGACGCTGCGCCTGACCGTGGTGGATGCGAAGACCTCCAGCCAGTCTCTGTGGGAAATTTCGAGCGATGGCGCGAATCTGCATCCCCTGCTTCCCGATTGGAATCATCCACACGCCGAATGCTGCGGAAGTTGGACGCCGGTTGGCAAACAGTTCGTCTTCCAGGCCACCCGCGAGGGTAAGACGGAAATCTGGTCGATCCCGAGCCGCGGCATTGCGAATTGGTTTTTTCCCTCCGCGGGGCCGGTACAGGTTACCAATGGTCAGATCGATTCCTTGGCGCCCGTGACCAGCCCGGATGGAAGGAAGCTATATTTCATTGGCCGCCGTCTGCGCGGCGAACTTGCGAAATACGACCCGGCGACCCGTCAATTCCTGCCCTACTTGGGCGGGATTTCCGCCGACTTCATCGACTTCTCGCGGGATGGCCAGTGGATTACCTACGTTGCCTTTCCGCAAGGAACGCTGTGGCGAAGCCGCATCGATGGGACCGCGCGTCTCCAGTTAACGTTCGCGCCCATGGAGGTATTGGTTCCGCAATGGTCGCCGGATGGCCGGCGGATTGCATTTGTTGGGATCGGAGCGGGACGGAACAGTAAGATCTATGTTGTCCCAACCAGTGGTGGGACGCCGGAGTCGTTTTCGCGAGAAGGCAGCGCGCTCGGTCCAACGTGGTTGCCCGACGGTAACTCATTGATGTTCAGCGATGCGCCGTTTTTCGAATCGAATCCCGGGAACGTGGCGATTCACATTCTGGATTGGAAGTCCCGGAAACTGGAGACAGTTCCCGGGTCGGCGGGACTGTTTTCGCCCGCCGGGTCGCCCGACGGCCGCTACATTGCCGCCAGGCCTCTCAAGGGCCAGAGAACCATGCTGTTCGATTCGCATACGCAGACTTGGTCGGAACTAGCGGACGGTTGGGGCTTCACAAAATGGTCGAGCGATAGCCAGTATCTCTACTACATGCGCTACGGCGAGAGACCAGCCATCTTGCGCATCCATCTCAGCGATCGAAGAGTAGAAGAAGTCGCCGACCTGAGATCCATCCGGCAGGGCGGACGCCTGGCGGGCCTGGAGTTCGCGCTGGCTCCGGATGGCTGTCCCACGCTGCTGCGAGATACCGGAACGCAGGAAATCTATTCGGTCGATTGGTCCGGCCGCTAGGCTGAACTAGGGAAAGGACAGGCCAGGAGGCCTATCCTACTCAGCGCGCGGTTTTCAGTTCCAGGCGACGCTGCTTAAGCCAGCGGAGGCGGTCCGCAAGGGCAGGCCACCAACACGAGCTGGGCGGGCGTACCGATCGGGGTCTTGGGAGAGTCCTCCAGCGCCTCGGGCATTGGCATTCAGGGAACCTCGCCGGGAACGGGAATCGAGGGCATCACCACGGGCGCCGCCAGCTTCCCGATCGGCGCGCATGGAACGACTAACAGCTCCGTCGGAGCTGCCGGTGTGTTTGATACCTCCGCCACGGAGGGCTTCCCGGACTATCCGTGCGGAGGCAACATACTCATCGGGCGGGCCATAGGCGGTGTACTGCATGAGCAGTCCAATAGGAGCTAAGCCACACATGGTAATGTACTTACGTGCCCAAAATCGCCAAGCGGGGCCGAAAATAACAGCGCGTATCAGGGGCGTGATAACGGCCTTATCAGGCCCTGATACGCCCTGTTGTTTTGTGTTCCTCTTGAGCGCTAGTTATAATGTGTCACTTAGCTCGTTTATGGCGGTCCCAAATCTCCTTTTCTGTGCCTGTTTAACAGGCGCGCCGTGCCAGCACCATCGCCAGGGCATCTACGGCCAGGGCCAGACGATCGCCGTCGTGGAGGATTCCGACACCTACGGTACCGACGTGGCCACCTTCCAGAGCCTGCTGGGGCTGAGCAAGTACGGCGGTTCGATGGTGACACTCCATCCCGAGCCCAACGGCTTGACCAATTGCGCCGATCCCGGAACCCCCACCACGGGCGATTCGGCTTCTGTGGACCACGGGGTGACAGAAGCACACCGTGCGCGGATTCATGGCGGGCGCGATGAAGAAGGTCGGGCACTGTCGTGTCTGTAGCCCGGCCTGTTTGGAACAGGCCGCTTCGCGCCGCCAGAGCCCGCGCCGGGGGGGAAGACTGCCACGATCTCGAATGAAAATCGCGTGTCAGCTTTTGGCGGCATCCTGCGCCGTCTTAACTGAACGGCCGGGCGGGCACTCAGCCAGCCGGGACTTGCAGCAGTAAGGAGAGGACATAGGGGATCAAAAAATGAGACATATCGACAATTCGGTTTGCGCAATCCTGATGGCGGTCGGCTTTGCGGCCGCCGCATTCGCTCAGCCGGCCGCCAAAACAGCTACAGCGGTGCCGCGGCTGGTACAGTTCGGCGGCACATTGACGGATGCCGGCGGAAAGCCTCCCAGCGGCGTAGTGGGGGTGACATTCTCACTATACGAAGAGCAGGAGGGCGGCGCTCCCGTCTGGATGGAGACGCAGAACGTGCAGGCCGGCGCCAACGGTGAATACACGGCGCTGCTGGGCTCCACCCGGAACGAAGGCCTCCCGGCCGAGATCTTCGGCGCGGGGCAGCGCTGGCTAGGCGTGCAGACGCAAGGGCAAGCCGAGCGCACGCGCGTGCTGATGACCAGTGTGCCTTACTCGCTGAAGTCTGTAGACTCCGAGACGCTGGGCGGACTTCCCGCATCGGCGTTCGCGCTGGCTGGAACGACGCAGGGGACGGGGAATGGCGGCACAGCTTCGGCAGCATCCGGGTTGTCGAGCAGGGCGGTCGAAGCCTCCGGTTCGGCCAAGCCCGCTACCACCCCGGCCGCCGTCACCGGCAGCGGCACGGCCGGCGCCATTCCCCTGTGGACCGGCAGCACGGTTCTGGGCAACTCCGCGATCTTTCAGAGCGGTAGCGCGGTGGGCATCGGTGCGCTCACCACGGGCTATTTGTTTAGTGTGAGTAATACCTCCGGCAGTGCCATCACCGGCGGAACCTCAAGCCCTTCGGCATTCGGCGTAACGGGCGATTCCAGTGCCGCGAGCGGTACCGGCTGGGGCGTCGGTGGCTTCGCCAGTAGCGCTACAGGATATGGGGTGTATGGTGAAAATACCGCGAAGACCGGCCTGGCGATTGGCGTCCAGGGATATACTGGCAGCCCGACAGGGGTCGCGGTGCATGGCACTTCAACCTCCGAGACCGGCGTTAATTTCGGCGTCGATGGTGTTGCCGATAGCACTTCCGGAATCGGAGTGCAAGGCCACGCTTTGGCTGCATCCGGCAGCACCATCGGCGTCAGCGGAATTTCCGACAGCGATACGGGAATCGGGGTGCAGGGCGTGGCTACCGCTGAGAGCGGTGGCGCAAATGGCGTGTATGGCACGGCTGCGGGATCGGGAAATGGGGTGGAGGGCTACGCTTCCGATGCGAGCGGCACCGGAAATGGCGTCTTTGGAACGGTCCCAAGTCCGGAAGCATTCGGGGTATATGGTCAAAATACGGCGGCGACCGGTTCGGCGTTTGGCGTCAATGGAACGAGCGAAAGCACTACGGGGGTCGGCACGCACGGCCAGGCTCTGGCCGTGACTGGCATCAATTTTGGCGTGGATGGCGTTTCCAGCAGCACTTCCGGAATCGGGGTACAAGGCCACGCGAATGCCGTCTCCGGCAGCACCACCGGCGTCAGTGGGATCGCCGACAGCACAGCCGGAACGGGGGTAGCCGGCCAAGCCACCGCCGCCAGCGGCACTACCTATGGAGTCAAGGGCATGGCGACCAGCCCGGACGGGTTCGGAGTGCTGGGCGTGGCGATTGCCGCCAGCACGCTCGGGAAGGATTTTGCAGGCGATACTCCGTCCGGAGTGTGGGGCGACACGAAAGATGGGGAAGCCGGCGTGCTAGCCACGAACGACGATGGCTATGCGATCCAGGGGTACAACAACAGTCCCAGTTCCGCCACGCTGTTCGTTGAAAACCAGGAGGATGACCAGAATACGGCAATCGTCTTGGCGACGGACAGCGATTTTGGTGGCCACTGCGATATTTTCGTGAGCGGTGATCTGGATTGCAACGGTTCGATCGGTGGGGACGTAATGGTGGGGCCGGGCGCTTCCCGCGCGGTATCCATGTACGCGATGCAGGCGGCGGAAAACTGGTTCGAGGATGCCGGCTCCGGCCAGTTGCGCAACGGCGCAGCGGTGGTGGCACTGGACGCCGAGTTCGCCCAAACCGTCAACTCAACCATGGAATATCACGTGTTCCTGACGCCCAAGGGAGACTGCAAGGGCCTCTATGTGGCCAACGAGACCGCCGGCAGTTTTGAAGTTCATGAGCTGGGCGGCGGCAGTTCCAGCATTGCCTTCGACTATCGCATCATGGTTAAGCGCAAAGGTTACGAAAACATCCGTATGGCCGCATCGGCCCATAAGAATCAGAGGGTACGGAATTCAAGATCCGGAAACGGCGTGCGGGCCGCGCGCGCAACGGCCCCTGCAAACGTGTGGCCGCCGCCTGCCGAAACGGCGCAGGCCGCCGCAGCGAGGCCGGAGCGGGCCGCCAAGCTGCCCGCTCACACCGTACCGAGGCCGGGTCTGGCCGCACGACCGCCGGCGCATGTCGCCAAGCCGGTCCCCGGCGGTGTCACGCCACAGCCCTGAGTATAGCTGATCCGGGCCGGCGCTCGGCGGTGAACGATACAGCATAACAGACCGCCTACAAACGGGCGGGCTCGGTAGTATTCAGATGGAGAAGCGCGGGCAGCAAGCAAAGCCGATCGGGTTGCGCGGTGCCCCAGGGTAAAGGAGATATAGACATGAGACGAGCTTACAATTCGGTCTGCACAATCCCGATGGCGGCATGCTGGACGGCGGTTGCTTTGGCCCAGCCACCTGCGGAAGCGCAAGCGTTGTTTGGACTTGCCGGCGGGGTTGCCGGATTGGCCGGGTTTCCATTTGGCGGCTTGATTGCCGGAAACGCCCGGTTTGAATCGGCCGTTGCGTTTCATGATCGTTCTCCTGGATTGTCTTGATGGTCTGATTGATGGGCAGGTGCGATTAAGGCGGCACCGGCCAAATTCATGAAGGAATCGTAATTTAGGCTAAGAAAAGTTCGAAACGTATCCAGTGTGGGGAGCCAATCTAAGCCCTTTCCTTTCAACGTATCTGTTGCATAACACGCCGTTTGCCGTAGTGTGGCCAAACGGCGGCCCGAAAAATTTATTACCCAAATTTACCCAAATTTCCTATTCGGTAGTGTCCTAATTAGGACACTACCCGATGACTACCCCCAAGCGACTGGCCCTACGGGTGCGCCGGGCCGCAGGGTCCGCGGCGCCGGCCGTCCTAGCCCTAGTACTACTGGGTCACACAATAAAACATTTTGGTGTAGAATTGTTTTGTGGGATCACGCCTTTCCGCGCCAGGCCCACAAGAGAAACGCTTCGCGGCATAAATAGAGGGCCTGGCGAACGCCGCGGGGCACCAAGACCGGCACACCCCTTTGCAGAACTACTGCAAGGGATTGTTGTTGCCCGGTGAGCGCAAGAGCATTGAGCCGATGGCGGGGCGCCTGGATCCGGAGAACATCCAAGCGATGCGCCAGTCCCTACACCATTTGGTGGCGAAGGCGCCATGGAGCGACGAAACACTGCTCGATGAAGTGCGCAACCATGCGTTACCGGCGATGCAGAAGCAAGGGCCAGTGGTGGCCTGGATCGTGGATGACACCGGGTTTCCAAAGAAGGGTAAGCATTCGGTCGGGGTCGCTCGTCAATACTGCGGTCAAGTCGGCAAGCAGGAGAACTGCCGAGTCGCGGTGAGCCTATCGGTAGCGACATGGAATTCGAGTCTGCCGATTGCGTATCGTTTATATTTGCCTAAGGAATGGGCCGCGGACGCCGAACGGCGGGAAAAAACAGAGGTGCCGGAAGAGATGGAGTTTCAGACCAAGCCGGACATCGCGTTGGACCAGATCCGGGCAGCGGTGGCGGCGGAGGTGGTCCGTGGGGTGGTGCTGGCAGACGCCGCATACGGCACCAACACCGAGTTTCGCGACGGACTCACCGCGCTGGGACTGCGCTATGCCGTGGGCGTGCAGAGTTCGACGACGGTTTGGGATTCCGGCAAACAGCCTTTACCAGCCAAGCCCCGCGGAAAGATAGGACGACCGCCACGGCTCTTGCAGCGGAGCACAGGCCATCAACCCGTCTCCGTCAAGCAGGTGGCGATGAGCTTGCCCTCCACGGCTTGCAAAGAAATCACGTGGCGTGAAGGCACAGACCGGAAGTTGCGATCCTGCTTTGCCGCTGTGCGCGTCCGCGCCGCTCATCGGGATTACGAGAAGGCGGAGCCGCACGCAGAGGAATGGTTGCTGATCGAATGGCCGCGCGGGGAGGCCGAACCCACTAGGTACTGGATGTCGACGCTGCCTGTTGAAACCAAGCTCAAAGCTTTGATCAAGATCGCCAAACACCGCTGGATCATCGAACGGGATTACCAGGAACTGAAACAAGAGTTAGGGCTGGGGCACTTTGAAGGCCGTAACTGGCGCGGGTTCCATCATCACGCCACGCTATGCATCGCAGCTTATGGGTTCCTGGTGGCCGAGCGGAACCGTTTTTCCCCCTCTGCCCGCATCGGTCATCTTGGATTCACTGCCGGACGGCCCGCCCCGGGCTTCCGCCCGCGCGGGTCGCCGGGTCCGCCCCGAGCGGCATAATCCGCACTCCATCGCGACGCTCCGCATCGTGCTGGCGCACCTTTTGCTGCGGCAACTGTCTCACTGCCCCTGCTGCGGACGTTCTTCCGGCTGATGGTCGGCATCGAAATCGATTTCGTCAATGCAAGTTTGCCGCGGGGAGCGTGGCTCGGTGTGCCATGCCCCCGCGCGCAACTCGATCTGGCTGAGTTTCTCCACGGCCAGGCAGCGCCAGACGCCCCTTCCTTCTGACGCCATAGCCCGGCTACTGGCGCTGTCTCCCCCAAACTGCTAGCCGAACATATGCAACCGGCCTGACTTCCGGCCCAGCTGTTGTGGGCGATATCCTAAAGAGGTATGACTCCGCAGCCGGCCGAAGCGCAATCCGTGGGCGAGATTTGTGAACTCCTCCTCCTAGCGGCTGCTCGCAGGCAGCCGGTGGCGGCAGTCTATGATGGCCTACTGCGGCTGCTTTGCCAGAGAATCGGGCGTTGGCCGGGAGGCCGGCGCCCGAACTACACGGACTGCGGCGGGCCACCGCTGGAGCAGCGGAGGACCAGAGGAGGAATGGCACGCAACTCTCCCCCGTCCTAGTGGCGCTGTTCTCCGAAATCAATACAGTACCGCGCCCACGCCTGCTAACAGGCTGAGAACAGGCCGGGGATCCGTCAGCGAGAAGCACTTAATGCGTTGATTACATGATGCTTAATTGATCTAAAGTGCCTCCCAGACCATGCATTTTAGCAGGCCGGAAGCATCTGACCCAAGCGCAGTAGCCGGCATTCTCGCGGCAGTGGCCGCGATCGAAGGAAACGCGGCGGAGACGGGTACGCAGCCTTCCCGATTGACCGGCCAATCTTTCCTCACTTTTCCGGCGCTGCGATGTGCTGGAGTTGTTGAGCGATATCCAGGAGCCGGCGAATCGGGCCGCTGTAGACGACGGCGGGCCTTGTCGGCGGAGAACTGCCGTCGGTACATCTCCAACAGATGGCGGGTGGCCGCGACCGCCTGGCGCATGCCATGCGGATCTGGAGTAGCCGTGGAGACGGAAAGCGAGGGAAGGCCGTATGTCTGGGTTGGATTTTGGCGTGCCCGGTAAAATTCTCGTTGTAAGTCGGGCTGTGCGACCTTCAAACGGGCGTCGTAAGTGTGGGTGGTCTACACTTCGGTGCCGCCGGGTCTAAACTGGCATTTCTTTGGCGAAGGAAGGAAATCGCCAATGAAATGCCAGACGGCGAACACCCCGGCGGATTGGTCCAAACAACCAGCGGGGAACCGATTCACCGTTCCGACGCTACCCTACTAGAGCACTGCACCTTGGCAGCTACTGACGGCCGTCGCTGCCGCCGGCAAAATGGGACAAAGAACGGGCTGTGGGATTTTCATTCCGGCGTCGACAGCGTCGATCTCGCCCTCGATCTCGCTCCGCTAGATATTCTGTGCTCCATGCACTTGGCATGGCTCTATTGCGACTCTCATGCGGGAGATAACGCGGAGTCTGGGTATCGCAACGCCTTCGGTCACGGCGGGTGGGCAGAAACATTGGAAGAGTGGCTTGACCCGGCACGATTGAAGGATGATTACTCGCCCCCGGGCCGATCAAGGGGCATGAGTTCGGATTGAAGCTGCCACCGGATGACAAGCAGGCGCTGATTGCTTTTCTGAAGACGTTGTAAGGGTGTTAGCACCCGAAGTCCCACTCCGGCGATACCACGTGGACGGACCGATGGGAAATCGCTCAGTGGATCGGAAAGGCGGTTAACGCCTGAGTTACGGCGCATCCGTCCCTACTTTTCAACTTGGGGGTTTGGCGTGGAGCGGGGGCTCCGCCAAAAGTAGGGGAAGAGCGACTGTGCCGGTTGGAGGATCAGTTCGGACCTGCGGACCAGAAGCCGCGGGATCGGTTCCGTCCGGTGCTACGGCCGGCTGGACTCAGACCCCGGCTAGCGGAGGACATTCGTTTCGCCCGCCTTGCCGGCGGCAGGCTGCGTTTCCACCAGCAGGCCCAGACCTACGGACAGGCGGAAGACCGTGCCGCAGCCCTGCGGGCAGGCACCGGCTCCGCCCCGCAACGTTGTCCCATAAAAGTCCCCATCGCTGGCCTGCACCAGCGCCGCCGAGGGAAATTCGCCGTGCTTGCAACTGCTCTCCGAACAAGCGAAGTCGTATAGCGTCGTCAACGTACCACTCGGTGTGATTTGGAAGATCGTGCCACCGTCGCTGGCGCCGTTATAATACGTCGTCCCGTAGAAGTTCCCATCGGTGGCCTGGATTAGCCCCCCTTCGGGGATTGTACCGTTCGGGCACACGTGTTCGATGCAGGTGAAGCCGCTGAGTGTCGTCAGCTTGCCGCTCGGGGTGATCCGGAAGACCGTGCCAGCAGCCAACGTACCACCGTACAGGGGCCCGCGAGACGTCGTTGTCCCATAGAAGTCCCCATTGCTGGCCTGTATCAACCCCGCCTGGGGGTTGACGCCGTCCCAGCACCCGCTTGGGGAACAGAAGAAGCTGTACACCGTCGTGAACGTGCCGTCCGCGGTGATTTTGAAGATCGCTCCAGCTTGGAACTCATTAGCTCCGCCCTTATACGTTGTTCCGTACAAGTCCCCATCGCTGGACTGGACCAGCACGCCCTCGGGGTATGCGCCATCCGGGCACTCATATTGGGAGCAGGAGCTGTATAGCGTGGTCAACGCGCCATTCGGGGTAATTTTGAAGATCGTCCCATCGCCAATGTAGTCTCCGGTACCGCTCAGCTTTGAATTCTCATAATTCTCATGTATAATCAGACTCCGAAGGACCTGAACATCCCTAAAACTGAAAAAGGATGGGTCAGATATCTAAGAAGCGACGGAAGCCCGGTGGCGCCGGCGTGAGTGGAGCCGGTAAAGCGCCACATCCTCTCCACGCTGAAAGGCTAACCGGTGGCAGCCCGGTGAACGCGATTTTGCTACGCGCGCCGCGCTGAGGCAGCGTATCGAAAGCACTTCCTGTGCTAAGTCATGCCAGGCGTTCAGAAGGAGACCATATGTCAAATAAGAGAAGGCAGCACCTCTCATTAATCGGGTTCGTGTGTTCGGCCATGCTGCTGCCGTCCGATCTCAGCGCCCAGTCGACTACACCGATTGTTTTCTCGGCCAACAATTCCGCTGACTACAGTCCGACCATCGCCCAAGGGTCGCTATTCGTGGTATTCGGCGCCTCTCTCGGGCCTGCGACACTCGTGCAGATCTCCGCCTTTCCGCTGCCCAACATGTTGTCCGGAACATCTGTGACAGCCACATCGGGATCGATGACCCTCAACTGTCCCATGATCTATACCTCCGGCGGGCAGGTCGCAGCGATTCTTCCGTCGAACACCCCCATAGGTCCGGCTAATATTACCGTCGCCTACAACGGAGTGACAAGTCCATACGGTTTGTCAACCACCCAGGTCACCGTGGCGGAGAGTTCGGTAGGCATGTTCACCCTTAGTGAAAGCGGTTTGGGCGGCGGTATCTTCACCGCGCTCGACTATACGCTGAAAACATTTGGCAATTCCGCGATACCCGGCGAAATCGTCACCGCGTGGGCCACCGGCCTGGGTCCGATCGGCGGGCCCGACAACCTCGTGCCTTCGACCTTCCCGAACTTTCCGGGGGTCGAAGTCTTCGTGGGAACACTGGCGGCGAACGTTATCTACGCCGGCCGCTCTGGGTGTTGTGTGGGCCTCGATCAGATCTCGTTCGCGGTTCCAGCCGGAGTAGCGGGCTGTTATGTGCCGGTCGCGGTGCGGAGCGGGGGTATGATCGGCAACTTTGTTTCGATCGCGGTGAGCAGCGGCGGCGGTCCCTGTTCGGATACCGCTCCCACGGTACCTATCAGTATCATGAATCAAGCCTCGGCAGGACAGCCCGTCAAGACGGCGGCACTGGCGGCTGGTCCGGTATCGGTGCTCCGCGGCTTGGGCTTCAATGAAAAGCTGTACCTCGCCGAGACACTCTCCAAGCTCCTGCGTGGCAAGGTCTCTCAAGAGGACGTCGCGAAGCTTCTGCGCGCCGAACAAACTCACAATCGGCGCGCGTTGATGCGCGCCATGATGAAATACGCCGCAGCGGGGAAGGCGTTGAATCCGGCGGCGAAAGCTGCGGTGCGAGCCGTACTGAATTCCAATCAGGAAGGCGCCGTTGCTGTCTTCGGCCAGTTCAGCACGCCCGGCGCTCTGGCTGCGGCGGTTGGCGGTCTGTTTCCGAGTCAAGGAACGTGCACCACGCTTCCATCTGTATCCGTGGGGCGGTCGGGCAACGGGCTCGATGCTGGTTCTTCGCTGGCTCTTTCGGGCCCGGCTGGATCATGGACCCTGGCGCCAACCAGGACCGGACAATACCAGGCCTTGTTCGGGAGTGCTCCCACCGGTCCGAACCTTCCACCTGGTACATATGCGGTCACGGGCGCCGGGGGTCGCGATTTGGGCGCCTTTAGCGCAACCTTGAATGTTGCCGGAAACATTCTTTGGACGAATAAAGCCGCTATTACCACCATAGACCGGAACCAATCTCTGACGGTCACCTGGTCGGGCGGCACAAATCCGGGCTATGTGCTCCTCGGAGGCTATGTGTATTCGAACACCGCGAGCCTCGCAGGTTTCGTTTGCACGGAGAACACCGGCAAAGGTTCTTTCACGATCCCCAGTTTCATTCTCTCATTGTTGCCTCCGGCCGAGGCCGGTGGGGTGATGTTCATCAGCCCACACCCCTTATCGCGCCAGGTGACGATCCCCGGCGTGGACCTCGCCTATTTCATCGATGGCAGCAATGATTCAAAATCAGTTATCTACCAATAGCAGATAGCCTCTGATGGTCCGGCGCGTTTCCCGCCAATATTCGATGCGGCATACTATCCTCTCTAGTTGAAGGAATCCGGAGAGCGGCACTGACAATTCCGTGCCCCGCTTATCGAGTTCGCGGCAGAGCGTTGTGTCGCATTGCCGGCCTCTATTTCCTCTCCGTAAACGCATCGCGAGCTATGCGTAAATTCTCCGGAATCTACACCGAAATCAGTTGCATACGGACTAACTAACGATGTGATGCAACTTAGGTCAAGTTAGCGGTGATTAATGGCCCGAGCTTTGGAGGAACCGTGGGCACGTCCAGGGCTACGCGGAAGCCGTAGACTGCCATGGCGAAGATGGCGCCCAGTACGAACAGTGAGGAGCCCAAGTACCAAACCGATACGCTAGCGGTAATCGGAAAGCTGCACAATACGTACTGGACAAAAATGCCCGTGGTCAGCGCCACCAACCCAAATCGTATGAGAACGAATACGATACCGCCAAAGACAACTCCCCAGAACGGCGCGCCAATCAGCGGACGCGTGCCTCCTAAAACCGTAGTGGAAGCCAGAACGGTGAAGATCACAATACTGATGCCCCCTGCAAGCCACTGTTTGCGAACCAATACTCGCAGCGCGTGAATCGTGATCAGAATAGCCAGGGCGTTCGCGATCGACTGGGGCAGGAGTATCAGGAATTGGCCGGCGACTTGCCGCACGCTCAGCACCGAGTCGAGAGGCGGCGTCCACCAGTCAGCGTCGCCAAGCTGATGAGCCAGCAATACATGGAATTGGATCACCGCCGTCCACGCCGTCCCGGCAACCACGCCGATGAGCAGGTCCGCGCCCACGAGGGGATCGCGTATTCGGCCCGTGAGCATCCGGGTCCACGAGATCATGGTCTGCGGCCATCGCCGGCGGACGTAAGGCTCGAGTGCCAGGTAGAAAAGCCACAGGACAACGGCAACGATTACAGATTGGCTGATTGCCGTGAGAAGCATCGTCAGTTCAGTCTGTGTCGGCACATGATGGGAGGCCAGTAGCCAACTCAACATGTAGAGCGAGAATACAAAAAAGGCGAGACGCAATGCCCCACGGCGGTCGCCTCTTCCGATGCGGATGTTTTGCCGCGCCAGCAGCGACGCTCCGAGGACCACTCCCAGAGTCAACGCATACCAAAGGGCCAGGCTCGCAAGCTCCCGAGAAGAGGTTTGGGAAGATCTCATGGGATCGGGGTTGTTTAATGAGCCAGTGACTAGGAAGAAAACAGGCCTACCCTGCCAGGCGGCCGCCTCCACACGGATTATCTTATCCGGCCGATCCGGACCGTGCCCGATCCACGCCGCCCGGCTATCGAAGACAGTTGGAGGAGGGAAAAGCGGCGGCACTTGCGAAAAGCCCGCTTGATCCAATCCCGAAGCCGCGAATAACTTGCTCCACTCGAACGGGGGAAGCCCCGTCGCCCCGTCAATCAGAGACGGTGCGGTCGCGAAATAAACCAGGCGCCCCAACGGATTCAGCTCCACTGCCACAATGCCGGATGCCCCTAGCGGCGGTCCGAAGGCGCTGACCGTGGAGGCCACCGAGAGTACGCGCGTGGGACCTATGCTCCCAGTTAACGAACTGCTCGGTTCCAGATATCGTGAGCTCTGGCGATAGCCAAAGCGAACGATTTCGAACGGGCCTCCCAACAGATGCGAGTAATGGAACCCGTATACGCTGTCGGTAGGGCGGCCATGGTACCCGAGTTCCTCAATGACGTCGCGCGCCTTCTGCGCCAGAACATCGGGACCCCGCTCCAACAGCACGCCCTCATTCAGGTTTACCTTGGTCGCGAGAAGCGCCACCACGACGAGGCCGATGGCCACCGAGACCAGGCAGCAAACCGCCGCCACGGTGTGCAGCCCGGTCGATTTTCCCCCGGAAGCCACCATCTCCGGCGATGGTGTCTCGCCCGCGGCCAGCGCGGCGGCCAGAGGATCGCCACCTGGCAGTCCTCCAGCGACTGCCAGGGCCGATGCTGGACGATTCCGGGGTTCCGGATCGAGACAGCGGAGAATTACGCTTTCGACGGCCGGATCAAGATCCTTCACCAAGGATGCGGGGCTCGCCACCAGCCCCTCGTGCAGCCGCAACAGTTCACCGAATGAATTTGCATTAAAAACGCGCTTGCCGGTGAACATCTCATAAAGGATCAGGCCGAGAGCGTAAATGTCACTGCGGACAGTAACCTCCTTCCCCGCCAGTTGCTCCGGGGCCATATAGGCCGGCGTGCCTTGCCGCACCTCAAAAACCTGCGGTTCTTCGCGCATGCAGGAGAGACCAAAGTCCGTAATCAGCACTTGGCCGCGCCCATCAATCATGATGTTTGCAGGTTTTAAATCGCGATGTAGCACGCCCTTATCATGCGCGGCAGCCAGACCCGCGCACAGCCGCCGTGCGATGTCCACGCCCTTGTCGCCAGGCAGGCGCCCGATACGCCGCAGAAGGGAGCCCAAGTTCTCGCCATCGACGTACTCCATCGAAAGGATTTGGAGCCGTCCACTTCGCCGATATCGTAAACTCGGCAGACGCTGGGATGTGAAACATGGCGCGCGATGCGCACCTCGGCGTGGAGGCGGGCGGCCAGTTGTTGGTTCTTCGCGGTGGTCTTGGGCACGAACTTCAGCGCGACCGGTTGGCCCAGCTTCAGATCGTTGGCGCGGTACACTTCGCCCATCCCGCCCCGGCCGAGGAGTCCGATGATCCGGTAGCGCTCGGCTAGCACCGTGCCGGCAGAGAATCGGCCTTCGTCAAGGGAACTGGAGGGAACCGGCGTTCTGGGAGGCGGCATCGCGGCTGTGGACGCCTCAGATGTCGAGCCCAGCGCCGTGCCACAAGCCAAACAAAAGCGGCTGCGCTCTGGAATCTCAGCGGAGCAAGACTGACACCGGACCATTGAGACACACTCTAGCACGAACCGAACAAATCGCCATCGAGGAAGCGCCCTTGAACACCGGGCACCCGAGCAGCTTGAACCCGCAGATCTCTGATTTCCTTGCGTGCTCGTTTGGGAAGGCTGATCCCGTCTAATACGCGCCGCCGGCAGCGTCCATAAGCAGTCTCCTTGTGCACTGAGTTTGGACTCCCCCGTTCAACGGGATTTCATCACGGAACCCAGGTGGCAAATCTCTATGCCGGGTGGGGTCTCCCTAAACGCCGCAAGGTCCTGACCGCATTGTCCCAATGTGAACCAGCGTTTTCGACCAGAAGTTACTTGCTCCTGTTGCGCACGAAATCAGACGCAGCATCGATACCGCGTTCCTTCTTTATGCGTTGGAACTCCTCAAGAACGTTTCCCACGGCTCTCTGCCTGCCGCCTACCTCCGCTGGCGTACTCGCCGCACTCCGGTTTTCTTTTACGCGCCGGTCGATTTGATGGTTCTTCGCGATACGGTCTGCTAGTCTCTCAGCCGCGCTCATCTCGCAGTATGGTTTGGTCATGTGGGGAGTAGGTTCCTTCGGGCTTCCTGGTGTGCGGCCGTTCTAATCGACGCTAGCGGGTTCGGCGAAATTTTCCATTTCTGCTGCCGGATGGCGGCGGCGACGCTGGAAGCCATGTGCTCGGGCATGCCCACCACCTCCATGACAAAAGTGCGGAATTCCGGAGAATCGTGCGACAAATTGCTGGCGACCTCAATTTCCGCGTGAAAGGGTGGCTTTCGCCCACTGCGGGCTGGTGCGTAATCTTTCGGAGGGGCCACAGTTGGGCCACGGCCCGCCGCAAACTGCCTTCTCGGGTTCTTGCTCTTGTCGAATCTCAACACCGGACTCCTGCTTATAGTTTAGCGCCTTCTGTTTAATTCGCTTGCGAAAGTTGGACGGGGGCAGTTGAGGTTGGCGCGTGGCGGCTCCGATGGGTACCCACTCCGAAGGAGATGGGAACGGCCGCGTCACTGCTACTGGACATTGGATAGATGGTTGGCGCAGCGGCGGCCAGTTACAGGAAATATCGGCCTTGGCCTTTTTCCGAATGGCCGCGCCTGTAATGGGGCCGAGCTCAGGCGACTGCTTCGGCCGTTGGCGCGCCGGACGGGCGCCGGATTCGCATGGGCTGCCCCTTCCATTATGTCAGCGACCGCCAGCACCATGCTGAGCGACGTGGCTTCTTAACTAGATGTTCCGGCCTGCTAACCGGCCGAAAGCAGGCTGCGCAACATTTGGGTGTATCGCGGGGTCATCCGCATCAGATCTCCTCTTTGATACTGTACACGACCCTACACGACCTCTACACGACGCCCATGCCAGAGCTGCTATGGCCCGGAAGCCCGAGCATGTGGCACGTTCGGAACTGCCGAAGCCCCAGGTAATCTGAACGGAATAGGCTCAGGACTGGCGTGCTGGCCATAACAGGGGAACAGGAAGCGCGGGCCGAATCGTGCGGTTTTACCGTTTCGCCGGATCTTTGGCCGGCGCCGCCCTGCTTCCGTCGACAGTTTTGACCGGGGTTCCGAATGGCTTTGGCTAACGTTATCTCCGCCGGGATCGCATGGGCCCAGGCGGAGGTATCTGGTTCCCTGGAGGGAAGAAACGGTACCGCAGCCTGAGTGAATACGGATTCCGCTGCCCGGCGGGAACGCGAGCGGACCTCCTTGGCGCGCCTCCCCCAAGGGGAACTTCTTTTACCTCTTCGAGGGATCGAAACTCATGATCGTCCGCTTCGATCCGAAGATCGCCAGCTTCAGCGAGCCTCACGAAGTCAAGTTTGTGCCGGGCTCCACGGTGAGGCCTAAACCCGACGATCGTTGGGCGGTCCGCGGACCGGGACTCGTTTTTTCGAGCCAGCAGGGCGCCAGTTCCTCCGTGTGGCTGATGAAGTTGCCCCGTTGAGCCGGCAAGAGAGACGATTCGCTCCGGGTCAAGAACTGCGATTATATGAAACGTCGGATTTAGGATTGCATTCAATTGGTAACCGGAAGTTATCGACCTTCGTACGACGTCCAGACGGTTTGCCTGGACGATAATGGTTCTTAAAACGTTTGTTTACCGAGTTCTATGGCAGCACCGTCCGAATCGCACGCGCGAGACAAATCAATGCGCTGAACGATTCCTAACAGCACAGATCACCGAGGCGCCGGCTCTTATTTTTGCTTTTCTATATGCCTGCGAAGTTGCGAGACGTCGTCGCGCGCCGCGTCTCGCGCGTGCGATCGGTCGTCTTTGTGCGGATCAGGCCCTGATACGCCCCTGTTATTGCCTATTCTCGTTTGCTATATATTCGCAAGTAAGCAACTTATAATGTGTGGTTTAGGTCGTATTGAGCAGCCCCAGGTCTCCTGTTCCGTCTCTGTTTATCAGGACGCTGCGTCAGGGCTCATACAGGAGTGCGCCCGCGGTCATCGAGAAGTGAATCCATCAGCGCTATTGGAACAGAGCGAGGTCGATCGCTTCGGCCATCGCTTGATAGCCAGCATCGTTCGGGTGGAGATGATCTTCCGACGCTAAGCGGGGCAAGAGTCTGCTCGGATGATCCGGATCGCGCAAAACCGAATCGAAGTCGATTACGCCGTCAAAAGCGCGGCTGTTTCTAATCCATTGGTTGACCGCCTTCCGTGTGGCTTCCTTGGCATCTGAGTAATAGCCAGGGATAGCGACGCCTTCGCACGGTGTCAGCGTCGAGCCGATCACCTTGATTCCACGGGCGTGGGCGCGCGCAGTCAATTGGCGATACGCGCCGATCAGATCCTCGGCGCTCCGCACATCTGCCACATCGGCTAGCGAGAGCTCGCCCAGCCTAGCGCCGGGAAAACCAAGATCGTTGATTCCTTCCAGCAGCACAATATGCGTAACACCCGGAAGAGACAAAGCGTCCCGGTCGAAACGCGCCAGTGCACTCTTGCCCAAAATCGCCACGGGCCCATCCCCTAGCAGACGATTGCCGGCGATACCTTGATTCACTACCGCCCATTCCGAGGCTCTCAACGTTCTTCCTATTCGGCGGATAAGGTCACTCGGCCAATTGCGGTCTGCTTCGGGCGTGGAGCCATCGCCATCGACGATGGAGTCGCCGAATGCCACGATCAGGCGGTGGGAAGGTCGCGGCGGAACGAGCACCGCAGTCACGAATACCGAGCTCGAACTTTCCGTTCCGCCGTGGATCTCCACTTCATGGGAATAGTCTCCCTTTGGCGAGACCACGGCGCGCTTGAGTGCCAGCGCATGCCACGTGGTTGTTGCGACACGTCTGGGAATGTATAAACTGATGCTGATCTCGGATCCGTTGGCCGCAGAAAAGGCCACCGGATCACTAAGCGCCGGCGCGCCCGGAGGAATTGTGATCGAGGTGCTTCCCCCAAAAGTCACGGCTTGGATTGAACCTGACATTACGCTCGCCGCACCGTTTGGCAGTCCCACAGTCAGAGAACCAACGACGAGCGGGGAGGAGCCGAATTCGTTTGAAAGACGAATGCGAATCTGAGAGCCCCCAACAGATATGCGCACGCGCTCTCGGACCGTTCGATCCTCAAGATTGAGCATTGGCTGGTTTGGATCGGGTTCTGCGGGCTCGGGACTGGCCGCCCAAGTGGCGATCCAGCATTCCTGCGCCGGACCAAGTAGTGGAAGAAACAAAAGAGAACCGATGAGGGCACAACGCTGGAGCGCGTTCATGAGCGTGAACTGTTTCACCTGGCCTACTTCATCGCTGAGAAATCGGTTGGCCGCATATACACTTGCTCGACATGGTAGTCGCCGTTGACCTTCTCAATCAGTGGCTCCGCTGATTTGCGATAAGGCAGAAACGCGGGGTCGGCATGAAGGGCTTGCCAATTTGCATCCGCTTCCTTTCGGCTGGGATGGACGACGAGGTAAACGAACCTGTCTTTCCAGGCGGGGTCTTCGTTGGGTACCCAATAGCCGGCCACGTTTAAATTGTATTTGGTTTGCAGCTTGGCAACATCGCGAAAGATCGATTCAAGGGCAGGCGCTTTGCCGGGCGCGGTGTGGTAAATCATGAGCTCATAGACGTGATCGCTATCCGCTCGCACCTGTTTAGGGCCCGCCAGTCGCGCTGTGAAGAGCGACCCGGCGGCGAAAGAAACCAAAGCGGTAGCCGGGAGAATCCAGCCTCTGTTTCTCCAGCGATAGAGCATGCACTGCACAGCTTTGAAACTCATCTTCATTGAAATCGTCCTCGCGCCACGGTGACCTATCGTCACAGGGAACTCCACGGCGCGGAACCGCATGTGGTTGCGAGATCGGTTTGTGTTCCCGCGTGGCGGGCTCGTGACAAGTTCATAGACGGCGCCCTCCTGAAAATGTTAGCTGGTTTAGAGGCGCAGCCGCTCGTGGGAATCCCGCATGAAGTCCGGACCCGCCGCCTCTCTTACGTTGCGACCGGGTGACACGCCATCCGGAAATGAAGCCGTTTTCGGCGTCAAGTTGACGACAAACGCGCGACTCGCGGATGTGCCACCTCCACAGCCAACTCACCGGCGAACGACGTCGTTGTGGTTGCATAACGCCCTAGCAAACTGGGGAAAACGACGCTCGTTAGGGAGGCGCAATCCTGCAGCACTGACCGCATCCGCTAAGCTCCAGGCATTTTTCAGCGTCGACAAACCCCATCGCAGTGCAACGCGCCGGACCTTTTTCGGTAGAGCATGTTACCGTCGACTGCAACGCGTTGCATGCGCAAAAGGCGGCAAAACCAGCGTACGGGTGGCGGAGGCCCCCGCCACCTGGTGTTGGCGAACCACCGCCGTGGACAACTCGCACGTTGAGCACCGGAAGATCAAGCCGAGCCAAGCCTGAAAGCGACAGCGAGTCGCTTGGTTCGCCTTGGTAGGAACCGGCATCCTCACTCTGCCATGCCCGTATCTCCTGGCACGTGGCCTGCGACAGGCTCTTGCCAGTTATCAGAAGCGCGGACACATCCATTTTTACGAAACGCGCGCCCATGCGGGGTATAATTCGAATGGCGGCGAATCGCTGATTCGAAACCGGAATCACTCCAAACATTTCGCCGTCGCCGACTGCCGGGATATAGAAGTTGGTGTCATCCGGCAAGCTGATCGCGATTGCGCGGGATACCATAGGACCGCCAGTATCGGACATGCCTTCACATCCTTGAGAGGACCCCTCAAGCGTCAGCAATTCCCGGCCTGTCTCGGCATTCCAGATCTTGACCGTGTTGCAGTCGCTCCCGATCGCCAGTCGACTTCCGTCGGGGCTCCAAGCTACGCTGAAAAGACGGCCACTGTGGCTGCTCAGGGTCAGCAATTCGCGACCTGTCTCGGCGTCCCACAGTTTCGCTGTCCCATCGGGGCTCGCAGTTGCCAGGCGCTTTCCGTCCGGGCTCCAGGCTACGCTCAAAACGTCATTACGATGGCCGCTCAAGGTTAGCAAACTCTTACCCGAGTCCGCGTCCCAGACGCTCGCCGTGTGATCGGCGCTCGCCAGTAGCCGTTTGCCGTCGGGGCTCCAGGCCACATTGCGGTCAGGGCCCCAGGCACTGTGGCTAAGCAGGGTCATTAATTGCTGGCCCGAACCCGCATCCCACACGATCACTCTGTTCTGGCGGCTCCGCCCCGCCAGCCGCCTACCGTCGGGGCTCCAGGTGACAGTTGAAACAGCGCTGTCGGTAGCCAGGCTCAACAGCTCCTTGCCAGTGTCCGCGTCCCACACCTTCGCCCCATTGAATGGGGGTCCTCCGGTCCCGGTCGCCAGTCGCTTGCCGGCAGGGCTCCAGGCCACGCTTGAGACCGAGGAGCTGTAGGCACCGTGGTCGTCGCGGTTGCCTAGAATGAGCAGTTGCTCGCCCGACTCCGCGTCCCACACTACGACCGCGTTATTTTGACTCGCGGTTGCCAGCCGGCCGTCTGGGCTCCACGTGATGCTCCCAATAGCGCTGTGCAGGCGCAGGGATAGCAATTTCTTGCCTGTAGCTGCGTCATATACCCCCGCTCCCACTATCGAGGCCGTTACCGCCAGCCGCTTGCCGTCTGGGCTCCAGACCATGCTCCAGATCTCTGGGGCTAATTGCGGCCAAGCACAGCGGCCACTCAACAACAGCACTGCCGCGAGCTCAGGGAAAGGTCGAATTACCGGGATTCTTAGAGTCATCGATGCGCTCCAGCAAGGTATCGGAACGTGTTGGGGTGGCTACGTCCGATCACTGCACAACCAGTTAGACACCGCCGGTGTTCGCATGGATCCCAGCTTCGTCCCCATCGCCTCGCCCATCCGCACGCGGCGACGGGCTACGGGATGCGAAAAAGACATACCTGGGGACCCAAGTATGCCGTCGCGGAAAGCGTTAACCCGGTTAACGGTGCGCCCCAAGGGCGCAGATCGTCAGTGGAGGGAGGTTCCACCTATGTAGTTGTCGGTAAGACATGGTAGCTACCGAGCGGTTGGGTCGGGCAACTGGCCGGGCCGAAGCCTCGGGACAAAAGTCCGCCGTTGGGCGGGCTGCGACCTTGCAGGCCGTAACGCGAGTGAAGCCTGAGCAGGCCTCGAAAGTGAAGTTGTGGATGCCGACCCGCCCGTTAACCGGGGAAGGCCGCGCGAATGGGGAAGAAACCGACAAGCACCTGTTCGGTCCACCGGGGTAGTGGGCACGGCATGCAAGGAAGATGATCTGCGTAATTGGGGGAGATCCGGGGTGGTGGGGAGTCATGCCCCCAACGTCGTCGTCAGGATGGCGGCCAGCCCGGAAGTCGGAGAGGGTCACGGTACCGTGGATGCCGGGTAATGCCGGCGGAGGGAAGGACCCTTACTTCAGATGTGCTTTTGAAGAAGGAGAGGAGAGGTGATTGGCGATGAGCCTGGAAACACCAATAAAGATCCGGATGCTTCAGAGGAAGCTGTACCAAAAGGCGAAGGGAGAGCCGAACTACCGTTTCTACTTGCTCTACGACAAGATGTACCGAGAGGACATTCTGGCCCATGCTTATGCACTGGTGAAGTCCAATCAGGGCGCGCCGGGTGTGGATGGGCAGACCTTCTGGGGAATCGAAACGTTGGGGTTGGAGGAATGGCTGAACGACATCGGAAAGGACCTTCGCGCGAAGACGTATCAACCACAAGCGGTGCGACGGGTAATGATCCCGAAGCCCGGTGGCGGCGAGAGGCCGCTCGGGATTCCGACGATCCGGGACCGGGTGGTGCAGACCGCCGCCAAGCTGTTGCTGGAACCAATCTTGGAAGCGGACTTCGATCCGAATGCTTATGGCTATCGACCGAAGCGGAGCGCGCAAGACGCGATTCGGAAAGTACATGAACTACTGCGTGCAGGCCACACGGATGTGGTAGACGCGGATTTGTCCAAATACTTCGACACGATCCCGCACCGGGAACTGATACAGTGTGTCGCAAGGCGCATTGTAGATCGGGACATGCTGCATCTGATCAAGATGTGGTTGAAGGTGCCGGTTGAGGAGCGGGACGAGAACGGCAAACGGCGGATGAGCGGTGGTGGGAACGGCACCTGTGGCACACCCCAGGGCGGAGTCATCAGTCCCCTGCTAGCAAATCTGTACATGAACCGTTTCCTGAAGTACTGGCGGATCACCGGACGGGGTGAGAAATTTCAAGCCCAGGTCGTCAACTATGCCGATGATTTCGTGATTCTCAGTCGCCATTGTGCGACGGAGGCGCTGAATTGGACGCGGGGTGTGATGACACGGATTGGACTCACGCTGAATGACGCGAAAACCAGTACCAAAGAGGCACGCGCAGAGCAGTTTGACTTTCTCGGATACACGTTCGGGCCGCATCGTGCGCGGACGACTGGCGGTGTGTATTTGGGGGCGAGTCCGTCGAAGAAGAGTGTTTCCCGGTTACGGCGGAAAGTGGGAGACCTGCTCCAGCCGCGCAACGTGGAACCCTGGCCGGAGGTGCGCGATCAGCTCAACAGAATTCTGCGGGGATGGTCAAACTACTTCAGCTATGGCACCACGATCAGCGCCAATCGGGCGGTCGACAACTACGTGTATGAGCGCGTGCGGAACTTCCTGAGACGGCGCCATAAAGTGCAATCGCGCGGTGGTACCCAGTTCTCGGGCGCAACTGTGTTCGGGAAGCTGGGGGTACTGAGCCTTTGTGCCAAGTGGCGTGCTCCCGTGGGCTAGTTGGTGAAATCTGTCGGAAAGCCGGATGCTCGAAATGGGCATGTCCGGTTTGATGAGCGGGGAAGGGAAACCGCCGGCTGCCTGTAGGTCCCGGCTCAGCGCCCTTCCTCGACTCTACCGACTCCCGATACGGCGGCCTATCACTTTAGAGGGCGGCGCCCGATTTCATTGGGCAGCACGGAAGGTATGGACAGTTCGACTCCTTCCCGAGCCGCCATGCGCAAGATGTTGCGATGGGATTGCTGAAATCTTTCGTGCAGCGACTCAAGCTGTTTCACGTCGCGCACTTCTTTCAGAGCGTACCTCAATTCGGCCGTGGTTAAACTTGCACCCAAAGGCCTACCAGCGGGATCAGGCGCGAAAGGTTCGTGATAAAGAGACTCATAGAGGCAGCCGAGCAGGACATTATCGTAAGCAGCGATAAGGTTAGCCGGGTATTGAGCGACTGACCGCAAAAACACTTGCTCGCCGACTGCGCGCGTAATGTGCTCACGGCTGGATCGAAGGCCAGTCGTACCGCGAAAGTTCACAGTATGGCGCGACGACTCGTCCGCGTCGACATTGATGACGATCTTTCCGCCCTTGACCAACTCCCTGGCTGCAAAGTCTCCCGGTTGCAGATTGACTCCCTGCGGCCAATTCTCTGGGAACTCATACCTGCAGGCGAATGCCGGCGCGGGCAGAGCGCGGTAGCTCTCGGCTCGGCATAACAGCGCAAATATTGCAGGCGCGCCTTTTCGTGGCACGAAGGAAACCGCCGCCACGCTTGGATCGGTAAATGCTTCGAAATAAGAGCACGCCCAGGCACCATCCAGGAGAAAGGTATCAGCGTCGAGAAAAAGAACGAAATCACATGGCGCATTCAAGGTCACATCATAGAATTCCATGAAGTCGCGCATCCCTGGTCCGCTACAGGTGAAGCGAACACCCGGAAACAGATGCGGAAGGAATTGATCTGCGTTTGCGTCGCAAAAAATATTTGCCTCCACTGTTAAGTGGAGGCGACCGAATTTCGGTGCCAACTCGCGCATAACAAATCGATGCCACAGACGCGCCAGATCAGGATAACGATGCGGGCTGGCGATCAGCAGGCGTGACATTGTTTAGCGAGGAAAAGGGCGGTCGCCTCTGGAATGGTAAATGCCGTTGCGATCAAAACCGCCCTCCCATGTCCCGCTCAGCCATATGCCGCCCCAGAAGATTCCGCCGAGGAAGATGCCGCCAACGAACTGCCCCGATCGAAACATACCGCCCGTGAAGAGTCCAGACTCAAATCGCCCCCCGTCCCACTCGCATTCGAACAATGCCGCGCCCCGGTTGACCGTGCCGGGGCCGAACTTTTTCCGAATGTGCAACTCACCGGGCCCTAAAACTGAGACGTCGCTCATTGTGCATTCGTAGCTTATTATGGCACTATTGTCGCCTTCTTAAATGGGGCCGATGCCGTTCGTCAGCTTCAACAGCATCGGGATGCCGCCTGAAGCATCCGACGCCGCCACGTCGGGCGATCGGGCTCCGCCAAATGGATATGGCGCGCGAACCTGAGGGCAAGCGTTAAGGCGGCACGGGCGCCGGCGCGGGCGGCGTCTCCCGCGCGACCTTCCGTTCCCACAGGTTCAGCGCTGGTCGCGCGGGTGTGGTCGTCGCGTCGAGCGGGGGACCCCTCGCGGCGATTGAAGCTTCACTCTCTCGGACAGCGTCTCTTCGCCGAATCGCGCCGCGCCATCCGCCCGCCGGCGGTCGCGGCGACGGACAACGCGCCTACTGCCCACTGAACCGCCCGCCGTGCCTCACAACGCCGCGAACCCGTTCTGGGCGCTACGAGCGCCGGTCCGAGGCCGCGGCGCGCGCGATGGGCCGCGTCGGGGGCGGCCCGGCCGGTGATTGCGTGGAAGGGGCGGCTCGACGCCTCCGGCGCCAGTCGCGCGAGTGGCCGTCGCGTCGAGCGGCGTGCGCCCTCGCGGCGAATGAAGGCGCTCGTCTTCGGACCGCGTCTCGTCCCCGCCCGCGTCACCCGCCCGCTGGCGGTTGCGGCGCCGGGCGGCGAGCGACGGGACGGGCGGCAGCGCGTCGGGGAAAGGGCACCTCTGCACGTCCCCAGCGCAAGTCGCTCGGGCGCGGTCGTCGCTTCGAGCGGCGGGTGCCGGAACTGGACGGCGGCACCAAGGATGCGCGAAGCGCCCTCATGGTCCGAGGCGCGGCGCGCGCAATGGGCCACGTCGGGGCGCAACGGTACCGCAGTTAGTTTCTAAGTCTTAGAGGTGTGCGACGGGTGCTTGTCGCGTCGGCCCATGAACTGATGCAGGGCGAAAGGGACTTCGTCGGGATGCGATGCGCACCAAGCAATGATCCGCTCCAACTTGAGGGTATCGTCGGCGATGGCGCTGATATCCATCAGTTCGGTTTCGATGATCTCCGGGTCTCGCATAGCAACTCCAGCCTGGCACATCCTGGCACTCCGCCATCCGCTCGCCGGCGGTCGCGGCACGGGCGACGTGCGACTGGCACTGGGACTGCGCGCCGAGCATCAGCCGCGCGAAGCACCAACCTGAGGCTTGCGGCGCGGGCGCACGGCGTGCTCTCGCCGCCGCGACAGCGCTTCGGCGAACAGGCGCTCGAATTCGGCGTCGACGGGCGGCGCGTCGCGCGCCGTCGCGGCTGATGAAGGCCCTGGCATTGGACGATCGCGGCGCCCATGATCTGGAGCGTTGAGCGCGGCCGAAATCGTGTATCGTAGGCGCTGACCCCACGCCCTCCTGGGTGCAGCAGGCGAGCAGGAGGACTTTCGCTGGTTATTTGCCTGCCACCAGCAGCCGGGACTTGCGATCAGCACCGATGCGCAAAGGATTGCGTATCGCTATGCCGTGCCGTCCGGCCGCGCGCACCTGCCCTTACTATCTCAAGGCGAAGAGCGAGCGCGTAGGCGAAGAACGGACTGTCTCAAGAGAACAGGAAATAACAGGGGCGTATCAGGGCCTTGTTCGGAGCTTTATCAGGGCCGCCTTAAGGCGGGCCTGCTCCGGCCTGCTAAAATGAATGGCTTGGGCGGCGCTGTCGATCATTTAAGCATAATGTAATCAAACGCTTAGCCGCATGGCACCGAGATTATTCGGCCTGTTCTTTGCCTGTTAGCGATCAGGTCATGTAGTCGGCGGGTTGTATAGGTTGGATACCTGCCAAGTCCGGTATGACGATGGGCCTTTGAGATCCAACACCTTGACGCCTCCGCCGGTACCCTGGGTTGGCTGGATCTCCATGTCGAAGCCGACGTCGCCGAGGGAGGCCACATTTGCCGACAGAAAGAAGTAGTTACCGGAACCGAGCAATTGTGCGCTTCCCATGGCAAACGCATAGACGCCAAGATTCATGCTGAGGACGGGCGTGACCTCTAGGGTGGCCTGGTCGATTTCCAGGGCAAGGCCGCGGCTATTGCAATCGCTCGGCTGGCAGTTCGAGCCCAGGCCCGGCACGCCCCCGGTGGAACTGCCTGGCCCGGACGGCGGTGAGACGCGTGTATTGCCGTTGTCCAGCACGGTTAGGTCACCTGCGCCATTGTCCTCGACACCGGCGTCATGTTGGTGCGAAAACCAAGGCCAAGGATCGTTGAAGATGTTCTTGAATGCGAAGTCGCCGGACGGACCCATGCGCCACAAAACGTCTCCCGTGCCTGCGCCGTCTTGGTAGTCGATCTTCATGACCCAGTCCTGATGCCGGGACGAAAAAATGAGATCTCCGCCCTTGGTGTTGCCGTCTTGCGGAGCGGGCCAGTAATAAAGACTGTTGCCGTGGAGCCAATCTGGCGCGTTCGGAGACACACCGGGACCCAACAGAAGCGTTTCCAGGCAGAGTTGGTTAGTGGTTGTGCAGACTTCACCTAGTACGGGCTTCCGGGTGACCGGGAGCAAGGGATATCCGTTGCCTCCGTTCGTCGGATCGAACGCGTCCCAATACCAAACAGCTTGCCAGTTATTGTCCAGGACCACAATCATGTCGCCGACGATGTCGACCGGCAGACCGCTGGTGTCGCCCTGCGTACCTGGCGGAAAGATTTTCTCGATATTCGTCAAGACCGCGACGTAGCTATTGGGCAGCGTCCGGATGGCATCGTGGTGGAACACGCCCAGGCAGGCTGAGCCGACCGCAGGCGGCTTGTGAATCTTATTGCAGGGATTCGCATCGACGGCCCCCAGCGCCAGGAGTTCCTGTTGGATCACGCCCGTGTTGGTTTCCTGTACGATGTTTCCGGCCCAGTCGATCTGCCGCAGGAATTGAAAGCCTGTCACACCCGGGTCCCAGGCATCCCCGCTTTGAATCGCGAGAAAGGCGCCGTCCGGCAGAGGGCGCGTCATCATGCTGTTGCTGAATGGGGGGCCGGCGTAGTTGTACCAGATGATGTTGCCGGCGAGATCGGTCGCCACGTCCGGGTAATGTTCAAATCGGGTGCTGAAAAGAGCCTGGATCAACACGGGGTATGGGTCGGTAGGACTCGCCGCCCTGACGACGGTAAACGTTGGGACAGGGACGGAGGCAGGAATCGGCCCGGTCGTGAAGTTTACAGTCGGCCCGTCGACGATATAGCCTCCTGTATTGGTCTGCGCATACAGGTTGTAAGTGGTGCTGGGGTACATGCCCGCAATCTCGGTGGTCATGGTCTTGGCAGGTTGGCAGCCCACCCAATCGGTGGTGGTGGCCGGAACGCTCGCGAATTGAGGCTGGAACCAAACCCGCCACGTGCTTCCCGCCGGGCAGGAGGGCGCGCTGAACAGGGCCACCAATGGATTCGGAGTCGCCTGGACGACCGGAGTGTCTCCGGTTAGGGGCGAAGTCACGTCAAAAGAGACGGTTTGCGATGCATTTTGGCCGGAAGTGAAATCCTTCGCGACGACCCCGACCTTGTAGTTGCCTTCGACGCCGGTAAGAGCCCACACGAAAGGTTGGGCGGACCAGACGCCATTACTATCCGTGCCCACGTTGAAGTCCTTAATCATCATCGAACTCCCATTGGGGCGTGTGACATTGAATTGGAAAGTCAAACGGCTCGATTTACTGTTGGTTGCCGTCGCGGTCCATGTGATGATGCTACCGATCGGTTGTGGCGATGGCAGGGATGGCGTCATGGAGACGATTTCAACCGTGGCATAGGCCGGCGACCACAGCAGTGCCAGCAGCATAATGCGCATGCGCAAGTTCATTAGGATTCCTCTCGTTGGTATCAGGTACGACCGAGACTCTTCTTGAGACAATCGTCGCGGCCCTAATACGTTTTTTGCCCTCGGGCGAAGAGTATCGGATGGTCTTCATGCACCGCGGCCTCGACGAAAAGAGGCGTAGCTGGGCCGCGCCTACGCCGTGCAGCTATTCCCCAAATACTTGAAATAGTTCTCCTGCGCCGTCTGCTGCGCATTCGTCAAAAGCTTGCCGTTCTTCCCTGTCCCCACCAGCGGCCGTGCTAACTCCGCCGCGATCAACCCAGTTGCCTCCGGAGTCCACACCCCCAGCGCCGCCACATAATTCGCCAGATCCTGCTGCACCATCGGATCGGAGCTGAAGTAATCGTTGCCGGTTTCGTAAGTATTATTGGTCGCCGCCGGATCGTAATCGTAGAACTCAAAGTCCTGCCCGTAGCCGATGTCCGGTACTACCTCGCACGGGTCCCAATGCGAATATGTGCAGTATTTCGCCCCCGGCTTCTCGGGCGTGTTTTTCGTCCGCAGGCACACAATGTGCGCGTTGAAGTCTGCCGGATCAGCGCTGGTCTCATCGCACGTATGGAAGATATACGGGATGTTTCCGAGCGCCGCGCACAGCCGCGTCTCGCTGCTGTTGTGGTAAAGAAAATCCCAGATCGATTGCCGATGCGCCACGTTCGGATAGGCCGTCCGCCATTGCCCGCTCCCGCCGGTCGCCAAGTCGCACAAGAATCCAAACATGTCCACGCTGGAGCACATCTGCCTCATCGCGATGGTGTTCGTCTGGCCTGGAAAACCGACGTAGAGCGGCACCCTTATGGATTCGTCATAAGCCGCATCGCCCTTGTCGTGCAAGCCGTGCGAACCGCCGTATTCCCCATGATCCGCCGTAAACAGGATAATCGTGTTGCCTGCATAAGGCGAGTTTGCCAGCGCCTCTAAAACCAGACCGATCTGTGTGTCCACGTAATTCTGCAGCCAGTAGTAGTCGTTCAGAAACGTCACCCATCCGTCCGGATAAATTACGGTCCCGTGATTCTGCGCCTTGTTCTCCTGAAACGCCAACTGTAGCGGCGGCTTCTGCGGAAGGTCCGAAAGGTTTTCCCAGTTCCACGGCGATGGAATCGCGTTCATCAAGCTCGGCGGAGAGCCGGGAGGCGGGAACGCGGGCTTCGGGAAGTATGTAGTGTTAAACTTCGGCGCGTTGGCGATATCGTGCGGATTGATGAGGCTGACCGTGGCGCACCAGGGAGTGGTTGGCGCGATGGTCGGCGCTTGGCCCGTGATCCAGCCGATGAAATCACCCGCAATTTCCGAATCGCGTGCCAGCGTTTTCCCCTCAAACGGACCGCCGTTGGTCCCCTCATTGGATACGCCTTCCGGATCGGGATTGCCAATCGCTCCGCCTGGATAGGTCCGCGTCTGGAAGCCATACGGAACCAACGGCGTCGAGCCGGTGCATCTCGAAAGGTGCCACTTGCCAAACCACCACACGTTGTTGGCGTAGGCCGGGTTCAGGGACGCAATCGCGTCTCCCCACGTCCAATAGACCGGCAGCAACAGGTACTGCTCATTAGTTTCCGTGTAACAGCCGCTTTGCGGCGCATACAGGCCCGAAAGCAGGGTCGCACGCGCCGCCGAACAGACTGTCGCCGCCGTATAGTACTGATCAAAAGCGTAAGATCTGTTGGCGATCAGCTGAGTGATATTCGGGATGAGCTGCTCCTGGTAGACCGTCAACTGCCTACCGCTCAACCATTGCGGATAGCGCAACTGGTCCACGATGATGAATAGGATGTTCGGGTTTGATATAACCGGCGGGGGCGTCCACGCCGCCGCCGCGTGCCGGCGGACGGCTTGCGCGCCAGGCATCCCGCCCCACAAAGAAGCAGCCATTTCTCCGGCGGCCCCCATGCCGACGCTCTCCAGAAACAACCGGCGGCTGATCTTCATCTACAGAATTCCGTCCCGATCCTCTTAGGCGGTTCCTAGAGGTTTGGATCAGTATACAAGTTAGAGTCTCCCGCGTCAAGCCTGTCACATATTTTCTTTTTAGCGCGATCTGCCGTCAACAACTTGGCGAGATTTCCATCGGCCCTCATTTCAAACGCGCATAAGATTGGCGCCGGGACCTGATTAATCGTAAGGATGTCGACGCACTTGAAGCGGACGGAGCTGTAGAACCGCGCAGACATATTGTTCAATTCATCGGCCGCCATTCTGACGGGTCAGGCAAGGACGCCAGGTAGTTGCGCAGTTGTTCGTAACGGAATATCATAGTAAAATGCGGTGCTGCTCACGGCTTTTGATTGGTGCGTGGACACTAGCTTTATGGTCACTTCCCGAAGCCGCAAATGGCGAGGCGGCCTTCGGCACGCTTTACAGCTTCGGCTCGCTGGGAGACGGGCAACTGCCGTACGGCCCCTTGGTCGCGGATGCCCAGGGCGTCCTGTACGGCACCACGTCCAGCGGCGGAAGCCTTAGCCATGGCGCGGTGTTTTCGCTGAGTCCTCCCGCTAGCGGAAGCCATGCGTGGAAGGAGACGCTGCTTCTGAGCTTCGATGGCGCGGGCGGCGGATCGCAGCCGTTGACCGGAGTGATAATCGGCGACAACGGAACGCTCTATGGGACCACTTCGGCGGGAGGCCAATCAGCCGCCGGAATCGTCTTCTCCCTGACTCCGCCGTCGGCCCCAGGTGGAGCCTGGACCGAAAAGATCTTGTACAACTTTTCTGGCGACGCCGACGGCGGTGAGCCGAACTACGGGCCGCTGCTGGCCGGCACTGGCGGGGTGCTTTTCGGCGTGACGAGCGCAGGCGGCGCTTACGGCGAAGGCGTGGTCTTCTCACTGTCGCCACCCATGACCCCGGGTAGCGTTTGGACCGAAACCGTGCTGTGGAGCTTCGGCAGTAGCGCAACGGACGGTACAAATCCCATGGGAGGTCTGGTGCAGGATGCTAACGGGGTGCTTTACGGAGCGACCGCGGGCGGCGGAGCGAAGGGGCACGGCGCGGTGTTTTCACTAACACCACCCGCCCATCCAGGCGGCGCTTGGACGGAAAACATACTGCACGACTTTGAAGGCAACGAGGATGGATCGGCTCCGACTGGTAATCTTCTGATCGGAAGTGGAGGCGTGCTCTACGGCGTCACGTCGCTCGGCGGAGGCCCCAACCAGGAGGGCGTAGCGTTCTCGCTGACTCCCCCCAAAACGCGGGGAGGCGCGTGGGAGGAACAGATCATTTTCAGATATTCGGTAATTGGCACCCGCCAATACAATCCCCGTTGCGGCCTGGTACGCTCGAAGGCGACCGGAATACTCTACGGCACGACATCCTTGGGCGGACTCGGGACGATGGGCGGAGTTATTTCGCTGACGCCGCCAGCGACACCCGGAGGAGCATGGCTGCAGAACTGGCTTTTTCATTTCATCGGCACCGACGGAAACAACCCGGCAGGCGGCTTACTTTGGCTTAACAACACACTGTACGGCACGACGTATTCGGGCGGGGAGCAAAGTGTCGGCGTGGTCTATGAAATGACGCATTTACAGTGATGAAGGAGAGTCGCCGCTAAGGAGAATGGCCAAACTATGCGGTTGAAACAAGTAGCGATCGGTATGTGCCTCTGTGCGGCGGCGATGACGGCCTCCGCGCAAAGCTTCGCATTGCTTGCGCATCTAAACGCCGAAACGGGCGGCGCTCCGCGGAATGCCCTGATCCAGGCTTCAGACCAGAACCTTTACGGGACGTGCGCGGGTGGACTGAAGGCCGTCGGCCCGGGCACGATCTTCCAAGTCACCACCGGGGGCTCCTTCACTGTGCTGCACGTCTTCCAAACGACCGATGGCAGCGGCCCGTTCGGTGGATTGGTGGAAGGCAGCGACGGATATCTTTACGGAACCACCTTCGCAGGCGGCGCCAATAACTACGGCACGATATTCAAAATCACGACAACTGGCAGCTTAACGACGCTTTACAATTTCAACGTCGCGGATGGCGCCAATCCATTCACCAGCCTGCTTCTTGCTAACGATGGGAATTTCTACGGTACAACCAAAGCCGGGGGAGCCAGCGGGGCCGGCACGATCTTCCGAGTGACTCCGAGCGGCACAGTTACGACGCTGCACAGTTTCAGCTCAAAAGACGGGGCCAACCCGATTGGCGCGTTGATCCAGGCCACCGACTTGAAACTCTACGGGACCACGCCGGCCGGTGGAGCAAATGGCCTGGGCACGATCTTCGCCATCGCCTTGGGTGGCGATTTCAAGACCCTGCATGGGTTCGCCGGTCTGGATGGCGATACACCCGATGACGGACTGGTGCAAGCCAGCGATGGGAATCTGTACGGAACCACGGTGTACGGAGGCGCCAACAATTACGGCAGCATCTTCCGAATTAGCACAGTTGGCGTCCTCACCACCGTTTACAGTTTCGATAAAGGCGGGCCGAACCCCGTGGGCGGGCTGATTCACGCTACGGATGGAAACTTCTATGGGACGAGCACCAATGGCGGTACGGACGGATATGGCACGATTTTCAGCCTGACGCCGGCGGGCACGCTGACCAGGCTCCACAGTTTCACCGTCGCCGAGGGCGCCTATCCCCTTGGCACACTATTGCAGGGCGCCGATGGGAACCTTTACGGAACTACGAATGGCCGGGGCGATAGTCGTTTGGGCAGTGTATTCAGCCTGTCGCTCGGCCTGCCTCCGCCGGCCGTCGGCCGCAAGTGAATCCATGCGTGGTCTAGCCGTGACCGGCAGCCTTCATCAATTCCCCGCCGCTTCTCCACTCTGAGTCACCATCACAGCCAGTCCTAGTGTGGTTAGGTGAGCGGTGCGACTGGCCGTGGAAGGGTTAGTCTGGTATGCGAAGTTCACTACTCCGCCCGCTACGCTGACAATCGTCAGCCAGGAGCGATCACTCGAAGCCGTTATGGGCGTGTTCGCCGGAAGAACCTGCGCTGTAACTGAGCCAGACCCCGCCGCCGCGCCCACAGTCAAGCTTGTGGCACTCAAGGAAA
>JBEKMJ010000007.1:0-170115 GCA_050008575.1 Bryobacteraceae bacterium
AAATGACCAGGGCGGAGAGCTTCGCCCAACCTTCCGGATACATGCGGCCGGACATCTTGGGCCACCAATAGTGCAGGCCGCCCAGATACGCCATCAGCGTGCCGCCGACCATAATGTAATGGAAATGGGCAATCACGAAATAAGTATCATGGACGTGAACGTCGACGCCCAGACACGCCACGAACAAACCCGTTAGTCCGCCCACGGTGAAAAGGCCGATAAATCCGAACGCGTATAGCATGGGCGTAGCGTAAGAGATCGATCCTTTGTGGAGCGTGGCGGTCCAGTTGAATACTTTAATGGCCGACGGGATAGCCACGAAGTAGCTCAGGAATGAAAAGACCAGCCCGGCGTAGACCGACTGGCCGGATACGAAGAGATGATGGCCCCAAACCAGGAAGCCGAGGACGGCGATCGCCACACTGGAAAAAGCCACCACCTTATATCCGAACACCGGCTTCTTGGAAAAGACGGAAACCAACTCACTGATAACGCCCATGGCCGGCAGCACCATGATATAGACCGCGGGGTGCGAATAGAACCAGAACAAGTGTTGAAACAGCACCGGATCGCCGCCCCGCGCGGGATCGAAGATTCCAATGTGCAGCGTCCGCTCGCCGATCAGCAATACCAGCGTGATGGCGATCACCGGGGTGCCCAGCACCTGAATCAGGGCGGTGGCGTAATTCGACCAGACAAACAGCGGCAGCCGGAACCAGGTCATCCCCGGGGCGCGCATGCGATGCACGGTTACGATGAAGTTCAGTCCGGTGAGGATCGAGGAAAATCCCGCGATGAAGATACCCAAGCCGGTGGCGATGACGTAGGTGTTGGAGTAATTGGTGCTATACGGCACGTAGAAGGTCCAACCTGTATCCACGCCGCCGGCCAGCATGGCGTACATAGCGAAACAGCCGCCAATCACCAGCAGATACCAGCTCAGCAGATTGATTCTGGGAAACGCCAGGTCCTTGGCCCCTATCATCATCGGCAGGAAAAAGTTCCCCAGGGTGGCCGGAATCGACGGTATCAAGAAGAAGAAGATCATGATCACGCCGTGCAGCGTGAAGAGCTTGCTGTAAGTGTCCGCCGACACCAGGTCGCCCTTGGGCGTCAGCAGCTCGAGCCGGATCAGCGTGGCGAAGATGCCGCCCAGGAAAAAGAAAAATGTGATTGTATGCAGGTATAACAGAGCGATGCGCTTGTGGTCCTTGGTGAGCAGCCAGGACTTGATGCCGTAACTCGCGTTGAGGTAATGCTCGCGCTCTTGTACCGCTTCGGTAATCATAGTCTTTATTGTTTGGTGGGTTTCTGTTTCGACGTGGCCGCTCCCGCACCGGCCGGCGCCGGCACGGGCTTCGGCGTCAACGACTTGATGTACTCGATCAGTTGCAGCACATTCTCCTCCGTAACCAGACCTTGGAACGTGGGCATGATCGGCTGGTAGCCGGACACGATTTTGGCCGACGGGTTCAAGATCGACTCGCGAATATAGTCTTCATCGGCCTTGACCTTCGCTCCGCCGGTAAGTTCCACCATGCTGCCGTAAAGGTTGCGGAGGTTCGGCCCCCTCCCCGGCGGGTCGGCCAGGTGGTGGCAATTCACACAAGCCAGATCGTGGAACAGTTTCTCGCCGCTGGACGCCAACGATCCGGACGTGCCCCCGCTCAGCCACGCCTGATAGTCCTGCGGTTCCATGACGTATACCCAGCCGACCATGGCGTAATGGTTGGTCCCGCAATACTGCGAGCAGAATAAGTGGTACTTACCGGGCTTGGTCGGTTTGAACCAGGTGGTTGTATAGCGTCCCGGCACCACGTCGGCCTTGGTGCGGAATGCGGGCACGAAGAAATCGTGGATCACGTCTTCCGACGTCATCGTGAGTTTGACGGCCTGGCCCACCGGGATATGCAATTCGTTGATCTCGCGCTGCCCTTCCATGTGCTGCAGCTTCCACATCCACTGCTTGCCGATGACATAGATTTGCTGCGCGTCGTCCGGTGGGCGGGAAATTTCAAAGAACACGCTGGCGCCCCAGGCGAACATGATCATGGTGAGGCCGAATGGGATCACGCTCCAGAGGATCTCGAGAGTCATAGCGCCCTCCGCCGGAACCGGCAATTCCGACTCGGACCGCCGCCGGTAGCGGACGGCGAAATAGAATATGGTGACAAAAATCCCCACCGAGAAGAAGACCGCCACGGCCAGCAGGAAGTAGAGCAGGTGGTCCACACTGGCGGCCACGCTGGATGCTTGAACCGGAAATAGTGGTAATTCGGAGCCCATGAGATTATCTAGCTTGCCTCAAGGCACGGCGATCCCGACGCCAGTCGCGGCGCCATGCGATCAACAGGAATGTCCCGCAAATTAAAACGAAGGTGCCGCCCGCGAACCGCACCATGTTCATAGCGATGGCGCCGTATTTGCCGGTGGCCGGGTCGTAATGGTAACAGAACAGCAGGATCTGGTCCACCGGGGAGCCGATCTTGTTCTGGGACGCCTCCACTAATCCCAGGCGCACGTCGCGCGGCGCATATTCCACGCCGTAGTAATACCGCGAAAGTTTGCCTTCGGGCGTGAGTATCATGATGGCGCTGGCGTGCGCATATTGTCCCGTGGCGGGATCGAGCTTATAACGGAAGCCGGCGGCCGAGGTCAGTGCCTTGATGGACGCTTCGTCTCCGGTCAGAAAATGCCAGCCGTTAGCCGTATCGGGGCGGCGATAGCGTTGCAGGTAACCGGCTCGCTTGGCCGCCGCGATCTCGGGCGTGTCGTGCGGATCGAAACTCACGGCCACCACCTCGAAATCCCGGCCGGGGTCGAGGGAGATGGCCCGCAGGCTACTCTCCATGCCGGTTAGAACCATGTTACAGAGCATGGGGCAGGTGTAGTAAACCAGGGCCAGCAGCACGGGCTTGTGTCCGCTGAAGTAAGTGGAAAGGGGTAGGGAACGGCCGAACTCGTCGCGAAAGACGAGATCGAGGGGGACTTGATGGTTGAGGTTCTGCTCGATAGTTACGCCCTGCAGTCCGGCCGGCAGCGGGGCGGGCTTGGAGTCGGGGCCGCGCATCGCCGATGGCTGGGCGGGGGCGGGCTGGGAGGGTTGCGCGAAGGCCGCGACGGCGGCGAGGAAGGCCAGGAGGGTGCAGCGCAAAGCGAGGACCGTCCGTAGCGGACGGGCGTCGGCAATAGCGCCGACGCGGCACGCACGAGTGCGTGCGCCACGATGTAGCTTATACTTCATTTGGGTTTACCAGCCGGCGGGACGGGCAATCCGCGTTGCACGACCAAATCCATGGCCCGTTCCACCGGTATCTGCACTATTCCTTTATCCGGATCGATCCACGCGTACTGCCGCGAAGCCCGGTCCTCCGCGGCGCGCCAGTCCCGCATATCCTGCGCCGGATGCTGCTGCAACCGCGGCTCGGGCGGTTGTTTCTGGGCGTTCACCATGGCCGACGGCGACAGCGGCAGCCCCAACTCCGCCTCACGGTTCTTCAAATACTCAAACACGCCCCACAAACCAAACAGGAAAACGACAATCAAACTCGCCATCGTCAACCCGAACTTGGTAAGAGCCCGCGCATTTACGTCCCCCGGCTCGTGATGCACATGCGGGTTGCGTGGCTCTTCGCTCGTATGGGCGTTATTCCCGTCCATGTTCCAAAGCCTCCTCCAGATGCGGATCGCCCAACGGCATCAGCGGGCGCAGCGACAATTGCCATAGGAACACCGCCAGCCAGATGCCACCCAGGCCGATGGGCATCAGAAAATCCATCCAGCTCACCGTAAACCGCGCTTTGTGGAAATCCGGCGCGACCACCCAGAACAGATCTACAAAGCGCATCGCGATAACCACGATCGCCACCGCGCGCAGCAGCTTGAAATTGCGTTTGAGATCGCGCGACAGCAGCAGCGCGAAGGGCAATGCGAATTGCAGCAGCACCAGCGCCACGCCGATATACTGCCATCCTCCGGCGAAGCGGTTGAGGTACCAGGGGATTTCTTCCGGCAGATTGCCGGACCAGATCACCAACAACTGCGAGAACGAAAAGTACGCCCACACCATCACGAAGGCCAGCATCAGCTTGCCCACATCGTGCATATGCCGGTGCGTGAGCACTTCCGACATCGGCGGCCGGCTGCTGAAAATCACCAGCAGGCAAATCAGAAACGCCACGGCCGACAGTCCTTCACCGGCAATAAAGAGCAGACCGAAGATCGTAGAGAACCAGTGCGGATTGATCGACAGAACCCAGTCGATGGCCATGAAGGTGACGCTGAAGCCGTAGAAAATCAGGCCCGGTCCGCTGATCGCCGTCAGGCGTCCGGCGGCGCGCGTATCGCCGCCATCCTGGTCGCCCGACCACTTGTATAAGAGGCGTCCGATCAGTATCCAGCCCACGAAATACAGGCCTGCGCGCTCCAGGAAGAACGGCACATTCAGGTAAACCTGCTTGTGTTGCAGAAGCTTGTCGTGCGCGACGAGGTCGGCATGCGACCAGGGATATAGATGCGGGATGCCGATGGCGATGGGGATGAACAAAATCGCCAGCAGGGGCAGCGTGCGCGTGGCCGCTTCGCAAGAGCGCCGGATGACCATGCCCCACGCGCCGCCGGAGAGATATTGCAACATCAGCAGCGCCGTGGCTCCCAGCGGCACGCCGATGAAGAACATGTAGCACCAGATGTAGGAGCGGTAAAACTGGTCAGCGTCGAAGAATCCGCCGATTGCGCAAAGAACCAACGCCACCGCGCCGATAGCCAGGAAACGCGTACGCCAGCCGCGCATATCGGCGGCCAGATCCGGCGGGATGGCGAAAGAACGCTGGTGAGCCGCGGCCGGCATTACTTCGTTCCTCCCTTGGTCAGTCCGGCGCGCGCTTCGGGCGGTACGTCGTTCAGCGTAGCGTTCTGGCTCAACTGCAGGACGCGCACGTAAGCCACGATGGCCCAACGGTCACGCGTTTCGATTTGGGCGGCGTAATCCGGCATGGCGCCTAATCCGTTGCCGATCACATCGAATAGATAGCCCACCGGAACCTGCCGCAGCCGGTCGATGTGGTACGACGGCGGCGGCGGATGATTGAGACCGCGCTGCACGATCATGCCGTGGCCGTTGCCCAAGCGGTCGTGGCAGGGCGCGCAGTAAATGTTGAAACGTTCCTGTCCGCGTTCTAAGACGGCGCGGGTGATGGGGAAGGGGAAAGCGTCGACGGGTTTGTTGTCGACTTTTCCCGTGTAGAACGCGGTGTCGTCGTCAAGGTGGCCGCGCGCCACCGTGCCTTCCACCAGGGGACGTTCGGAGCGGCCGTCGGCGAAGAAGGAACTGGGGCGCAGGGGGATGTATTTGGGCTGATCCTGCATGTCCTGGCGGCAGCCGGTAAGCAGGGCGGCGGCGAAAAGCACGGGCAGCAACAGCCCTTTAATAATGGTGGGGCAGACCTCCAGGTCTGCGCGGGTCCTCCAGGACCCGCTCTTCCCCTGCCCGAGCAGGCCGGCGTGGACGCCGGGCGCACGGTCGAAGACCTGCGAGCCGCGGGGAAGGGGGCGGGTCTGGAGACCCGCCGCAGGCGTAGACGCCTGCCCCACCCCGCACAGTACTTGTCTAGTGCGCAACTTCGGAAACCTCCCGCGCATCCAGGCTTTCCAGAAACTCCTCAGTGGCTTTTCGGTTGAACAGCGGATCCCGCGCTTCGATGCACAAGAAAAAGCGGTTTCGCGAAGCCAGCGCGAATCGCGGCACGTTGAAAGTGGGGTGATACGGCATGGGCAGTCCGCATACCGCCAGCAGTCCGAAGACCGCCGCCAGCGCCGCGAATAACACCGTCAGCTCGAACGTGATCACGATGTACATCGGCCAGCTATGCAGCGGACGTCCGGCTATATTGATCGGAAAATAAATCACCGTGATGTAATACTGCATCAGGTAGCCGGTCAGCCCGCCCAGAATTCCGCCGATCAGCACGATCAGGGGCAGCTTGCTCTTGGGCAGGTGCAGCGCTTCAGTGAGCGCCTCGATGGGGAACGGCGAATAGGCGTCCATCTTGCGGTAACCGCGGGCGCGCGCCTCGCGGGCGGCATTCACCAGCGATGTGGGATTGTCGAACTCCGCCATCACGCCGTAGATGGGAGGCTTCATCCTTCAGGCTCCTCCTCGACTTTGGCTTGCGGCAGCAGCGTGCGCACCTCGAAGATGGAGATCATCGGCAGCAGGCGGATAAACAGGAAGAACAGGAACGTGAACAGTCCGATGGTGCCCACATAGGTCGCCCAGTCCCAACGGGTGGGATGGAAAACGCGCCAGGAAGACACCAGGTAATCCTGCGCCAGGCTGGACACGATGATGACGAAACGCTCCAACCACATGCCCACCAGCACGACCAGCGAAGCGATAAAGAGGAAGACCGGCTTGGTGCGCACACGCTTGAACCACAACATCTGCGGGGCCACGATATTGCACGTGATCAGGAACCAGTAGGCGCCGGCATACGGTCCGGTCATGCGGTGCCAGATGGCCGCGGTCTCGTAGACGTTGCCGCTGTACCAGGCCGTGAACGATTCCAGCATGTACGCGTACCCTACGATCAAGCCGGTCGCCAGCATGACCTTCGCCGAGTTCTCCAGATGCTTGTCGGTGATCAGGCCCTGCAGGCCGTAAACCCAACGCAACGGAATGGCCAGTACCAGCACCATGGCAAATCCGGAATAGATGGCGCCGGCGACGAAATAGGGTGGAAAGAATGTGCTGTGCCAGCCGGGCACGATGGCCACGGTGAAATCGAAGCTGACCACCGTATGCACCGACAGCACCAGCGGCGTGGCCAATCCGGCCAGCAGCAGCGACGCCATTTCGTGATTGGACCAGTGCCGCGCGGAACCGCGCCAGCCCATCGCCAGGATGCCATACATGAAGCGCGCGATGCGGTTCCGTGCGCGGTCGCGCAAAGTGGCCAGATCCGGTAGCAGGCCGACGAACCAGAACATGAAGGATACGGTCGCGTAGGTAGACACCGCGAAGACGTCCCATATCAGCGGGCTGCGGAACTGCGGCTGCACGCCCATGGCGTTGGGATAAGGAAACATCCAATAGAAAAGCCACGGCCGGCCCATGTGCAGCAGCGGGAACATGCCGGCGCAGGCTACCGCAAACAGCGTCATAGCCTCGGCGAACCGGTTGATGGAGTTGCGCCAGGCTTGATTCAGCAGCAGCAGAATCGCCGAAATCAGCGTGCCGGCGTGGCCGATTCCGATCCACCACACGAAGTTCGTGATGGCGAATCCCCAGCCGACCGGGATCATGATGCCCCAAATGCCCACACCTTTGGCGAACAGCAGCGCCACGGCCCACAGGAATAGCAGCAGCAGAGAGAATCCGCCGGCGAAGCACGCGACCCAGAATACCGGCGTGCGGCGGGTGAGGACGACGGAAGCGATCTGGTCGGTGACCGTGCCGAACGTGTAGCCGGGAGCGATTACCGGCGCCGGCTGTAGCTCTTCGTCCGCGATTTGTTTTTCGTCAGCCATTGTTTAGCTAAGAGCGGCCTACGAGGCCGCCGCAGGCTGCGAGCCTGCCCCACATCATGCCTCCAACTCCGGATTCGGGTTGCGCAACGCCGCCAGATACGTGGTCCGCGGCCTGGTATTCAAATCCGCCAGCAGGCCATAATTAGTCTTTTCCTTTTTCATCTGGGCCACCCGGCTATTGGGGTCGTTGATATTGCCGAAGACGATGGCCTCGGCCGGGCACGTGGCCTGGCAGGCCGTTTGAATCTCTCCGTCGCGCACTTTGCGATCCTCCTTCTCGGAATCGATCTTGGCGCGGTTAATGCGCTGCACGCAGTAGGTGCATTTCTCCATCACGCCGCGGCTGCGCACGCTCACATCCGGGTTGCGCTGCAGCTTCAAGCTGGGCGTTTTGAAGTCCGAGAACAGGAAAAAGTTGAACCGGCGCACTTTGTACGGGCAGTTGTTGGAGCAATACCGCGTACCCACGCAGCGGTTGTACACCATGTCGTTCAGGCCTTCGCTGCTGTGACTGGTGGCTTGCACCGGGCACACCAGCTCGCACGGCGCATTCTCACACTGCATGCACGGCACCGGCTGGCTGTAAATCTCCGGATTCGCGATATCGCCGTGATAATAGCTATCCACGCGCAGCCAGTGCATATGGCGGCCGTGATGTACTTCTTCCTTGCCCACTACGGCGATATTGTTTTCGGCCTGGCAGGCCACCACGCAGGCGCCGCAGCCGGTGCAGGCGTTCAGATCGATAGCCATGCCCCAGGCATATTTGTCGTACGTGAACCCAGGATACAGCGTGAGGTCCGGCGGCGGCTGTTCGTAATCCTCCTGGATCACGTTCGGATTCTTGCGGTACTCGGCGATATCCGCCTTCTCGATGGTGTGCCGCTCGGTATCGAGCGCATGAAAGTCCTGCACGGAAACCAAAAGATAGTCGCTGCCCACCTTGCGCGCTTCCAGGCCGTAATCCTGCCACAGCGCCGCCGAAGTGCGCATGCCGTAAGCGTTGAAGCCGATGCGCGTGCCCACGTGGCCGGCGCGCGTCCTGCCATAGCCCAGGTGCACGGTCACCGACCCGTCGGCGTGTCCCGGTTGGATGAAGACGGGCGCGCGCATTTTGTACCCGCGGTACGCGATCTCGACCAAGTCGGTAGAGACCACGCCGTTCTCCTGCGCGGTCTTGGGGCTGAAGATGGCGGCGTTGTCCCAGGTGAGCTGGGTGATCGGCCGGGGCCACTCTTGCAGCCATCCGTTGTTGGAGAAGCGGCCGTCGTAAACGGCGGGGTCCGGACGGAAAACGACTTCCAACCCTCGCGCTCCGGACGGTGGCGGTGCGGCCGCGGCCCATCCGGCACGCAGCGGCACGCTCTTTGTCTGCAGCGCGGTATGCGGAACCACGCCATCGTGTACGGCCTTGCGCCACCAGGCTTCGAAATCCGAGCCGGTATGCTGCGCGGCCCAGTAAGCCTTCACGATGTCGTATGACGTGCGCTCCGGTTGCCCCGTCAGCATGGTCAGCACTTCGTGCGCGGACTTGCCCGCGTAGAGCGGCGCGATGAGCGGCTGCATGATCGTGACCGTGCCATCGTGCGCGCGGCAGTCGCTCCACGTCTCCAGGTAATGTGTGGTGGGCAAATGCCAGTGGCAAAGCTCGCTGGTCTCGTCCTCTTGCAGGCTCAAGTGCACGCGTAGCGTGGCCTTCTTCAGCCGGTCGCGGAAGCCCAACTCGACCGGCACGTTGTACGCCGGATTGCCGCCCAGGATCAGCAGCAGATCCACAGCGCCCGCGTCCAGATCCTTCACCAGATCGTAGAGGGAGGCCACTTGATCCACGGGGTCGGCTTCCACCGGCTCCGTGTACAGCACGGTTTTGCCCACGTTGCCCAGCGCCGCGTTCATGGCATGCGCCAGCGCGTGGACCGCCGCGCTCTGCTGCTCGCCGGCGATGACCAAGCTGGCTCCTTTATGCTTCTGCAGATCGCGCACCAGGGGAACGAGCCACTTGTCGGCCGGGGTGGCCGTGCCCTTGCGGCCGCCCGTATCCGCGCCCAACGCCGCCGCCAGGCTCCAGGCAAACTGTTCCACATCGGCGGCTCGCAGCGGCATCCGGTGATCGGCTTTAGTGCCCGTAGGCGTGGGCATCGGCTCCACCACGTACAGGCGATTCATTTCCGTTTGGTCGCCGCGCACGCGCCGCCGCGCGGAGAATTGCCGCGCGTATCGCAAGCTGCCCGGCCCGGAAGAAAGAAAATCGGCGTCAAGCGATACGATCACGTCGGCGCCGCGCAGATCGTAAACCGTGTTGACCGGCTGCCCAAACGCCAGCCGCGCTCCAGCACCGGAGGAATGCGCTCCGGCCGGCTCCCATTGGTGCCATTTGGCCGCGGGAAAAGCGGCCAGCATTTCCTCGATCTGATGGGCCAGCGTGGGCGATGTCACCGTCTCGGTCAGAATCCGCAGACCCGCGCCGCGCTTGGCTTTCTGCTGCGTGATGGCTTGCTGCACGGCGCCCAGGAATGCGCCCCACGACCGGATCTCGCCTTCGAACGTGAGGGCTTGGGACCGGTCCGGATCGTACAATCCCAGCACGGAAGCCTGGGCATACACGTCGCACGCGCCCAGGGACGGATGGTCCGCATTGCCTTCCACTTTGGTGGGCCGCCCTTCGTGACTTTCCACCAGCAATCCCGTGGAACCGGCGCCCAGCGGCATGGCCGTAGCGAAAAACAGCGGACGCCCCGGGACCAACTCTTCGGGCTGCCGGACATAGGGGGTGATCAGCTCCGCGGGCTGCCGCGTACACGCCGACAATCCCGCCAGAGCCAGCGACGCGCCCATCAGCTTGATAAAATTGCGCCGGCTGTCGCCGTCTTCCCACTCCGATGCGTAGCGCGGAAATTCGCGATGCATCAAGTCCTGGAACGCGTCTGTCCGAGCCAGATCTTCGAGGCTCCGCCAGTACTCGCGCCCGTGGGATTTTTCCAACAGGGCGCGCACGCCGGGCAGATCCAGCTTGCGCCCGGCTTGCGACAACGCTTGCGGTGCCCCCTCGTCGTCGTGGAATACGTTCAGCGGATTGTTGGCTTCACTCATCTTCTATTTCAGCGATGGCAAGTATTGCAACTGGTCAGCGTCCGTGCGTCTTGAATCTTGTATTCCGCCACCAGGCGGCGACCCATGGCTTCCTGATCTTCGGCGGGCTGGTATCCCATGGTGAACACCTCCGCGCGCGGCCGCACATTCCGCTCCGGATGCCGGTGGCAGTCCAGACACCATTCCATCTGCAACGAACGGGCTTGGTACATCAGCGGCATTTTGTCTACCCGGCCGTGGCAGGTTTCGCAGCCGACACCCTTATTTACATGAATGCTGTGATTGAAATATACATAGTCCGGCAGGTCGTGCACGCGTGTCCAGGAGATGGATTCGCCGCTGCGAAAACTCTCGCGCACCGGCTCCAGCATCGGCGCGGTATTCCAAATCTGCGAGTGGCAGTTCATGCACGTCTTGGTCGGCGGGATGTTGGCGGTATTGGAGGTTTCGACGGTGGTATGGCAATACCGGCAATCGATACCATCGTCGGCGACATGGTGTACATGGCTGAATGGAATGGGCTGATCGCGCACCTGCCCTTCACGCGTCACGTACCCCGACCCGTTCAGCGTGGCGAAGCACCACACGGCAAAGGCGAGAGCGAAGACCGCGCCGTAAATCGTGATGCGCGAAAGAGTATTCGTGCTGTGATGAAAGATCTGAGCCATTCGTCGGACGAACTGCTATTCTAATCCCTGACGATAGCCAGCCGCGTGCGGCAAGCTTACGCTTTTCGTTCGAATAGATACACGCTGGTCTCCAGACGGCTGGCGCCCGAGCCGTCGTTGACCGCGAAGCGTGCGGGTCTGAGCTTGCCCGCGCGTATTTCACCGTTCCAAAGCGATGCGCCTGCATACTCGCCGTCGTTGCGCAACGCGTAATAATTCAAGTCCACTTTTTCCAGGCGCGGCATGTCGTTGTCGAAATTCCGCGCGACTCGCTTCAGCGCTTCCAAACAAGCCTCCCGCGGCGGCATGCCATGGCGCATGTTTTCCACGACCGTATGTCCGCCCACGATCCGAATATTCTCTTCGCCGCGGCCGGTCGATCCCGCACCGCCCACGTCCTGATCCACGTACAATCCCGCGCCGATAATCGGCGAATCTCCTACGCGGCCGGCAATCTTCCAGGCCAGGCCGCTGGTGGTGGTGACACCGGACATCTCGCCTTTGGGGTTCCGCGACAGGCAGTTGATGGTGCCATGCGTGGGGTGGCCGGCCATCTCCCAGGCCCAAGTCAGGGTCTCTTCATCGGCCTGTGGAAACATCCGTTTGAGCAGCGACATGGTCTTTGGCTTGGGCGCGTCCAGGCCGGGCCCCCAATTGCTGTGGCCCTCCGGATCGCGCAACGCCACTTTCCAGGTCAGCCACGCCATCCGCGACTTTTCGGTGAGCAGATCCTCCTCCGGGTAGCCCATTTCCCTGGCGAATTTCCCAGCCCCGGCGCCCACCAGCATCACGTGGTCGGTCTGTTCCATCACCAGTTTGGCGATCTTGGAAGGCGTCTTATTGCCGCGTATGGAGGCCACCGATCCGGCGCGCCGCGTGGGCCCATGCATCACGCTGGCGTCCAGTTCTACAACACCTTCTTCGTTGGGAAGCCCGCCATAGCCGACGGAGGTGTCCTCGGGGTCCTCTTCGTTGATGTTGACGCCGGCGACCACGGCGTCCAGCGTATCGCCTCCCGCCTTCAGGATCTCCATGGCACGGGCGCAGGCGCGCTCTCCGTTGGCGCTCGAAATAACGACCGTCTTGGAGGTCTGGGCGGAGGCCATTCCCAGCGCCGGCAGCAAGGCCGAGCCGAGCATCACCGCTCTGCGGCTAATCCCTTTATCGTCGTTCATCTTCCGCTACACCAACACCCGTATGAATGAGCCATTATGGCACAGGTTTAGCGGGATGATGTACTCCTTTTTCCGCCGGATCTCTCGACGCTTTGACTTGTGCGGAGCAAGCGCGCGTAAAACCCGCCCGATGCCCGGGGCCAAGTCACAGCCGGAAGCCGCCGCAACCCTTGGCCTGAGCGTCTCGCGCGCATACAGTATTGAACGATACATTCCTGCTGAAAACCCTGTTTACACCTTTTACAAAACTTTTACAGAACCCAAACCACCCCTCATGCCCTCCACTCGTAGGATCAGTATAGGCGAAACGCTTAAAGGAGATTTCGGATGGGACCGTTTCAGATGACCGCGACGCACGAGCCGCGCTACCATGACCAGCACCTGGACCTGGATTTCGAACACAAGACCGCCCTGCTGGACACCAGACCGCTGGGCCTGACCCGCAAAGAGTACGACCTGCTGGCACTGCTGATTCAGAATGCCGGCGAGGTAGTCGCCCGCGAAACGCTGCTGTTGCGCGTGTGGGGCTACAGCAACCAGATCCGTACGCGGACGCTGGACGTGCACATCCGCCGGCTGCGCAAGAAGCTGGGCGAGCACAGCGGCACCTATATCGAAACCATCTTCAGCGTGGGGTACCGGTTTCAGCCCTTTCGGGCGCCCCGCCTCGTGCCAAGGGCGGCGCAAATGATGGCTTTGGGGGCGTAGGCACAAAGAGGTGTTCGCACGCGCGCGAACGCGGCGCGCTTGAACGCGTGCGCCACGGAGCTAGAATGGGGATTTCCAATGCCGCAGAGGATTTCCCCCGCACGATCCGTCTCCGGAACCGTCATGCTGCCCGGCGACAAGTCGATCTCCCACCGTTATGCCATGATCGCCTCCATCGCCCAAGGCGATAGCCGGATTGTGAATTATTCGACGGGCGCCGATTGCCATTCCACTCTCAACGCCATGCGCGCGCTGGGCGTGCCCGTCGAAGAAAACGGAACCGAGGTGCTGATTCGGGGCCGCGGTCCGGACGGTTTGCGCGCACCGCTGGCGGACCTGGACGCCGGCAATTCCGGTTCGACCATCCGCATGCTTTCCGGGATTCTGGCGGCGCAATCGTTCCCCACGCGCATCGGTGGCGACGAATCCCTTTCGCGCCGGCCGATGGCCCGCATCATCGAGCCGCTTTCCCGGATGGGCGCATCCATTCGCGCCCGCGAGGGCCGTTTTCCGCCGCTCGAAATCCACGGCACGCGCCTGCAGCCCATCGATTACACGCTGCCCGTGCCCAGCGCGCAAGTCAAGACCTGCGTGCTGTTCGCCGGATTGTACGCGGAAGGCGAGACTCTGGTGCGCGAGCCGGTGCGCTCGCGCGATCACACGGAAATCGCCCTGCGGGAGTTCGGCGCGGACTTGCGCGTGGAACGGAAGACCATTGCGCTGACCGGCCGCCCCACGCTCACCGGGCGCGACCTGGTAGTTCCGTCGGACCTTTCCTCGGCGGCGTTCTTTATCGTGGCGGCGCTGCTGCTGCCCGGCTCGCGGCTGACCATCCGCGGGGTCGGCCTGAATCCCACACGTTCTACGTTGCTCGATTTCCTGGCAGGCATGGGCGCGGCCATCCGCATCACCGAGGTGGAGAGCCGCAACGGGGAGTTATCCGGCGAACTGGTGGTGACGAGCTCGCGCGTGCGCGGCGGCACGATCGAAAAGGAAACCACCGCCGCGCTGATCGACGAGATTCCGGTGCTCGCGGTGCTGGGCGCGGCCAGCGAAGAGGGTCTTACCATCCGCGACGCGGGCGAACTGCGCATCAAAGAGACCGACCGCATCGCCACCGTCGCCGAGAACCTACGCCGCATGGGGGTGCGGGTGGAGGAACTCCCGGATGGCCTCGCGATTCCCGGCCGCCAGCGTTTCCGCGCCGCCGAACTGGATTCTTTCGGCGATCATCGCATCGCCATGGCGTTCGCCATCGCGGCGTTGTGCGCGGATGGCGAATCGGCGATTCACGGCGCGGAAGCGGCGTCGGTGTCGTTCCCGGAGTTTTTCGCGACGCTGGGGCGGATAGCCGGCTAAGGATGGGCCTGCGGCACACGAATCGTGATGAAAACCTTGTGGGGCGGCGCCATGCGCCGCCGAAGAGCGGGCCTGCGAGGCCCGCGCAGGCTGCGAGCCTGCCCCACAAGCCGCTCGTCAGATCCTGTGAAATGCCTTCAAAATCTCGCGCATGGAATACTGCAGCGCGATCGGCCGTCCATGCGGGCAGCTCATCGGACAATCCGTGGCCGCCACCGCGCGCAGCAGCCATTCCATCTTGGCGTGATCGAGCCGCGTGTTGACCTTGATCGCCGCGTGGCAGGCGATGGAAGCCGCGATGGAGCGGCGCACGTCCTCCAGCGAAAGGCCGCGAAACTCTGCCTCGGCGGTTTGCAGAATCTCGCCGAGCACTTTCTCCAGGTCCGCCGGTCCCACCGCGGCCGGAGCCGCCGTCACCGCGATGGTGCGATTGCCGAACGGCTCGCTCTCGAAGCCGATGGCGTTCAACTCGTCGGCGATGCGCGCGTATTCGATCTGCTGGCCGGGCGTCAGTTGCACGATCAGAGGCATGAGCAGCCGCTGTGTCTCCACATTGCCGGCGGCGCGCTGCTTCAACACGCGCTCGAACAGAATACGCTCGTGCGCCACGTGCTGGTCGATGATCCAGAGGCCGTCCCGTCCCGCCGCGATGATGAAGCTCTCGTGCAGTTGCCCCAGCGGCCGCATGTCGGACAACGCGCCCAGCGATACGTCGGAAACCGGCAGCGCGTCGAGCGGGAATGCGCCATGAGTCTCGGGCATGCGCAGCCGCACGCCCGTGGGCGGCGCGTCCGCCACGGCGATGGACGACCCGCCAAAATCCAGGCGCGGGGCGGGTCCAGCCCCCGGACGCAGCGCGAAATCGGGCAAAGCAAAATCCGGAACAGGCTGGGCAGCCTGCCCGGCATCCTCCGGCGCGGGCGGCACGGATTCGGCCGGCGCGGCTTCGTTCTCCAGCATCTGCGAGAATTCCGAATACGGCATGCGCGCCCCCGGCTGCGCGCTGGCCGCCGGTGAGAATGTGGGCGCGGGCCGCGTCTCGATCAGCCGCTCGCGAATCGTATCCCGCACGAAATCGTGTACGAACGATTGGTGCCGGAAACGTACCTCGGTCTTCGACGGATGCACATTCACGTCCACCTCGTCGCAATCGCATTCGAGAAAAAGCAGCGCGAAGGGATATGAGGCGGCTGGCATCAGGTTGTAATACGCCGACGAAATCGAGTGCAGCAGCAGGCGATCGCGGATCAGCCTCCGATTCACGAAAATGAAGATCGAGTTGCGATTGCCCTTCTGCACTTGCGGGCGCGACACGAAGCCCGTCAGCTGGAACGTTTTGCTGGACGGCTCCTCCGGCTCGCGCCGGAATTCCGCGATGGCTTCCGACGGCGGGACATACGGCGGCGGCAGTTCCAGGCGCTGTTCCCGCGTGCCCAGGTCCACCAACTCATCGAGCGTCTGGCTGCCGAAAACCTGGAACACGCGCTCGCGCATGGTGGCCACGGGCGTCACGGCCAGCAACTCGCCCGCGCCGCTCGAGAGCCGGAAGGTCTTCTCCGGATGCGCCAGGCTGTAATGCGTCACCAGCGACGCGATGTGCGCCAGTTCGGTTTGCTCGGAGCGCAGGAACTTCTTGCGCGCCGGCACGTTGAAGAACAGGTCGCGCACCGTGACGGAGGTGCCCCGCGCGCGCGCAACCTCGTCGCAATGCAGCATCTTGCCGCCCGCGATCTCCACACGCGTGCCGGTGGTTTCCTCCGCCGAGCGGGTCTCCAGCAGCAGGCGCGACACGGACGCGATGGAAGGCAGCGCCTCGCCGCGAAAGCCCAGCGTCGAGATGGACAGCAGATCCTTCACATCGCGCAGCTTGCTGGTGGCGTGCCGCTCGAAGGCCAGCAACGCATCGTCGCGCAGCATGCCGCAGCCGTCGTCCGTGATGCGGATCAGGCGCCGGCCGCCGCTTTCGACTTCAACGCGCACTTCACTGGAGCCGGCGTCGAGCGCGTTCTCCAGCAATTCTTTCACCACCGAGGCGGGCCGCTCTACTACCTCGCCCGCCGCGATCTTATTGGCTACCTGATCGGGAAGAACGCGAATGCGGCCCATAGATATCGACCACTATAGCAGTGCGGGTTAGTGGGCGTCGCCAGGGAAGAGCGTGCGGAATTCGTCCGCTTCCGGATCCTTCTCGACACAGTCCGCCCAAGGGTGTGTGCTGGCGCCGGCCATGGAGAAATGGTACGGCGGACGCCACCGGACGAGGAAATACGCGTGTGGCCGCGGGGGAATGTGGGCATCCTCCATGCCGACCTGCCAGAGCTCCGGCCTCTGCTTGCAATGGCATGTTGGATCGATAAAATCAGGAACGTCCTTAACAGTCCGACGCCAGACATCGAGCGCCGCCCTGACGCCCCACGCCGACCGCTGGATTGCTTCTTTGGACGGGCCATCGAGCCAGGACAAGACGAAGTCGCGAGGGCTTAGCGCCACAGGGTCGACCCGTTCGATCTTGCCGGGCGCAACGTGATAGTGGCGTATCTGCCTCCGTCGCCAACCATCCCTGGCTTCTACGGTGTACTCGACGAGCACATCATCCGGCTGGACGGCGGCCTCAATCGGCTCGTCGATGAACCCGAGCTCATCTTCATTCAGCAACAGTTTCGCCGGCGCGCTTGCCTTGGTCTCCCAAATGCGATAGTAGATAGTTTGCCAATTCGATGAACACCAGGGGTACGTGCCCAGGGTCACGATGACGTGCCCCAAAGCTTGTCGCCGTCCGGGCGGTAATCGGCCGGCGAGATCAGCACGGCCTGCAAGTGTTGGGGGACGTAATTGTCCTTCGTGTAGCTGTTCTGTTCGCTCTCCCAGTATCGCCGCAACGATTGTCCTCCCATTGATAAATGTACGCCGACTCGTCATAGCCGCATTGAATTCCTACACCGGTTTCGACCACCAGGAACTTGCCGCTTCGATGAATCTTAATATCGCCCAGAAACCCAGTCGTGTCCTGATCGGGGCACTTGACTTCTTCTGCCTCCGGATAGTACCGGCAAACGAGGCCGGCCTTAGCAAGCTCGGCAGTTAGCTGAAAGGCCGTGAGGATGTCTTCGTCGCTTCGCGTGAGGGGCGGCAAGCGGGATTCGATCCACTCCCGCAAGAGTTCCTTAATTTGTGCGAAATCGGGCGTGGCGCCTCGTGTATCCAGGTGTTCGCGCGAGTGACTCCGCGCGTGGTCCAACAGCGTTTTGAGTTGCTCCGGGACCGCGCCTTGGCCAAAGGCCGGCGCCGAGCAGGCAAATAGCAGGACAATCCAGCAGCGCATACTATCATTCTATGGCCCGCCCGCCCCGCAAGTGCCGGACATAAGCCGGCACGTTCTTCATATCGGTCCGGTCCCGCCACATGCCAAACGCCGGATGAGAGCGGAGACTCCCCTTTGTTTTCGTGGCAGCCGGAGTCCTGCGCGGTTTTGATTTCATATCTACTCCCCGACATACAGTAAAATGAAGGTCCGGCTTATGAACGTTCCTCTGATCCTCCGCCTGGTAGGCCTGCGCTACAAGCTCCTGTGGGCCCAAACCCGCACGCGCAACGGACGGATCGCCCTGTTCTTCACCGGTTATGCGTTCGCCGTCCTCATCCTGATCCTGATGACCGCCGGGGGCATCGGCGCCGCTATACTTGCGGTACGCCAGGGCAAAGCCGAATTCGTCGCGCAGGCGGTGCTGGGCGGGCTGTTTCTGAACGCGCTGCTTGGGTCCGTGGTCACCGGATTCGGCATCAACACCGCTTTCACCGACCAGGCCTTGCGCCGCTATGCGATCGGCGCCCGCGACCGGTTGGCCGCGCGCCACCTGACGGGCATCCTAGAGCCCGTCTGGATTTTCGTGCTGGGCCTCGACCTGGGCTTTTGCACGGGCCTGTACGCAATGGGCGCGGGCAGCTTCTGGCTGGGAGCCGTGGCGGTGGTGCTGCTGCTGATTGCGGATTACCTGCTGGCGCGCGTGTTCGCCACTCTGATCGAATGGCTCTCGCACGTCAAGGGCGGTACGGCGATCCTGTTCCTGATGCTTATGGGCGTGTGCCTGCTGCCAAGCATATTGATCTCCAGGCTGGAAAAAGCGCATGGAGCGAAGGAAGCCATGCTGGCCATGCTGCAATACACGCCGCCGTTCGCCGCCGCCGCGCTGATGACGAATCCCGGCGCGGGCCTGATCCATCAATTCGGCCTGTTGGGCGCATGGATCGCGATTTTGCTGGTGGCTCTCGCGGCGATTGAGAAGCAGGCCGCGAAGCCGCGCAGCGCGGCTGCCGCGGTGGCCACCTGGGACAACCGTTACGAGCGCATCGCGTCCATCTTCGGGCCCGGGATGGCGCCGTTGGTGGGCAGAACGCTACGCTATTACGTGCGTTCTAATAAGGTGCGCTTCAACTACATCGCGGCCATTCCGTTGCTGGCGTTTCTCACGTTCAACCACGCCAACGGCCAAGCCGGTCCGGAGCATTATTTCGTACGTGGGCTGGGCGCATTCGTCATCGCCGGATTCCTGGGCACGGCGGTGATGGCCACGAACCAGTTCGGCTTCGACGCTTCGGGTTTTCGGCGCTACTTCCTCCTGCCGGTACCGGCCGGTGCGATCCTGCGCGCCTCCAGTTACACGGCGCTGTCCATGGGAGGCACGCTGGTGGCGGCCGCGCTGGTGCTCTGGTTGCTCTTCGCGCCGGTGCCGCTAGATGCGCGCATGGACTGTATGCTGCTGGCTTGCGGCGTGGGTGGGCTGTGCCTGTTCAACGCGCTGGCGATTTGGACTTCGCTGCTCGCGCCGCGCCCTACGAACTTCGAAACCACCTTCGGAAACCAGCTTTCGCTGAGCGCCAACGTATTGCTGATCGGCGGCGTGCTTCTGTGCGTGTTCGGCACGATGGCGCTGGACAAGGCCGCCGGTCCGGCCGCCGTGCTGAATTATTGGTGGGTGTCGATCCCCGCGGCGGCGCTGGCCATCGTTTTCTATCTCTATTCCCTGCGGTTGGGAGCGTCCTTATTTGTCAGCCGCCGGGAGCGCCTGTTGAACGCTCTTGAAGGACGGAATTAAGCATTGAACCCTGCCATGACGCCTGCCATCGAAGTCGCCAACTTAACCAAGAAATATGGGGAGACCGTCGCCGTGGAGAATCTTTCCCTGACGGTGCCGGGCGGAACCATGTTCGGCTTCCTGGGGCCGAACGGCTCGGGGAAGAGCACCACCATCGGTTGCCTGACCGGGTTGCTCGATCCCACCGCGGGCGAGATCCGCATTCTGGGCGAGCCGTTTCACGATAGCGCGGTGGCGCTGAAGCGGCGCATGGGCGTGATGCCGGAATCGCTAGGCCTGTTCGATGCGCTCTACGCGCACGAGTTCCTCTTCTTTCAGGCCCGCATGTTCGGCCTGGACGAAGAGACGGCGCGCCGCCGTGTGAGCGAGTTGCTGGACGCCATGGAACTCGGCGGCACGGGCAAGAAGCGGCTCTCGGAATTCAGCGCCGGCATGCGCAAGCGCGTGGCGTTCGCGGCCGCGGTGATTCATGGGCCGGACCTGCTGTTCCTGGACGAGCCGTTTGAGAGCATCGACCCGGCCGGCGTGGCCTCCATCAAGCAGTGGCTGCACAAAATCACCGCGCAAGGCCGCACGGTTTTTCTGACCACGCACGTGCTGGAGACGGTGGAGCGGCTGTGCTCCCAGGTGGCCATCATCACCAAACCCGGCAAACTGGTGTGGCAGGGAGATATTAGCGCGCTCGACCGGGACGGCACGATTTCCCATGACGGCAAGGAATTCCGCACACTGGAGCAGTTGTTCCTGCATCTGACCGGCGAGCGGTACGCGCAACTGGAGTGGCTGTAGGACAGGCAGGTCCGGAGACCCGCGCACGGTCGAAAACCCACTGCGTTTCGACATTCCGTCCGCCGCCGTGGGGCAGGCTCGCAGCCTGCGCGGGCCTCGCAGGCCCGCTCTTCGGCGGCGCACGGCGCCGCCCCACGGGTGCGTTTTCGAGGGTGCCCCACAAAAGAAAAACCGCATCGGAGCGGCTCTGAGGACCGGCTAGAGCCTTCTGCCGATGCGGCTCGCCCAGGTCGGGCTGGGATCCGGCGGCGGACCATCTGGATGGACCGGCACTCCTGGTAAGGTCCGCGTCCAAACTTTCCTCGCCACGAATGCCAGATGACTACCGCAACCTCAGACCCCCGGGGAGATCGTATAATGCCGTGACAAAAAAACCCCTCTGTTGCAACCAACAAGGGAAGACTAGCGAGCCCAAATACTGTTACCGGCACCGGCTCCCGCAAGCACGATGTCTTGTTGTGCTCGTTCCTCTTCCGCCTGCCTGTTGCAGCAGAGGGCAGGTTAAAAGTTACTTCGCCAATTCATCACCGAAAATAGCAACCTGATCGCCAAGTGTCAATGCTTTGTATCCTGCTGAAATAGCGCAACGTCTTCGAATTCACCTTTCCGCGGGGCGTGGCCCGCTGGGCGGGCAGTGTGTCGCTATGACACAATCGGTGTGGATGCAGCTTCGCTGGATTTCCGCTTTCGCGCTCGCCGTGGCCTCGCTGGCTGGCATGGCCTCCGGCCAGGACGAAAGCCTGCGGGCGGACGCCCCGCACCCCCGCATCCTCCTGGGGGCCAGGAGGCTGCGGCTGCTGCGCCGCGAACGCGAGCGCCAGTCGATGCGCTGGAATCAGTTTCATCTGCTGATCGCGGGCAAAGCACCCATGCCCGAGCCGGGGTTCGCGCAGGCGCTGTATTATCAAGTGTCCGGCGATGCCGAAGCGGGCCGGCAGGCCATCGCATGGGCGCTGGGCCCCGGCGCCGATCTCCGCCAACTGGCGTTGGCTTTCGACTGGTGCCAGGATATTCTGACGGAGGCGCAATCCAAGAACCTGGCGGCGAAAATCGCGCGCGGCATGCAGCAGAGCCGCCGCGACTCGTCCGTGTCCGCGGTCCGCTCCCGCCTGTTGGCTGCGGTCGCACTATCCGGGCAGCTTCCGGACGTCCCGGAACGGGAGATCGCACAGGTGGTGCGCACGTGGTGGGAGGGCGAGATTCTCCCCGCAATCAATGGCGGCCGCGAGGCGGTGGCGCGCGACGACGCATACGCTCTGATGGAGATTCTCCACGTGGTGCGCGACAACTTTAACCAGGATCTGCGCGAGGGCGCGCCCCATTTTTTCACCGATATGCCCTCCGTGCAGCTTCTGAGCTACTATCCAGCCACGTTTCCGGCGGGCGAAAACGACTACCGCATTCCCGCCGCGGCGCACGCGGACGGCCAGCCGGACCTGCGCCGCGCGACTCTCTCCCGCGCCGCGGAACTGAGCATGGTGGCTTACGATAGCAACGCGCCCGGCAGCCAGATTCTGCAAGGCTGGTTGATGAACGACCACTTCCTGCTGCGCGGAACATACGGCGCGCCTTATGAATTTCTGTGGGCCAATCCGTACCAGCCGGGCCTCAGCTATTTGCAGGCGCCGCTGGTGCTGCACGATAGCGCCTTCGGACGCTTGTTCGTGCGGTCCAGTTGGGATGAATCCGCCGCCTGGCTGGGATTCTTCTCGCGCGGGCTGCAGATGTTTCAGGATGGCGCCGTTTCCGTGCTCGATCCGCACGCCGACGCCGGGCCTCTGGACCTGGGACGCGCCATGATCCTGTTCGGCGCGCACACGCAGAAATTCAAAGTCGCGGTGGAAGGCAACCAGCCCGTATTTGTGGTGGGATTGAAGCCCCGTCAGAATTATCTGATCGAGGTCGATGACGAAGAATTGTCGGAACAACAGAGCGACCCCGGAGGCATTCTGGATCTGGATGTGCCGCATGACAGGGAGGTCGGCGTGCGGCTGCGGATGACGCCGTGACTTGATTTTCCACATTTTTGGTATCGTTTAGGGCCGGCAGGCTCAGCTATGGAACGCGTCGAGAAAACCGTCTTTCTCAGTTATCGCCGCACCAATATTCCGTGGGCCCTCGCGATCTACCAGAACCTGACGCAGAACGGATTTGATGTTTTCTTCGATTACAACGGCATCGCCAGTGGCGACTTCGAGGGCGTCATCCTGGGGAACATAATCGCGCGGGCGCATTTTCTGGTCCTGCTCACGCCCTCCGCGCTGGAGCGTTGCGGCGATCCGGGGGACTGGCTGCGCCGCGAAATAGAGACGGCCTTGGCTCACCAGCGCAACATCGTGCCGCTGATGCTGGAAGGCTTCGATTTCGGTACACCCACCATTGCCAGTCAACTGACCGGCGCACTCGCCGATCTCAGGCGGTACAACGGACTAAGCATCCCACCAGACTACTTTCTGGAGGCCATGGATCGCTTGCGCGGCAGGTATCTGAATGTGCCGCTGACCGCGGTGCTACTCCCGGCGTCTCTCCCCGCCCAACAAGCCGCTACGGAACAGAAGGCAGCGGCTGGCGCGGCTCCGGCGGTCCAAGAAAAAGAGCTGACGGCCCAACAATGGTTTGAGCGAGGGTTTGCCGCTGCCGGTGTTGATGAACAGTTGCGCTTCTACAGCGAGGCCATCCGGCTCAAGCCGGACTTTGCCTTCGCCTACTGCAATCGGGGCATTGCGCGCAGCCTCAAGAGCGACCTGGAGGGCGCGCTGCACGATTATAGCGAAGCCATCCGGCTCAAGCCGGACCATCCAAACGCATTCGCCTGCCGGGCCGTCGTGCGCCGCATCAAAGGCGACGTGGAGGGCGCGCTGGAGGATTACACCGAGGCCATCCGGCTCAAGCCGGACTATGGCGATGCCTTCAACAACCGGGGCATTGCGCGTTACGCCAAAGGCGATGTGGAGGGCGCGCTGCGGGATCACAATGAGGCCGTCCGGCTCAAGCCGGACTCTGCCGAGATCTTCAACAACCGGGGCATTGCGCGCCGCGCCAAAGGCGACGTGGAGGGCGCACTGGAAGATTACACCGAGGCCATCCGGCTCAACCCGGACTATGCTGACGCTTTCAACAACCGGAGCATCGCGCGCCGCGCCAAAGGCGACGTGCAGCGCGCGCGACAGGATTTCGCCGAGGCCATCCGGCTCGGATACAAACCGAAAGTTTAGGCGCTCGCAGCCCGTCCGAGCTTCCACCGTGCTCGCACAGATTTGTGCGATACTCAAACTGTCAAGGGAAGCGAGTTTCTGCGGAAGTTGCAGCGGCTGGCCCGTCGCCGCGGACTTGGCTTCCAATATAATTCCAGTCTCGGCAAGGGCAGCCGTGGGCGTGTTTGGCTCGAAACGGAGTCGACCATCCTGAAGGACCCGAAAAAGGAACTGGGCACGGGGCTTCTTCGGTCGATGTGCCGCGACTTGAAGATTGAACCCCGCGATCTGTAAAGGAAGGAAACTCGATGTTCACTTTCGCGTACCCCGCAGTTTTCAACCGCGACGACGATGGACGCTGGCTAGTCAGCTTCCCCGACTTTCCAACCGCTCACACGGACGGAGCGGATACAGGCGAAGCAATGGAGGAAGCCATCGATTGCCTGGGCAGTAGCATCGCCTTCGCCATGGCCGACAAAGCCGATGTAGACAAGCCATCCCGTTTGAAACGCGGGCAGAAGCTGGTGCCCGTGCCGCTGTGGATCGTGGCCAAACTAGCTCTCTACTGGGCGATTCGCGAGCTTGGCATCAGCCAGTCGGAACTGGCCCGCCGCATCGACGTCCGTGAGACCGTGGTGCGCCGCATGCTCGACCCGAACCACGACACGAGACCGGAGAAGATTCAGGCGGCGCTCGAAGCCCTTGGGAAGCGGGTTGTCATGGCTTATGACGACGCCGCACGATCCCGCCATCCCCGCTCACAACGGCGGCAAGCGCTCCTCCCGGTACAACGCTGCCGTATTGCGGATGCTCGAAACAATTACCATCGCCCACATACCGATAATTCCCACCACGCCGCCCGCGTCGAAGAGCGGAAAGCGATGGCCGAACAGATTGCCCATCGGCTGGAAGAACAGCGCGATGTTACCCGCCACCAACAGCAATCGCAGCTCGGTGGGACTGAACTTCCAGTACGAGAGCTGGAACGTGCCGAGCGCATAGGCCGCCAGGTAGGCCTGGATCGACAGCATGAAGTAAGCCACCAGCAAGATCGCCGCCACCATGGGGCTCATGTAGCCCGACAAGCCCATGCCGCCCACCAGGAATAGCGTCCCGAAGGCGTCGGTGATGTGGTCCACGTAAAAGCCGTAGCGCGGCCGCTGCCGGTTGCGCACGCGCGCCAGCGTACCATCCAGGCTGTCGCCCAGCCAGTTGGCGGCCAGCCAGAAGATCACCGCCAGCAGCATGTAGCGATTCCAGCGCGCCAACCAATAACACAGGCCGGCGAGGAACATGGCAACGAACCCGAGCAACGTGAGATGGTCGGAATTGACGCGGCGCGGCATGGCATTTGCCATGCGCACGAGCAGGCGCTTTTCGACGGGCGCGAAGAAGCTTTCCTGTTCGCGGCCCGCCTCGCGAAATTTCTCCGGTTTGTCCGGCATGTTCATAGGATAGCTGTGCGCGCCGACGCCGGAAAAGCCGTTATATAATCGGAAGTCGTCGATGGTACCGTTTCCGAAATTCGATCAGATTTCGATTATTTCCGATCTGCACATGGGCGGACCGGCGGGACACCAGATCTTTCGGCTGGGCGGTCTGCTGGGAAAATTCGTCGATTATCTGGGGCAAGCGGGCACGGGCAAGCGGGCACTGGTAATCAACGGGGACATGGTCGATTTCCTGGCGGAAGAGAACGCGATGTATTTCGACCCGGAAGGCGCAATTGAAAAGCTGAACCGGATGCGCGCGGACGCCGCCTTTGCGCCAGCGTGGGACGCTCTGGTACGGTACACGAACACGGGCGCGCGCCATCTGGCGATAACCTTGGGAAATCACGATCTGGAACTCGCGTTGCCCTGGGTGAGAGAGCGGCTATTGGATATATTGAGCGGCGGCGACTCCGCAGCCCGCGCGCGGATCACCCTGGCATTCGACGGCACGGGTTTTGCCTGCGAGGTGGGCGGCGACCGTGTGCTCTGCGTACACGGCAACGAAGTAGACACATGGAATGTGACGGATTACGAAGCTCTGCGCCGGCTTACTGTCGATCGAATGCAAAAAGGGAGCGCTCCCGTCTGGACGCCAAACGCCGGCAGCAAGCTGGTGATCGACGTGATGAATAAAATCAAGGGCTGTCACGCTTTCGTCGACATCTTGAAGCCGGAGAAGGAGGCCGCACTGAGAATCCTCTACGCGCTGAAGCCCGATCTGAAGTCGAAGCTGACTTCCATCGCGGCCATCGCCACGCGCCGGGTTTGGGACGAAGGGCGCCGCGCGGTGCGGCTGCTGTCGGATGCGCCCGGCGGCGAACAGCCGGCGGAGGAGGAGTATTTCCGGATGGCGGGCCGGGCGGCCCAGAACTCGGCCGATGTCGAGACTCTGATGGACCGTGCGGAGGAACTGTTCAAGGCTGGGAAGAATCCGTTGGACATGGTTCACGAGCGCGAATCGGAGCGGTTGGGTTGGTGGGGCGAGTTAGTGAGCACGGCCTTTCGCGGCGAGCCTCATGAAATCGCATGGTCGGGCGTGAAAGAGATGGCCAACGACACGACTTTTCAGGTGCGGCGCGTGGATGACGATTTCGAAAAGATCGACGCCATGGCCGCGCGCGATTTCAAATATGTGGTCGCGGGCCACACGCACCTGGCGCGCGCCCTCGGCCGAAGGAATGGCGGGGGACTCTATTACAACACCGGGACGTGGGCGACCCTGATGCGGCTAGGACGGGAGGATCTCCGGTCGGCGGAGAGTTTCGAGCCTGTATTCCGGCGCCTGCAGGAGGCGCAGACCATTCCCGATCTAGGGAATCTGGCATTCGCCCGCCCGACCGTGGCCACGATCCGCGCTGGAAATGGCCAAACCGAATCGGATCTGCGGAAGGTGATTGAGACGGACGGCAGAATCGGTTTTGTGGACGTTGGAGACGAACAATGAGAACCATCCGGCTGGAAATCCTGCGCCACGGCCCGTCGCATAACCAGCTCCTATCGCCGTTGACCGAGTATTTTGCGCTATGCGAGAACCATCCGGCGGTCACGGTGAGATTGCCGTTCGAACACGCCGAGTTCCTGGCGCGGCTGCGGGCGCTGCAATACAAGCGGAACGATCCGGAGTACCGCGCGCTTGAGTTGGAAGACGTCTCGCGGCAGATGACGGAAATCCTGGGTCAAGTTCCCGGCCTGATTCGAGAGCTCGCGGGACAAGCCGCGGACGCGGACCAGCAATTTCACTTGCGCCTGATCCTGAGCGCGAACGAACTGGCTCTGCTGCCGTTCGAGATCACCAACGCGGCGCAGGGATTCGCCGGCGCGGGGCAGCCGCTGCTGCTGCAATCGCAGAGTCCGGTATGTATCACGCGCGAAGTGCGGCGCGTGGCCACCGAACATCTGGAGTGGCCGCCGCCGCCGGATCCCCGGATTTTATTCGCCGCGGCGGGGCCCGACGCCCAGATCCCGCTGGAGGAGCACTTGCTAGTGCTGCGCGCGGCCATCGACCCTTGGGTATTTCATTACAAGGACGAGAAAGACCGCCGCGCGAAAATCGGCGAACACCTGACGGTTCTTCCGCGCGCCACTTTGCGAGAGATCGAAACCGAGTGCGCAACTGGGAAATACACGCACGTGCATATTCTCGCGCACGGCGTACCGCTGGCCAAGGGCGACGACCGGCGCTTCGGGATCGCCCTGTACGATTCGGCCGATCCGGAGCGGAGCGAGATTGTGGAAGGAACGCGGTTGGCGAAAGCGATACGCGCGCCGCTCAGCAGCGGGGACCCCGGTCTGGCGCACCCGGCGGTGGTGACCCTGGCCGCTTGCAACGCGGGCGATGTCGGCTCGGTGGTGGGAGCGGGCGCCAGCATCGCGCATGCGCTGCACGAAGAGGGCATCCCGTTGGTGGTGGCCTCCCAATTCCCGCTTTCGTTTCCAGGATCCGTAGTCATGGCCCAGGTCCTTTACGAGGGTTTGCTGGTCGGCGAAGATCCGCGCACACTGCTGGTAAACCTGCGCAGAAAGCTGCGGACGCAGGTGGCGGCCGCCCACGATTGGGTCAGTATCGTCGCGTATGCGTCGCTCCCCGCGGACCTGGATCAAAAACTCGGCGCGATTCAGATTTACCAGGCGTTCCGCCGCCTGGGGGCCGCCATCAACTACGCCGACAAGATGATAGTGGACGACAAACCGGCGCCTGCTGAGATGGCCGCGCAACGCGACCGGCTAATGGCCGCGCGAAACCGTATCGACAGGCTGATCGACAAGTCGCAAGACGCGAAGAATCGCGGGATTTTGGCCAGCGCCGACAAACGGCTGGCGCAAATACTGTTCCGCATGACACCATCGGCCGACGCCGCGGCGAAGCCGAAATATGACGATGTCCGCGACCGGTTGAAGACCGCTAGGAAGAACTACGACGAGACCTTCCGGCGCGACCGGTCGCAAGTGTGGGCGCTGGTGCAGGCGATGGCGCTGACGCTCGTTTTGCGGGGCTGGGACAAGAACGAAAAAGTCTCGCCCGACCAGTGGACTCTGGCGAGGATCTTTTCGGATCAGGAGGTGAAACTAGGCGACCGCCAGAGGCAAGCCTGGGCGCACGCCAATCTCATGGAGCTATATTTGCTGGCGCTGGCATTTCGCGACAGCGCGCCACCGGTGAGCCCAGAGGATGCGAGAGTCAAAGCCACGGAGCACGCCCAGGCCTTTCGGAACGTGGCGGATCTTACCGCTGTCGAGATCCATTCGACAAGAAGACAGGTGCTCCGATATTCCTCCTTCTTCGCCGAGCTCAATGAAGAGTTCAAATCGGCGGGCGATCTGGCGGCCGTATTAGCCAACGAGATCCCGGAGTCGTCGGTCTACGCTTAGCCTTCAAGGCTCGGCCGAAGAGCGGGCCTGCGAGGCCCGCGCAGGCTGCGAGCCTGCCCCACTTCGCCCTCGGGTACAATAGCGCTTCAGCAGCGCAGGTGCCCCATGAAGAAGATCGTCTCGTCTATTGCTTGCCTGGCTTGGCTCTCCCCGTGCGCCGGAGCCATCGATTTCAAAGGGTTTGCGACCGTCGCGCCGCTAGCCAGCTTTAGCTCGACGCGCGACACCGTGACGATCGTGTGCCGCGATCAGTCGCAAATCCGCTTTTTCATCCTGGCGCCGGACTTGATCCGGGTGCGCGCCTCCTTTCGTGCGCCGCTGCCGGAGCGCGACCACTCCTGGGCGATCGCCAAGAATGCGTGGGACGTTCCGAAGTGGAGCGTGAAGGAGGAGCCGGACGACGTCGTGATCGCCACCGAGGAAGTGGAGGCGGTGGTGCACCGGTCGCCGCTGCTGGTCGAGTTTCGGGATGCGAAGAGCCATCGCACGATCAACGCCGACGCGCTTCCCATGATGTGGGACCCTCACGTGAACAATCAGCGCCTGCACACGATTGGGGCCGCGAAAAAGCTGGGCTTCGACGAACATTTCTACGGCCTGGGCGAAAAGGCGGCCCGCTTCGACAAGCGGCGGAGCCAGTTCAGCATGTGGAACTCCGACACGCCCGCCTATAAGGAAGGCACCGATCCGATCTATCAGGACATTCCTTTCTATCTAGGCTGGCAGGCCGGCGGTGCGTACGGTATTTTTTTCGATAACAGTTATCGCACGCATTTCGACTTCGCCGCGGAATCGCCGGACCGCGTGGCGTTCTCCGCCGAGGGCGGAGAGATGAACTATTACTTCTTCCAAGGTCCGTCGATCAAGAAGATCCTGGGACGCTACGCGGATCTTACCGGCCACCTGCCCATGCCGCCTAAGTGGGCGCTGGGGAATCAGCAAAGCCGCTGGAGCTACTTTCCGGATACGGCAGCGGAGGAAGTCGTGCGCCGCTACCGGGCCGAAGACCTGCCGCTGGATGTCCTGCATCTGGATATCGATTACATGCAGGAATACCGGGTCTTCACGTGGAACCGCGAAGGTTACCCGGATCCCACGGCTTTCACGGAGAAGCTGCGCAAACAGGGCGTAAAAGTGGTGGTGATCGTGGATCCGGGAGTCAAGTATGAGCCGCCCGCGCCGGGCATAACGGATGCCGCTAATCCGGAACTGGCTGCCCAGGACAAGAGTTACTACGTATTTAACCAAGGGACGGCGAAAGACTATTTCCTGAAACGCGCGGATGGCAAGCCCTGGATCGGCGCGGTATGGCCGGGAAAGGCCGTCTACGCCGACTTCACGCTGGATGCCGCGGCACGCTGGTGGGGCGACTTGCATCGCGCCTACCTGGATCACGGAGTAGCCGGGATCTGGAACGACATGAACGAGCCGTCCGACTTCCTGGACCAGACCGGCAAGACGCAGATGGATGTGGTTACTTACGATGACGGCGCCAAGTCGCCTTATGCCGGGAATCGCAATCTTTTCGCGCTGAACGAAGCGCGCGCCACTTACGAAGGTCTGGTACGGCTGCGGCCCAACGACCGGCCTTACATCATCACGCGCGCGGCGTACGCCGGCATCCAGCGTTATTCCACCATGTGGACCGGCGACAACACCGCCACTTGGGATGCCATGGCTCTGAGTATCCCGATGTTTGAGACGTTGGGGCTTTCCGGGGAGCCGTTCGTGGGCGCCGACGCGGGCGGCTTCATCGGGCGCACCGACGCGGAGTTGTTGACGCGCTGGTATCAGATCGCGTTCCTGACGCCATTCTGCCGGAACCATGCGCAAAGGGACGCTTACGATCACGAACCCTGGCGCTTCGGCACTTACTACGAAGACATCATCCGCAAGTACTTGAAGCTGCGGTATCGCTTTCTGCCGTTCCTCTACACCACGCTGGAGGAGGCCCACCGCACCGGCGTGCCGATCTTTCGGCCATTGCTGCTCAATTACCAGAACGATGCCAACACGCTGGACATCGACGACGAGTTCATGATCGGCAGCGACTTGTTGGTCGCTCCCATACTGAAGCCCGGGTTGACGGGGCGGTTGGTATACCTACCCGAAGGGACCTGGTATGACTATTGGACGGGCCGGCAGTTCACCGGCGGCCGTATGATTCACGCGTACGCTCCCCTGGAGACGGTGCCCTTGTATGTGCGCGGCGGGGCGATCGTTCCCATGGGACCGGAAATGAATTACGTGGGGGAAAAAGCTACCGATCCGGTTACGTTTGAGATTTATCCGGATGGGCAAGGCAGGGCCGAGGTTTCGCTTTACGAGGACGACGGCCTTAGTCCGGCTTACCGGAATGGCGTGGAGCGGCGAACCACAGTGCGCTACCAGGCGCCCGAGATCAATGTGAGCGGTGCAACCGGGAGTTATCTGCCGGGCGCACGTAGGCTGATGTTCGCGGTGCACGCGGCGGCCGAGCGCGGCAAGCCGGTGGAGTTCGCCGATGACGGCAGGCCACACACGATCCGGGTAAAATGAGGACCTTGTTCAGACGAACGGGTGTCGAGACGGGTTTCGACACGGCACGCATAAGTGCGTGCGCCACGTTGATCTGCGCCGCCGTTCTGGGCGCCGCCGAACCCTATCGCGATTGGGCGGTGTACGGCGGCGGCGCGGAGAGCATTCGCTACTCGGCGCTCACCCAGATCAATCGCGGCAACGTGGCGCGCCTGGAAGTGGCGTGGACTTACGATACCGGCGACGTATTCCCGGATTCTGAAATGGAATGCAATCCCATCGTCGTCAATGGGCTGCTGTACGCTACGACTCCGAAGCTGCGGCTGATCGCGTTGGACGCCGCCACAGGCAGCCTGCGCTGGTCATTCGATCCGCGGCAGAACGAGCGGGCCGCATTCGGCAAAGCCCGCAATCGCGGAGTTACTTATTGGGCGGATGGCGGGGAGCAGCGCATCTTTTTCGTCGCCAGCCACTGGCTTTACGCCCTCGACGCACGCACCGGCGCGATCGTCAAGAACTTTGGTGAAGACGGCAGGGTGGATCTGCGGCAGGGTCTGGGCCGGCCGCCGGAAGAAATGTCCATTTCGGCGACCAGCCCAGGCATCGTTTACAAAGACCTGCTGATCCTGGGCAGCATCGTCAGCGAAACGCTGCCCGCGTCGCCCGGCGATATTCGCGCCTACGACACGCGCACAGGCAAGATCCGCTGGACCTTCCACACCATTCCGCACCCTGGCGAAGCCGGCTACGAAACGTGGCCCAAGGATGCCTGGCGGTATATCGGCGGCGTCAACAACTGGGCTGGCATGAGCCTCGACGAAAAGCGCGGCCTGGTGTTTGTTCCCACCGGCTCGGCATCTTTCGATTTCTATGGCTCGAATCGCAAGGGCGACGACCTGTTCGCCAACACGCTGCTGGCGCTGAAAGCGGAAACCGGCGAGCGCGTCTGGCATTTTCAAGCCGTACACCACGATCTTTGGGACCGCGACTTCCCGGCGCCGCCCAATCTGGTGACGGTCCGGCACGAGGGCCGCGCGGTGGATGCCGTTGCCCAGATCACGAAATCCGGCCATGTATTCCTGTTCGATCGCGCGACGGGACAGCCGCTGTTTCCGATTGAGGAGCGGTCCGTTCCGGCTACTGAAGTGGATGGCGAAGCGACCGCGGCGCGGCAGCCCTTGCCGTTGAAGCCGCCGCCTTTCGCGCGCCAGATCTTCACGGGGGACATGGTCACCAACCGCACGCCCGAAGCGCATGCCGCCACCCTGGCGCGGCTGCGGCAGGTGCGCAGCGCGGGCCAATTTGTGCCGCCCAGCCTGGAAGGCACCGTCGTCTTTCCGGGCTTCGACGGAGGCGCGGAATGGGGCGGCGCGGCTTTCGATCCGGCGTCCGGTTTGCTTTACGTCAACGCCAACGAGATGCCGTGGATTCTGCGCCTGGTGGAGTCGCCGCGGGACCACGGAACCAGCGGGCGCAGCCTTTATATTTCGCGTTGCGCGGGTTGCCATCGCCAGGACCGGAGAGGCAGCCCTCCGGAATTCCCGTCGCTGGCCGATATTGCCGCTAGCCGTACGCGCGAGCAGATCGCCGCCATGATTCACGATGGCAGCGGTCGCATGCCGGCGTTCGCGCAGTTGCCCCCGGATGCCGTCGCCGCCCTTATCGCTTACCTCACCACTGGTGAAGACTTGGCAGTTTCCGGAGTCGCGCGCGGCCCATGGCCGATCGAGCAGAAATACCGGCACGACGGCTATAACAAGTTTCTCGACCCGGATGGCTATCCGGCAGTCGAGCCGCCCTGGGGAACGCTGAATGCCATCGACCTGAACAAGGGCGAGATCGCCTGGAAGATCCCGTTCGGCGAGTATCCCGAGCTGGCCGCCAAGGGACTGCGGCACACCGGCAGCGAGAATTATGGGGGGCCGGTGGTGACCGCCGGCGGGCTGTTGTTCATCGCCGCCACGAACCACGACCGTAAGTTTCATGCCTTTGACAAAACCACCGGCGAGCTGCTTTGGGAAACCACGTTGCCCGCGGCGGGCAACGCGACGCCCGCGACTTACGAAGTGGATGGGCGCCAGTTCGTGGTGGTGGCAGCCGGGGGAGGCAAGTCGGGTGCGCCCTCCGGCGGGAGCTACGTGGCGTTCGCACTACCCAAGAATTAGTGCCACTGGAGGGCGGGCAATTCTGCCCGCAGCCGGCTGTCAGCCGGCTCTGGCCCGCATTAGACTACTAGGGACCGGGGCGACAGGCGACAGATTGAAAAGGGTGTTGAATGTGTCGCTTTTTGTCGGCCAGCGGCGATGAGTGGCGCGGCTCTTTTCCGATACCACCGTACGGCATCGGCGCGCCTGTGTTTTCAATCGGGTAGAGGAACTTGAAATGCGCGATCGCGGCGCCGGGCTGCGCTCGCCGAAGAGCGGGCCTGCGAGGCCCGCGCAGGCTGCGAGCCTGCCCCACTAAGAATTGGCTGCTTCGCAAGATGGCATGTTATACTCTTGGCGCGACCTTGTTAGCTCGCAACCAAGGTGCCTTCTCATGCTCGATTTAACTATCGTTCGCATCATATTCGTGCTCGTGTTATCCGCGTCCGCCTACTTGCTGCACCCGTTCCAGGCTGCTCCTTCGCCTTGGGCCGCATTGGCCGGACTGGTTATTGGCGTCTGCATCATCTTTTTCGAGGTCCGGCTGGAAGAAATCAGCCTGAAAAGGCTGATCGGGGCGGCCTTTGGATCGGTGCTCGGTATCATCGGGGCGTTCTTCATGTCGCTTGTGCTGCGCTGGGCGCGGCCGGACGGCGTTGATACTTCCCACATGATTCCGTTCATACAAATCTGCCTGCTTCTGTGGATGACCTACGTAGGCTTGATCGTGGGCGCCAAGAAGGGCGACATGCTCAACTTGTCCGCCTTGGGCGGTATTTTCGGCGGCGAGAAAGTGTCCAAGAAGTCGTTCAAGATCCTGGACACCAGCGTCATCATCGACGGCCGGATCGCCGACATCGCCGAAACCGGCTTCCTGGATGGCGTGCTGGTGATCCCGCAATTCGTGCTGCGCGAGCTGCAACTGGTGGCGGATTCCGCGGATTCCATGAAGCGCAACCGCGGACGCCGGGGGCTCGATATCCTGCAACGCATCCAGAAGATGGCGCACTTGAACGTGCAGATCGTGGAGGACGATTTCCCGCACGTGCGCGAGGTGGATATGAAGCTGATCGAGCTGGCCAAGGTCTACGATTCGAAGATCGTGACCAACGACTTCAATCTGAACAAGGTCGCCCAACTGCACGGCGTGCAAGTGCTGAACATCAACGAGCTGGCGAATGCGCTGAAGCCCATCGTGCTGCCGGGCGAAACCATGCGGGTGTTCATTTTGAAGGAAGGCAAGGAGTATAACCAGGGCGTAGCGTATCTGGACGACGGCACCATGGTAGTGGTGGATAACGCCCGTAAGATGATCTCGAAGACCATCGATATCTCGGTTACCAGCGTGTTACAAACGACGGCGGGAAAGATGATTTTCGGGAAATTCGACGAGCGCATGCACGCCGTGGCCATGGCCGCGGCCGCCGGCGGCGACAGGCACGACCGGACGCCGCGCAAGGGCGAGCCGCTCGCATCGGAGAAAAGCACGGTAGAATCGTAAGTTGGCCCTATGAAAGTAGCCGTGATTCTGCCCGCCGCGGGGCTGGGCACCCGTATGGGCCGGACTTCCGCCGAGAAGGCGGGAACGAGCCGGAAGCAGTTCATGCTGCTGGACGGCGCTCCCATCCTGCTGCATTCGGTGCGCAAATTTGCGGCATCGGCGCGCGTCGATGAGATCGTGGTGGCCGTGCGGCGCGACGACGTGGATTGGGTCGCGGAGTTGCTCCAGCGCGAAGTGCGCGGCAAGAAAGTACGGGTGGTGGAAGGCGGTAACTCCCGCCAGCAATCGGTGGAGAACGCTTTGGCCGCACTCGATCCCGAGACCACGCTGGTGGCCGTACACGATGCGGTGCGGCCGTTCATCGATCTGGAAACCATCGATAAAGTGATCGAGGAAGCCGCGGAAACCGGCGCCGCCATCGTGGGCATTGTGCCGGTGGATACGGTGAAGCAAGTGACCCGCGCGCAAACCAACCGGGCTAAGATCCGCGCCACTTTGCCGCGCGAGAAACTGGTGCTGGCACAAACGCCGCAGGTCTTCCGCTACGACCTGCTGGTGCGGGCTTTCGCGGCCGCGCAGAGCGACGGCTTCACCGGCACCGACGAATCCAGCCTGGTGGAGCGGCTGGAGGTGGAAGTGAGCGTGGTGCTGGGCAGCGACCGCAACATCAAGATCACCAAGCCCAGCGATATGGACCTGGCGCGCCTGTTCCTGGAAGAGGAAACCGCGCCCCGCGAACTGTGAGCGAATATCGCACCGGTCTGGGCTGGGACGTCCACCGCCTGGCGCGCAATCGCCCGCTGATCCTGGGCGGCGTGGCGATCCCCGCGGAAGCCGGACTGGAAGGCCATTCCGACGCCGATGTGCTGGCGCACGCCATTACGGACGCCATTCTGGGCGCCGCCGCGCTGGGCGATATCGGCATGCACTTTCCGGATACCGATCCCCGGTGGCAAGGCGCCGGAAGCCTACGGTTTCTGGCCCACGCGCGCGATCTGGTGCGCACTCGCGGCTATCGGATTGTGAACGTGGATGCCACCGTTATCTTGGAACGCCCCAAGCTGAAGGATTACCGCGACGCCATTCGCCGGCAACTGGCCGCCACGCTGGAGATCGATGTGGACCGCGTGTCGGTGAAGTTCAAGACCGCGGAGAAAGTGGGACCGGTGGGGGAAGGGCGATCCGCGGAGGCCCAGGCGATTGTCACTCTTCGTCCGGATTGACCGCTCCCTGACGGCCGCGGCTCGGTAGCACCCCGGAGCCGCGACCATCAGGAAGCGGTTTTCCCCTGGCCGTTTCCATTGCCGTCGCCGTGTCCGTTGCCGTGTCCGTCCGCCCGGCGGTAGTAGGCGTCGCGAAATTGGGCCTTGGCACGGTAGAGCAGCACCCGCAGATAATTCGCATCCACCTTGAACATCCGGCAGACTTCGGGTTTATCGATCTCATCGAGGAATATGGCTTGCAGGATTTTGCGGTCCTTCTCCGGCAGGGCCGCCAGCACCTGCTCGACGACGCGCTTGGACTCGGCGTTGACCAGGTTGGCGTCCAAGTCGATCGATGAATCGATGGGCTCCTCTATGTTGTCCTCGTCCCACGGCGCGTCGCGCTGGTCCAAGCGGCGGAGTTCGCGCATCACGTTATTGCACACGCCGTTGACGAACGCCCCGAAACGTTCCGGACGGTACACGCCTTCGCCCTTGCGCAGTATGGCCAGGACGCGCAGGAGGGTCTCCTGCCGGACGTCTTCGATCAACTCAAGGGAGCGCAGGCGCACGCGCAGCTTCAGGAACAGTACGCTTTCGAAATACGCGGCAAAATGCTCGCCGGCTTCGGAGTCCCCGTCCGTCAGCCGGCGAACATAGTCCTCGTTGAACGATTCAAATTTCAAAACAGATTGTAGGCCTTGTGAGCTTATATGTTATATTAGCGTCAACCCCGACGAGAAGGGGACCAAGAAGTTATTAATACAGGGTCAAATATGTTCGACGCGACCCGGGCGGGGTTTACGGACTCCGCCCGGCAAGCTTTCCGCATCTTCCTCTGGTCCGCTGCTATCGACTATGAACGCTCGCCGGCTTCCGCTGGCGACGACTACGGTTCGCGTTTCAATACCTCTTTTCCGCCACGCGCTGCCGCCGGCGCAGCACTTCCGTGGATGCACGGCGACGTGCCGGAACTTACAGGACTGGCTGCATTTGCCAACGCCGCCGGACGCAACGCGCTCGACCGCTCCGAACAGCCGGATTGCCAATATGCCGGCCGTTGAGGAGACTCGGCAAGGTTTGGAGGCAGCGGAGCGGGGCTAAAGCCCCACGCGGGCTCAAGCCCACCCCCCAGCGCGGTCTCAAGCTGAATTGGATATTACACGCTGGCTCTCCAGAGAACCATCGCGCAAGTCACTGATCTAGCGGGACTAACGTCCCGCTGGGCGAGCTACGCTCGCCCGCGCTGACACGAGTGTCAGCGCGGCAGGCAATGAGTGCCTGCGTTACGTCCCGGCGTCAGTTCTCCGATCTTGGTAACGAGCCGCAGGGTCGTTCGCGCTGAAGCCTTTGCTACCTACGTGAGGGTGATCTTGAGCGTAACGGCGTGCTTTGAGGGCTGTGCTGGGGCCATGGGGACGCGCAGGCCCGATTCATTTTGCGTCCAGCGCATCTTGCCGCGGTTGCCTAGCAGTTCGACCTGTTCCACTTTTTCGGTCACCGAACGCAGCACCGCTTCCCGCTCGGGCCAGCCCATCACGAAGGCATACAGTGTCTTGCCCTTAGTGGTGTACCGGATATCTTCCGCGGTCAGATCCTTGCGCGCACCCTCGTTGAAGGCGGCTTGCGCCTTCAACTGCGTGCCCGGTCCTTCGCCGAACACTTTCCAGGGGCGCGAACCGTGGATGCCTTCGCTGTTCACCGCCATCCAGTCCGTGATCTCGGCCAGGATGCGCCGCTCATCGGCATCCAGCTCGCCGGAATTGGGCAGCGGGAAATTCAGCAGCAGGTTGCCGTTGCGGCTCACGATATCGCACAACATATCGATCACCGTCTTGGGCGATTTGTACTTCGCGCCGCGTTTGTAATGCCACTCGCCGACGCACGTGTCGGTCTGCCAGGGGTTGGGCCAGATCTTGTCCACGATGCCGCGTTCGACGTCGAGAACGCAGGTGCCGACCTCGCAATCTTCGCGGCGCTTGCTGGTGTAGACCGCCTCGACGTGGCCGCCGTTCCGTTTGGCGTTTTCATTGTAATGATGCGAAACCAGGCGCAGGCCGTACTCTTCAAACGGCAGCGCGCCATCGGTGTAGAGCAGGTCGGGCCGATACTGGTCGACTAGATCCTGAATGCGCGCCAGCCAATGCTGCCGCCAGGAATCCGGGATGCCGTCCGACGACCAATCCAGCTTGCCATTGGCAAACTGGGCACAGGCGGCTTGGTGATAGAGATCGGCGTTAGCGGGGTCCTGGCCGTCGTAAGCGATGCCGGCGAGCGGACCAGTCTGGTCGCTGCCGTGGCTCACGGCGAACCATTTGTAGCTGATCCACAGGTGCTCGCTGACGCCGAATTTCAGACCCTCGCGCAGGGCGGCTTTGCGGAACATGCCCACCACGTCCTTGCGCGGCCCCATGTTCACCGCGTTCCAGCGCGTGTGCTTGGAGTTCCAGAGGTCGAAATTGTCGTGATGCACGCCCATGCTGACGAAGTACTTCGCCCCGGCTTTCTTGTAGAGACCGACCAGGTTATCGGGGTCGAACTTGTCGCCCTTCCAGGTGGGGATCACATCCTTGAAGCCGAACTTGCTGGGATGGCCGTAGGTGGCGACGTGATATTTGTATTGCGGGCTGCCTTGCATATACATGTTGCGGGCGTACCAATCGCCGTCTTCGGCGGCGGATTGCGGACCCCAATGCGCCCAGATACCGAACTTGGCATCGCGGAACCATTCGGGGACCTGGTATGCACGCAACGATTCGCGGGTAGCTTCGAAGGATGTGGCGGCTTTGGCGAGGGCGGGTGCGGCGAAGGAGCCCGCAAGCAAGCCGAGGGCGTCTCTGCGGGTGAACGTCATGTGCCGGGCGGAGCTAGTCTTTGTGCGGCGCGGAATCGTGCGGCGGCGCGGGATCTTCGTTCACGCTCTTCAGCGAGTCCTTAAAGCTGCGAATACCTTGGGCCAGACCTTTGCCGAGTTCCGGCAGCTTTTGCGGCCCGAAGAACAGCAGGGCGATGGCCAGGATGATGAGCAAATGCCTGGGTTGGAGCAAATCTTCAATCATGTTTACGCCTGACCTGATAGTAGCACAACGGGGCGTTGGACGCGCGGGCGGCAGGGCCGGACGGGGTGATCGGGTGGTCGGGCCCAGGTGCACGAACAAAGCCTAAGCTATTGGTTATAAAGACATATTACGGTTTAGGGCAAGAAACTTACATTTAACACCCGTAGCGCCACTCGGGGCGGCCTACGAGGCCGCCGCAGGCTGCGAGCCTGCCCCACGCGCTACCAGAAATACAGGACATCCGGACGGACGTGGCCTTTGGCCTCCAGGCAGGGGCCGCACTCCATTTGGTAATCCGCGCGGATCTTGCGCACGGCCGCAGGGATGGTGTACTCGTCGTCCGGCTTATGCTCGGTGGCGATCGCCAGGCGCGGCTTGAAGCGCGCGATGGTTTCGTGCGCGCCAGCCAGCGCAGGGACTTCCGCGCCCTCGATATCCATCTTGATGAAGTCCACGCGCGGCAGCTTCAGCTCGGCCACCAACTTGTCGATGGTGGTCAGCGGCACCAGCACGCTGGGATGGGACGAATCGGGGCGCATCACCACGCTGTTGGCCGCGAAGTTGGTGTCGTCCACGTTCAGCGTGAGCGTGTCGTCTTTGTCCCAGACGCCCTTGGGATACACGATCACGTGCCCGGCGGCCGCCTCCGCCGCCAGATTGCGCCGGATGCATTCGGCGCTGGAGGGCGAGATTTCGACCGAAACCACGGTTTGCGCGCCAGCCTCGAGCGCCTGGCGGGTGAAATCGCCGTCGCTCGCGCCGCAATCCAGCACAACGTCTCCGGCGTGGATGAAATGCTCTCCGGCGCCATAAATGTGCTGTTCCATTTCCGCCAGGTTGAAGGGCAACACGTAGCGGTTGCCTTTGGGAATCCAAAAGTCGCCCTTGGGCGTGCTCCAAAGCTCCAGGCCGCTTTCTTCCTTCACCAGGTGGCTGCCCGCCAGGATGCGGTCCTTGATGCGCGTCTTTTCGACGACGTTGGCTTGGGATTGGACGGCGTGGGACATGGGGCAAACCGGGCTGTGTCCAGCGACTACCAGCGCCCATAGGCGGAACGGCGGAAAAATCAGGTATGCGGCCACTCCGGCGGCCAGCAGAATAAGGAAGGAAACAACGACGCGGGAAGTCTTCACATTGTGATAATAACCCTATGAGCGCGCCTGCTGATTTGCCGTCTAATTTTAGTGTTGTCCTGGTGACCGGAGCGTCCTCCGGCATTGGACAAGCCATTGCCCGCCATCTGGCCGCGCGGGGCTGGCGCGTGTTCGGCACCAGCCGGCACGAAACCGCGGGGTTCGACGGCGTCGACATGCTGCGCATGGACGCGGACGACGATAACTCGGTGTCGCTCGCGGTGGGCGCGATTTTGGAGAAAACCGGCCGTCTGGATGCGGTGGTGAACAACGCCGGCTGGGCCCTGATGGGACCTATCGAAGACACGTCCATGGCCGAAGCGCGCGCGCAGATGGAGACCAACTTCTTCGGCGTGCTGCGCGTATGCCGTGCCGCGCTGCCGGCAATGCGCGAGCAGCGCTCCGGTTACATCGTCAACATCAGCTCGCTGGGGGGCATCTTCGGCATGCCGTTCTCGGGCATTTACAGCGCCAGCAAGTTCGCGGTGGAAGGGTTGAGCGAGAGCTTGCGCCTGGAAACGCGGCGCTTCGGAGTGAAGGTGGTGCTGATCGAACCGGGCGACACGCGCAGCCAGCTCCCGCTGCGCCGGCGCACGGTGCAGCCAGTGAGGCACGCCAGCGCCTACCAGGAGATCTTCGACCGTTTTCAAGCCAAGCAGGCGCAGGACGAAGCCAAGGCACCCGCGCCGGATGCGGTGGCGGCGCTGGTGGACCGGGTGCTGCGCGACCCGCGGCCGGCGATGCGATATAGCGTGGGGATGTGGGATCAGCGGATGGTGCTGCCGCTGAAGCGCTGTCTGCCGTACAGTTGGTTCGAGCGGATTCTGGGCGCGGCGATGGGGGTTTGATGAGGGCCAGTGTCGTATTTCTTCTGGCCGCTGCGATCGGAATGGCGGCGGATGGCGGTGGCCGCGAGGTGGCCATCACGATTGACGATCTGCCGCGCGGCGGCGATGGCGGCGGCCGTAGTTTTTCCGATGTCCGGGACATGACCGAGCGGTTGCTGGCGCCTTTGCATGAACGGAAGATTCCGGTGACGGGGTTTGTGCATCCGGGGCGAACCGAGCTCGCCACGCCCGATCTGCGGCGCATCCTGGATTTGTGGCTGGATGCCGGCGCCGATCTCGGCAATCACACCTGGTCGCACGCGGACTTGAATCGTGTACCCGTGGCGGAGTATGAACAAGACATCCTGAAGGCGGATGCGCTTTTGCGTCCGGTGGTAGAGGCGCGCGGCAAGACGCTGGAATTCTTTCGCTACCCGATGCTGCACGCCGGAACGTCGGCGGAGACTAAGCGCGCGATTGCGGAATTTCTGGCTGCGCACGGTTACCGGAATGCACCGGTGACCTTCGACAATTCCGACTACATGTTCGCGGCTCTGTATACGCGGCCCAAGTTTCGGGCGCGCGTGCTGCGCGAATATGTGCCCTACTTGGAATCGGTGGTCGCGTTCTTCGAGCGGCGGTCGGTGGAAGTGGTGGGGCGGGAGTTTCCGCAGATCATGCTGATGCATGCCAGTGACCTGAACTCGCGGAAGATGCCGGATATCCTGGAGATGTTCCGGCGGCGGGGCTATCGATTTGTGTCATTGGGGGAAGCATTGAACGATGACGCCTACCGGCTGCCCGAGAACTATGTGGGACCTGGCGGATTCTCGTGGATTCATCGGTGGTCGATTACCAAGGGAATACCGAACAAGGGCGAGCCGGATGAGCCGGAGTGGGTGCGGAAAGCATTTGGCGACCGGTGACGAAGACGCCTTGGAGGGCGGGCAATTCTGCCCGCAGCCGGCTTACGCGCAGGGCGGGTCTGGAGACCCGCCGCAGGCGTAGACGCCTGCCCCACAGGGTAACATCCTAAAGGCGTTTCGCGTCATCTAATAAAGCCAAGACCAGACGCCCTCCTTGTCCCTATGTGGATTGTCCGATTGGCGCTACGGCGCCCCTACACCTTCGTGGTAATGGCTGTGCTGATCGCCATCCTCGGCGGGACGGCTATCGTGACTATGCCTGTCGATATCTTCCCGTATATCGACATTCCGGTGGTCAGCATCGTGTGGTCGTACCAGGGTCTGTCGCCGGAGGAGATGGAAAAGCGCATGGTCACCATCTTCGAACGGTCGATGACCACCACGGTCAACGATATCGAGCACATCGAATCGCAATCCTATTCCGGCGTCTCGGTGATCCGGGTTTATTTCCAGCCGAACGTCAAGATCGACATGGCGCTGGCGCAGGTGACGGCGATTTCGCAAACGCTGTTGCGCATCTTTCCGCCGGGGACCTTTCCGCCCAACATCCTGAAATACGACGCTTCCAGCGTGCCGATTTTGCAACTGGGCCTGGAGAGCAAAACGCTCAGCGAACAGGATATTTTCGATCTCGGCCTGAATTTCATCCGCACGCAGTTGGCCACGGTGCAGGGCGCGGCGGTGCCCCTGCCTTACGGCGGAAAGTTCCGCCAGATCATGGTGGATCTGATCCCCGACCAGCTTTACGCCAAAGGGATTTCGGCCACGGATGTCTCGAATGCGGTGAGCGCGCAGAGCATCATCCTGCCCGCGGGCGACGCCAAGATCGGGAAGATCGACTATCAAATAAAGGTCAACAGCAGCCCCAAGGTGCTCGACCAATTGAACGATATGCCGATCCGAGTGGTTAACGGCGCCGAGGTGTATATCCGGGATGTGGCGCAGGTCCGCGACGGATACGCCGTGCAAACCAGTATCGTGCGCACCAACGGCACGCGCGGCACCCTGATGACGGTATTGCGCAATGGGCGGGCGTCCACGCTGTCGATCGTGAACGCGGTGAAAGCCCGGCTGCCGCAGATCCTGGCCGGGCTGCCTAAGGAACTGCAAGTCCGCCAGTTATTCGATCAATCGCTTTTCGTGCGGGCCTCCATTAATGGCGTGGTGCGGGAAGCCGCTATCGCCGCGTTTCTCACGGCCATGATGATCCTGCTGTTCCTGGGAAGCTGGCGCAGCACGATCATCGTGTGCATTTCGATCCCGCTTTCCATTCTGACGTCGCTGGCCATTTTGAGCCTGCTGGGCGAAACGATTAACGTCATGACCCTGGGTGGGATGGCGTTGGCGGTGGGTATCCTGGTGGACGACGCCACGGTGGAACTCGAGAATACGCACCGCAACATGGCCATGAAGAAGCCGCTGGTGCGCGCGGTGCTGGATGGCGCGCAACAGATCGCCGCGCCGGCCTTTGTTTCCACGCTCTCCATTTGCATTGTCTTCGTGCCGGTCCTGCTGCTGACCGGCGCCGCCAGGTTCCTCTTCACGCCGCTGGCGCTGGCGGTGGTCTTCGCCATGCTGGCCTCCTACCTGCTGTCGCGCACGCTGATTCCCAACATGGTGCACTTCATGCTTAAGCCGGAGGTGAAACTCTACGCCCTCGGCGCGCACGGCGAATCGGCGGGCGGCAAGGGATTCATCTGGCGGATTCATTACATCTTCAACCGGCGATTTGAGATGATGCGTTCGTCGTACGCCGGGCTATTGCACTGGGCACTGGACCACCGTGCGCCGGTGCTGGCGGGCTTCGGCATCTTCGTGGCAGGCTCCTTGATGCTGGCCGTCTTCCCGGGGCGCGATTTTTTCCCGTACGTGGATTCGGGTCAACTCCGGTTGCATGCCATGGCGCCCACCGGCACGCGCATCGAAGAGACCGAAGTTCTTTTTTCGAAAATCGACGATGAAATCCGGCACGTGATTCCGGCGCACGAAATCGACACGATTATCGACAACATCGGCATCCCGTTCGGCGGTTTCAATCTGGCTTTCGGCGATATCAGTACACTGGGCACGGGCGACGGGGATATCCTGATTTCGCTGAAGCCGGACGACCATGGTCCGACCGCGGAGTATACCGTTAAACTGCGCGAGGACCTGCGCCGGAAATTCCCGGAGGCGACCTTCTTCTTCGAGCCGGCCAACATTACGAACCAGATCTTGAACTTCGGGTTGCCCGCGCCGATCGACCTGCAGGTGGTCGGCCGGGATCCACAGAATTATAAGATCGCCACGGCGCTGGCGGAACGCATCTCACATATCCCGGGAGCGGCCGATGTGCACGTCCACCAGGTGGTGGATTATCCGGAGCTGCGCATCAACGTGGACAGAAGCAAAGCCGGCCAACTGGGGCTGCAGCAGCGGGACGTGAGCAACAGCCTGCTGATCTCACTGAGTTCCAGCGGCCAGGTGGCGCCCAACGAATGGTTGAACTGGCAGAACGGCGTGAGCTACGGGATGGCCGTGCAGACGCCGCAGTACCGCATGGATTCCCTCGCCGCACTGATGCGCACGCCGATCTCGGCGCCCATTGCAGGAGTTCTGACTACCACGGCGACATCGCTTGCGGGCACGGCCGGCGCTTCGAATTCGGCGGTGGGCTCGAGCCCCAGCCAAAGCTCGCTGGCTTACGGTAATCCGGGCGCGGCGGCCGGCGGGCCGCAACTTTTATCGAATCTGGCGAGCGTGGAGCGCGGCGTATCCCCCGAGATTATCAACCATTACAACGTGCAACCGGTATTCGATATTTATGCCAATGTAGACCGGCGGGATCTGGGTAGCGTGGGCGCGGGGGTGGAGAAGATCATGCAGGAGTTCTCGGGCAAGCTGCCGCCGGGCACCAGTTTCGACCTGCGCGGGCAGGTGCGCACCATGGAGACTTCCTTTTACCGGCTGGGCATGGGGATGATCTTCGCAGTGGCGCTAGTGTATTTATTGATGGCGGTCAATTTCCAATCGTGGCTGGATCCCTTCATCATCCTGATGGCGTTGCCGGGCGCATTGGCGGGCATCGTGTGGATGCTGTTCATCACCCAGACCAGTTTTAGCGTGCCGTCGTTGATGGGGAGCATCATGTGTATCGGCGTGGCCACGGCCAATAGCATCCTGATGGTGGTGTTCGCCAACGATGAGCGCCTGGAAGGTTTGGATTCGCGGTCCGCGGCGTTATCGGCCGGGCATACGCGCATACGCCCCGTGCTGATGACTGCGTTGGCTATGATCATCGGCATGCTGCCTATGGCGCTGGGATTTGGGGAGGGCGGCGAGCAGAATGCGCCGCTGGGGCGCGCGGTGATCGGCGGGCTGGTGCTGGCGACCGTGACTACGCTGTTCGTGGTGCCGATTGTATACAGCCTGCTGAAGAAGAAACCGCCGGTGGATTTCGACCGGAGGATCGCGGAGGAAGAGCGGGAGAATATCGAAGGGGAGTTGCTGTTGGGGTAGGGTAGGACAGGCTTCAGCCGGTTACGGCGAGCTGCGCTCGCCGCGGAGCGGGTCCCGGGAGGACCCGCGCGGACCTGGAGGTCCGCCCCACATTAAAATGGAATACGATCAAGTGGCCGAAGATACCGAAGCGCGTCTGCGCGCCGAAATCGAAGATTTGAAACGAAAGCTGGCGCTGCACGCCGCGCCCGCGGCGACGACGCCCCCCGCTCCGTCGCGCCGTGGGCTGTGGCTGCTGGCGCTGATACTGGCGGTCCTGATCGCGATCGGCTTCCTAAAGGGCTACATTCCGCATCGCCGCAACGAGGCGACGTTGGTGGCCGAAGCGGACAGCGCATCCAAAGAACTGCCTACGGTGACAGTGGTCGGCGTAGAACGGTCCGCCGCCACCGGCACGCTGATTCTCCCCGGTAACATCGAGGCTCTGACGGAAGCGCCGGTGCTGGCGCGCGCCAGCGGATATATTCAAAAGCGCTACGTGGACATTGGCGACCGCGTGAAGGCCGGCCAATTACTGGCCGAGATTGAGGCGCCGGAACTGGATCAACAGGTAAACCAGGCTCGCGCGGCTGTGGACCAAGTGCGCGCGGCTCTCGATCAGGCCACCGCCAACCTGCAGCAGGGACAGGCGCAGGAACAACTCGCCAAGGTGACGGCGGAACGGTGGAAGAACCTGGTCGCCAAAGGGGTGGTTTCGCGGCAGGAGAACGACACTTACCAGTCTCAGTGGGCGGCTGCGCAGGCCAACGTGTCGGCGCTCGAAAAGGCGGTGGCATCCGCGCGCAGCAATATCAAAGCGGCCGAGGCCAACCTCTCGCGGCTTACGGAATTGCAAGGTTATAAGAGCGTGTACGCGCCCTTCGCGGGCGTGATCACCGTGCGCAACGTGGATGTGGGGGCGCTGGTGAACGAAGGCAACACGCTGCTGTTCCGGATGGCCCAGAACGACCGCCTGCGCACCTACGTGAACGTGCCGCAATCGGACGCGGATTCAGTACATGTCGGGCAGATTGCGCATCTGTCCATCCTGGATCTGGCGGGACACCAGTTCGCGGGAACCGTGACCCGCACCGCCAACGCCCTCGATCCCGCGACGCGCACTCTGCTCGCCGAAGTGCAGGTGCCCAACTCCGGCGGCCTGCTGTTGCCCGGCATGTACGCGCAGGTGGACCTGACCACGCCGCGCAAGAATCCGCCGCTGTTGATACCGGGTGATACGCTAGTGGTTCGCAGCACGGGGACCCAGGTTGGCGTGGTTGGCGCCGACCACATCGTACACTTCCAGCGGCTTCAATTGGGCCGGGACTTTGGCGACAAAATCGAAGTTATCTCGGGACTGGAAGCCGGGCAACAGGTAGTGGTGAATCCCGGCGATACGGTGCAAGAGGGGGCCAAGGTGAATCCCGTCCTGCTGCGAGAGAAGAAGAAGCCCGCCTGAGATCAAATGCATAAGTCTTGGTTCATGTTACTCTGGCGCACGGCCGCAGCAGGGCACTTGCCTGATCGTGGGACAGGGCGCCAGCACGGACGGCCGGGGGCCGTCACCAAGGGCAGAAACCCAAAGCCTTGGGGGGCGGGATTTATCCCGCGCGGGGCTTTAGCCCCGCGCCTCGCAAATCGACAGGTTGGCGAGTGGGTTTTCGGAGAGTCCCGCGGGCCGACGTCCACGTCGGCCTGTGTGAATCCGGACGGGGCGGATTTCGTTATGCGAAGAGCGGGTCCTGGAGGATCCGCGCAGGACTGGAGTCCTGCCCCACTGTTAGTCACCGTGTTGGCGCTTTGCGCCGTATCGGCATTCGGGCAGCAGACCGATTTTCATAACTCCGCGCGCGTGCACGATTTGATGCGCGCGGGTAATCTCTACCTTTCGCAAGCCGACGCGTTGGCGCTGGCCATCGAGAACAATCTGGACGTGGAACTCGATCGGTTCAGCTTCCAAATCGCCGACGCCGACCTGCTGCGTGCGAAGGGCGGTGGACTGCTGCGCGGCATCCCCTTTCAGATCGCGGAAGCCCCCACGGGCGTAGGCGGGCCGCTCAGTCCCGTGGTGACCAACCCGGCTTCCGGCACCAGCGTCACCACCGGCAGTGCGGTTTCAACGAATGCGCTGGAACTGGGCGCGCTGGGCGAGCCTTTAACGAATCTCTCGATTCAGGGCACCATTCCGCAATCCACAGGCACCGCGGTTCCGATTTTCGATCCGTCGGTCGTCGGCCAATTGAACTGGATGCACCAGGCCACGCCGGAATTGGACATTCAGTCGTACGGCGTACCCGCTCTGATTGCCAATGGGTTCAACGCCAACGCCGGTTTGGTGCAGTCCTTCGTCACCGGCGCGCAGGTGAACCTGGCATTCAACAACACGCACCAATCGCTGAATGCCACGGACACCAACTACAATCCTTATACGGGCTCCAGCCTGGGCTTGACCATCACGCAGCCTCTGATGCGCGGGTTCGGAAACGCACTCAACACCCGCTTCATACGCATCGCACAGAATGACCGCAGGATCAACACGCTGCTGTTTCACCAGCAACTGATCGCCACGGTTTACGGGGTGGTGCGGCTGTACACCGATTTTGTGGCGCTCTACGAAGACGTGAAGGTGAAACAGGAGACGGTGGCCGCGGCCGAGAAGCTCTACTCGGACACCAAGGCGCAGGTGGACGAAGGCACGCTGGCGCCGGTAGAGATGACGCGTGCCAACGCCCAGGTTTTCGCCACCCGCCAGGACCTGATCAACGCGCGCGGGGTGCTGGAAGAGCAGCAGGCGATTCTGAAGAACCTATTGACCCGCACGGGCAATGCGGACCCCGAGGTGCAGGCCGCCACCATTATTCCCACGGATTCCCTGGATATTCCGGAGAAAGAAGAGACCCGGCCGATACAGGACTTGTTCAGCGAAGCGCTGGCCAATCGGCCCGATCTGGGGCAGGCGAACCTGCAGATCGAGAATTCGCAGATCGGTCTGAAAGGTGCGCGGAACGCTACTTTGCCCGAAGTGGATCTGGTGGGCATTGTGCAGAGCAATGGTTTGGCGGGCCCTTTGAACGGGTTTACGCCGGCTACGAATACGCCGTTCGTGGGCGGCTATGGCACGGTACTCGACCAGCTATTCACTCAAAAGTACCCGACTTATGAAATCGGCGTGCAGGTGACGGTGCCGATACATAACCGTATCGCGGAGGCGGATCTGGCGCGCGACGAATTGCAACTGAAGCAGTCGGTAGTGCGTTTGCGCCAGCTACAGAACCAGGCGCGGTTGGAAGTGGAAGACGGGGTGATTGCGATACGGCGCGCGCGGGCGTCGTACGAGGCCGCCGTGCAGGCGCGGCGGTACCAGCAGGAGTCGTTGGAAGCAGAGCAGATGAAGTACGAAGTGGGCGCCTCTACGGCGTTCTTTGTGATTCAGTACGAGAGTCTGCTGGCGCAGGCGAAGTCCACCGAGGTGGCGGCGAAGAGCGCATATGTGAAGGCGCGCGCGGCATTGGAGCGGGCTACCGGTGCGATTTTGGAGACGCATAAGATTTCGCTGGATGCAGGTATCAAGGGCAAGATGTAGGGACGGGACGGCACGGGGACGTGTCCGTTTCAAGAACAGCGCGTCCCGGTTGCGAACCGTAAGAGGCCGGCCTCCGGCTCTATCGGCTTCGGCTTTCAGGCTCTCCTGCGAAATCCGGTATTTGCCGCGACGGCTATTCTATCCCTCGCACTCGGCATTGGCGGGAAGGTGGGGATTTAGCCCCGGGGCCAGATGTGAATGAAAACGGCTGGATGTTAGTTGAGGGCGAGCTTCGCTCGCTGTGGCCGCTCTTGGTGGCACAGGCTTTAGCCTCTGGAGGCCGGCTGAAAGCCGGCTGCGGGCAGAATTGCCCGCCCCACAGGAGTCATTTTGGCCGCGCCGTTAATCTATAAAGAACCGACTGGACGACATACTAGTCCCCGAACGACCCGACTTCTTCGCGCTCTTCGACCTGTTCGACGGGAGCGGACTTGGACGCCGGCTTCGGCGCGAGCTGAATCGATCCCACCGGCACCAGGTCGGGCGTGGGCTGCTCTTTGAGCACGTGCTGGCGATAGAGCTTCGCCATGCGGGCGTTCTCTTCGTCCTGCTTGATCTTGGCGGCGCGGGCGCGCAGTTTCTCTTCGCCGGAGTTCTTGGCGATGCCCAGCTTGTCGAGATCGTGCTGCACCTCGGTGGTGATGATGCCGTCGCGCAGCACCATGGAGTGATCGGCGCTTGGCATCGCGACGCTCTTGCCGCCGGCGAAGATTTCGTGCCGGCCATGCTCGTCATACCACTTGGTGAGCGTGGCGGTCATGTGCATCTTCTCGATGATATTGCGCCAGCCGATACCGGTGTTGTAGGCGCAGAAGGAGATTTCGCCTTCCTGCGTGGCGTAGGGGATGATGCACTGCTCGGTGCGGCGGAAATCGTAGTTGAACAGATCCTGGAACCACATGCCGGCGATCAGCAGGAAGTTCCAGCGGTCCTGGCGGCGCTTCTCGATGTCCTGCATGGTGCGGTCCGAACCGACTTTGCCGTAATTCTTGCCGGTGGCGCCGAAGGTCTTGTCCAGCTTCTTCATCAGGTCGGTGAGCTTGAAGTGCGTGGGCGACTTGAAGGGATCGTAGTTGCGCGCGGTGGCCAGCGCCATGCCGATAATCGACAGCCACTTGCCGCGGGCGGCGTCGTTGACGCGCGCTACGTCTTTGGCCAACTGGTCGGCGTTCCAAAACGAAGTGACAGGTGCGGACTCACCGGTCTGCTTATCCACCATCACGGCCATGCCTACGCCGCAGTTCGGATGGCAGCCACAGCTTAACTGGCCCCACTGGTGCTCCGGGCCGTGCACCAGGTCGGACCAATCGGAGAAGGTGCTGATGAAAGACAGCGGGAACCAGTCGCGGGCGGGTTCGCCCAAGCCGGTCTGATTCTTCACGTCGTGCGCCAGGTGCGCCAGGGTGTAGCGCTGGGCCATGCGGCGCTCGTCGGTGACGGCTTCGTCGCGGCCGGTAAAGGAAACCGGCTGGAACGAAAGGAACGGAATGCGTTTGGGGTTGTCGAGCGCGAACTGGATGACGCGGCCGACCTGCTCGTTATTGATGCCGTTGATGAGCGTGATGACAGGCACGATATCCACGCCGTTGGTGTACAGGTTTTCGATGGCGCGCAGCTTCACGTCGAACAGGTTGCCGACCTTGCGGTGGGAGTTGGCGGCGTTGCCGATGCCATCGAACTGCAGGTAAGCATAACGCAGACCGGCGTCGGCTGCTTTGCGGCAAAACTCCGGGCTCTTGGCAAATTCGATACCGTTGGTGGCGGCCTGCACGCTGGTATAGCCGACCTTGCGGGCGTAGGACACGGCGTCCAGGAAATACGGCGAAATGGTGGGCTCGCCGCCGGAGAACTGAACGGACATCTGGCGCTTGGGCTTGATGGAGATAGCGTTGTCGAGCAGGGTCTGAATGTCTTCCCAGGTGAGTTCGTGTACGAAGCCGACCTGGTTGGCGTCCATGAAGCACGGATCGCACATCATGTTGCAGCGGTTGGTGAGATCGATGGTGAGGACGGAGCCGCGGCCATGGGTGATGGTGGACGTGCCGTGATGATGGAGGTGGGAATCGTTGTGGGCGCGGATATCGCGGCCGGGGAAGCACTCTTCGAGGTGCTTGAAGAAGGCGGTGTCGATGGACATCACATCCTCGAAGTGGCCATGAATGGGGCAATCCTTGACCATCAGGATCTGGCCGTCGCGCTCAATGACTTTGGCTTTGATCTCGCCCACCTTTTCGTTCATCAGGATGGAGAGCGGCTTCTTGCCGCTAAGGATCTCCTCGCGGGCTTCGGGGACGCAGCGGGGGCACAGGGAATCGGTCTCGCGCGGCCATCCCAGCGGGGGCTTGGTTTTTTGGTACGACTTGAGCAGCGGCTTTTCAGACCACTTCGGGATAAACGAGGGATTCTGCTTGATTTGATTGGCTTTATCGAAAACGGTCCAGGCCGCCTGGGCAGCGTAGGTCAGGGCTTTTTCCACGTACTTGATAGGCTTGTGCATCCGTTTTGAACTCCTCATGGGGTTGCCAGCACATCGCCCCGCAACCACCGGGTCTAAGATAAACGCGCTCGCGCAGCACGGCCTCGCCGCGTGCTCGATTGTCTCAGTATAGTTAATGACGGTTAACCATTACCACCGGTGGTCATCAAACTGTTGATTTCCTTGGTTGTACGGCAAGTTCGGGTGTTGAACGGAGGATTTCGGCAATCGGAGCGAAAAATAGCTATAAGTGATTGAAAGCGCTTGGTTTATTAGATTTTCGGTAAAACCTCGTGAAGCGGAGGCTAAAAGCCACACCATTTGACACCGATAGAGATTCAGCGACCGGCGCCATGCCGGCCTGCGGAGATGTCCAGCGCGATGCTTGCTCGACCTAAGCTATCTACCAAAATCCTGCTAACCGGTGCGATCATCGGCATCGCCTTTCCCACCCTGTTGCTCACGTGGCTGCCGCCACAACAGAAGACCGACGCATACGGCATGAAACGGAGAGCACGCGCTATGTGGTGGACATGGCGTGGAGCATGCGGGACTACTACGGGGAGCAGGTGAAAGCCGGGAAGATGCCGCTGGCGCAAGCCCAGGACCTAGCCAGGAGCACGCTACGACGGGAGCGTTTTCAGAGCGGAAACTACGTTTGGATCAACGATTTGCGGCCGGCGATGATCATGCATCCGATGAAGCCGGACATGGAAGGGAAGGACTTGTCGGGCTACCACGACCCCAATGGCATCGCACTTTTCATAGAGATGGTGCGCGTCTGCGCCGCGCAGGGGGAGGGATCGGTCCGATACATGTGGCCAAGCCCGGCGCTGCAGCTCCGGTGCCCAAGATCTCGTACGTGAAACTATATCCGGCATGGGGATGGATTGTGGGGGCCGGAGTGTACGTGGATGACGTGGAGAGCGCCTTAGGCAAATCTCGCGATTTCGTGCTGGTCCTTACTGGCTTGGATTTGCTGGCGTCCGTTCTGCTTTCGTATTTTGTGGCGCGGTCTACAGCGCCCCGATGCGCCGCGCCGCGGCCAAATTGGCCCAGTTCACGGAGCAGAGCGCCCTTGCTGCGGACCATCTGTCGAGCGCCAGCCAAGCCATTGCATCGGGTACCTCGCAACAGGTGGCCTCCCTGGAGGAGACCAGCGCCGCGCTGAATGAACTGACGGCCCATACCAAGCGGAGCTTCGCCAGCGCGCAGAACATTCAGAATCTGGTCGGCCGGGTCAAATCGGTGGTGGACGGCGGGGACCGGCACATGGAAGCAATGAACGGAGCCATTCGACAGATCGGCGATTCGGCCCAGCAGGTCCGCCGGATCGTCAAGACCATTGAGGAGATTGCCTTTCAAACCAACATTTTGGCGTTGAACGCGGCCGTCGAGGCCGCGCGGGCGAAGCCGGAGCCGGCTTCAGCGTGGTCGCCGACGAGGTGAGGAGCCTGGCGCAACGCGCCTCGCGCGCCGCCAAAGAGACGGCCGACTTGATCGGCAATTCGCTCAGCAGTAGCGAGCAGGGCGCCGCGATCAGCGGGAAGTTGGCGGCTGCGTTCAGTGAGATTGTGGCGCAGATCCAGGAAGTCAACCTTGGGCTTGGTCAGATTACAGAGTCGTTCCAGGCGGGGACCGAGGGCATTGCCCAAATCAACTCAACCATTTCGGAAATCAGCACGGTCACGCAGGCGCAGGCTTCCACCTCGGAAGAGACAGCCAGCGCAGCGGAACAACTCCGGGCCCAAGCCGGTTCCGTGCGGCGGCTCACCGCCGAATTATGCGAGTTGGTGGAAGGCGCTTCCGGGCGGCCGAGTCACACGGACTAAGGACCGCTTCGTGACGATCGCAGCTCGGTAAGCTTTCTAGCTTACCAGTCATTAAGAAATGAAAATAATACTTGCGCTGCAGCTACAGAGTAAGCTAGAATTTAATTGCGTGAGACCAGTTATCCATTTCGGCACTAAACCGCAAACCATGCGGCGGGAGCGCGTCAATACGGACGCGTGGAGGGCTACCTAACCGGAACCTGGGATAACATTCCGATTTCAGGAAAAGGGGGTGGCCACTAGGTGGTCGCCCCTTTTTAGTTTTTCGGGGACTTGGGAAACGGCTTAACCCGCTTGCCCTGGAAGCAAGAGATTCCCGGTTCAAATCCGGGGTCCCCGACCAGTTCTTTGACAACTAGCTGTCAGCTTCTTTTCCGCGGGTGTGGCTCATTGGTTGAGCGCTGGATTGCCAGTCCAGCCAACGGAGTTCGATTCTCCGCACTCGCTCCAGCCGGAGTAGTTCAATAGGAAGAACGGGGCGCTCGTAACGTCCAGACCGCAGTTCGAATCCGCGCTTCGGCTCCAGCCAGTGTATCTCAGTGGCAGAGTAGCCGCACGGTAAGCGGCCGACCCTGGGTTCGATTCCCGGCACTGGCTCCAAGTGTGTATGCGCCGGGTAAGCATACGTGGCGATGCGCCGGTTTTGTAAACCGGAGAAGTCAGTTCGATTCCGACACCCGGCTCCATTCCGGCAAAGCTCTCCGGGTGAGCAATCGGCCGATAACCGATCGGGAGATGGTTCGATTCCATCTGCCGGAACCAAGTATTGGGCGGTAAGTGAAAGGGCGGCCTGAGAGGCCGCCGCAGGCTACGAGCCTGCCCCACATTGCGGAGTAGACTGGAGACGGTTCCAGCTTGGTCTCATAAGCCAAAGACGTGCGTTCGAATCGCACCTCCGCAACCATTTTTAACGGTTGGGCGCCATGTTATCGGCAAGTTATTGGCGGGATAGCCTACGTGGTCACGGCGTCTGGCTGAAGCCCAGATCATCTCCGTTCGATTCGGAGTCCCGCCACCAGTTTATGTTGGCCGTGGCCGAGTGGCTTAGGCGCGGGGCTGTGACCCCTGCCACGAGAGTTCGATTCTCTCCGGTCAACCCAAGAAGCTCTTTAGCGGGAACCTTAGTGGGAGGTCGGTTAGTGGAAAGCCGTCAGTCTTTGAAGCTGACTTCGGGCGTTCGATTCGTCCCCTCCCAGCCACAGCCGGGTCGTTCAGCGGCAGGACGCTGCTCTCTGACAGCAGATGTCGATGGTTCGAGTCCATCCCCGGCTGCCATTTTTGAAAATGCTTTAAGCGGGTATCGTTCAAAGGACAGGATAGGACGCTACGAACGTTCAGATTGCCGTTCGAGTCGGCATACCCGTACCAATCCGGCCTTCGTCCAATCGGGAGAGGACGCAGCGCTCCGAACGCTGAAATTCCGGTTCGAATCCGGGGGGCTGGACCAGTTTTGCGCGGTGGTGGCCGAGCGGCAAAGGCACCCGGCTGTCTATCGGGACGAGGAGGGTTCGACTCCCTTCCACCGCGCCATGAGGCCGTGGGCGAGCGGATGAAGCCGCCCGCTTCTCAGGCGGGAGATCGTGAATTCGAATCTCACCGGCCTTACCAGTTTTTCGCGGGGTAGAGCACGATCGGACGAGTGCCCTGACTTTCAATCAGGTGATAGCCGGTTCAATTCCGGCCTACCCTACCGGGTGCGAAGCTCATGAGGATGAGCAGGCGGCTCTTAACCGTCAGGCAGAGCGTTCGATTCGCTCCGCACCCACCAGGTTTGTTCTGGGGTAGCAAAGCGGCAATGCGCCCGGCTGTTAACCGGGAGATGCGCAGGTTCGAATCCTGCCCCCAGAGCCATTTCCGCCGGCGTTGCTTAGTGGCTGAGCCCGCGCCCTATAAGCGCGTGACGGCTGTTAGATCGCCACGCCGGCATGCCGGGCAACTTCGCTGGTCGCGAAGACTGGTCCTACAAACCAGCACAGTTGAGTTCGATTCTCAGGCCCGGCACCACATTCGAAGGGAGCGATGCCTAGGCGGCGAGGCACCGGACTTTTAATCCGGCCAGGGTCGGTTCGAGCCCGACCGCTCCCACCATTTTCCGGGCGTGGGCCTGTCGTCTAACGGGATAAGGTACGGGTTTCCTAAACCTGAGATCGCGGTTCGAGTCCGCGCAGGCCCGCCAAGCAAGTTATCCAAGCAGGGGCGCGTCGTCCAAGGGACAAGACACTGGTCTTCTAAACCGGGGATGGCAGTTCGAGTCTGCCCGCGCCTTCCAGCTTAAGAGCGGGTTGTGAATTTGAGAGGAGAAAACTTTATGATCCGCGTTTGCAAGCTTTGCCTGAAGCCAAAGGACCTGCAGGATAGTCATTTCATGCCAGCGGCGATGTACAAATACGTGCGAGACCCCGACGCAACGAAAAAGAACCGAAACCCTGTGCTGGTAACCGCCAAGACCACTACGACAACGTCGAAGCAAGTCACGGACTACGTTTTATGCTCAGGCTGTGAAGAACTGTTCAACAAGAACGGCGAAAACTGGATGTTGAAACAGGTTTGGAACGGCAAGCGTTTCCCACTTCGTGACCGACTGGCGGTAGCCCTTCCGCTTCAGCCTTACACGTTGTCCAACAGCATCGCATTCTCCGGCGCAATGGCGGGAATCGACACCGAACAACTCGGATACTTTGCCCTGAGCGTGATTTGGCGGGCGGCCGTCCATCAGTGGGACTCGCCTTCCGGCCGGAAAACAACGGTATTGAACCTCGGTACCGCCGAGGAACCGATACGAACGTTTCTGCTCGGCGAAACACCGTTTCCCGCCAGCGTGGCGATACTCGCGGTTGTTTGCATGGACCCGTACTCGAGGGGAGTTTTCTATATGCCGGCGCAGACGACCGGAATTTCAGGCCGCTCGTTCGTTATGCTTGCCCGTGGCGTCCAGTTCATGGTGTTTACCGGCGATTCAATCCCGCCGATCGTGCACCAGATGTGCTGCGTGAAATCCGCCGCGAAACTGATATTCCAGCGTGATTGCAGTCAGAAGACGCTTGAAGCATATGCCCAGCTCATGAACCAGCGGCCGATTCCCATCGTAGGGAGGTAGCCGTACCGGCGGGACATCGCGCCATACAAATCATGCCTTGCAATAGAAAACGTGGAGCTTGGCCTATCCCCGAGGAAGTCCGGCAGCTCCGGCTCAAGAGTTTTGCAGAAGTTCGGGACGAGCCCAGTGCAAGGAGAGTTCTACGTTTATCTGAAGACGGACTCCGGCCAACCGCGGCGCGTCACGATTTTCCGGGTACATTGAAGGCAAGATTGGAACAAGGTCGGAACCAGACCACTTGCGGGAGTTTTCCTTCGACGCGCACATCTTTAGGGATGGCGAGACCTATGTCGCGTACGTGCTGGTCCTGGACGTGGCGAGCGGCGGGCGACCGAGGAGGAAGCCCGCTGGAACATCCGCGACGCCGTGCGTGGGCTTCTGGCGGCGAGCGCCATTCGTGTCCATCGATCACCTCACAATGAACGTGAAGTAACAACATTGCCGCCATCCGCCCGGTTCATTTCCAGCGCCTTATTCGGGTGTTCGAACAGGACGGATTGCGCTTCGACCGTCAGGAAGGTCGCGGTATTTCGGGTTCCTCGAAGGATCGCCCCCAAGCAGACCGGCTGAAGCCTGTCCCACCAGCTACGGCGCTTGCATGGTGGCGACGATGGTGCGGCCACCGATGGCGCCTTGAATTGTGGCTTGAGCTTGCGGCTGGCGGTCGTCCCAAGTGATGCGGAGGGCGCCTGGACCGGCGGCGGTATTGAACGTCAGTTGAGCCACCACCGCGCCGGGCGTCACATACTGCCAGACGATTGAGCCGCTGACGGCCAAGTTTTCGACCCACTGGGAGCTATCCAGAGTGAAGTTGGTAATGTTTCCCGTACCGGTGTATTGGAATTGTCCGCCGCGCAGACCGACACCGGAGCCGCTGGTGTTGACCCACCAACGGGCGATCGCGTCGCCGGCGGTAAGGGCGGCGGCCGCGGCGGCTTGCAGGTCGGCGGTGGTGCCTTGATTGCCCGGGCCGGGGGTTGCCGGATCGAGTGCCGACATGGTGCGGGCGAACCTGGGGAGCATCCGGACTTCGGCGATTTGGGAGGCGCAGGAGGTGTCGCCTGGGGTGAGGTCGCGGAAGAAATGCACAGCGATGGCCGAGGCGCAATCATCCTGATCGCCCTCGGCGGTTACGTGGAAACTGTTGGCGACCAGGATTTGCGTGGCGTTGGGGAAGAGGGCGGCGGCTTCGGCGCCCTGTTGCGCGGGCGTGAGGGAATCGAGTTCGCCGGAGAGCACCAGCACGGGCACGGAAGGGAACACGGTACCCGGCGGGACAGGCTGGCCGGGCGGATGGGCCGGCGAGGGCACCGGCCAGGGAAGGCACATATCCAGCACGCTGGAGGGCAGGGGCATCAGGCGGTAATCGGCAATGGTGAACGGCGCATAGACGCCGGGGTCGGTGAGCTGTTCCTGCTGGATGCTGGCGATGTCTTCGGCCGGGCGTAGCGAGGGCGGCGCGGTCATGTCGTAGATCTGCGGGTAATCGCTGCAACTTACGGCGACAAAGAGCGCGGCGCTGTAACACGACGGTGCACCGCCGATACAGTTGGAGAGGCTGGCGCGGCCGTTTTCAGCGATCAGCCTTAGGAGCGGGGCGCTGTCGCCTTGGTCGAGGTAAGCGCGCGCGGCGGGGTCGAGCTCACGGTAGACCACGGAGTCGGAGGAATTGGAGTAAGCCTCGTAAGCCAGGCTCTCGCCATCGGCGTGCACGGTGATGTAGTTGCCGTTGCCGTCGGGGGCGGAGCCGGCGAAGGGATGGGCATAGAGCGCGTCGAGCAGCGTAGTGATGCGGCCGATGGATGTGCCGGGCAGATTGCGGCAATCGACATTCTGCTGGCAGGTCACGTTGAAGGCGTTCTGCATGGCGGGGGAGGCTTCGGGGTACCAGGGCGATTCACCGACGACGGGCCAAGTGCTATCGAGGATGAGGGCGCGGAGAAGATTGCCATGGCGGCCGGCGAAGGCTTGGGAGAAGTAGCTGCCGTAGGAGTCGCCATAGAGGTCGATTTGGGGAATGGCGAGGGCGGCGAGCACGGCAGCGAGGTCGTCAGCGGCGATGCCGGAACCGTAGAGATCGGCGGCGGGACTGAGGGACGCGCCGCAGAGGGCGATGTCGTGGAGGGTGCCGTTGCCGCCGGTTTGGAGAGGCTGGCAATCGAGGGCTTGGGATTTGCCCGTGCCGCGGTTGTCGACGAGCAGGAGGTCGTGGGTGTCGAGCAAAGGATAGAAGAGATCGATGTAGCTGACGCGGCTGCCGGTGGAGGGGTAGCCGGGGCCGCCTTCGACGGCCACGATCGTACCAGCGGCGGGTTGGGAGGAATTGAGATGGGGATAGAATTCGAAAGCGATTTGGATGGTGCCGGGGACCTGGCCGGCGGGATCGAGGGGTTGCGTGATGGAGCCGCAGTAGGCGGTAACCGTAGGGCAGCGGGAGAGGGTCAACGATCCGGCGCGGATTTGCGGTGGACCCGCAGGGAGGGGGACGGAAGCGGCGACACGGCGATGCGGGGACGCGGCGGGGAGCGAAGCGGCGGCGAGGAGGACGGACGCGGCGATCCCGATTGTCACACTCGGCATGCTGTCATGCTACTACAATCGTTGCGTGAGCACACGACGGATTTTGGTTACGGGCGGGGCGGGCTACATTGGCGCGCACACAGTGCGGATGCTCTTACGGCGCGGGTATGAAGTAACGGTGGTGGACGATTTGTCGCGCGGATACCGGCACAACGTGGAGGCGCGCGACTTCCATCAATTACGCGTGCAGCAAACCGACGCAATGGCCGAGGTTCTGGCGGGGCAAGATGCGGTGATTCACTTTGCGGCTTATATCTCGGTGGGCGAATCGATGCGCGTGCCGGAGGTGTACTTCGAGAACAATGTGGGCGGGTCGCTATCGCTGGCCACGGCCATGGTGCGGGCGGGCGTAAAGCGGTTGGTGTTTTCGTCGACGGCGGCGGTTTATGGGATACCGGAGACGTCGCCGATTCCGGAGAGCGCGGCGATTGCCGCGGTGAACCCGTATGGCGAATCGAAGGTGATGGTGGAGACCATGCTGCGGTGGTTCGATGCGATCCACGGGCTGCGCAGCGTATGTTTGCGCTACTTCAACGCCTGCGGAGCGGACCCCGCGGGCGGGCTGGGAGAGGAGCACGATCCGGAGACGCACCTGATCCCGCTGATGCTGCGGGCGGTCGCGAGCGGGGAGCCGTTCACGGTGTTTGGCACCGATTACGACACGCCGGACGGCACATGCATTCGGGATTATATTCATGTGAACGATTTGGCCGAGGCGCACATTCTGGCATTGGAGGCGCTGCTGGCGGGCGGCGGATCGGACCAGTTCAACGCGGGTACCGGCAGCGGGCATTCGGTGCTGGAGATGCTTCGCAACGTGGAGGAAGTGACCGGCCGGAAGGCGCCCTATGTAGTGGGCGCGCGGCGGGAGGGCGATCCGCCCGCGTTGGTGGCGAATGCGGACAAGCTGCGAAAAGTACTGGGGTGGACGCCGCGGTTTGCGGAAGTGCGGGAGATTGTGGCCACGGCCTGGAAGTTCGTGGCTGGTGGTTAGTGGCTAGTGGCTTAGACGTCCGGAAGCGGGGTGGCACGATGCGGTGGTTTGTTTGGTTTTTCTGTGGTTGCACTATGCTGGCTCAATCGTCTTACGATTTGCTGCTGAAGGGCGGCCACGTGATCGACGGCAAGAACAAGATCGGCGCGGTGATGGACGTGGCGATTGCGGACGGCAAGATCGCGGCCGTGGCGGCCGAAATTCCGGCGGCGAAGGCTTTGAAGGTGGTGGATGTCTCGGGGCTGTACGTCACGCCGGGGCTGGTCGACATGCACGTGCATGTCTATGCCGGGACGGGGCAGCGAGGAGCGTACTGCGGCGATAACAGCGTCTATCCCGACGGCTTCACGTTCCGGTCGGGCGTGACCACGGTGGTGGATGCGGGCAGCTCGGGCTGGCGCAATTTCCCGGATTTCAAAGATAGAGTGATCGATCGCGCGAAGACGCGCGTGCTGGCGTTCCTAAACATTGTGGGAAGCGGCATGGGTGGGGCCGTGGAGCAGGATGTTCGCGAGATGGATGCGAGGGCGGCCGCGGAAATGGCCGCGCGCTACAAGGGCATGATCGTTGGGATCAAGACGGCACACTACGCGGGTCCCGAGTGGACGGCGGTGGAGCGCGCGGTGGAGGCTGGGACGCTGGCGAATATCCCGGTGATGGTGGATTTCGGGACGTTCCGGCCGGAGCGGCCATTTCAGGACCTGGTGTTGAAGAAGCTCCGGCCGGGCGATATCTATACGCACACGTATCTGGGCTGGGTTCCGATGCTCGACGAACATGAGCGGATCTTGCCGTACCTGTTTGAGGCGCGCCGGCGCGGGGTGATTTTCGATGTGGGGCACGGGGGCGGGAGCTTTCTGTTCCGTCAGGCGGCGCCGGCGATGCGGCAAGGGTTCGGGCCGGATTCGATCTCGACCGATTTGCATATCGGCAGCATGAACGCGGGGATGAAAGACATGCTGAACGTAATGTCGAAGTTCTTGAACCTCGGGATGCCGCTGGATGAAGTGATTTTGCGATCGACGTGGACGCCAGCGCGGGAGATCGGGCACGAGGAGCTAGGGAATTTGTCGGTAGGGGCGGCGGCGGATGTCGCGGTGCTGCGGGTGGAAGAAGGGCATTTCGGATTTGTGGATACGTATGGGGCGCGCCTGCGGGGGACACGGAAGCTGGAGTGCGAGTTGACGATTCGCAACGGGCGCGTGGTGTGGGACTTGAACGGGATTACGCGGGAAGACTGGGAGGGGCTGGGGAAGTATCTGGCGCAGGGAGATTCGAAGTGGGATGGGACATTGGCTGGAGAAGTGAGGAAAAGGAAGTGAGGCGAGTCGCGCGCGCCTGCGCCGGCAAGAGTGCCGGCCCGGCAGGCATGCGTGCCAGCGCCGCGGCGGTCGTGGTTTGGGCGGGCGTGGCCGGTCTGTTTGGGCAGACTACGCCGCCGCTCACTTTGGACGACGCGCTGGCGCGGGCGCGCAAGGTGGCGCAGCAGTATCGATCCGCGGCGATCGCGGCGGAACTGGCGCACGAGGACCGGGTGCAGGCCAAGGCAGCCTTACTGCCGACAGTGAACTGGTTCAATCAGTACATCTACACGCAAGGGAACGGCACGCCTTCGGGCCTATTCGTCGCCAACGACGGCGTACACATCTACAACAACCAGGCGGTCGTACACGGGGACATCATTGCGCCGGGGAAGCGGGCGGACTACCAACGGGCGATCGCGGCGGAAGCGGCGGCGCGGGCAAAGGCGGATATCGCGGCGCGGGGACTGGCGGCGGTTGTCGTGCAGAATTACTACAGTCTGCTGGCGGCGCAACGCAAATACGGGAACGCGCAGCAGAGCCTGAAAGAGGCGCGGGAATTCGCGGTTATCACGCGCAAGCTGGAGGCGGGTGGCGAGGCGGCGCATTCCGATGCGGTAAAGGCGGAAATCCAGCTTGCGCAACGGGAGCGCGATGGGCAGGACGCCCAATTGGCAATCGAGCGGACGCGGATTGGATTCGGTGTGTTGTTGTTTGCCGATTACACGCAGGAATTCTCGGTAGAGGACAATCTAACAACGGCTCCGGCGCTGCCGGCGCGGGTGCAAGTGCAGGAGATGGCGGGGCACAATAACCCGGACATCCGGGCGGCGCAGGCCACGGTCACGCAGCAGGAGTACGACCGCAAGTCGGCGCGGGCGGCTTATTTTCCGACGTTGTCGCTCGATTATTTTTATGGAATCGACGCGAACCAGTATGCCATCTGGGACCGCGAGCATTTGCGAAACCTAGGGTCCGTAGCGCAGGCGACGATGACGATTCCGGTGTGGAATTGGGGAGCGACGCGGAGCAAAGTGCGGCAAAGCGATTTACGGTTGCAGCAGGCGCGTCTGGATTTGAGCCTGGCGCAACGCCAGTTGCTGGCGAATCTGGATGCGTTCTACCTGGAGGCTCAGGCGGCCAACGCGCAGGTGGATTCGTTGCGGCGGTCGGCGGATTTGGCAGCCGAGAGTTTGCGGCTGACGCTGCTGAGATATGAGGCGGGGGAAGTGACCGTGCTGGAGGTGGTGGACGCGCAGAGCACACTGGCGCAGGCGCGGAATAGTTATGACGATGGATTGGTGCGGTATCGGGTGGGGCTGGCGGAGTTGCAGACTTTGACGGGGGCGTTTTGATGTTGGGGGGAGGGGGCGGCACGGCGGGTCCTGGAGGGCCCGCGCAGACCTGGAGGTCTGCCCCACTGATTCTGATGCTGGTGGTGGCGGTGGGGTGCGGAAAGAAGGAGGAGAAGGAGGCGGAAGCGGTAGCTCCGGTGCAAACGGCCGAGGTACGGAGGGATTCGATCCGGCGGGTGATCGAGGCGGATGGGATTTTGTATCCGCGGAACCAGGCGTCGGTGGTGCCTAAGATCAGCGCCCCGGTGCGGACGTTTTATGTAAATCGCGGCGATCGTGTGCGCGCGGGTCAGTTGCTGGCGTTGTTGGAGAATCGCGACCTGGCGGCGGCGGCCGAGGAGAGCAAGGGACAGTACGATCAGGCGGAAGCCAATTATCGCAGCACCACGGCGGCGGCGGTTCCGGAGCAGATGGTGAAGGCGCAGACCGATCAGCAGGCCGCTAAAGAGGCGATGGACGCGGCGAAAAAAGTCTACGAAAGCCGGCAGAAGCTATTCCAGGAAGGCGCGCTGGCACGCAAGCTGGTGGACGATGCGCAAGTCGCATACGTGCAGGCGCGCAGCCAATACGAGGCCGCGCAGCAGCATCTGGAAGCCTTGCAGAGCGTGGGGAAGCAGGAGCAGATCAAATCGGCGGCGGCGCAGGTGGATACGGCGAAGGCGCATTACCAGGGGTCGGAGGCGCAGTTGTCGTACTCGGAAATCCGGAGCCCGATTGCGGGGGTGATTGCGGAACGCGGTGTGTATCCGGGCGAGATGGCCAATGCCGGATCGCCGTTGCTGACGGTAATGGACAACACGCGAGTGGTGGCGCGGGCCAATGTTCCGCAGGGGCAGGCGGGTTTCCTGAAGGTGGGCGCGGCGGCGACCGTGAAGCAACCGGACACGGCGGACGAAGTGGCCGGCCAAGTAATCGTGGTGAGCCCGGCGGTAGATCCGAATAGCACGACGGTGCAGGTTTGGGTGGAGACGGCGAATCCGGGGGAGAGGCTGAAGCCGGGGGTTTCGGTGCATGCGACCATCGTGGCGAGCACCATCAAGGACGCGCTGGTAGTGCCGGCCGCGGCGCTGTTGCCGGCGGAGGAAGGCGGCACGCAGGCGATCGTGGTGGGGGCGGATGGCGTGGCGCATGCGCGCAAGATCGAGACTGGCGTGCGCGACGGCGGCAAGGTGCAGGTGGTGAGCGGGTTGAAGGCGGGCGACCAGGTGGTGACGGTAGGCGGCCTGGGGCTGGAGGAAGGCGCCCATGTGCGGGTAGAACGAGTGGAGAAGGAACGCCCATGAACGGCGGCGAACACTGGACGGCGCGGCACGCCAAGCCTGTGATCTTCGTCATCGTGACTTTGGTGGGAGTGGGCATATATCTGGCGAACTCGATTCCGGTGGCGGTGTTTCCATCGACGGATTTTCCGCGCGTGGTCATCGGTGTGGATAACGGAGTTGCGCCTATAGACCAGATGCTGGTGATGGTGACGCGGCCGATCGAGGAAGCCGTGAACAGCGTGCAGGGAGTGGAACTGGTGCAATCGATCACCAGCCGCGGGCAGGTGGAAGTGGACCTGTTTTTTTCGTGGAAAGTGGACATGTACCGCACGCTGGAGCTGGTGAACGCGGCGCTGGCGCGGGTGCAGACGACGCTGCCCGCGACGGCGAAGGTGACTGCCAACCGGCTGACCTTCGCGGCGTTTCCGATCATGGGCTACAGCCTGACGTCGGACACCATTCCGCAGACGCGGCTGTGGGAGATGGCCACTTACGAGTTGAAGCCACGGTTGAACCGGCTGATCGGCGTTTCGACGGTGGTGGTGCAAGGCGGGCAGGAGCCGGAGTTCGAGGTGCGTCCCGATCCGGCGAAGCTGCTGGAGAGCGCGGTGAGCGTACCGGGCCTGCTGGACGCCATCGGGCGCAGCAACCTGATCGATTCGCCGGGACTAATCGAGAACCGGCATGAGCTGGTGTTGAGCCTGGTGAGCGGGCAGGCGCGTACGCCGGAGGAGATCTCGAACATCGTGGTGCGGACCACGCCGGCGGGGGCGCCCATCCGCATCGGCGATCTGGGGACAGTACTGCCTTCGGTAAAGCCAGTGTACACGATTGTCACCGCGAATCAGAAGCCGGCGGTGCTGCTGAATATCTATCGCCAACCGGATGGCAATACGGTGGCCGTGGCGGATGCGGTGCACGCGGAACTCGACAAAATCCGGCAGACGATGCCGCGGGGCGCCACGCTGATGCCCTTTTACGACCAGTCCGAAATTGTGAAGGACTCCATCGGCAGCGTGCGGGACGCCATTCTGGTCGGGCTAGTGCTGGCATCGCTGATCCTGGTGTTGTTCTTGCGGGACTGGGGGACTTCTCTGGTGGCGGGGCTGGTGATTCCGGCGACGGTGGCGGTAACATTCATCGCCCTGCGAGTGCTGGGCGAGAGCTTCAATCTGATGACGCTGGGCGGACTGGCCGCGGCGGTGGGGTTGGTGATCGACGATGCGATTGTGGTGGTGGAGAACATCGTGGCGCATCGGGATGCCGGCCAGGCGCGCGGCGATGCGATTCGCAGCGCCATCCGGGAGATTCGCGCGCCGCTGGTAGGGTCGACCATTACGCCGATCGTGGTTTTCCTGCCGCTGATTTCAATTACGGGCGTGACCGGCGTGTTCTTTCGGGCGCTGGCGCTGACGGTGGGGGTGGCGCTGCTGACCTCGCTGGCGTTGGCGCTGACCTGGACGCCGACACTGAGCCGCTATCTGGTACGGAAGGGATCCGGACGGGAAGGCCGCGAGGGCGTTCCGCCGCGGGTGATGCGAACTTACGAGCGAGCGCTGCGCGGGATCTTGGAGCATCCGACGGTTTTTGGGGCGTTGAGTCTGGCAGTGATTGCGGGCTCGTATTTCTGCTATCAAGCGCTTGGCTCGGACCTGCTGCCAAGCATGGATGAGGGCGGGTTCATTGTGGATTATCTGATGCCGGCGGGCTCGTCGCTGGACGATACCAATCGAACGGTGTCGACGGTGGAAGGAATTTTGCGCGCGATACCCGAGGTGGAGAGCACGTCGCGGCGGACTGGGTTGCAACTGGGCCTCGCGGCGGTGACGGAGGCGAATCGTGGCGATATCTCCGTCAAGCTCAAGCGCAAGCGGGATCGCACCGCCGAGGAAGTGGTGGTGGAGGTGCGGGCGAAGGTGGCCAAGCAGGTGCCCATGCTGGAAGTTGAGTATCCGCAGTTGCTGCAGGACATGATCGGCGACCTTTCGAATGCTCCCGAGCCAATTCTGATTAAGTTGTTTTCGCAAGATCCGGCAGTGCTGCGGGAATGGGCGCCAAAAGTTGCGGATGCGATCAAGAAGATCCCAGGCGTGGTGGACATATTGAACGGCATCGACAACACCATCAGCGGCCCGGCGTTGGTCTTTCAAGTGAATCCGGGGATAGCGGCGCGCGCGGGTTTCACTCCGCAGGAAGTGGAGTTGGACATCAGCGCGATTTTGCAAGGGGAACCGGCGCCCACGCCGGTGGTGGTGAACGACCGCGCGTACACCATTCGGGTGCGGTTTCCGCAGCGGATGCGCGCGTCGCTGGACGCGATCCAAAACACGCTGCTGGTAAGTTCGACCGGGAAAACGGGGACGCTGGCGTCTATTGCCGCGGCGACCGAAGAGCCGGGGCAGACCGAGATCCGGCGCGAAAATCTGCAGCGCGATGTGGCAGTGACCGCACGCCTTGAGGGGCTGAATCTGGGAGCGGGCATGGCGGCAGTGCAAAAGGCGGTCGGTGGATTGGGGCTTCCGCCGGGCATTCGGGTGGCCTACGGGGGCGGGTACGAAGAGCAGCAGCGGTCTTTCCGGGACTTAATGTTCGTGTTGGTGCTGGCGGTGTTGCTGGTGTTCATCGTGTTGTTGTTCGAATTCGGCAGTTTCGCGGCCCCGGTAGCGATTCTCTCGTCGGCGCTGCTGTCGACTTCGGGCGTTTTTCTGGCGTTGCTGGTGACAGGGACGACGTTCAACATCTCGTCATTCATGGGGCTGATCATGGTGATTGGGATCGTGGCGAAGAACGGTATCCTGCTGCTGGACGCGGACCAGAGGTTCCGGGGCGACGGGACGCCGGCCGAAGAGAGCATGATCCGCGCGGGCGAGCGGCGGCTGCGGCCCATCATCATGACGGCGATGGCCACAGTGGCCGGCATGATTCCGCTGGCGCTGGCATGGGGCGCGGGATCGCAGATGCTACAACCGCTGGCCATTGCGGTAATCGGCGGGATATTGGCGTCGATGGTGCTGTCGCTGGTGGTAACACCGGCCGTGCATTTCTATCTGGCGGACCGGTTACGGCTTCGCCGGGGATAGGTTCTCCTTACCAAACACAAAGCGCAAGGCCGGCAGTCCGCGCGAGCCTGAAGCCTCCCGCAGACTGACACCGCCCCACGGTCACACGTCGAGAAAGATAATATACACATTCAAAATCTGTCACTTAGAACAAAGATGCGATTCGCGCATGAGATACGGGATGTTAGTCTCAAATCGGGACTAGAGTTTGCGGATGACAGCACAACAGAAGCACAGAGCGCGGATCGTCAGAAAAGCGATTGAGAGTATCGAGGAGCAACTGGGAACGGAGGCGATCAAGCCGACGCTAGCGGACCTGGTGAGGTTATTGCAAATCGAGAAGGAACTGGACGCAGACGAACCGCGCGAAGTCAGGGTGCGATGGGTAGAAACGGCGACCGTAAACTCTCTGAAAGGGAAGTAGCTTATAAGGCGCTGCCTTCGCAGGGAGCCTTTCACATCTGCGAATCGCGATTCAAGGGCTTTTCCGGGCCGATCGCGTCCGGCAAGAGCCAGGCACTGTGCTTTGAGGCGATCAGGCTTTCTTACAAAAACAAAGGCAGGCTCGGCTTAATCGGGGCACCGACCTACGCGATGTTACGCGACGCCACGCAGACAACGTTGTTCGCGCTCTTGGATGGTTGGGAGCTTCCGTACATATATAACAAGGCCGAGAACATGCTGACGATGAGAGACACGGGGTCGCGCATCATATTCCGGCCGGTGGACGATTTTGAACGGCTGCGCGGCACTAATCTGGCATGGTTTGGCCTCGATGAGTTGACTTACTCGCCGGAAGGCGCGTGGCTGCGATTGGAGGGGCGGCTGCGCGACCCACAAGCGGAAACGCTGTGCGGTTTCGCGGTCTGGACACCGAAGGGTTATGACTGGGTTTATCAGAAATTCATCGCGGATCCGGTGGCAGGATACAGCGCGATTATAGCGAAGCCCAACGAGAACCAGTACGTGTTGGAGAAGATTCCGGACTTCTACGAACGGTTGAAACACAGCTACGATGAAACCTTTTATCAACAGGAAGTGCTTGGGCAATACCTAAGCCTGCAGGGCGGACTTGTATACAGCGCCTTTAACCGCCGCGATCATGTGAAGAGCTTGCGGGTAAACCCGCATTTCCCCCTGCTGTGGGCGTTGGATTTCAACGTGGACCCGATGTCTTCGGTAGTGGCGCAAATCGAGGGCCGGACGGTATTCGTGCTCGACGAAATCGCTCTGCGGCACGCGAGCACGCATGAAGCTTGCGAGGAGTTTGAAAAGCGCTTCCCCAATCACGGGAGCGGGGTGGTGATATACGGCGACGCGTCGGGAAACAGCCAACACAGCACGGGCGCTTCGGATTACCAAATCGTGAGGGAGTACTTCCGGATGAGCTACGGAGCGCGGCTGGAGTACAAGGTGCCCAAAACCAACCCGAGCGTGCGGGAACGGATCATGCTGACCAATGCGAAACTGCGCACGGCAAGCGGCGAGACGCGGTTGCTAGTGGACGCTAAGTGCAAAGAGTTGATCAAGGATTTCGAGCAAGTATCGTACAAGGCGGACAGCAATGCAATCGACAAGGAGAAGGATCGCCGCCGGACCCATCTTTCGGACGCGTTGGGTTACCTGTTATGGCAGGAATGCAGACCGCAACCGGCGATCGGCGAACACCACGAAAGGCTAATTTGAGGACCAGATGGTGAACATCGATCGAGAACACCCCGAGTACGCGGCCAAGAAGGCGATGTGGAAGAAGTACAGGGACCTTTACGCCGGCGGCGAACAGATGCGGGAGAACGCCTTCGAGTATCTGATCCGACGGCACAAAGAGCCCAACGATATATACGCCGAGCGGTTGAGCCGGGTGTTCTACGAGAACTATGTCGGCTCGATCATCGACTGGTACGCGGCGACACTAATGCGGCGCGAGGCGGCCCTGGTATTCGACGGTAACGACGAAGCGGCAAAGGGCTTCTACAACACATTCGCCGAGGACTGCGACCTCAAGGGTACTTCCGTCGCGGAGTTCTTCCGCCAGCGGATCGTACAAACGCTGGTCCAGGGCGGAAGCTATATCGTCGTAGACTTTCCGCGGTCGCCTGTTTCAGTCAGTAATCGAGCGGAAGAGGACGCGGTTGGACGGTCGCGAGCGTATCTCGCGGATTACTCGCCGGAGGAACTGATCAACTGGAGCTATGACGACCGCGGCGGGCTGGACTGGACGGTGATCAGGACGTCGTCGCTCCGCAAGTCCAAAGTCAGCGACAGCGAATGGACTCGTGAGACCCGCTGGATCTACTACGACCGGCAGAAATATCAAGTCTATCAGCAACTAAAGGACAAAGAAGTACGGCTCGTGGACGAAGGGCTGCACGGACTCGCCGGCCAGCACCGAGTGCCGGTGTTTCCGTTGCGGGTGACGGAAGGGCTTTGGTTAATGAACAAGGCGGCGCTGCTGCAACTGGAGCACTTCAACAAGTCAAACGCTCTTTCGTGGGCGCTCACGATGGGTTTATTCGCCTCTCCAGTAATTTATTCCGACCGCGAATGGAATCAGATCGTGGGTGACTCATATTTCATCCAACTGGCTCCGGGGGACCGATTCGGCTGGACCGAACCGGAAGGCAAGGTTTACCAAATTGCGGCGGACAATCTGATTCAGCTCAAGGACGAGATTTACCGGGTGTGCTATCTGCTGACGCATGCGGCCGGGTCGGACTCATCGGGCCAGCGCCAATCGGGCGCCAGCAAGCAGAGGGACTTCAGCATCACGCAGGAGGTGCTGCGGGCTTACGGCGATGCGGTGAAGGACACGATGAAGCAAGTCTTGCGGGCCATCGCGGCGGCGCGCCAGGACAACATTTCGATCGACGTTTCCGGGCTGGACGAGTTCGATATCGCCGATTTCAGCAACGAATTGGACGATGCCCGCAAGCTGCTCACGTTAGGGATCGAATCCGAGACACTGCGGAAGCAGGTCTTCAAGAAGTTGGCGTTCAAGTTTCTATCGGACGTGCGGCAGGAGATCAAGACCCAGATTGCGCAGGAGATTGAGAATCAGGCATGAACACGTGTCGAGACGAGCCTCGCCACGGGGCGCACGATTTTGTGGCGCCAGGTTGGGGAATGAGGTGCTTATGGAAGACGCAGACGTACAAGCGATCGTGAAGCAGGCGGTTCAGGAAGTTCTCCAGGAGCAGCAGGCCAAGAGCGAACCGGCTTACAAGACCGAGCTAGTGGAGGAACGCAGGCGCCGCGAACAACTGGAGCGGCGGCTGAACGAAGTGGAAGAAGAAAGCCGGCGCAGTCGGCAGGCCGCGGAGCAGGCAGAGAGAGGTGCGGCCATCCGGGCGGAGTTACAACGGCTCGGGGTCACGAAGGTCGACCTGGCATACCGCGCGGTGCACGACGGCGTGTTTCGTACGGAGGACGGGCGCCTGCTGGCGCACAGCGACGCGGGCGAAGTGCCACTCAAAGAATACTTGAGCAGCTTTGTCAGCGAGAATCCGGAGTTCCTGCCGGCCCGGATATCCGGAGGATCGGGGATCAGCGCCGCGCATAAGGCGCCGCGTGAAAGTACCGAGAGCGTGGACATCGAGGGCATCCGGCCGGGGATGAGTTCCGAACAGATGGAACGCGTGCGGAAGGAAATCCTGCGCGTTGCTTCGCAGAACCTGCGCGGCATATAGGCACGACAGGCAGGAATGCCTGATTTCAAACGACAGGCGAAATAGCTTAGTCAAGTTAGGAGACGGAATGGCAACAATAACATCAGCCAATGTGGCCAGCGCGATCGTGAAGCTGGTGGCGGCAGACGCTCTACCCGCCTTGGTCGGGAACCTAGTGATGGGCAACCTGGTCAACCGCGATTATGAACCCGTTTTGGCGCAGGCCGGGGATACGGTGAACATCCCGATTCCTCCGGTGCTGGTAGCCAACAACATAGCCGAAGGCGGAACGGTGCAAACGCAGAACCCGAACCTCGGAAATGCGCAGATTGTCTTAAACACACACGCCGAGGCGACTTTCCAGATTCCGGATGTGACCAAGGTGCTGGCGGTTCCGGACTTACTGCAAGTCTACATGCAGCCGGCCGTGGTGGCCATCGCCGAAAGCATCGAGACAAGCTTGCTGAACCTGTTTGCCGGGTTTACGGCGAACACGCCGGTGGGCACACCGGGGACACCGCTGGTAGAAGCGGTAATCGATCAAGCGGAGAGCGCACTATTCACGGCGAAGGTCCCGCCGTCCGAGCCGAAATTCCTGGTGGTGGACGCCGCGACATACTCCGCATTGCGGCAGATCGAACGCTTCAGCGAATTCCAGACCGCCGGCGAGGCCGGACTGCGCGCTCTGATCGACGGCGCGGTGGGAAAGATCAAGGACTTCTTCGTGATGCGGTCGCAGTTCATCGCATACACCGGCAGCTCGCCCATGACGACTCACAACCTGGCTTTCACGAAGCCCGCGGTCGGCTTGGTCATCCGGAGACTGCCGCAGCCCTTGTACGGTACGGGCGCGGTGGCGCACTACGCGGAAATGGGAAATTTTGGCATGCGGGTTGTGATGAGCTACCAACCGAATACTTTGGCTCAGCAGTTCACGGTGGACGTTCTATACGGTTGCGCGGTGATCCGGAACAATTTTGGCGTCCAGGTGAATACGTAGCGGGCAAAGGCGGCACTTAACTCAGGCGAACAATGAGAACAAGGGGTCGGATACGCCCGGCCCCACAAGAGATAACCATGGACTTACAAGTGTATTTCAAAAAGATTCGGGCACTGGAGGAAGGCCTAAGAGATCCTTCGGTGGTTTTGGTCAGCATAGAGACTCAAGATGGCGGAAGGGAGGGAGTGAGGACGGAGGTTCCCCGCCGAACCGCGGCCAGGATGATCGTGGAAGGAGCCGCGCGTGTCGCGACGGCCGAGGAAGCACGCGAGTTCCAAGACCAGAAGGTGGAAGCGAAGCGGCAGGCGGACCAGATCGCGGCGGCATCGCGGATGCAATTTACCGTCATTTCGCCTAATGAGCTGCGCAAGCTGAAGGGTGGCGCATCGACGGGCAAAGACTAGGCCGGGCAATGGCACTATTCACCGACGGAATATCGACAATCCAGGATCTCATGGGACAGGACTCCACTATCCTGGCGACAGCGCAGACGGAAAACATTGACCTCAGTCAGAAACTGGCGCTTGCCCTGCAAGAGGTCGGGATCGAAGTGACGACCCTGCTGCAACGCTGCAACAGGTACGACTGGCAGTTCTGGCTGCAACCGGACCTGCAACTGAACAACATCGTGGTCACGCCCCCCCTGCAGCTTTGGCACGTGTTCGAAACCCTGGTGCTGGTCTACCAGGACGCGTACTTCAATCAACTGAACGACCGCTACAAGGGTAAGCGAGATCAATTTCAGCTACTGGCGAAATGGGCCATGGACAAGCTCATTCAGACGGGGATCGGCATCGTGGCGGACCCGATCTTGCAGGCGCTTCCGCCGCAACTGACATCCGTTCCGGGCGGCCAACCGGCGATGACCTACTGTGCGAGTGTATCGTGGGTGAATGTGGAAGGCGAGGAGGGGCAAGCCAGTAATCCGGCCACACTTACCGTGGCGGCAGGGAATGCACTAGTGGCCCAGCCGGTCAATCAACCAGCCAACGCAACGGCTTGGAATGTTTATGTTGGGCCGTCGCCTCTGGCAATGGCCCTGCAGAATACATCGCCGCTGGCGTTGGCCCAAGTGTGGGTTCAGGACGGGCCAGCGTCTACGCTAGGACAAGCGCCCGGAAGCGGACAGGCGCCGGACTATCTTCGCGCGCTGCCGCGGGTTATACAGAGGGGTTGAGTATGGCATGGGTAGGCAGTACGGTCACTGCGCAGGTAGTCGCGCTGCTTAACGCACCCCAGGGTCTGAATGCCTGCGTATCGACGCTGGCCCAGGCTGAGAACACAACTCTAGCGCCGGTCGGGCCGAATCAAATCGCGCCGCAGAACGTGTCGATGGAACTGGCGGAGCGCAGCACCGACGTGCAGTACCCGGCGGTCAACGTGTATTGCGAGAAGATCGTGAATCAGCTCAAGGAGAAGTTTCGAAACTTCTCCGGAAAGGCTCTTATGGCGATCGAGGTGCGGGTTTCACAGGACAGGCTGGCAGGGATCGAAGGTCAACTTCAAACGTACGTCGATGGCGTGACCCAGGTGCTGGATCAGAACCGGGGAGACTGGGGCGAGGGAATGTATTTCGCGGGATGCTACGAGGCAGCCCTAGGGCCTGTCAAGCATGGCGGACAAAACTTCATCCAGGTAGGAAAGGTGACCTTTGAAGTAGGAATGAGCGACTAAAGCTATGGCTTCGTACATTTCATCCAATGCCAACCGTTTTTACACCGGACTGGAAAACAACTACGGAGAGACGCCGGCGGTGACGGCGCAGAACAGGTTTCCAGCGGTGAAGCTGACCGCCAAGAACCAGCTAGAAAAGGCCGACCGGCGCGACAAGACGGGTAGTCGGACGTTCGTAGGAATACCCGCGGGCTTGCGCCGCACTACCAGTTTTGACCTCACCACCTACATGACGAGTTGGGGGGGACAAAGTTGGGGCCCATCGTATGGACCACTTTTCCAGGCCAGCATGGGCGCCAGTCCTACGATCTATACGGGAGGGGCAGCCGCGGCGGGTTCGAGCGGCACGTCCCTTGTTTTTGCGGCACCACACGGACTTGCCGTGGGCCAAGGCGTGTCTTGTAACGGCGAGATCCGGTTTGTCACGGGAATCGTGAGCGCGACGGCCGTGCAAGTGAACGCACCTTTTTCCATGGCCCCTGCCGCGGGAACCGAGATTGCTCCGAGTATCTCCTATTTTCCGGCGACAGAATTGCCAAGCGTCAGCATTTTCGACTACTGGGATCCCAGCACGGCGCTCCAGCGGATTCTCTGTGGCGCGGCCATAAGCCGGATGACGGTGAAGGTGAACGGCGATTTTCATCAGTTCGAGTTCGAGGGAATGGCGCAAGACCTGATCGACAGTTCGAGCTTCGCCGCGGGAATGGGACAAATGGCGAATTTCCCCGCGGAGCCGGCACTCGGAGCGTTTGATTACGCGATCGTGCCGGGAAATATGGGAGAGGCATGGCTGGGCAGTACGCCCGGCCAGTTCTACACAATCACAAGCGGGACATTCCAATTGGACAACGGTCTGGACATGCGGTCGAAGGAGTTCGGAACCAACCTGCCGCTAGCAATCGCCCCTGGGCCGCGGTCGGTGACGGCGGCGTTCAGCCTTTATGAACTGGACGATACGGCGACACAGGAATTGTACCAAGCGGCGCGGCAGCAGTCGCCGGTAAGCGTGATGTTTCAGCTTGGCCAACAAACCGGCCAAGTCGTGGGTGTATACATGATGAGCGTCGTGCCTGTAGTGCCTGAGTTCGACGACAGCGATAACCGGCTGCAATGGAAATTCCAAGGGTCGAAAGCGCAGGGCACGGCAGACAACGAAATTGTAGTCGCGTTTGGATAGCCTGAGTTGGGGTTTCGATGGAATATACGAGTTTTGAAACCATAGCTTCTAGCGTGGCGCCCGGAGTAAGTTATACGGTAGCCAAAATGTCGTTTGGACGCCGCGTGGAGCTGACGCGCCGCATCCGCGAACTGGCAGCCCGGAAGGAGTTCATGGAGGCGGGTGACACTCCTAACGAAAAAATGGAAGCCGCGCTGCTGGCGTCGGAGATCGACCGGATTTATCTGCTTTGGGGGTTGAAGGAAGTCACTGGCCTGGAGTTGGACGGATTGACGGCGACTCCGGAGTCACTGGCGGCAAGCGGGCCCGAGGAGTTGTTCCGAGAGATACTGACTGCTATCAGGCAACAGTGTGGCCTCACGGAAGCCGAAAGAAAAAACTGATCGTCGCACTTCATTTTCAATTCTCCAACCAAGCCGGCTGGGAGTGCGGGACTTGCCGTAAGGCCGGCCTGGAGATCAAGCGCAGGTGCGGCTGGATACCGCATGCGCTGGAGACGCCTGAACGTGTGGTCTGGGCCAGGAACAATGCCGCGACCACCGTCTGCCCAAAATCGTTCGTTACCGCGCAAAGCATGGCTTGGCTTGAGGAGTATCTGGTGCGGCGTAAGTTAGGGGAAAGAGGAATCGAACGTCTGGGAGCGCGGGAAGTCGAGGCTTTTCTGCTTCTAGAGCATGAGATTGCGGAGGCGAACGGCGGCCTCAGCGCGCCGCGCCACGCCAGCGGATCAGGGTCACGGAGTCGGAATGGCTAGCAACTCACAACAGACGCTTCTAACCGCTTTCAACCAAGCCGCGGGCAGCCCTCCGGGCGGTCAATCGGCAACGGCCGAACAGGGCCTGGTCGATGCTCTGGGGCAAGCCACCCAGGTGATGGATGCCCAGACGCAAGCGACTGCCGCCAATACCGACGCGCTGGCACAAAATAGTCAGGCAAAAGGCTCGAGCGGCGGCGGTGACTTATCGGATGTGCTTAATACGGCGAGCAGTCTCCTGGGGGGCGGGCTTAGTCTGATGCCGCTGGTATCGCTGTTTACCAGCTTGTTCGGCGGGGGACAGTCGCAAGAACCGGCTCCCTTGGTACCTTTTTCGCTGCCTGCATCTCTGAATCTGGAGTCTTCCACCAGCGGCCAAGATGTCAGTTGGGGCGAGAACGGTTTGCCGCGCTCTTCTCCGAGCGGCGGGTCCAACGCGGGATCGAATATTACTGTCCAAGTACAAGCCATGGACAGCCAGTCGTTTCTCGACCATAGCGACGATATTGCCCAGGCGGTCCGGCAAGCGATGTTGAACATGAACTCCATCAACGACGTCATAGCGAACCTCTGACCGCCATGTTTCCGACGCTAAAGACCGGCGCCGTGATGCAATATCCGGCGAAAAGAACGCTGCAGTTCAACACGGACACGATTCGTTTTCTAGACGGCACCGAGCAGCGTTTTCGGGAAAACCCTTCCGTACTGCATCGGTGGACGATTCAACTCGACTTGTTGGACGAATCCGAACTCGCCACACTAGACCAGTTTTTCGTATCGGACCAGGGCAGATTCGGCAGTTTTTCCTTCACCGATCCATGGGACGGAACCGTCTATCCGAACTGCAGTCTGGCCGCGGACACATTCGGTTTTCAACTGAAAGCTGAGATGCGGGGCAAAACCACGCTCACCGTCTGCCAAAACAGGACCTAAGATGTATTACTTTCCGCAGCTATCATCCGGCGCGACCGGTCAGTTTCCGATCACCCGGCAACGATCGGCAAGAACCGTAATCAACCAGAGCTGCCAGGGCTACCAGGTCAAGCTGGCCGATCCCGCCGCGGCGGTCACGGCATGGCACCTTTCTTTCGAGGAGATCGACGATCAGGAACTGGCCGCCTTGGAAGCCCTGTTTCAGTCTGTCGAGGGGCGTTTGACACCGTTTACTTTCCTGGATCCCGTCGATAACCTGCTCGCCTGGAGCGAGCAGCAGGAGCAAGCCGTCTGGCAGGCCGACCCGTTGCTGACATTGGCAGGCGGCGTACCGGATCCCATGGGAGGCACGGCCGCATATCAGGTCGGTAATCCGACGGCTGCCACCCTGATGCTGCAGCAAGCGATCGACGCGCCGGCGTCCCTGGACTACTGTCTCAGCCTCTACGCGTGCAGCGACCAGAGCACGCAAGTGTGGCTAGTGCGCGGCTCGGCAACGGCCGCGCAGGCGATCGGCCCACAGTGGACGCGGCTGACCTCCGCTGGGCAACTACCGGACAGCGCCGGCTCCATCAGCTTCGGCATCGCACTCGATCCGGGCGCCACAGTGAATGTATTCGGGATTCAGGCGGAGGCACAGACTACTGCGTCGATTTACAAGCAAACTTCCGAGACGGGCGGCGTGTACCCGAACGCTCGATTTCGAGATGACACGCTAACCATCACGACAGTCGGACCGAGCCGCTATTCCTGCGAGTTGGATATCGTCAATGTTGAGTATCTATGATCTGAAGGAGCTGGCGGTCACGGACACGCCGCTGCTCCTGTTCCAGTGCTTATTGCAGAACGGCCAGGCGGAGTATTGGAGCACACACCAAGTGACTTATGCCGGAAATACCTACGCGCCACTGGTCATGAAGCACAACGTGTTCGCGGTACAGACATCGTCGGATCAAGGGGTGGACTCGATTCCGCGCGTGTCGCTGTCGATGGCCAATGCGGATTCCTACTTCTCGGAGTTGGAACGATCGGTAGGTTGGAAGGGCGCTACCTTGACGGTGACCTTCTTGTTTTACAACCTGCTCGAAGGTGAAGCTACGTCGGACGCGGCAGTATTATTTCAGGGCATTGTCAACCCGCCCGACCAGAGCACGGAATCGCTGTTCCAACTCTCGGCCGTGAACTGGATGAGTATGCAGAATGTGCAGTTGCCGCCGGTCCGGATCCAACGGCGGTGCCCCTGGCTGTTTCCATCTAACGCGCAGCAGCGGCAGGAAGCGGTGAGCGGCGGCAACAACGGAACATACTCGTTATTCTACGCTTGCGGGTATTCGCCCGACCAACCCGGCGGCGCGGGCTCCATGGTAGGCGGCGCACCGTATACATCCTGCGGGCTTACGCGCACGGATTGCGAAGCGCGCGGCATGTTTTCAGGGCCGAATCGCTTCGGCGGACTCGAGTTCGTGCCTTCGTCCATCCAGGTTCGGAGTTACGGCGGCGCGTGGCAGTACGCCCCTGTGGATGACAACCTGGCAATTTATAACGACTTCGTTCCCTTGCTATATGGTACGGCCTGGTATTACCCTCCCATCGTATTTACGCGGAATGACGGAAATCTGACATACATGGAAGTGCTGCTGGGCATGGGGCCCATCCAAGACGTGCAAATCGTGCTGGTAAATCAGATCCAGATTCCTGTTGGGCAATCCGGCCAGAACATGACCGCGACGGGATGGTACAACGTCATCAGCCTGGGCGGGCGGAACGGCGCGTTCGATCCCAATTTCACTAGCGCGGCGGGGAACCCGGCGGGCGACCCTTACGGCAGCATGGCCTATCTCTCGGTTGTCGTACCGAACCAGATCAACAACGGCCAGTCCCTGCCCAGTGTGCAGGTCCTGGCGGATGGATTGCAACTGCCGACATATACGGCCGTTGGCAGTTACCAGAACACGGTGTTCACCGCCAACCCGGCATGGATTCTGCTGGATCTTTTGCAACGGAGCGGCTGGGGGACCGAGAATATCGATCTGACGACATTCGCGGCGGCGGCAGCTTACTGCGATCAACCGATCCAGACACAGGATCTGAACGGGAACAGTATCATGATCCCGCGTTTTCAATGCAATCTGTGTCTGCAGAGCCGGCGCAACGCCGCAGACACGGTTCGCGGAATCCGGAACGCCGCCAGGCTGCTGTTCACGTACAGCGTGGGCGGCATGCTGCAGTTACAAGTGGAAAACACCATTGCGCTTCAGCAACCGGCGCTGGCGGCGTGGAGCAACAGCACCGAGCCGCTGAATGGCGGTTGGCCGGCGTATGAGTTCAGCGATGGATCGACGGGCACCGCGAACATTCTGCGCAAATCCAACGGAGAGCCGAGCGTCCAGATGTCATCCAGGAGCATCGCGGATACACCGAACCAAGTGGCCGTTGAGTTTCAAGATGCGTTCAACGCGTATCAGCAGGACAGCCTGCTTACGGTCGACGTGGACGATATCCAGCTTACTGGCCAGGTGATCACCACAACCCTTATGGCGTTGGGGCTGCCGAATTACGATCAAGCGGCCCGTATTTCTCAGTTCACGCTGGATAAAGCCGTCAGCGGGAACACTTACATTGCATTTGCCACCAGTGTAAAGGCTCTCGGCCTCCGGCCTGGCGACATCATCGCCGTCACCTACCTCAAGGAAGGGTTTCAGCGACAGCCGTTCCGCATAACGAAGATCGCGCCGGGCGTGAATTACAGAATCATCGCAATTACAGCGCAGATTGAACAGGACGAATGGTACGCCGATACGAACGGCCAGATACCAGGAGGCACCAACGCGTCCCCGCAGCCCAATGCCGGCGTAGGCGTGCCGCGTCCGCTACTCGGCAATATGATCGATTCCAGCGGCAATCCGGAATACCAGATCACCGAGAGTTCCAGCAACACCAGCGACGGCGGCGTAAGCGAAGAGCTGACGGTTGGTTTTGTGGTGCCGTCCACAATTGCAACGGGCGGACCGGGTATACCGCTAGTGAGCCTGGCGGCCACGATCGGGACCGGCGGGACGCTGGCGGGCAACCAGACACTGTACTACGCGGTGAGCGCGCTCGATTCGGCGGGAAACGAAAGCGCTCTATCGTTTACTATACTCGCTTGGATCCCGCCGGGGCCGAATACGAACAGCGTGACTCTGACGGGACTCAGTTTTGGCGGCAGCACGGTGGATTTCAATGTATACCGTGGACCTAATCCCCAACAGATGGGCCGTATCGCTTCCAATCAGGCGCTGAGTACCGGTTTTACGGATACGGGATTGCCGGCCCAAGTCTGGGTGCCGCCCGATCCGGCATTCGATCATGCAAATTTCTATTGGCGGACGGAACTGCAGCCGCCGTTCGCCGCGACCATCGCAACCGCCAACACAGTTGGCAATAGCACGGCCGAGATGGGCGGCGCCATTTATGCCGGCATGATCGTCCGAATTCTCAGCGGGACCGGCGCGGATCAGGAGTATACCATCGCGTCGAACACGGCGACGACTCTGACGTTGGCGCAAACGTGGGCGGTGCAACCGGATGCAACCAGCCTCTTTGTAGTGGCGGAGGCGGCATGGCATTTCGCGGCCACCGCCAAGACCAGCCCGGTTCAATTCGCGATTCCGAACGAGACGGGTGTTACGCTCCACATACAGGGTAGAGGTGCAAATGTGAACAATCTGGAAGGGCCGCCGCTATTGTCGACCCTGACTAGGTGGACAATAGGCGGCGGAGGGTCTGGGGATATGGCGGCTCCGCCTCAGCCGGTCTTTGGCCTCGGGACATCATCCGTCCAGAGCGGCACGGTGCAACTGAGCGGAGTTTCCTTCTCCACACTTACCAATACTTACAGCGTAACGGCAGGCACCCTAACCATGTATTACTGGGATGAACTGCTAGGACAGACTCCATATTCGCTAGCCGCGGCGATGGCGGTGGGCGACACAGTATTAAATCTAACCCAGGCCGGCACAGCAGAGCCGGGGTGGTTTGTCCAGATCGAGGCGGAAGTGATGCAGGTGGTGGCGGTGGAAAATGGCGGCCTCCAATATCAGGTCATCCGCGCCATGCATGGTACAACCGCGGCGCCACATGCGGTACAAGTCGCGTTGTACCAGCTTGCGGCCACCGTTGTGGTGGTACCCTTCCCCCTGAGCTTCTTCGGCAGCCCGCTTAGCGGCAACTGGAGCTATCCGATTTCGCTACCGAATTCGAAGGTCGCCAGCGCGGAGTTGTTCGTCACAAATTCAAGAGGCAACAGCCCGGCCGGCGCGATCAACCTGACGCAGTCGTCGGATTATGGGCTGCGGACGCTATCCGGCGGACAGTACTCGTTCCAAGTACAGGGGTTCCTCGCGGTGGACAGCAACCCGTCGCCGAACGTGGTTGTGGAAGCGGCGCACGCCGTACAAGATGTGTATGCCGTCGTGAAGCAAGCGCCTGTGGGAGGTCCCATACAGATCAGTCTGAGCCAGAATGGATCGCCCTATTGTACTCTCGCAATTCCAGATGGCGGCACGGCTTCACCCAGTGTGGACGGTTTCGGGATGCCGTTACTGGCGCAGGCGCAGCTCAGCATTGCGATTAGTGCCGTGGGACAAACCAGCCCCGGCGCGGACTTGACGGTAATCCTGCGATTGTGACCGGATGGCCAAACACATGACCACGTTTCAGAAACTTACTCCCAATCAAGACTTGCAGTGCTATTTCTATCAGCCCTCTGCAGTAGCGGCCTTGAGCTCAACAAGCCCGAACGGGTTCGCCGTATCGGGCTGCTGGCGCGCGCAGTCCGACTGGGTTGTGGTCGAGTGGAATCGCGACAACGTGTTCGAGCATCCGGTATTCCGCAATCTTCCGGACAGCGATTTGAGTGGGCTGCAGCTTTCATATCTGGAGGCTCGCAGTAACTGCATTCCGATCGACTCAACGCTGTATCCGACAGTGGACTGGCCCTATCTTCGCGTCTGGGCGGATCCCGGAACGGGCGAGCAGCTCTACAGGATTCCCTTGATGGGATATGCGACACCGGTGGCCGGGACATATTTGCCGGCATCGGCGATTTTCGAACTGCGTGGCGCGGCGACAGGCGGCGACTATATCGAGCTGGCCTGGGACGAAGAGCACTATACATATCAGCTCTATGGCGTCGACACGATCGAGTCAGCCGTAGCCTCGCTTGCGGAAAGCATCAATACCTTCTCACAAACCATGAGAGCCTCGCCGAACGGCGGGGCTATCACGTTGACGTTGGCCAACGGTGCAACCGGAGCGAACGGCAACCGGATCGGCATTTATGGGAACACTTATAGCTCGCCGCCTGGAACGCCGACCGAAAGTTGGCAACCGGGATGGCAGGCTCTTAGCGGGGGCGCATCGCCGGGCCAGTGGCAGGTCACGCTGAATTTCAACTCGATTAGCGGGCTGAATGAAGCCGACGCCACGGTTCCCGTTCCCATGAATGCGGTACGTAAAATGCGCTGGACGTGGGCCGCCGACCTGCAATCGGGCAATTTCGCACGCAGCGAGTTTGCTGTGGCGGTATCGGACTGGGCGGTCAGCGGCTCGGACCGCGACTACCAGGTGGCGGGCCTGGGAAGCTGGCGCGTAGAAGACGATGATACTTCAATCGGTTATACGGGTCAGTGGACCACAGTTATTGGCAACTATTCAGGCGGTTCGATCGGTTACGCAACCGTGCCAGGCGCGAGTGTAAGCTACTCTTATCAATCGCCGCAAGACCACATTCTGAACCTCGGTACGCGGCGATTCCCCACCGCCGCGCAGCTATCTGTTCAAGTGGATCGGAGTCCGGTGCAAATGTTGGATGTGGCCCTTCCGGGTGAAGATGTGCTGGTGCGATGGGGGTTGGGAACAATGTCCGGGGGAAGTCAGCACACCGTCACGATTACGCACACGGGGGCCACGGGGGATCCGTTTTATTTCGATTTCCTGGAAATTGCCGTTCCCACCACGAATCTTCCCACCTTTGTCGCGAACCCGCAAACCACGTTGGCGACCGACTGGGATACTTTAAACTCACAGGCTCTGGCGCCGGACCGCACCGCGTGGCAGATCCAGGCACTAGGATTCACGGGGCGCGCCAATCACTATGCGGGGGCCTTGTGGTTCTACGAGCTTACGTGCGCCGGGCAACAGTACGCCACTGGGACGATTGCATTTTCAGGCGCGTCGACGTTCGGAGATACGACCCAAGTATCGCTAGGCCCCACTGTCTTCACGCACCTGAACCTGATCGGAGACACTCCCAGTAGCCTGGCGCAGGCTTTCGCGTTGCTGATCGATGAAGGGGCTACCGGTGTATGGGCGCAGGCGAGCGACGCCGTGCTCACGATCACGGCGCGTGTCATGGGCAGCGCCGGCAATGGCCTCACGCTAACTGTCGACGTAGGTGGCAGTACCACTCTTCAGGCGCAAACAAGCGGAGCGCTGGCCGGCGGCGTGGATGGCAACTGGTTTACCGATTTGACGGCCACGCCGCGAATCAATCGCGCCGCGCGCGACTGGAGCCAGAGCTTCTTCGCGGCACTCAACGCATACGGCATCGAAGTGACGGCGTCTTTCAGCACGGAACTGGGAAATGGAGATCCGTCGGCGGCCGCCGGCATCGCCCAGTGTTATCCGGATGGCAGCCCATGCCGGGTGAATACACCCGCGCTGCAGACGAATTTCTCGCCAGCCAGTTCGGCGTACTGGCAGCAAGTCTATCTCGACATGGCGAACGTGATGGCCGCAGCCGGCGTACAACCGTACCTCCAATTCGGCGAAGTGCAGTGGTGGTATTTCTGCCCGCCTACCGATCCGGCCAACGGCAATTGGACGCCAATCGCGAACGGCGGCATGCCTTTCTATGACCCATATACCACAGCCACCTTCCAATCGCAGTATGGGCAGCCCATGCACGTGTTTACGGATCCTAGCAACGACCCCGCACCATACTCGCGGGAGTCTGCCTTCCTGCCCGGACTAATCGGCCAGTTTACCAACGCCATTATAGCTTTCGTGCGCCAGACATTCGCGAATGCGCAGTTTGAAGTGCTTTATCCGCCCGATACCAACGATGCTCCGCTCACCAGCGTCATCAACTTGCCTGCGGAGTGGTCACCCGAAAATCTCAATTGCTTCAAGACCGAAAACTTCACCTATACCGGCGACTGCGATCTGAACGCGGCTGTTACTTCAATCGACTTGCCAATGCAATTGGGTTTTACGCCGGCGAATAGCGCTCACCTCGTGGGTATCGGAAACTACATGACACCGTGGGCGAAAGAGTCGCGTATCGCAGAGGGGCTGAACATGGGGTCCGTGGTGCTTTTCGCGCTCGACCAATTCTGCCTGATCGGCTACGGACTGCCGCTCTCGCCATGGCCCGGACTCGGCTTGTTCATGGGGTCCTAAATACTGCCCTTCAACCCCAGCGAATCGGCCCGTTCCTGCATAGCCTTGACGCAGAAAGCGATGTGTTCGTCGAGTTCCACGCCCAATTCGCGCGCGCCATTGACAATGTCATCGCGGTTCACCGAGCGCGCGAATGCCTTGTCCTTCATCTTCTTGCGCACCGAATGCGCATCCACCTCGAAGACGCTGCGGCGGGGTTTAACGTAAGAGACTGCGGTGATGAAGCCCGCCAGCTCGTCGCATGCGAATAGCGTCTTCTCCAGCCGAGACTCCCGCGGCACGCCGGTAAAATCCGCATGCGAGAGGATGGCGCGGCGGATTTCATCGCTCACGCCGCGCTCCGCCAAAATAGGTTCGCCCTTTGTGGGGTGATCCGGAAGCACTGGGTGAATCTCCCAGTCGAAATCATGCAGTAGCGCGGTGACCGACCATTTCTCTTCGTCCTCTCCCAACTTGCGGGCATAAGCGGTAACGCAAGCTTCCACGGCCAACGCGTGCTTGCGCAGGCTTTCCGATTTCGTAAATTCGTGCAGAATGTCCAACGCCTGTTGCCGGTTCATTCCAACTATGATAAGCCATGTGATAACACAGACTATGGAGTCCGATTCACATGACGCAACCGTTTGGCTTCTCCTGCCTGCTGCTCTCCGCCGTGTCCGCGGCGGCCCTCTGGGCGCAGCCCGCTTCGTTGAAAGGGCCTGGCGAAGATGGCACTTTCCACCTGTACGTAAACGAGGACCGCGTAGGCACGATTAACACCAAGTGGCTGCCCGGCGGCTCCTATCGGAACGAGGCGACTCTCGCGATGGCGGGCCAAAGCATGACAGTCACCACTTCGATCGCGGTAGACGCGGATGGCTTCTGGACCCAGATCACCTCCGCCGCGCCGGCGGGCGCGGCCACATGCGTGCGCGAGGGAGCCACTGCTCGCCGCACGTCGAAGGATAAGACCACCACCTTTGACGTGAAACCCGGCGCGCGCCTTTTCGACAATTACGGGCCGGCGTTGATGAGCCAGGCCGTGCGCCTGTACGACCGCGCGAAGGGCGGCAAGCAGCCCTTCCCGTTGATTGTTCTGCCGGGTGTGGCCATGGACGCGTCGCTCGAATTCAAGGACCAGGTGGAGCGCACCGTGGCAGGCAGGGACCTGACTTTCATCCGCTACACCTTGGCGGTGGTAGGCCCCGGTATTGCCATTGACATCATACTCTGGGCGGACGCGGACGGCCGGCTATATCTCGGCGAGGTGCCTGCCCAGCACGCCGCTTACGTGCGCGATGGGTATGAATCGCTGCGCATGGAACGGGTCGCCGATCCGCTGATCTCACAACCGAAGTTCGAAGTGAAGGTGGAAGCCGCCACGAAGATTCCGATGCGCGACGGCGTAAAGCTGGCGACCGACATCTACCTGCCCCAAACCGAAGGCAAGCTACCTTTGATTCTGATCCGCACTCCTTACAAGAAGGAGATGGTCGAGATTCAGGGACGCTATTACGCGCGCCGGGGCTACGCCGTTGCCATCCAGGACTGCCGCGGCCGCTTTGGATCCGAAGGCGTTTGGGAGCCGTTCCTCAACGAAGCAAAGGACGGCTACGATGCCATCGAGTGGCTGGCTGCGCAGCCGTGGTCCAACGGGAAAGTTGGCATGATCGGCGGCTCGTACGTCGGCTGGGTGCAGTGGTGGGCCGCCAGCCAGCGTCCGCCGCACTTAGTCACTATCATTCCAAACGTCGCGCCGCCGGACCCTTTCTACAACATCCCCTACGAACATGGAGCTTTCTTTATTTTCGGCGCCATCTGGTGGGCGGACATTCTGGAATCCAAAGCCACCGGCGATTTCTCGGGTGTGGCTCTCAGCAAGATCGGCGAAAAGAAATACGGTCAAATGCTGCGCGCGTTGCCGGTGATCGACCTGGATAAGGCCGTTCTAGGAAAAGAAAATCCTTACTGGCGACAGTGGATCGCGCACCCTACAGACGATGAATGGTGGGCGCCGGCGGATTTTCTAAACAAATTGAAGGATGTAAATATCCCGGCGTTTCACCAGTCCGGCTGGTTCGATGGCGATGGCATCGGCACGAAGCTGAACTACCTGCAAATGAAGGAGTACGGGCACGCCAACCAGAAGCTCACCATCGGACCATGGGGACACACCGACACGGCGGCGCGGAAGATAGGCGATCACGATTTCGGGCCGCAAGCCATTATCGATCTCCAGCGGGATTATCTGCGCTGGTTCGATTACTGGCTCAAAGGCGTCGACAACGGGATCGCCAAGGAACCGCTGGTCAGTATCTTCGTTATGGGCAGCAACCAGTGGCTGCACGGCGATAGCTATCCATTGCCCGCCACGAAGTTCACTAAACTATACTTCGCAGGCGCAGGCAAAGCGAACACGTCGCAGGGCGACGGACGCCTTACTTTCGACGAACCGCCCGCCGGCGGGTCCCCGGACAAGTACGTATACGATCCGGGCGATCCGACTCCCGACCCCGATTTCTACGAAACAACCGAAGAGCAGGACAAGCAGGTGAGGTCGGCGGATGAGAAGAGGAACGAGGCGGAGGCGAATCACGAGAAAGTCACTGCCGCGCGCCAGGATATTCTCGTTTATCAGACCGGCGCCCTGCGCGAACCTCTGACTTTCGCCGGCCCGGTTTCCGCCACCATCTACGCATCATCGTCGGCGCGGGACACCGACTGGTTCGTAAGTCTCGTGGAAATCGAGAAAGACGGCAAGACCTTCTCGCTTGCCTCCGGCAAGCTGCGCGCCCGGTTCCGCAACAGCGTGCATAAGCCGGAACTGCTGCAGCCCGGCCAGATCTACGAATACAAACTCGACCTCTGGCAGACGGGCATCACGATACCGGCAGGCGACCGGCTGCGGGTGGAAGTCGCCTCGGCGGTTTTCCCCATGTTCTCGCGTAACCTGAACACAGGCGGACATAATGAGACGGAAACGAAATTTGTGTCAGCCAGCCAGGTGGTTTACCACGACAAACAGCACCCGTCTCACGTGCTGCTGCCGCTCATCCCGGCGGACGAGTTAAAGAAGTAGTTAAGCAGGCAGACGGCATCAGCACTGGCCTTCCATGCCGCAGGGGGGCATTTCGCCCGCGGCGCATTTGCCGCCCGGCACAAATGCGAATTGCGCTTCCTCGGTCGAACCTTTTAGCGCCGTGGTGGACGATTTGCCGCCGGAAATGGTCTGCGCAACTTCGTCGAAATAACCGGTGCCCACGAAAGTCTGATGTTTGATCGCGGAATAGCCGTCCTCTTGCGAGCTGGCGAACTCCAGCTCCTGCAGCCTGGAATAGGCCGCCATGCCGCTTGCGGCGTAGTCTTTGGCTAACTGGAACATGCTCAGATTCAGGGCATGGAAACCGGCCAGAGTGACAAACTGGAACTTGTAGCCCATGGCCGCCAGTTCCTTCTGGAACTTCGCGATGGTCGTGTCGTCCAGCTTTTTCTTCCAATGGAACGAAGGCGAACAGTTGTAAGCGAGCAGCTTGCCCGGATAGCGGGCATGGATCGCTTCCGCGAAGCGGCGCGCCTCGGCCAGGTTCGGCTCCGAAGTTTCACACCAGATCATGTCGGCGTGCGGCGCATAGGCCAAACCGCGCGCGATGGCCGCCTCAATTCCGCCGCGAAAACCGAAGAAGCCTTCGGGCGTCCGCATGCCGGTCAAGAACGGTTTGTCGCGCTGGTCGATATCGTTCAGCAGCAGCCCGGCGCTGTTGGCGTCGGTCCGCGCGATCAGAATTGTAGGCACACCCATCACGTCCGCGGCGAAACGGGCCGCCACCAACTTCTGCACGAACTCGGAGGTAGGCACTACGACTTTGCCGCCCATGTGCCCGCATTTCTTGGCTGAAGCGAGTTGATCTTCGAAATGCACCGCGGCCGCGCCGGCCTCAATCATGGACTTCATCAGCTCGAAAGCGTTCAGCGGTCCGCCAAAGCCGGCTTCCGCGTCCGCCACGATCGGGGCAAACCAGTTCATCCCGTTGCGTCCGGCGGAGTGATGGATCTGGTCGGCCCGCATGAACGCATTATTGATGGCACGCACCAGCGTGGGCACGCTGTTCACCGGATACAAGCTCTGGTCCGGATACATCTGACCCGACACATTCGCATCCCCTGCCACCTGCCAGCCGCTCACGTAGATGGCCTTCAGCCCGGCCTGCACCTGTTGCACGGCTTGGTTGCCGGTCAAGGCGCCCAACGCCGGAATGTATGGCTCGGTACGGAGCAGGTTCCACAACCTCTCGGCGCCCATCCGCGCCAGCGTGTACTCGATCTGGATCGATCCACTCAAACGCGCGACGTCTTCCGGCGTATACAGCCGGGTGATTCCCTCCCATCGAGCGGCTGTGCTCCAATGGCGCAGAGTATCGTGGTGTCCATTTTCATGCGTTCCGTTATCCAACATTCGGGAAGTGTAGCCTCCATTTGCAGTAGATCGCGATTTCCGGAAAAAGTGAAATAGTGCGGGACGTAACGGACTACTGGTCCGAAACGGACTAGTGGCATGGTGTGGCCGCCGCTACGGCGCTAACCTGATATTGATAAAGACCATGCCCAAAGCCCAACTGGAACCCATTCAGGTCGCTGCACCTATTACCGACGCCGATCGCAGTATTCTCACCCCCGAAGCCGTGAGCTTCCTTAAAGCCCTTTCACAGAACTTCGACGATCGCCGCCAACAACTGCTCGCGCGCCGGCACGAGCGGCAGCAGGAAATCGATCGTGGTGTTATGCCACAGTTTCTGGCGCAAACCGCCTGGATCCGGGATTCCGATTGGGTCGCCGCACCCATTCCCGCCGACCTGCAGGACCGGCGCGTGGAGATCACCGGGCCGGTGGATCGCAAAATGATCATCAACGCTTTGAACTCGGGCGCCAGCGTGTTCATGGCGGATTTCGAAGATTCGAATTCACCCACTTGGCGGAACAATCTCGACGGGCAGTTCAACCTGCGCGACGCGGTGAACGGTACGATCGGCTACGTCAGCCCCGAAGGCAAGCGCTACGAAGTGGGCGAGCGCCCCGCGGTGTTGATGGTGCGGCCGCGGGGCTGGCACTTGGATGAGAAGCACTTCCTGATAGACGGCCGGCCGATCTCGGGTAGTCTGTTCGACTTCGGCCTTTACTTCTTTCACAACGCCAAGGCCCTGATGGCCAAGGGGACCGGGCCGTATTTCTATCTGCCGAAAATGGAAAGCCACCTGGAAGCGCGCCTCTGGAACGATGTCTTCCACTTCGCGCAACGGGAGCTGGGAGTGCCGCGCGGGACCATTCGCGCCACCGTGCTGATCGAAACCATTCTGGCTGCTTTCGAGATGGACGAGATCGTCTACGAGCTGCGCGAACACTCCGCCGGGCTCAACTGCGGGCGGTGGGACTACATCTTCAGCTTCATCAAGAAATTCCGCAACCGGCCCGGCTTCGTGCTGCCCAACCGCGCGCAGGTCACCATGGAGCGGCATTTCCTCAGCTCTTACGTCAACCTGCTGATCGAGACCTGCCATCGCCGCGGTGTGCATGCCATGGGTGGGATGGCGGCGCAGATTCCCATCAAGAACGATCCGGCGGCCAACGAGCAGGCGCTGGAGAAGGTGCGGCAGGACAAGCTGCGCGAAGTGCGCGCGGGGCACGACGGCACTTGGGTGGCGCATCCGGGGCTGGTGCCCGTGGCGAAAGAGATCTTCGACACGCACATGGCGGGTCCGAACCAGTTGCAGCGCCGGCCGGGCACGCAGGTGACTGCCGCGGATCTGCTGGCCGTCCCCGACGGCGACATCACCGAAGCCGGTCTGCGCTGGAACATCGACGTCGGCATTCAGTATCTGGAGGCATGGATGCGCGGCAACGGCTGCGTCCCGATTTATAACTTGATGGAAGATGCGGCGACCGCCGAGATCTGCCGTGCGCAGGTTTGGCAGTGGGTGAAGCATGGCGCGAAGCTGAATGACGGACGTGCGGTGACTGCGGAGTTGGTGAAGCGGGCGATTGCGGATGTGGCCGGCGCACAACTGTCGCAGGCAGCGCGGATGTTTGAACAGATGATGACCAGCGCGGATTTTCCGGAGTTTCTGACGCTGGTGGCTTACGAGTATATCGATTAGAGGTAGTGGGGCAGGCTCGCAGCCTGGCTCCGCAGCCTGCGCGGGCCTCGCAGGCCCGCTCTTCGGCCAGCGAAGCTCGCTGCCACAGGCTGAAGCCTGTACTACCAACGCGGTAAACTGTAGGGACGTGATACCTAAGAAAACCCGCACGGTTGCGGCTGCGCCGAAACGCGCGCCGGCGCCTGAGATTCCACCCCTCAATTCGCCGTCGCTCTACATCAACCGGGAGCTGAGCCTGCTGGCATTCCAGTCGCGGGTATTGGAGGAGGCGCAGGACGAACGCAATCCGCTGCTGGAGCGCGTCAAGTTCCTTTCCATCGTCGGCTCCAACATGGATGAGTTCTTCATGGTGCGCGTGGCCGGTTTGATCGACCAGGTGGATGCCGGAATTCTGGATGTGGGTCCCGACGGCATGCATCCGACAGCGCAGTTAGTGGCCATCCGGCGCGAGGTGAAGAAGCTGCTGGCGGAGGCGCACAAGTGCCTGCACGACCAACTGTTGCCGGCGCTGGCCGAAGCCGGCGTTCAAATTCTGGATTACGCCGCGCTGAACGAGAAGCAACTGGCCATCGCCGATGGATACTTCAACGAGACCGCATTTCCGGTGCTCACGCCGCTGGCTTTCGATCCAGGGCGTCCGTTTCCGCATATCTCCAATCTGAGCCTGAATCTGGCGGTGCTGATCCGCGACAAAGACGGCGTGGAGCACTTTGCGCGCGTGAAGATCCCGGATTCGCTGCCGCAATTCGTCCCGCTGAAACGGCCGCGCAAGAAGAGCCGCAAGCGCCCGCCGCGCGAGGAAACTTTCGTCTGGCTGGAGCAGGTGATCTCGGCCAACCTGCCCGCGCTGTTTCGCGGCATGGACGTCATCGAGGCGCATCCCTTCCACGTGACGCGCGACGCGGATATCGCCATCAAGGAACTGGAAGCCGAGGACCTGCTGGAGACTATCGAGGAGGGTGTGCGGCAGCGGCGCTTCGGCAGCGTCGTGCGGCTGATGGTCTCCGACGACATGCCCACGCACATTCTGGATATCCTGGTGAACAACCTGGAGATCGACGCCAGCCAGGTGTATCGCGTGCGCGGGCCGCTGTCGCTCAGCCGCCTCATGCATTTGTACGCGCTCGACCGGGGGGATCTGAAGGACGTTCCCTTCATGCCCGCCGTGCCCAAAACGCTGGCGGCGGCCACTGCCGAGGAAGATGTTTTCGCGCTGATCCGGCGGCAGAACATCCTGCTGCACCATCCGTTCGATTCCTTCCAACCGGTGGTCGACTTTCTGAAAAAGTCGGCCAGAGATCCCAACGTGCTGGCCATCAAAATGGTGCTGTACCGCATCGGGCGGAATTCGCCGGTGGTGGAAGCGCTGTTGGAGGCCAACGAAGAAGGCAAGCAGGTGGCCGTGCTGGTGGAGTTGAAGGCGCGCTTCGACGAGGAGAGCAACATCGAGTGGGCGCGCGCGCTGGAAAAAGAAGGCGTGCATGTGGTCTATGGGCTGCTGGGGCTGAAGACGCATTGTAAGCTGCTGATGGTGGTGCGGAGAGAAGCCGGCGCGATCCGCCGCTATATCCACTTAGCCACGGGCAACTACAATGTGGTCACGGCGCATCTGTATACCGACATCGGCATGCTGACTTGCGACGACGAACTGGGATCGGACGCGACCGACCTGTTCAACTTCCTGACCGGATACTCCGCCAAGACCGACTATCAGAAGCTGCTGGTTTCGCCGGTGAACTTGCGCGAACGATTCGAGGCTATGATCAAGCGCGAGATCGCGCTGCAGGCCAAGGGCGAGAAGGGGCATCTGGTTTTCAAGATGAACGCATTGGTGGACCCGCAGGTGATCCGGCTGCTTTATATGGCGTCTCAGGCGGGCGTGAAAGTGGACCTGCTGGTGCGCGGCATCTGCAGCCTGCGGCCGGGGATTCCGGGAGTCAGCGATAATATACAGGTGATCAGCGTGGTGGGCCGTTTTTTGGAACACAGCCGCATCTACTTTTTCCGCAATGGCGGGAAGGAAGAGATCTACCTGGGCAGCGCGGATTTGATGCCGCGTAACATCAATCGGCGGGTAGAGGTGTTGTTTCCGTTGGAAGGCGCGGAGTTGGTGAAGCATGTTAGAGATGAAATTTTGGCTGTTTATTTGTCGGATACGGTTAAGGGCCGGCAGATGAAGAGCGATGGGACTTATGCGCGGCGGACGGCCGCGGGGGGTAAGAGGGCGGTGAATACTCAGGAGTGGTTGATTAAGCAGGCGGCGAAATAAGGCGGGGAAGCCGGCCCGCGAGGCCGCCGCGGGCTGCCGGCCTGCCCCACGGTTGCTGTTGAGTCAGGCAGTGGAGAGTGCCCAGGCCCCAGACTAACTCTACGGCGTCGATTCCGGTTACTTCGCGGTCCGGGAACAGGCGGGCTAGTGTGCGCAGGGCTATGCGATCGTTCGGATCGTTGAAGGTGGGCACCAGGACCAGGCCGTTTGCTATATAGAAGTTGGCGTAGCTTGCCGGGAGGCGGTGGCCGTTGAAGAGCAACGGCGCGGGCATAGGTAGCTTTACTACCCGCAGCGGTTGTTTGTGCAGGATTGCCAGGTTCTCGCGGAGCGGTTCATAGTTGACGTCCGAACGATCCGCTTCGGATGCTATAACTACTGTATTGGGGTTGACGAAGCGGGCTAAGTCATCCACGTGGCCGTGTGTGTCGTCGCCCGCTATTCCATTGTGCAACCAGACGACTTGCCGTGCGCCTAAGTAGTCTCTTAGCGCTATCTCGATTTGGCGGCGGGTCAGTTGTGGATTGCGCGCCTGCACCGGACTTAGAAGACACTCTTCGGTTGTAAGTAATAACCCGCGGCCGTTCACGTCGATGCTGCCGCCTTCCAGCACCAGGCCCGGCTCCCATGCGGGCAATTTCAGGGCGGCGGCTAACTGCGCCGGGATGGCGGCATCGTTTTTATAATCGTCATACTTAGCCCATGCATTGAAGCTCCAGTTCGTCAGCGCCACCGCGCCCGCGCGATTCTTGACGAACAGCGGGCAATAGTCGCGCGTCCAGCTTCGGTCGGTGGGCGCGTGGAAGAATTCCACCGCCTCCGGATTTGTGCCGGCCTTGCATAGAATGCGGCGCGCGTTTACTTCGGCGAGGCCATCCTTTATCAGGATGCGCACGCGCTCGACGCGCGCCAGCTTGCGCACGATCTCGGCATAGACCCACGGGATGGGCGCGAAACGGCCCGGCCAATCGCCGCGATTGTGCGGCCAGGCGATCCAGGTGGCCTCGTGCGGCTCCCATTCGGCCGGCATGCGGAAGCCCAGTGCGCGCGGAGTATCGGGCATCAGTCGATCACACGCCGCGTGATGTCGCCGTACGCGTCGATGCGCCGGTCGCGCAGGAAGGGCCAGTTGCGGCGTACGTCTTCGATGCGGCGCGGGTCGCACTCCGCGATCAGGATTTCCTCGCGATCGTGCGGCGCCTCGGCGACCACCTGGCCGAAGGGATCGGCCACGAACGAGCCGCCCCAGAATTCCAGGCCGTGGTCGGGCGGGCCTTCGAAACCCACGCGGTTGACGGCTGCGACATAGATGCCGTTGGCGATGGCGTGCGCGCGCTGGATGGTGCGCCAGGCGTCGTGCTGGGCGGCGCCGAACTCCTCTTTTTCGGCGGGATGCCAGCCGATGGCGGTGGGGTAGAAGAGCACCTGCGCGCCGGTGAGGGCGGCGAGGCGGGCGGCTTCGGGATACCACTGGTCCCAGCAGACCAGGGTGGCAACGCGGCCGTAGCGAGTGGGGAAGCTGCGGAAGCCGAGGTCGCCGGGGGTGAAGTAAAATTTTTCGAAATAGAGCGGGTCGTCGGGGATGTGCATCTTGCGATAGATGCCGGCGAGGGAGCCGTCGGCGTCGATGATGACGGCGGTGTTGTGATAGACGCCCGCGGTGCGGCGCTCAAACAGAGACGCGACGATCACGACGGCGAGTTCGGCGGCCAGGCGGCTAAGGGCGGCGGTGGAGGGGCCGGGGATGGACTCGGCGAGGTCGAATAGGGCGGCGTTTTCCTCACGGCAGAAATATTGGGAGCGGAACAGCTCCTGGAGGCACACGATTTGGGCGCCGCGGGCGGCGGCTTCGCGGATGCGCCATTCGGCCTTGGCGAAGTTTTCGTTGGGGTCGGGGGAGCAGGCCATTTGCACCAGGCCGATGCGGAATCTGTTGGGGGCCACGTTTTTATTTTGGCAGAGTGGGCGCGCGTTGCGCGTGGGTGCCGTTTCTGCCGGTCGGCGGTTGTCCGTCCGCGGCCGCGCGTTTGTTTGGTTATGTCGAGTATATTATTGCCCAATCCCCGAAATCGACATCCCCGTCAGCATCATCCGGTCCTACACCGGTATCTCCCCCGATGAGATGGCTAAAGTCGTCACCATCCGCTGCGAGCGCTCCTTCACCACCTCGGCTCAACGACATCGAAAACATGGAGTCGCAATCCCTCCCTGGCCTGTCCATCATCAAGGTCTTCTTGCACCCCCAAGCCAAAGTCGAAGCCGCCGTCGCGCAACTGGCTGCGGCCTCCCAGGCCGTCCTCTACTCCCTGCCTACCGGCATGACGCCGCCCTCCATCCTGCGCTATAACGCCTCCAGCGTACCCATCCATCCTGCGGATGAGCGTCTCGTCCGACACCATGAGCGAGTCGTCGCTCTACGACCACGGATACAACTTCATCCGCACCCCAAATGGCTACCGTGCAAGGCGCCACTTCCCGCTCCCGTACGGCGGACGCCCTCGCCGGATCCCCGCCAGAGCAAGGTCGATATCGACTTGAAATCGCTCTATGCGCAAGGCCTCTCGGCCAACGACGTGGTCAACGCCGCATCCCAAGATCGGCCCAACGAATTCGTCGTGCGCCTCGGTGCGTTTTGGCTAAGGCCATTTCTGCGCGCCGTGGAGAATGCGGTCGACTTCGATAACCTCTTCGCCGACGCGATAAATCGCCAAAAAGGGAAGCCCGGGAAACACAAGCTCGCGAGTGCCTGACTTGCGGCCTGGGCGGCCACGACGTGGAAACTGCGCGAGGGTGCCCAGACCTTCGTATATTCTCAGCGCCATACGCCGGGCGGCTTTCCGGACCGTCATGCTCCTCGGTGTATTCGCAGATGTTTGTAAGGTCGCGGGCGGCGGGTTCCGTCCACCGGATGCGCATCAGCCTCGATACCGGCTATTAATCAACTTGCCAATATCCTCATGGTCGATGAGTTCGCCACTGTCCGCGGCAGCCATTCCCTTCTCCACTTCCCGGAGGAACCACTCATCGTGGTCCACGAAGCGCTCAACCGCCTCCTGCACAAGGGTACCCGCGTCGCTACCGCGGTCGGCGGCGAGCCGGTTGAGCTTGGCTTGTAGGTCGGGGTTAAGATTTACTTCCATGCCCCAAGGGTAAGAGCAACGGCAACCTGTGTCAAGCGCGCACATAGGCCGCCGCTCGATCCGCTCATCTATCGCAAGCCCGGCTCAGGAACGCCCCCGGCTCACCGGGCCACCAGCGCCCGGCCCCCAGCCCCGAGCCCCGGCGCGCGAAGCGCCCCCCAAATCGGATTAAAATATCAGAAAGCCCCCCGGCCAACCCATGTGGATAGTCCGCCTCGCCCTCCGCCGCCCTACACCTTCGTCGTCATGTCCCTCATGATCGTCATCCTGGGCATCCTCGCCACCTTCCGCATGCCCACCGACATCTTCCCCGAAATCGACGTCCCCGTCGTCAGCGTCATCTGGTCTTACGCCGGCATCTCCCGGACAAGCACGCACCGATCTTGGAGAGAACACTATGCCGGTGTCTATGACCCGGACGACGGCTTGCCAGCCAAAGTCGGGACGCACGGCGACAAGGGCCCCGTAGCGGGCACGAAACCGCCGTTGCTTGTCCGCTTCGAAGCGCACGAGAAGAGAGTCAACTCCGTGCTCTTTTTCCCTGACGGTACGCGGCTCCTTTCGTGCGGGATCGATGGCAAATTGCAGGTGTGGGAGACGGGCGGGCGACTGCTTGTCGGCCTTCGCGCGGCCGGGCCAATAGAGAGCGTCGCCCTTTCGCCGGACGGCTCCCTTCTGGCATGCTCAGCCTCTAACGCCGTGGACCTGTGGGACCTCCGCAACGGACGAAGGGTCGCGAGCTACCACGGGCACAAACTCGGCGTCTACACCGTCGGGTTCCATCCGGCCGGGCGGCACGTCATCTCATCCTACGAGGAGACGCTTCGGATTTGGGACATCGGTACCGGTCGCGAAGTGCACCGCATCTCCTGCTGTGACGACCTGTTCATGGCCGTGGCGTTCTCACCCGACTATCGCTTTGCCGCGGTCAGTGGTGACCGCGGCACGGTGCGGTGCATTGACTTGCGCGCTGGAAACGAGTGGTGTTCCCTGGCAGGCCATAGCTCACTGGTGACTAGCGTCGCGGTTTCGCGAGACGGGCGATTCCTTCTCACTGGCTCGCTGATATGACGAGCCGCCTGTGGGACATCGAAGGCAGACGCGCGATCCGGCGCTTTACAGGTTTTGGCAATCCGATCGGCGCCGTCGCGCTTTCCCCTCGGTCCCCAGTTGGGATCGTCGCTGGGGACGGGCTCAACGTATGCCTTTGGAACCTGAACACGGGGAATTCGATTCAGACTCTGACGGGGCAATGTGCTGGAGTCGCAGCCGCGACCTTCTCCCCTGACGGGCGGCGTGTCCTGTCTGGCGCTTATGACGGCTGCGTCTGCCTGTGGAACGTAGAATGATACCGTCGCCTCACGCGGCAGCACAGCTGTTTCCCGTATAGACTGTGGATAATCAGGACCAGCACATACAAGTTCGCATCAGGAACATCTTTGACCCAAACCCCGAGGAGGAATATATCCGCTCCGTCTTAGAGCCAGACGGTTGGGAAGTGGTCAAGGGCGAGGGCAGAGCCGCCGTGTGTCCGAGCGCTGGCCGCGTCGCTGATTTGACTCCCGACCATTGAAAGTGGTAAACACAATGCAGGTACAGGCGTCTGGAGCAGCAGCCAGCAGCGCTTTTTGATTGGGATGATGCCAACCGCCGCCACCTTGCTCGCCATGCCGTCTCGCCCCAGGAAGCCGAGCAATGCTATCGCAATGATCCCCTCATCGTCGAAGAGCAATTCGTTGATGGAGAACTCCGCTACCTCGCCTTGGGCGAAACCGGCGCCGGCCGCCGCCTGGCCTTCGTTTTTACCGCCCGTGGCGCTCGCGTGCGCTTCGTCACGGCCCACCCTATGACTCCGCAACAGCAGGAAAGCTACGAGGAAGGCTAATTTCTATGACTCACCAACCCATTCCCAAATTTGCCACCGAAGAAGAGGAAGCTTCCTGGTGGGATGCACACCCCGAAGTTCTCGCCGAACGATTCCAAACTGCCAGCCAACAGGGAAAGCTGCGCCGCCTGAGCCAAACCGGTTTGCCCGGTGCCTCCGAAACAGTTACCATTCGCATCGCCCCGGAGGAACTGACACGCGCGCGCAAACTGGCCGCCAAGCGGGGCCTCCGCTATCAGACGTACCTCAAGATGCTCCTGCATGAGGCCTTGGACGCCGACGAAAAGAGGCTCGTGAGCTGACTCTCCCGGTCATCCCGACCGCGCCAGCGCGTCCCTGAATTCACCCGGGTGATCACACGCCGGCGCTCGCCTGGCTCTTGTTGAAAACAGGTCCGAACCGCCAATCCACCCGGCAGAGCTGCCTAACGGCCGTGGTAGTGTGGCCTTGGGTGAAGACATTTCGCGCCACAGCTAGAAATGACGCTTTGGCTTTTCCTCGCAGTCCTACTGGCGACGAGCGAGGCAAGCCAAGGGCGGCACCTACAATCTGCGTATATACACGAAGTGCTTCTATTATCACTATGTTGGGGTCTGTTTGTCCAATTTGAAGGTCCCCTTCTGCGAGCCTCTCCTCGCCCCAACCCAAATCGGATTAAAATATCAGAAAGACCCTCTGGCAACTAATCAATGTGGATAGTCCGCCTCGCCCACCGCCGCCCCTACACCTTCGTCGTCATGTCCCTCATGATCGTCATCCTGGGCATCCTCGCCACCTTCCGCATGCCCACCGACATCTTCCCCGAAATCGACGTCCCCGTCGTTAGCGTCATCTGGTCTTACGCCGGCATCTCCCCTGCCGAGGTCGTCACCATCCGCTGCGAGCGCTCCTTCACCACCTCGGTCAACGACATTGAGCACATGGAGTCGCAATCTCTCCCCGGCCTCTCCATCATCAAGGTTCTTCCACGCCGGCGCCAAGGTGGACGCCGCCGTCGCGCAACTGGCCGCCGCCTCCCAAGCCGTGCTCCACTCTCTGCCCACCGGCATGACGCCGCCCTCCATCTTGCGCTAGAACGCCTCCAGCGTACCCATCCTGCAGATGAGCATCTCGTCCGACACCATGAGCGAGTCGTCGCTCTACGATTACGGCTACAACTTCATCCGCACTCAGATGGCTACCGTGCAGGGCGCCAGTTTCCCGCTCCCCTATGGCGGACGCCCCCGCCAGATCCAGCGCCAGAGCAAGGTCGATATCGACCTGAAATCGCTCTGCGCGCAAGGTCTCTCGGTCAACGACGTGGTAAACGCGGTCAACGCGCAAAGCCTCATCATCCCCTCCGGCGTCGCCAAAATCGGTCCCAACGAATTCGTCGTGCGCCTCAATAGCCTGCCGCCACAGGAAGCCTACCAACCTCAGAGGATGATTTGATCGTCTGCAATCGGACCACGAATACTTCATTTCGGCGCGGCGCGGTCGTCAATAGCAGTCAACCTACGTATCCACGGGAATCGTACATCAAGTTCCGCTGTGTTGCCCGCTGCGTCGTAGGTATAACCCGAGACCACCGGAACGAGCTCATAGCTATCCCATATCCTGTTGCGAATATGAACGCGCGCAGATGATGTTTGGCCCTTGAGTGTAATTAGTAGCGAGCCAAGCCCGTGGAACCACTCGGGCCCAAGATCGTTCAGGTCAGCGTCATCCACAAACTCGATTCTCTCGATCCTGCTAAGCTGAATCGACGCGTAAAATACGGGGGATTTATGACTATCAACCCCTTTCCCCTCGAACTCGAAGCCAGGCCTTCGAATATCGTCAATCAGCGGTAAGGGGTACAGTCGGAATTGCTTAGGATCGGCGTCGGGGAGGGATAGCGGAATAACCCCGCGCCCTTGCTTCAAAACGAAGCCATCGGGCGCCATCCAGGCAAGTGAGCAATTGTAGATCTCAATCGGCGGCTCGTGGCTATGTTTAGATTGCCACTTGTAGGTCTTGTCCATATGATACTCGACGAACAGGTCCTTATATTCGATTCTTAGCGCCACTCGTTGCGCGTCCGCACGGAGGCAAAGGACAAACACAAGCCCGAGCGTCGCAAAACTGATTCGCACCATACCCGGTCAGCTCCCTCTGAAGCGTACAGAATACCGCCAACGACCGCGGTTGGCAACGGGCGTCTCAGGCGGCCCGTCGCAGCGTCGCACGGCTGTGGTAGGGTGGCGTTGTGGGTGAAGACGACGGCTTTTCACCGCCCAGCAATCATCTTGCTGCCTCATAGGTCATTTGGGATGGGGATAATCTCGCTGACGCGGTAGGTATCGCGCTCGATGGTGAAGTAAAAGCGCCAATCGTCATTGATGCGGGCTTGCCAGCGGCCCTTAGCTTCGTCAAACTTCATGGCGCGAAGCGAGGGGTGGTTAAGGTTGCGGACCAGATAATTGATTTGCTTGATGAAGGCTTTTAGGACCGGTAGAGGTGCGTCGAACAGCCCTCGACGGCGGTCTGCGAAAGGCGGACGTTCATCCCGATTTTCTTGATTTGGCCGCCCTGGCGGTGCTCCGGACCCTCTTCTTGAGGAATGCCGCAACCTCGGCGCCGTTTTTGAACGGGCCGTGGAAAGGTCCCTTTTCGGCTTCGTCCAGGCGGGCATTAACGATGCGGCGCTGCTCGGGAGTGTATTCGTCATCGGCGTTGGGGAATTTGGAGCGGTCGATCACCAACTGCGGGATGATGACAATTTTTTTCCCAACCGCCCGGACTTCGACCAGGTCGCCGTCAACCAAGCCCACGGCAGAGCGTACTCTGCGGGGAATGGTCATTTGGCCTTTGGGTTGGACTTTGACGGTGCTCATACGGTTTTGGCGCTTCACGGAAATCCGGAAAAATCCAGACTCCTGCCGGTAGCATAGCACACGGGCCGGTGTGGTTAGGCCTGATGCGATATCGGAAATTGGCTTTGATCGGCGGAAAACCCTGACCGGACCGCCGGAATCAAGCAGGCCTTTATTATCAATACGTTGGGCTTTGTTTGTCCGATCCGAAGGCGCCCAGCCGGCGAAGCGCGCCTCGCCCCGCGCCCAAATCGGATTAAACTATCAGAAAGACCCTCCAGGCGCTAATCAATGTGGATAGTCCGCCTCGCCCTTCGCCGCCCTTACACCTTCGTCGTCATGTCCCTCATGATCGTCATCCTCGGCATCCTCGCCACCTTCCGCATGCCCACCGATATCTTCCCCGAAATCGATATTCCCGTCGTCAGCGTCATCTGGTCCTACGCCGGCATCTCTCCCGAGGAAATGGCTGAGGTCGTCACCATCCGCTGCGAGCGCTCCTTCACCACCTCGGTCAACGACATCGAGCACATGGAGTCGCAATCGCTCCCCGGCCTCTCCATCATCAAGGTCTTCTTCCACGCCGGCGCCAAAGTCGACGCCGCCGTCGCCCAACTCGCCGCCGCCTCCCAAGCCGTCCTGCACTCCCTGCCCACCGGCATGACGCCGCCCTCCATCCTGCGCTATAACGCCTCCAGCGTACCCATCCTGCAGATGAGCATCTCGTCCGACACCATGAGCGAATCGTCGCTCTACGATTACGGCTACAACTTCATCCGCACTCAGATGGCTACCGTGCAGGGCGCCAGTTTCCCGCTCCCCTACGGCGGCCGCCCCCGCCAGATTATGGTCGATATCGACCTGAAGTCGCTCTACGCGCAAGGGCTGTCGGCCAACGACGTGGTCAACGCGGTCAACGCGCAAAGCCTCATCATCCCCTCCGGCATCGCCAAGATCGGCCCCAACGAATTCGTCGTGCGCCTCAACAGCCTGCCCCCCTCCGCCGACGCCTTCAACAGCCTGCCGATCAAACAGACCAACGGCACCACAATCTACATCCGCGACGTGGGCCACGTGCGCGACGGCTACGCCATCCAATCGAACATCGTGCGCCACAACGGCAACCGCGCCACGCTGCTGACGGTCCTGAAAAACGGCGGCTCGTCTACCCTCAGCATCGTCGCGAAAATCAAAGAAATCCTGCCGCGCATCCGCTCCACGCTGCCTGCCGCTCTGAATCTGAAACTGCTGTTCGATCAGTCCATCTTCGTGCGCGCCGCTATCAATGGCGTGCTCAAGGAAGCCATCATCGCCGCCTGCCTCACCGGCCTCACGATCCTGCTCTTCCTTGGAAGCTGGCGCTCCACCATCATCGTCTGCATCTCCATCCCGCTCTCGATTCTCACCTCGCTCGCCGTCATGAACCTGCTGGGCGAAACCATCAACGTCATGACCCTCGGCGGTCTGGCCCTGGCCGTCGGCATCCTGGTGGACGACGCCACCGTCGAAATCGAAAACATCCATCGCAACATGGGCCAGCGCAAGCCCATCGTCAAGGCCATCCTGGATGGCGCGTCGCAGATCGCCGTCCCCGCGTTCGTTTCCACATTGTGTATCTGCATCGTCTTCGTGCCCGTCATCTTCCTCAGCGGCGCCGCACGCTACCTGTTCACGCCCCTGGCTCTGGCGGTAGTGCTCGCCATCATGGCGTCGTATATCCTTTCGCGCACCCTCGTCCCGACCATGGTCAAATACCTGCTGCGCGCCGAGGCCGGCCGCTACCAGGACGAGTCCGGCGAAATGGCCGATACCGGCCACGGCTTCTTCGCCGGCATCCACCACGGCTTCCAAACGCGCTTCGAACGCACGCGCAACGCCTACCGCCGCCTGCTGGGAGCCGCGCTGGCGCATCGCAAACTGGTGGCCGCATGCTTCGGGCTGATCGCGATCGCCTGCGCCGCGCTCATCCCCTTCATCGGCACTGATTTTTTTCCCCAAGTGGACGCCGGCCAGATCCGCCTGCACGTACGCGCGCCGGCCGGCACCCGCATCGAAGAGACTGAGGCCTATTTCAAACAGGTCGAAGACACCATCCGCCAGACCGTGCCGCCCGCCGAGCTATCGGATATCCTCGATAATATCGGCTTGCCTTACAGCGGTTACAACATTGCGTTGAGCGACACCGCCACCATCGGCTCGTTCGATGGCGAGATCCTGGTGTCGCTGAAGCCCGGCCACGCTTCCACATGGGACTACATCCGCGATCTGCGCCATCGCCTGAACCGCCAGTTTCCCGATCTGACTTTCTTCTTCCAGCCCGCCGATATCGTCGGCCAGATCCTCAACTTCGGACTGCCCGCCCCCATCGACGTGCAGGTCATCGGGCCGCTCACCAATGCCCCGGCCAACTATGCGCTGGCGCAGCAGATTACCGCGCGCCTGGCCCGCATCCCCGGCGCGGTGGACGTGCACCTGCATCAGGTCGTGGACGCGCCCGAACTGCGCTTCAACGTGGATCGCACCCGCGCCGATCAACTCGGCCTCACCCAGCAGGACGTGGCCAACAGCCTGTTGATCTCTCTCAGCTCCAACATGCAACTCGCGCCGAACTATTGGATCAATCCGCAGAACGGCGTGGATTATCCCATCGCCGTGCAGACTCCCGAATACCGCATGGCTTCCACCGCCGACCTGCTGGGCACGCCCGTGCATGCCGGCGGCGCCCGCGCCCAAAACCAATTGCTCACCAACGTGGCGCGTCTGGAGCGCGGCTCCACGGCTTCGGTCGTCAATCACTATAATGTGCAGCCGCTCTACGACGTCTACGCCAACGTGCAGGATCGCGACCTCGGCAGCGTGGCCGGCGAAGTGCATCGGGCGTTGGATGGTTTCCGTTCCAAACTGCCCAAGGGCAGCTTCTTCGAAACGCGCGGCCAGGTGGAAACCATGCGGACTTCTTTCATCGGCCTGGGCGTTGGGCTGGTCTTCGCAGTCGTGCTCGTTTATTTCGTGATGGTGGTCAACTTCCAATCCTGGCTCGATCCGTTCATCATCCTGATGGCCTTGCCTGGCGCGCTCTCCGGCATCCTCTTAATGTTATTCGTCACCCAGACGACCATCAATGTCCCTTCGCTGATGGGCGCTATCATGAGCATTGGCGTGGCGACGGCGAATAGCATCTTGCTCGTGAACTTCGCCAACGACGTGCGCGCCACCGGCGCCGATTCCATCACCGCCGCGCTGGAAGCCGGCTACACCCGCCTGCGCCCCGTGATTATGACCGCGCTGGCCATGGTCGTGGGCATGCTGCCGATGGCGCTGGGCATCGGCGAAGGCGGCGAACAGAACGCACCGCTAGGCCGCGCCGTTATCGGCGGACTACTGCTGGCCACCGTGGCCACGCTCTTCTTCGTGCCAGTCGTCTACAGCGTCCTCCGCCGCAATCCACCGACCTACCTTCAGCACGAAGCCGAGGTGGATGCTGTGGGGCAGACCTCCAGGTCTGCAGCGGGTCTCCAGACCCGCCCTTCCGGAGGCGTATGATCGTTGACCCCGCGCCCCAGACGGGCATGACGCCAACCGCCCGCCCCAAGCCGCGCACCGGCCGCCGCGGCCTGCTAGCCTTCTTCGCGCTAATCGGCGTCCTCGTCGCAGCCGCCGTCGTCGGCGGAATCCTCCCCCGCCTCACCCGCCAGAAGGCGCTGCTGGCGGCCGCGGAAACCCAAACCGAGCAACGCCCTCTTGTCGAGGTAGCCACCGCCCACCCCGCCCCCGCGCGTTCCGTGCTCGACCTGCCGGGCGACATGCAAGCCCTAGTCGATTCGCCCGTGTTCGCCCGCGTCGACGGCTACCTGCGCACCCGCTTGGTCGACTACGGCGATCGCGTCAAGACCGGCCAGCTTCTAGCCGAAATCGATACGCCCGAGCTCGACCAGCAGATCCGCCAGGCGCGCGCCACGCTCTCGCAATCGCAGTCCACGCTCAATGAGGTGAAGGCCGACCTGGATCTCTCCAAAGCCAATCTGAACATGGCCCGCCTCACGGTCGAGCGCTGGCGGCGGCTCGCGAAAGGTGGCGTGGTAGCCCGCCAGGAAGCCGACCAGAAAGAGGCCGACTTCGCCGTCACCGAGGCGCAGGTCGCCAAAGCCCAGGCCAGTATCGCCACCACCCAGGAGACCGTACACGGCAATGAAGCCAATCTGCATCGCTTGGACGAGATGAAGGCGTTCGCCCGCATCACCGCGCCGTTCGACGGTGTGATCACCGCGCGCAACGTGGATATCGGCACGCTCGTCAATTCCGGCAACGGCGGCGCGGCCCGCGAGCTTTTCCACATCGCGCAGATTCAAGTGTTGCGCATTTTCGTCAATGTGCCGCAGACCAACGTCGCATCCATGCACCCCGGCCAGACCGCCGAACTGCGCGTGCAGGAGTTGCCCGGCCAGGTCTTCTCCGCCCGCGTCACGCGTATCGCCAACGCGCTGGACGCCACCTCGCGCGCCATGCTGACGGTGCTCGAAGTTCCGAATCCGAGCGGCGTGCTGATGCCCGGCATGTATGCGCAAGTTCGGTTCTCGACCGGACGGGCGGAGGCCGCTGTGCTAGTCCCGGGCGACGTGCTCATCCTGGGCCGCCAAGGTCCGCGCGTGGCGGTGGTCGCGCCGGACCATCGCATCCACCTGCGCCAGATCCGAATCGGCCAGGACTTAGGCTCCGAGATCGAAGTGGTCGGCGGCCTCTCCGCGGGCGAAGTGGTAGTAGCCAACCCGTCCGATGCCGTCCGCGAAAACGCGCTAGTCGACGTGCGCAACATAGGAAAATAGACCCCTCTTGTGGGGCGGCCAATCCTGGCCGCGGCCGCCTTTCAGGCGGCCAAGCCGGCTGAAAGCCGGCTAGCTATAGCTAGGGCGAGCTTCGCTCGCCTCCACAGGCTAAAGCCTGTGCCTGGAGTTCTACATTTGCTGGAGCTGGAATTGGAGGCGGGCTTTAGCCCGCGCGGGGCTTTAGCCCCGCTGGTAGCACAGGCTTCAGCCTGTGTTAGGCGAGCTTCGCTCGCCCAAGCGGGGCTTAAGCCCCACGGCGGCGCATGGCGCCGCCCCACGAGGCTTATCAAATGGCCAAACTCCACAGGCGAGCTTCGCTCGCCTCCACAGGCTAAAGCCTGTGCCACCAAGCCCTGCAAAAAAGCCAGCCAGAGCTTCGCGGCAGGCGGCCTACGAGGCCGCCGCAGGCTGCGAGCCTGCCCCACCAAAAGGCCAATAGCCGGCTGAAAGCCGGCTGCGGGCAGAATTGCCCGCCCTCCTGGCTCGTAGCCTGGATCGTCCTCGATATTGACACGTACGGTAGATTGCCGCACATTGGTACCAAGGGAATGTACGAACCGCCAGGTTGGAGACGCGTATCACAAAAGCTCTCGCCGTCGTCCGGCGCGCCGCCAAGATCCAGGGTCGATCGGTCAGCGATTTCGTTGTGAGTGCCGCCCAAGACGCCGCGCAAAAGACCGTCGCCGAGGTAGAGGTCATCTGGCTTTCGCGTGAAGGCACCGCCAACCGATCGCCAAGTGAAGGCGGCCGCCCCGATAATCGCGAAAGAAGCCCCGAATATCGGTAAATAGCGCTCCTGCGCCGGGTTGGAGTATAATCCCCCTATCCGCGTTCTACGGAGGGGAAATGGAGCGCACTCATCGCCGGACGGCCCTGCTATCGCTGGCGCTGTTATCGCTGGCATCGCCTTTTGCCACCGCCAAAGACAAAGATCCGGAACACGATCCCGAGCAGATCGGGAATCGCGACGTCGGCAAGGGAGTCAACTTCTACTCGGTGGAGCGGGAGTTGGGTCTGGGCAAGGAGATGGCTCAGGAAACCGAACGCCAAGCCAAGTTCGTGGACGATCCCACCGTCACCGAATACGTGAACCGTTTGGTGCAAACGGTGACCCGCAACTCCGACGCCAAGGTGCCATTCAGCGTGAAGATCGTCGATTCCGACGAGGTCAACGCCTTCGCCTTGCCCGGCGGTTTCATGTTCGTCAACACCGGCTTGATCCTGAAAGCCGACAACGAAGCCGAACTGGCGGGCGTGCTGGCGCACGAGATCGCGCACGTGGCCGCGCGCCACGGCACGCGCCAGGCCACCCGCGGCCAGCTCATCAACTACGGCACGATCCCCCTGATATTCGCGGGCGGGTGGGCCGGCTATGCCGTCCGCCAGGCCGTTGGGCTGGCCGTGCCTCTGGGATTTCTGAAGTTCTCCCGCAACATGGAGGCCGAGGCCGATCTGCTGGGTCTGCAATATATGTACAAGTCGGGCTACGACCCGACCGAGTTCGTCAACTTTTTCGAGAGAATTCAGACCCTCGAAAAGAAGAAGCCCGGCGCGGTCTCGAAGCTCTTTTCGACCCACCCCATGACCAACGATCGCATCCGCGCCGCCCAGAAAACCATCCAGCAGGATCTGAAGGCCGAGCCGCAATACTTGGTGGATACTTCGGAGTTCCACGATGCGCGCGCGCGCCTGATCCTGCTGGGCAACCGCTTCAAACTGCGCGAGGATCCCGGCCGCCCGGTGTTGCGCACGCGGCCGTCGGCCAAAGTGGATCAAACCGCGCAGGTGGAAGCGAGCGCCCCGCGCTGAAGCGATGAAGTCCCTGTGGGGAGTGGGGCAGGCTCGTAGCCCCGCTCTTAGAGGCGAGCGCAGCTCGCCTGATCCGGCTGACTGAGTTTTCGTCGTCTTTGGTGGTCTGCCGCACCATGACGACAGGCCTTAGGCCCAGGCTCGCAGCCCGCGGCCGGCCGTCTTTTTTGCGAGCTGACCTGCGCCGAAGCGCTGACGTGGGCCTCCGAGTAGGCGGGCGAGATTTGAGCGCTGTTAGGGTCATTTCGGAGCAGGGCACGGGCCTGCCCGCCCGGACACCAGCGTGTTTTCCATCGCAGTAATCAGCCACTGTGAGTTTTCCTGGACAAGTACAACAGTTGCGAAAGTATTTCGTTTGTCTTGCCCAAAAGTGATCTCCGTGGCAACTTCTGCCACAGCGACATCGGGACGGGCAAATCTTACGTGAATAGGCTTCCAAACCAGATGGCTGTCGCCGTAGACGCCTTCGCGGATTTTGACGTGGTGTGCCACAATTTCGTCACGTCCCTTGAGGTACGTCCCACTGAGAACGACAAACTCGGCATCGCTGGTAAATAGCTTTCCGAACGATGTCCGCATCTCATTCCGATTCCAGCTAGTTGCGCGCGCGGGATACAATCGGAAGCATGTACACGCTTCGTTGCCTGCTCGTGGCGGCCGTCGCTACAATCGCTTTGCAAGCCGCCGACGCTCCGTCCGCGTCCGGCGTCGATCTTAAGGCCATGGACACTACGGTGAATCCATGCCAGAACTTTTATCAATATGCCTGTGGCGCATGGCGGAGGAACAATCCGGTTCCGGCCGATCAGTCGCGCTGGGGGCGGTTCAATGAACTGATTGAACGCAATCTGGCGATCGAGCGCGGCATCCTGGAAAAGGCGGGGAACTCGCAGATCGGCGATTTCTATGCCGCCTGCATGGACGAGCCGGCCATCGAGCGCAAGGGCATTCAGCCCATCGAGCCGCTGCTGAAACAAATCGACGCGCTGGCCTCGAAGCGGGAATTGGCGGATGAGATGGTACGGCTGCACCGGGCCGGCGTGCGCGCGCTGTTCAGCTTCCGGGTGAGCCCCGACGATAAGAAATCGGACCAGGAGATCGCGCACGTGGACCAAGGCGGGCTGGGACTTCCTGACCGCGACTACTATCTGAAGACCGACGAGCGCTCCGTGAAATTGCGCAAGCAGTATGAAGACCACGTGCACGCCCTGTTTACGCTGCTGGCGAAGGCGCAGGACGCCAGCGGCGCCGATCCCGAGGCCGAAACGCGCGCGGTGATGGAGATGGAAACGGCGCTGGCGAACGCGTCCATGGATCGCGTGGCGCGGCGGGATCCCGACAAGACCTATCACAAAATGACGGTGGACGAACTGGCGCTGCTGACGCCCGCTTTCGAATGGAAGCAATACCTGGCGGCGATCGGCATTCCGCCGGTGGAATCGCTGAACGTGCGCGCGCCCGATTTCGTGAAGGCGCTGGATGCGGCGATCGCCAACACCAGCCTGGGGGATCTGAAAACATATCTGCGGTGGCATGTTCTGGCATCCCACGCGGACATGTTATCGCGGGCGTTCGAGGAGGAGGACTTCCGCTTCAACGAGCACATTCTGCGCGGCACCCAGGAAATGCCGGCGCGCTGGAAGCGTTGCGTACGGGCCACGGACCGCGGTTTGGGAGAGGCGCTGGGCCAGGAGTTCGTGAAGGCGGCGTTCAACGGCGCCAGCAAAGAGAAAGCCTTGCAGCTTGTGGGCGAGATCGAGATGGAGATGCGCAAGGACATCGACAACGCCGCTTGGATGACGCCCGCGACCAAGCAACAGGCGTTCGCGAAACTGCGCGCGGTGGCCAACAAGATCGGCTACCCGGAGAAATGGCGGGATTACAGCGGTGTGAAGGTGGCGCGGGACGATTATTTCGGGGACGTGCTGCGCGCGTACGACTTCGAGCAGCGGCGCAATTTCGCGAAAATCGGCAAGCCGGTGGATAAGTCGGAATGGGGCATGACGCCGCCCACGGTGAACGCCTACTATTCGCCCAATATGAATAACATCAATTTTCCGGCCGGTATTCTGCAGCCGCCTTTCTACAATCCGCAAGCCGGCGATGCGGTGAATTACGGCGGCATTGGCGCGGTGATCGGCCACGAGCTGACGCATGGATTCGACGATGAAGGGCGCAAATACGACGGCGCGGGCAACGTGCGCGACTGGTGGACGGCGGAGGATGCCAAGGCTTTCGAGGCGCGCGCCGAATGCATCGTGAAGGAGTACGACGGCTTCAGTCCGGCGGTGGACGTGCATTTGAAAGGGGATCTCACGCTGGGCGAAAATGCCGCGGATAACGGGGGCATCCACCTGGCGTATATGGCGCTGATGGACAGCTTGGCGAGTCACATGGAAGGGAAGCAGGACGGCTTCACGCCGTCGCAGCAGTTCTTCCTGGGTTATGCGCAAATCTGGTGCCAGAACACGACCGAGGAGGCGGCGCGCGTGCTGGCGGCGACCGACCCGCACTCGCCCGGCGAGTTCCGCGCGAACGGAGTGCTGCAAAACATGCCGGAGTTCCGGGAGGCGTTCGCGTGCAAAGCAGGCGACGCGATGGTGTCGGCCGATCCCTGCCGGGTCTGGTAGGTGGGGCGATTGGCCTTTTTGTGGGGCAGGCTCGCAGCCTGCGGCGGCCTCGTAGGCCGGCTTCTTGCAGGGCTTGGTAGCATAGGCTTTAGCCTGGGGAGGCGAGCTATGCTCGGCTGTGCCACCAAGTTGGCCTGAAAGGCCGGCCTGGCGGCGCATGGCGCCGCCCTACTTCGCCTGGATCTCTTCGATATACTTCATCAGGTTGAAGACACGCACGGTGCCCGCATCCGGATTCGGGCCCATGTGCCGGAAGAGGTCGCCCCACATGGGCATATCTTTCGACCCATGTGCGATGGGTCCCTGGTCTTCACCATTGATGATGTGCTGCACTTTGAGTTCGGGGAATTTGCCGCCATTATTCTTGGAAATCTGGGTCAAATCCGAAGGCTGTGGTTTGAGCGCGGCGGCGGCGGGTCCATCGCCTTTGCCGGCCGTCCCATGGCAGACGGCGCAGTATTCCCGGAATAAATCCTTGCCCGCTACCGACTGGGTAGGGTGAACCGGTACCTTTTTCACGGTGGTGGGCGTCTGCTGTGCGTGGGCCGCGCCGATGCCAAAGCCGGTCGGCAACAGGCCAAGAATAAGACTTACGGATGCGATTAGGGACTTCATGCCTACATGATATGTCAAATCGCGCCACAACGGAAGGGTATCGTGTTGGATTTTACGACGGCGGAGAAGCGGGCCCTGGAGGGCCCGCGCAAACCTGGACGTCTGCTCCACGGGCCACGCGCGAAATGCCGTGCACCAGTTTCCGGTAAGGCAGGCTTTCGAAGTCCTCGATGGGCAGCCATTCTCCGTCGCGCCAGCTCGAATAATACCAGCGCGCGAGCAATGCCAGGTACTCCTGGCGCTCGCGCATACCGAGTTGACGCATGGGGAGCGCGCCCAAGATATCCCGGAGCCTGCCATCGAGCGAAACCGGCTTGCCTTCCTGGATCTCGAAGCTCAGGCGCCGCGGCGCTTGCCAGTGCCCTTCCCGCACGATCCAAAGCTCCACGGCGCCGGGCGCGGCGGAGGGCGTGATGGCGATGCCGTGCAGCCTGCCGATATCGCGTGCCAGCTCGTCCCGCAGCTTGATGACCTCCTGCACTTTTTCGTAACGTTTGTGCTGCCGGGCGGCTTCTTCGAACATCGTCTCTTCGCTATAGCGGCCGCGCGCGCGCTCGATAGTGTCGAGCAGGGAGTGCCCGCCGGTCTTCAGGAACTCCTCCACGCGGCCGACTTCGTGCAGATATTCGTCGCGCCCGACCACCTGCTGGCACGGGCGCAGGCACATGCCCATCTCGCCATAGATGCAGCCGGGGTGTTCAGGGAAGGGGTGCAGATCTTCCTGGCAGCGGCGCATCTGGAACAGGTCGAGGAATTGGGATTCGAACCTCTCGGCCGATGCGCGGCTGCGGAACGGACCGCAATAAAGCGCGGGCGCGCGGCCCAGATGGGTGGTGAGTTGGCTGCGCGGAAACTCGTTGGTGAGCACCAGCTTGACGTAGGTGGGCATGCGCAGCTTCAGCAGGTCTAGGTAGGTCTTGGGGAAATGGCGGCGCGCCAGCTCATACATCAAGATGGCGGATTCGAAGGCCGAGCCGGTCAGCGTGTACTCGATGCGCCGGACGGTGTGGCGAAGGTTGAGCAGGCGGGAGGGCTTTTCGCGCTCCTTGAGCAGGCGGAGCAGGCGGCGGCGCAGGAGAGCGGTTTTGGCGAGGTAAGGATCGCCTTCGCGCGGCCAGAGGAGGAAGACGGCGGGGTTGTTGGGGACTTGCGCGATGGCTTCGTCGAGGCCGGTGAGATCTTCGGGAACCTCGATGGCAGTGGGCACTCAGGCCCATTTTCGCATCCTGGGACCTGGTTGGACTACAATCGAAGCGATGGATGTTCTGCGCGCGCTTTACGGCCAGTTCGATCCGGCGCGGCCTCTGGAGGTGTAAGAGACGGACTTGTATGTCAACTGGCAGGAGCAGAAATCGCTTGCGCCGGACGATATCAAGAAACTGCTGGCGCGAGGTATCGCCCGGTCTGAAATACCCGTGTGCCGAATGCTTACCGGCCATCGCGGCGTTGGGAAGACCACCGAACTGAAGCGGGTCAAGCAAAGGCTGGAAAGCAGCGAAACGGGACGTCCGTTGTTCGTCTCGTTCCTGGAAGTCGAGCAGTGGTTGGATTTGCAGGACGTGCAGGCGCCGGACATCATCTTTCATATGGTCCGCCAGCTTGTGGACGACCCGGATGCGGCCGGCTTCGGGCTGGGACGCGCGAAGCTCGATCAGTTCTTCAGCGAAGTCAAGGACCTACTGAATAGCGAGGTGGAGTTCCAAACCATCAAAGCTCCGGCGGGTATCGTTGAGTTCGGCTTACAGTTAAAGGACGTTCCGCGGGCGCGTCCCACTCTCAGAAAGTTGATCGAGGGCCATCTGCCCACGATCTACGATTTGATCAACAAAGTGGTTCTCGCCAAGGCGCGCGAGTGGCTGAAAGAGAAGGGTATCGCCGAAGATATTCTGGTGATTGTGGATGAACTTGATCGCATTCCCCAAAAAGTCATCGACCCGAAAGGGCTCACGAATCAGCGAAACATCTTCCTGGACCACGCCGCTATCCTGCGTTCTCTGGATTGCCACGTTTTGTACACCGTTCCCATCGAACTGGCGTTTAGCGACGCGCACCTTCCCCTGAAGGCAGCTTACGCATGCGAGACCTTCCTTCTACCGTTGATTCCTGTTTCGCAGCGTGACGGCGGAGACTCCCGGGACGGCCTGCGCGCGCTCTGCCGGATCGTCCACCGACGCATTGACAAGACAGGGGCCACACCGCAGCAGGCTTTCGAAGACGAGGTCCTTGAGCGGCTCTGCCGGGTCTCAGGTGGTTACATTCGCAACCTTTTCATACTTTTGCGCTCGGCTATCGACCGCTGCGACCAATTGCCGATAACTCACGAGATAGCCGAACGTGCTATCCGGCGGCAGGCGAACGATCTCGCACTGTCCCTGCGTCCGAAGCAGCGCGAAGTATTGCGCGCCGTGCACCAGTCCAAGGCGGCCTACGGCGACGACCCGGAGCTTTGGAACCTGCTGCTGCGGAATCTAATGGCGCTGCCCTATGAAGACGAGTCCGGCGTTTGGTACGATTGGAACCCGCTGCTCGCGGCTGTTCCGGGGGGCGTATAACATGGCCACCATTTCCGCTCCTCTGACGCTATCGCCGGAGAATCGGGTAGAGTTCGCCGCACTGCGGCGAATGCTTGATTTGGCTACCGGATTCACGCTTGCGTTCGTGCGCGTCAATCATACATCACTGCGCGACCGGCTGGTGGAGGAACTGTTGGCCCGGTTCCCGCAGAAGAGCATTCTTCGCCTAACTCTGCGACCGCCGATGGAGGATGGCACTGTAGTCCACGGCGTGGTGACGCAGCTTTTGGATGCAGTCGGCCGCGGTCAGCCAGATGTGATATTCGTGTTCGGGCTGGATGCGATGTTCGATCCCGCGGCGCGGGATTCGCCGGCTCTTGACATCTTGAATTTGAACCGCAGCTACTTGGCCAAGCGGTTCTCGTGCCCGGTCGTTTTCTGGACCGCCGAGTTCGGTATGCGGGAGCTAATGTCGCGCGCTCCGGATTTCTGGGCGATCCGCTCGGGCACGTACCATTTCGTGGGTGAGACTGAAGATGCCCGTTCGACGCTGGATCACCTGAGAGAGGGCTTCGACTGGAACCTGGGGCTACGCGAGAAGCACGAGCGCACCGAGATTCTTCAACACGTGCTCAAAGAGATCGAGAGCGTCGCCGAGCCCGACACGCCGGTGCTGGCAGCGGTTTTATACCAGCTCGGGCGGGCGTCCGAGTTTGAAGGGGCCACGGAGGGCGGCCGGGAGCACTTAGAGCGGGCGCTGGCGCTCTATCGGAGGATCGGAGACCGCCGAGGCGAAGCCTGTTGTTTCGGGAGCTTGGGCGATGTGGCGTGTACGCAGGCCCGCTACGCCGAGGCAGAGCAACTCTACCAGCAGGCGCTGACTGGGTTCCGCCAGATCGGGGAGCAGGAGGGAGAAGCCACCTGTACCAAGGGCTTGGGCGACGTAGCGCGCATGCAAGACCATTACCCGGAGGCCGAACGGTTCTACAGGCAGGCGCTGCCCATCTACCGGCAAATCGGGCATCGCCTAGGCGAGGCCAACTGCACACAGAGCCTGGGCAATGTGGCACGCATGCGGGCACGCTACGTGGAAGCCGAGGCGTTCTACCGTCGGGCGCTTCCTATCCACCGACAAATCGGGAACCGCGTTGGCGAAGGCGACTGCCTATGGAGCCTGGGCGACGTCGCGCTCCGGCAGTCCCGGCATGCGGATGCCGAGAACTTCCTCGAGCAGGCGCTGTCCGTTCACCGTCAACTTGGAAATCGGACAGGCGAGGCTCACTGTTTAATGAGCCTGGGAGGCCTCTCGCGTGTGCGAGACTGCTACGCGGACGCAGCGAAGTTCTTCCAACAAGCGCTGCCCATCTTCCGACAGGTCGGTAATCGCTTGAGCGAGGCCAACTGCCTGCTGGACCTAGGCGATGTGGCGTTGCAGCAGACCCGCTTCGCGGAGGCCGGGAAGCTCTACCAGCAGGCGCTGCCCATTTACCGTCAGGTTGGTAGCCGCGTAGGCATAGGCAATTGCGCGTTGCGTCTGGGCGACGTGGCGCTCCAACAGGCCCGGTACACAGAGGCCGAGCAACTCTACCGGCAGGCGCTGACCATCTACTGCCAAATCGGGGATCGCGCGGGTGAAGCCACCTGCGTTCTAAGCCTGGGTCATGTAGCGGTCCAACTGGCCCGCGCCGGTGAAGCTGAAAGGCTCTACCAACAGGCGTTGCTCATCCTCCGCCAAATCGGGAATCGCGTGGGCGAGGCCGATTGCTTACAACGTCTGGGCGATGTGGCGGTGGTGCAATCCCGCTACGCGGAAGCCGAGAAGCTTTACCCGCAGGCGCTGTCCATTTTCCGTCAAATCGGGACTCGCTTCGGCGAGGCCAACTGCGTAAAGAGTCTGGGCGATGCTGCGCGCTTACAGGCCCGCTACGCGGAGGCCGAGACGTTTTACCAGCAGGCACTGCCCATCTACCGCCAAATCGGGCATCGCCTGGGCGAGGCCAACTGCCTACAAGGCTTGGGCGATGTGGCGCGGTCAGGGGACTACTACCCGGAAGCCGCGAAGCTCTACCAGCAGGCGCTCCCTATCTATCGCCAGATTGGGAGCCGCGTGGGCGAGGCGGGTTGCCTTTCTTCCATGGCCCGCCTGGCCGCGCTCCAGCACAACACGAAACTCGCCCGCGAAGCCTCCGATCTGGCTGCCGACATATACTCCAACATCGGCCTCACCGCCCAAGCGCAGCAAGTTCGCGACGAGTTCACTCAGTCACAGCCTTAGAATCGATCAATCCCCGGATCTCCGCGATGCAATCCGCCACCGGCTTAGCCCCTTGATCGCCATGCTTCCGATGCCGCACCGCAACCTGCCCGCTCTCCGCCTCGCGCCCTCCCACCACCAGCATGTAGGGGATCTTCTGCAACTGCGCATCGCGGATCTTCAGATTCACCTTCTCGCTGCGGTCGTCCACCGTGGCGCGGATGCCCGCCGCATCCAACTGATCGCGCACCGAACGGGCGTAATCCAACTGCCGGTCGGTAATCGGCAGCACGATCGCTTGCACGGGCGCCAGCCACACCGGAAACGCCCCGGCATAATGCTCCAGCAGAATGCCGAAGAAACGCTCCAGCGAACCGTACAGTGCGCGGTGCACCATCAGGGGCTGATGCGCCTTGCCATCCTCGGCGATGTATTCCAGGCCGAAGCGGCGCGGCAGGGTGAAATCGAATTGCACCGTCGATAGCTGCCACAAGCGGCCAATGGCATCCACCAACTTCACGTCGATTTTGGGTCCATAGAAGGCGGCCTCGTCTGGCATCGCCTTCACTTTCATGTCGAGCCGCGCGGTGGCCTTCGCGAGCGCGTCTTCGGCCAGCTTCCACTGCTCGGGCGTGCCATCGTACTTGCCGCTGGCGCCATTGTCCCAGGTGGAAAGTTCGGCTTCATATTGGTCGAAGCCATAGGTGTGGAGCGTATCGATGGCGAACTGCAGACAGTCCACGACCTCGTCTTCGATCTGTTCGGGCGCGCAGAAGATGTGCGCATCGTCCTGCGTGAAGCCGCGCACGCGCAGCAGCCCATGCAAGACGCCCGAGCGCTCGTAGCGGTAGACGGTGCCCAGCTCGCCGAGCCGCACGGGCAGGTCGCGGTAGCTGTGCGGTTTGTCGCGGTAAATCAGGATGTGCCCGGGGCAGTTCATGGGCTTGAGCTGGTATTCGGCGTCATCCAGCTCCATGCGCTTGAACATGTTGTCGCCGTAGAAATTGTAGTGGCCCGAAGTCTTCCACAACTCGGAGCGCATCACGTGCGGCGTGTAGACTAGCGAGTAGCCGCGCTTGATGTATTGATCGCGCATCCAATCTTCGATCTGCCGGCGCACGATGCCGCCCTTGGGATGGAAGAAGATGAGGCCGGGTCCGGCGAGTTCCTGGATGCTGAATAGGTCGAGTTCTTTGCCGAGCTTGCGGTGGTCGCGCTTCTTGGCTTCTTCCAGCTTGGCGAGATACTCGTCGAGGTCCTTCTTGCTGAAGAACGCGGTGCCATAGATGCGCTGCAACTGCTTATTGTGTTCGTCGCCTTTCCAGTAAGCGCCCGCGATCGAGAGCAGCTTGAACGCCTTGATTTTGGAGGTCGAAGGCACGTGCGGGCCGCGGCAAAAATCGATGAAATGCGGTCCCAGCGTGTATTGGCTGAAGACATCGCCGGCGCGCTCTTCGATGAGTTCCTTCTTCATCCAATCGCCGGCGTATTTGCGCAAGCCTTCGTCCTTCGAGGTCATGACGCGCTCGTAGGGCAGGTCCCGCGCCTGAATCTCCCACATGCGTTTCTCGATCTTTTCCAGATCCTCAGGGGTGAAAGCGGTGGGCCGGTCGAAATCGTAGTAGAATCCGCTGTCGATGGGCGGTCCGATGCCCAGTTGGGTTTCAGGAAACAGCTCCAGCACGGCGGCGGCCAGCAGGTGCGCGGTGGAATGGCGGTAGACCGGAAGGGCGGCGGGATCCTTAGCGGTGAGGATCTGGAGCGCGGCGTCGGACTCCAGCGGACGAGTTAGATCGTATAACTCGCCGTTCACCTTGGCCACGATGGCGGCGTCGGCCAGGCGCGGGCTGATGGCGCGGGCGATGTCGATGGGCCGGCTGCCAGGCTCGACAGGCTGACGACTGCCGTCCGGCAGGGTAATCTCGATGTTACTCATAGGGAAATTCCAGGGTAACACGGGCGGCTGACGGTGAGACAATGGAAGCCGGCAGCCACGATTTCAACTAAGGATCTGCGCGTGATCGCCCTTGCCGCACCCTCAAATGGCCCGATTTTCGGTGGCGGGTCAGTTGGATTTGGAGGGCGGCCAATCTTGGCCGCAGCCGCCTTTTAGGCGGCCAGAGCCAACTGCGGAGATTGGCATTTTAGTGGGGCAGGACTCCAGGCCTGCGCGGGTTCTCCAGAACCCGCTCTGCGGCGAGCTACGCCGCCAAAGCCAAGATGTCCCACTACCGGGTTTTCCGCAGAGCGGGCAGGAGTTTGAAGATTTTAGGTCGCTGAGAACCCACAGTCCGGCGGGCGAATGGGATTGGCGAGTGGGATCTGGCCGTCTCCGCTCCATGGCTTCCAAAAAGCCGGTATCAGGCGGCCAGTGAACTCGTGGATCTCATCGTTAAATCGATCGGCAGAAAATCGTTCGTTGAGCTAGCCAGAGTGGAGCCGATTCCGGTTAACGACCCTAACCTCAAATCCCTTCTGGCGGAATTTCCCGTCGACGACGGCGAGCCCGAACGCCGCATGCGAAACATCGACCTATTCGGCTTGCAGATGGACGAAGCCATTATCCTGCGCGCCGAACAGCCGGCTCGAAAAAAGCCGGCGCGCAGGGTGCTGCAACGCGCGAGTTGAGCAGTGTCACCGCAGCCGCTGCGCGATAGCCTCCAGAAACTCATCTTCCCGGTCGATCTGCACTCCGATCCGCAACCAGTAAAGTGGCAGCGGCTCGAGAAAATGGTCGGGATCTTCGCATAAGTTGACCAGATCCTTTTCCGTGGTGACGACCGCCTCGACTCCGTCTTCGCGGAACTGCCGGCCCATATAGCGCAGCTCGCGCGGCCTGTAAACATGGTGATCCTCGAATTCGATGCGCACCTCCGCGTGCAGGCCGAGCTGTTCCAGCGTACACCAGAAATAGCCGGGGTTACCCAGTCCGCAGAAGGCGGCCACGCGCGAATAGGGCAGCGCATCGATAGCCACCGTCTCGCCAGTGGTTGCGGAGACCCAAGCCTCCGGCCGCGCGCGCGCATGGAAGACCGGCGCGCGGGGATTATAGCGCCGCAGGCAATGCTCGGCGCCCTCGGCCACGCGGCCGGATTCGCTGCGCGTGACGACGAAGATATCGGCGCGGGCCAGGCCGGCTAATTGCTCGCGGAGGCGGCCTAACGGCAACGCATAGCCGCCGCCAAAGGGATCGAGCGCGTCCACCAGGACGATGTCGGCTTGGCGATCGAGCCGCGCGTGTTGAAAGCCGTCGTCCAGCACGATCGCATTGACGCCGAATTCGCGTTCGAGCGATTGGCCCACATGCCAGCGGTCCGCGCCGATGCCCACCGGCGCCACGCCCGCGCGCAGGAACAGTTGCGGCTCGTCGCCGGATTGGCTGACGGGCAGGTGCGCGCCGGCTGCGGCGGCCTGGTGCGGACGCGGCGAGTGACGGCCGTACCCGCGCGTGAGGATGCCGGGATTCCAGCCGGCGTCCTTCAAACAGCGGGTCAGGTGGAGGACCATGGGGGTCTTGCCGGTGCCGCCCACCGTGATGTTGCCCACGCTGATGACCGGCGCTTGCAGGCGCCGGCGGCGCGCGACGTTGCGGGCGCGGTTCAGCTTGGCGCCCCAGATCCAGAGGCGCGAAAGGATCCAAAGGAAGGCAAAGCCGGGCTGGGCGGGGCGGTACCGCGGCACATGCCGGGCAAAGATTTCGTACGCCTGGCACGCCGCGAGGGCCGTGGCTCCCTGGCGGGCGCGCGCGCAGGCCGCGGCTTTTGCGGCGAGGTCCAAGGCGCGTGCGGGATTCTCCAGTATGTCCGTTACGGCGGCCGCCAAACTAACCGCGTCGCGCACTTCCACCAGCGCGCCGGCCGAGCGGAACTCGGCCGCGATTTCGGCGAAATTCTCCAGGTGCGGACCGGTCACGATAGGGCGGCCAGCCAGCGCCGGCTCTAGAATATTGTGACCGCCGCGCAAAGCCAGCGTGCCGCCCATGAACACCACATCCGCCAGCGGGAACAGGCTGGCGAGCTCGCCCATGGAATCCAGCAGCAGGGCGCCGGGCAGCGGCAGTTCTGCGGAGCCTGTCAGCGCGGAGCGGCGAATGAACGGAATGCCGGCGCGCGCCAGCGCTTGCGCGGCCGCATCGAAGCGCTCCGGCTTGCGCGGCGCCAGCAGCAGCAGCAAGCCCGGCAGGCGGGCGGACACCTTTTGAAAGGCCGCAATCACGGCGGCGTCTTCATCCGCATCGCCGGCAGCCGCGGGCGGCATGGTGCTGGCGGCGATCCACACGGCGTGCGGATGGATCCGGTCGAGAAAGCGGCGGACCGGGGAATCCGGCGCCGCCACGCGCGCTTCAAAATCGTATTTGAGATTGCCGGCGATGCGCACCTTATCCGCTGGGGCGCCGATCCGGATCCAGCGGCGGCGCATCTCTTCGCTCTGCGCCAGCAGCAGATCGACTTGCGCGAGCACGCCGCCGAAGAACCAGCGCAGCGCGCGATAGCGGCCGATGGCGCGGTCGGAGATGCGGCCGTTGATCAGCAGCAAGCCCGCGCCCGCCCGCTTGGTCTCGCGAAACAGATTGGGCCAGACTTCGGTTTCCATGACGATCACCAGAGACGGCCGCAGCGCGCGCAGCACGCGCCGCACGGCGAAGACGTAATCGAGCGGCGCATAGAAAACGCCCGCCAGATCGCGCAGTTTCTGGTTGGCGGTTTCGTATCCGGCCAAAGTGGAGACGGAGACGAAGACCGGAGAGCGCGGCAGGCGTTCGCGCAATTGCCGGATCAGCTCCACGGCCGCCATGGCTTCGCCCACGGAAACCGCGTGCAACCAAATTGCGCCGGGGACGGTCTGTCTAAAGGAAGCGGGCAGGTATCCGCAGCGCTGCCTCAAGGAACTGAGGTAGGCGCGCCGGCGCAGTCCGCGCCCCAGGAAATAGAGTAGAACGATGGGCCATCCAAGCGCCTGAAGGAGGCGGTAGAGTAAATAAATGCCTTTTATTTTCAAACGGTTGGCTCTCCTCACGAGTATAGCGATGGCGCTCGCGCCAAACAAGGCGCTGGCGGGGAAGAAAGAGGAGCCGAAGTTCACTCCGGGCGCGGCCGCCAGCTATCGGTCGCGCCAGACCAGCGAAAAGGTTACCATCGGCGTGTTGCCGTACTTCAACGACGAGGATACGCTCCCCGTGTTTGGCAAGCACAATCCCTACAAATACGGCGTACTGCCGGTGCTTGTGGTCATCCAGAACGATGCCGCCAAAACCATCAAGGTACAAAATCTGCAGGCGGTCTGGGTGGGGCCGAACGGCGACAAGGTGGAGGCCACGCCCGCCAAAGACATTCGGTATCTGACGGCGCCGCGCCGGCCCAGTACCATGCCGAGTCCACTGCCTACGGGCCTTGGAAAGAAGAATCCGCTGGACGCTTGGGAGATCGAAGGCCGCGCTTTCGCGGCCGAGGTGCTGCCGCCGGGCCAGTCGGCCAACGGCTTCTTCTATTTCCAGACTGGGTATCAGCGGGGCGCGAGTTTGTACCTGAGCGGGCTGCGCGAGGCGGAGTCGGGGCGGGAGTTGCTGTATTTCGAGATCCCGATCGCGGAGAAGTGAAACCGGAGGTGATTGTGGGGCAGGACTCCGGTCCTGCGGCGTTTCTGCATTCCGTCCGCCGCCGTGGGGCAGGCTCGCAGCCTGCGCGGCCCTCGCAGGCCCGCTCTTAGGCGAGCGAAGCTCGCCCAGGCGGGGCTAGAAACCCCACGGCGGCGCATGGCGCCGCCCCACGTGGGTTTTCATCGCGATTGGTGGGCCGCAGGCCCGGCTTACGCTAAGGTGGGCGGAGGGTCGCGGTATGTGCGCTAGCGCACTGCCTACGCGCCGGTTAACATTGGCGCACTTGTTTTGTGGTCACCTTCGTTGTCTAATCCGATAAGGACGGCAAAAAGAGTGGGCGGAGGGAAACGGATCATGAAATCTAAATCGTTACCGGTTACGAACAACCTAACCCTGGCTTTGGCGTGCGTGCTGGGGCTAGCGGCGACGCTGATCCCAGGAGCGCAGGCTCAGACCTTCAGCGTATTTCACAGTTTTACAGGCACAGGCGACGGGGCCAATCCGCTGAGCGGCTTGGTGACCGACGGAACGGGCAACTTGTACGGCACCGGGAGCTACGGCGGCGGCTCCAGCAACGGGGTGGTCTTCAAGCTGACCGCCGCCGGCGTGGTGACGGTGCTGCACAACTTCAACGGCGGCAGCGACGGGGCAAATCCCGAAGGGGTGCTGATTCTAGACAAAGCCGGCAATCTTTATGGCACCACCACGGCTGGGGGAGCCTCCGGAGCGGGAACCGTTTTCAAAGTCACCGGGGCGGGCCAGGAATCCGTGCTGTACAGCTTCTCCGGCGCCGCGGACGGGGCGATTCCGGAAGCCGGTTTGGCCAGGGATCCGGCGGGAAATCTCTATGGCACCACCACTGGAGGCGGGGCCAGCGGCAATGGCACAGTTTTCAAACTGAGCCCGCCGAAGCAGAAAGGCGCGGCATGGACCGAGCAGGTGCTCTACAGCTTCGGCACGGGCAGCGACGGAGCCATTCCCGTGGGCGGTGTCACTTTTGACTCTGCCGGCAACCTCTACGGAACCACTTCAGCGGGCGGCCCTTCCGGATACGGCACCGTCTTCCAGTTGACGCGCTCAGGGTCCGGGTGGACGGAGAATATTCTGCACGATTTCGGGAATGGAGACGATGGATCGGTTCCCTATGCAGGGCTGATCTCCGATAAAGCGGGCAATTTTTATGGCGCCGCGACGCAGGGCGGCACGGCGGAAGGCGGCACAATTTTCGAACTGACGCCCGGAAGCAGCGGCTGGACCTTCACCGTGCTTTACAGCATACCCGGATGGGGCATCTCGGGTGCTTTCCGCGACCTGATCATGGATCCGTCGGGCAATCTTTATGGCACGACTCACTGTGACGGCACCTATAGCGCCGGGACGGTTTACAAACTGACACCTGCCGCCAGCGGTTACTGGACGTACACGTCGCTTTATGTCTTTACCGGCGGCACCGACGGCCTCTATTCATACAGTAACCTGGTGTTCGAACATGGCAGCGTCTACGGTACGACAAACGCGGGCGGCGCGGACGGTTTAGGGGTGGTGTTCCAAATCGCACCCTAAGCCGCGGTTGCACGGATGGCCGGGCCAGCACTTTCAGCGGCGGTCGTGGCACTGTCTTCAGAAGCTAGTGGCAACATCCGGTGTGCGCCTCAGACATCCTCCGGATGTGCTTTTGCCGGCCCAACGCGATGACCGGGCCTCCTCTCCCAGGCGTGCCTGGCCGAGCGCCGAAAATACGGCTACGCGAGGATCTTGCGGTTTTCCTTAAGTTTTCACGCCTCTCCACTTTTCGCGTCGCACACCCGAGCAACTTCATGTTGTCGGCACCGCCGCACTGGTCGCCGTATAATTTGTAAGGAGCCGCTCTGAGCCGCAAGCCCAGAGCCAGGAGATCGCATGGGAAGACTAAGATGGCTGCAAAGCCCTTGCGCGATCGGGGCGCTTCATGCAGCGGTGTCGGTGGCGTTGCCCGCACAGACATTGACTACGCTTGTGACTCTCAGCAAGACTGACGGCTATTACCCGTCGGCCAGTCTCATTCAAGCGCCCGACGGGAGTTTTTACGGGACAAGCTCTTCCGGCGGGCCCGACATAGCCGGAGGCACTGTCTTTAGAATCACTCCGTAGGGCGTATCCACGAGGATGCACTCCTTTAGCGATCAGGCCGGCTCCCCCTATGCACCCGCGGCCGGGCTAATTCAAGCTACCGACGGCAACCTGTATGGGACAACCGCGGGGGGCGGGACGAACCTGTGCGGCGGGTCGGGCTGCGGGACAGTCTTCAAAATCGGCCTGGGCGGCAAACTTGCAGTGCTGTACAATTTCGCTGGGCCGGACGGCAGCGGCCCCGAAGCCGGGCTGATCCAGGCGACCGATGGGAATTTCTACGGTACAACCTTCGTCGGCGGACCTTACGTCTGCCCCGGGTCTAGCACGGGGTGTGGCACGGTGTTCAAAGTCACGCCACGCGGCGAGCTCACCACGCTGCATAGCTTCAACGGGTCCGATGGTTCCGGACCGTGGGCCGGGCTCGTCCAAGGCACTGATGGGAGTCTTTATGGGACAACCTTCAACACGGTCTTCAAGATCACCCTTGGTGGCACGCTGACGACGCTGCACACGTTCGACGGGACGGACGGTGATTCGGTTAGCGCCGGCCTGGTGCAAGCCACCGACGGTAATTTCTACGGGACCACCGGGCTGGGGGGAGCCTCCCCCTACTGATAAGGCGGCGGTTGTGCCACGATTGCTGCCCACGCTTGACGGATTGTATCAAAACCGCTGCATGTGCATCACTTTTTCTGGGGATTTGCTGCGTGGTGGCCGAGAATCGGACCACCGGGAAGCTCTGCCTTCTTTATAGCACAGTCAAGCGGGACCGGCGCAATACCCAATCTCGACACGACCGGCGCAGCTACGGCCCGCTAGACTCATCGCTCTTCCAAGTGCTTCAATCGGGCATCCAGTACTTCTTCAACCCGTTGCAATTCCGCCCGCCACAAATCCAGCATGGCGTCGAAGCGTGAGTTCATATGATTCATAATGAGTGTCACGGCGAGAGTGAGCATGGCAGCGTTCAGAACCACCGGGACGCCGGTTGCCAAGTAAAGCTGCGTGTCGGTCATGATTTAAGTCTACTCCTTTGGCGATGTGGTCCCTTTAGCAGCCCTGGCTTTGGCCCAATGAAGGGCGATCCAATGGATGTCGGTCTTTTTCTTGATGTGCTGGATCACGAAAGTGTGGCGCAGGGTATGCGGCGTGAAACGGTGCTCGAACGGTTTGATCCGGTTCGCTTCGTCGGCAAGTACCATGATATGTCTTGCTAATACGTTTTGACCGAAGAGACTGAAATAGTGATTCACGCCGTCAGCCCATTCACATTCTAGCTTGTCCAATGCCGCTTTGACATGATCTGGGAGCGGCACCTTAACCTCTATGTTCCATTTCCTCGTTTTGATGGGGATGTACTTGACATACCATTCTTTCGCATTGCGTTTGATCTTTGTACTATCGAGAGCATGGCAATCGGAGATCCGCATTCCAGTCCAGCGCATCACGAGTACTGCCGCACAATCTTCAAGATTACCCCGAGCGGAACGCTGACCACTCTTTACAACTTCTGGATGCAAGCCGGGTGCCCCGACGGCGAAACGCCGTACGCCGGGCTGATGCAGGCTACCGACGGAAACCTCTACGGCGCCACCCAGTTTCGCGGCGCCAACTATGGCAACGGGACAATCTTCAGATGCACACTCGATGGAACGCTTACGACTCTGCACATCTTCGAAGAAACCGACGGCAGCGAGCCCTTGGCTCCGCTGATGCAAGCCACTGACGGAAACTTTTATGGAACAACCCATAATGGCGGAATCGATCGCTGCGAAGGTGGCTGTGGCACGATCTTCACCCTGTCCGTAGGTCTGGGCGCGTTTGTGGAAACGCAGCCTACCTCCGGCAAAGCGGGAGCGGCCGTCAAGATTCTGGGCGCCAATCTAACCGGCGCGGTCAGCGTCGGCTTCAACGGCGCTGCGGCGGCCTTCGAAGTTGTTTCGAGTTCCGAAATCACCACCACCGTGCCGGCCGGCGCGAGCAGCGGAACCGTTCAAGTGGGCACGCCTGGCGGCATGCCTTCGAGTAACGTGCCGTTCACCGTGCCATGAATGAAAGGCCGGAAATCGAGGCAGGCCACGGGACTGCGCCACGCCCGCTAGAATGAAGACATGGGCGACCGCCTGGTCCAACTCTTGGATTTTTTCCTCGAGCGTCCGCCGCTTACAGGCGCTCTGGTTTGCGGCGCACTCTATCTGCTGAAGCGGACACGCAAGCCCCACTTGTCCGCGGCGGAGCGGCAGCATGCCGTGGATCTTTCCGCGGCGCAGCGGACGTACGCCGAGAAGATGTACGATCCCCCCACTGAAGAGGAGCAGGCCGCTGCGCCCCGTCCGCGCCAATGATCGGTAGCGGGTCAATTTGGTTTTGGAGGGTGGCCAATTTTGGCCGCAGCCGCCTTTCAGGCGGCCAGAGCCGGCTTGAAAGCCCGCTGCGGGCAGAATTGCCCGCCCTCCATTTTGTGAACAACGTGGCGTTGGGCAGGATTATCTGCGCCACAAAACCAAACTGACCCACTACCCAATCGGATCACAACGATCAGCCGGCCGGTTCAACGATGGCCGACATGGAACCCACGCAGCGTGGCAGGCGCGGGTCGGGGCCGTAGGCGTGGATCTGATCGCGCGCGAACTCGGCTTGCGGACGCTCGCAGGTGATGATTACGGTGCGCCCGCAACGGTCCACCTCTTCAGCATGCCGGAAGGCTTCCTCCAGCGTGAAGATGAAAAGCCTCTGCAGCATCTCGATCACGTAGTCGTAACTGTGATCGTTGTCGTCGAGCAACACGACGTTGTAGAGGGGAAGGATGGCTTCCCGTTCGGTGATTCGAATCTCCGGAGCAACCGTGGTTTTCGGCATGGCCGGCTAAGAAATAGTATGCCATGCGGCGGCCCCCGGAGGAAGAGGGTCAGGCGCCGCGGGAGAGCAATAGTTCGCGGACCGTATGCACCAGTATGTAGGCATCCAGCCCGCGCGAGAAGTGCTTGAGGTAGTAGAAGTCATATTCCAGGCGGCGCAGCGTATCTTCAGGCTGGTCCGGCGGCGTGTTGATCTGAGCCCAACCGGTGAGGCCCGGCTTCACCGCGTAGCGCTGGCGGTAAAAAGGAATCCGCTCGCACAGGACGTTGGCGAATTCGGTGCGCTCGGCGCGCGGTCCCACGAAACATATCTCCCCGCGCAGCACGTTCCACAGGTGGGGCAGGGTGTGCAGGCGCCAGCGCGCGACCAGCCTTTGCACTCGATTCCGGCTTTGCTCGGCGGCGCCCGCCAGGCGTAAGCTGTAAAGCTGGAACGGCTGGCCGCCCAAGCCCACGCATGCCTGCCGGCTCAACAGCGGACCGCGCACGGACAGTTTCAGCAGCAGCGCGGCCAGCAGGAGGAGCGGCGCGGAGAGAACGGTCAAAATCGAGGCCAGCACCCAGTGGCCGAGGGTCTGGTAGACCAGGCGTTGCGCGCGCGGGCGGAAGGCGCCGGAGAGCAGCACTTCCGAGGGGCGCAACTCGTCCAGCAGAACGCGTCCGCACAACTGCTCATAGGCCGTGGATGCCTCATCGATGGCCATCCCGCCGTAGCGCAACTGCAGCAAATCCGCGATGGGCATTTGCCGCCGGCGTTCGGCGAGGCCCACCACCAGGCGGTCGGGCGCGGCCTCGGCGGCGATCCGCGGCAGTGCGCTGAGCGGCCCGAGCAACTTGCCGGCCTCCGGCGGGGCAGGGTCGCCGCTATCGTCGACGTAGCCGATTACTTGCAGGCCCAGCCCCGGGTTCGCGCCGATATAGGCGGCCATTTCCAGCAGCACCGGGCACATGCCCACCAACAGGATGCGCTGCGCGCCCACCACGCGCAGCACGAAGACGCTGTAGACCAACCGCCAGGCGAACAGCGCCGCCACCAGCACGGCACAGGCCGGGACCATCAGGCGGAACGGCAGCCGGAAGCGGTCGTTCACGTAGCCCAGGAAGCCTTGGGCCAGCAGTGCGATGCCCATTACCAGGGAGAGTTGCTGCACCAGGAGCACGCGCGATTTCACGTACAGATTGACGTACAGATCCTCGAAGTACAAACCGAACAGGATGCTGGCGCCGGCCAAAGCGATGCGCAGCAGGCCGTTATCGGCGACCAGAAACACGGTGGGATCCACGTTCAGGATCAGAAAAGTAACCACCAGGAAACAGGAGGCGATGAGCAGGACCTCGGAGAAGAGCAGGGCCAGGGCGCCAACGGGTACGAAGATTCGCGACAAGCCGCTTATTATAGCCCGGTAGCACGGGCTTCAGCCTGTGTGTGCTGGCATAGTCTTCAGCCTGTGTTCTGCCATAATCAAACTAGCCGATGATTTACCTGGACCACCACGCCACCACACCGCTCGATCCGCGCGTGCTGGATGCCATGATGCCGTATTTCACGGGTAAGTTCGGTAACGCGGCCAGCCGCAGCCACAAATTCGGGTGGGAGGCGGAAGAGGCGGTGGAACAATCGCGTCTGCGGATTGCGCGGCTGATCGGCGCATCGCCCCGTGAAATCGTCTTCACCAGCGGCGCCACCGAATCGAACAACCTGGCGATCAAGGGCGTGGTGGAGGCCTCCGCCGGCAAGGGCGATCACGTGGTCACTTGCGCCATCGAACACAAAGCGGTGCTCGACGTTTGCCGCAGTCTGGAGCAGCGCGGCGCGCGCATCACGCGGCTGCCGGTGGGCCGCGACGGCCTGGTCGATCCCGGCGCGGTAGACGCGGCCATCGGGGAGCGCACGGTGCTGGTTTCCATCATGTACGCGAACAACGAAGTGGGCACGCTGCAGCCGGTGGCCGAGATCGGCCGGATCTGCCGGGAGCGTGGCGTGGCGTTTCACAGCGACGCGGCGCAGGCGGTGGGCAAAGTGCCGGTGAATGTGAACGCGGACTCGATCGACCTGCTTTCGATTTCGGCGCACAAGATCTACGGGCCCAAGGGCGCCGGGGCACTCTACGTTCGCCGGCACGACCCCCGCGTCCAGTTGACCGCCCAAATGGACGGCGGCGGTCACGAGAGCGGCATGCGGCCGGGAACGCTGAACGTGCCGGGCATTGTGGGGCTGGGCGAGGCTTGCGCCATCTGCGGCCGGGAAATGGACGAGGAGAGTGTTCGCCTGCGACGGCTGCGCGACCACCTGCGCGCCAGGCTGGAGGCGGAACTGGAGGAAGTCTCGGTCAACGGCAGCCTGGAGCATCGCCTGCCGCATAACCTGAACATGAGCTTTACGCATGTGGAATCCGAATCGCTGATGATGGGGATCGGCGGCGTGGCGGTATCCAGCGGTTCGGCCTGCACGTCGGCTATCATGGAACCAAGCTACGTGCTCAAGGCTATGGGCATCGCCGACGATGCGGCGCACAGTTCCATCCGCTTCGGCCTGGGCCGATTCAATACTGAAGAAGAAGTGGACGGCGCTGCATCCAATATAGTAGAAGCGGTGCGGAAGCTGCGGGAGCTAAAGGTGCAATATGATTCAGGTAACTGAAAAGGCGCAACAGCGGATCCGGCAGATAGTGGCCAAGGAAGGCGGGAGCGGCGGCCTGCGGCTGGCGGTGCAGGGAGGCGGCTGTTCGGGGCTATCGTATCTGTTCAAGCTCGAAGCTAAGGAACGCGCCAGCGATCGTGTCTTCGGCTCCGGCGACGCCAAGGTGTTGATCGATCCCAAGAGCTTCGTCTATTTGGATGGACTGACACTCGATTATAAGGAGTCGTTGATTCAATCCGGGTTTGTGATCGACAATCCCAATGCGGCGAAGACGTGCAGTTGCGGCACCTCATTCGATGTCACCCAACCACCAGCCGCGAGTGGGGCAGGCTCGTAGCCTGCGGCGGCCTCGCAGGCCGCCTGCTGCGGAGCGCTCTAGCGCGCCTCATTCATCACCCAACCATTCCCATCCGGGTCGCTGAAAGTCAGATACTTGCCCCAAGGCGCCGATTGCACCGCGGAAGTATCCAGCCCGCGCGCCTGCAGCGTCTGAAACGCGGCATCTATGTTCGCGGTCACCAGCACGATACCGGACACGCCCCCCGGCGGCATATTCGCGAACCACGTGACCAGCGCGATGTTCGTCTTGGTGCCGGGCACGTTTAACTCGATCCACTTCGCGTCGGGGCGGAAATCGGCTTCGCGCGCGATGGGAAAGCCCAGCACCTCATTATAGAATCGCTTGGATCCCTCCTGGTCTTTCACCGGGATCGAAACAATGGCCAAGCCATTGGTGACCGCGTCGTTCGTTGTGTCCATGTTAGTTACCTTTGCGTTCCGTGAGACTGAACCAATTTCCCGAATTATCTTTCATCACGGCTTCGATGCCATAGAAACGCTCCACCGGCGGCGAGCTGAACTCGACCCCCTTGGCTTTCAGATCTTCGTAGTCCTGGCGGCAGTCGCTGGTTTCCAATACGCCGCCGCAGAGAATGCCCCGCTCCAACAATTTCCGAAGGGTGGCGGCGGTGTCTTTGTCCAGATTGGGGCCGTCGATCTTCATCAGGATGATCTGCATCTCCGGCTGGCTCTTGGGGCCGACGGTCAGCCAGCGGAAACCGTTGTCCATGCTGGCGTCCGTGCGCACCTCGAAGCCCAGCTTGTCGACGTAGAAGTCCCGCGCGGCGTCCTGGTCGATTACATAGAGCTGTGTGTAACTGAGTCGCTGAATCATGTCCATCCCCTCGAAGTTCCAGAATACAAAACGCGGCGGAGATGCGCTTCTCGATTCTTGCGATTCTGGGACCCTTGTCAGTGCTCTGCCAGGAAGAACTGCTGGAAGCAGCCGGGGATATAGTACAACGGCCAGCGCACGCCGAATCCGCCAAACGTGCGGCGCGCCTCCCCGCGGAATGCGGCCGGCGAGAGCCCCGTCAGCGAATGAAATCGCGTGCTGAACGAGCCAAGGCTCACGTAGCCCACCTCGAAGCAGATGTCGGTGACGCTCCGGTTCCCGGCCAGCAGCAGCTTCTTGGCCTGATCGATGCGCTGGCGTGTGATGAATTCGTGCGGCGTCTCGTGGAAGGCCTGCGTGAACAGGCGGTTGAAATAGAACGGCGACAGGCTGGCCTCGCGGGCGGCTTCGGCCAGAAAAACGGGTCGCGCGTAGTGCGCGGCCAAGTAGTCGCGCGCGCGGCAGAGGCGGGCGAACGTGCCGGGATCCCAAGGTCGGCCGCCGGCCGTCGAAACCATCCGCGGTGCGTGCCGGGATCGCATGACAGCTAACTTTTAATTCTTACACGAAATTTTGGGGTAGCTCGCCTCTGGACTTTGGCCTTTTGGTGGGGCAGGCTCGCAGCCTGCGGCGGCCTCGTAGGCCGCCTGCCTCGGAGCTGCGCCGGGCTTGCTGGCATAGGCTTTAGCCTGTGGAGGCGAGCGTAGCTCGCTCCACCCGAGAACCTTTCCCCGAACCACGCACTACTTACGGGTGATGACAGCAACCCTGCAATCCATGTTACACGATGTTACATGGCCGCGGACCCGGACCTGGGGACGCCATGAGAATTACCATTCAAACCCAAAATTTTGTGGTATCGAAGGCGTAAATGCAACATAATACAAGACCACGCAACTCCATTCATCGTGAATCCGCGTCCTTCAAGAGCCAATTCACGCCGCCCCCTAACCCCCTCGATCCTCGCCCGTCTACGATGGTAGAATATCTACCATCGATATGCGCTGGGGCCGCCAAGACCGCGAAGACGACGTCGAACGGGAGTTGCGTACCCACCTGGACCTGGAGGCCGAGGAGTCGGGCGACGGGCCCGCTGCCGCCCGCCGCACGTTCGGAAACCTCACGGCGGTGAAGGAGGCGATACACGAAATGTCTCACTGGACGGTAATCGAACAACTTGGCCAGGATCTGCGCTACGGCGCGCGCCTGCTGCGCCGCAGTCCGGCGTTCAGCCTCGTGGCGGTGCTGACCCTGGCGCTGGGGATCGGGGCGAACACGGCCATCTTCACGGTAGTGAACGCGGTGCTGCTGCGGCCGCTCCCCTTCCCCGAGCCTGACCGGTTGGTGCGCGTCTGGGAGTCCAGCCCGACAGGGAACCAGCGCAACGTGGTCGACCCTTTCAATTTCCTCACCTGGCGCGACCGCACCCGCGGTTTTGAGCAGATGGCCGCCATCGATGCTTGGACCTCGAACATCACCGGCGGCGGCGAGCCGCTGGCGGTGCATGGCATGCGCGTCTCGCCCGCGTTCTTCTCCATCCTGAGGGCATCGCCCTTCATGGGCCGGGCCTTCAATCCGGACGAGGAAATTCCCGGCCGCGACTCCAGCGTGATCCTCGGCTACGCCTTCTGGCTGAGCCACTACGGAGGCGACCGGAATATCCTCGGACGAAAGATCGTGATGAACGGCGATCTGTCAACCGTGGTCGGCATCATGCCGCCCGATTTTCGTCTCCCCGGTTGGAAAGCGGACCTCTATGTGCCCATGGCCCTCGACCGCGCCGAGGCCCGCAAGGGCGGCCGATGGCTTTCTACGATCGCGCGCCTCAAACCGGGCGTGAGCCTGGCGCAGGCGCAGCAGGATGTGGCGGCCGTGGCGAAGCAACTCTCCGCGGAGCGGCCGGACATGGATAAGGGTTGGAGCGCCGCGGTAGTGCCATTCCTGGATGACCTGACGGAGAATATCCGCCTGCCTCTGTTGGTACTGCTGGCGTCGGTGGGCCTGGTGCTGCTGATCGCCTGCGCCAACGTGGCGAACCTGCTGCTGATGCGCGCCACTGGCCGCATGCGCGAGATCGCCTTGCGCGCGGCGCTGGGTGCGGGAAGGCGGCGCATTCTGCTGCAACTTCTTTCGGAGAGCCTGCTATTGGCCCTGGCGGGATGCGCCGGAGGCTTGGCGGTTGGTTACTGGGGACTTCAAGGGCTGCTCGCGACGATCCCCACCAGCGTGCCATTGCCGCGCATGGAATCGATCCGCCTGGATTCCGGCGTGCTCTTCTTCGCGCTGGGCATTTCGCTGGCCACGGCCATTTTGTTTGGCCTGGCGCCCGCTATTCAGGCTTCGCGCCCGCAGTTGCAGAGCGCGCTGCAACAGGGATCGCAGCGCACGGGCGTGGGGGGCAGCCGCGTCTTCCGGCGGGCGTTCGTGGTCGCCGAGATTGCGCTGGCGCTGCTGCTGCTGGTGGGCGCCGGGTTGCTGCTGCGCAGTTTCGCCCGATTGACCTCCGTGAACCCCGGCTTCACCACCGAACACCTGCTCACTATGGAAATGTTCACCTCGCCGGCTAAATATGAAGACCAGCGGAAGCGTTCGCGGTATTTGGAACGGGTACTCGATGCCGTGCGGAGCGTGCCGGGGGTCCAGGCGGCCGGCTCGACGCATTTTCTGCCGCTCACCGGACTGGTATCGGGTTCCTGTTTTGCGCAGGCTCCCGGTCCCGAGCCGGACACTTCTTCGCCCAACTCGGATTTTCTGGTGATCAGTCCCGGATACTTCCGGACCATTGGAACGCCGATGCTCAGCGGCCGCGATTTCAGCGCACAAGACCGCTTTGGCACGCCCAGCGCGCTGGTGGTCAATCATGCGTTTGCCGAGCGGTACTTCGCCCGACAAAACCCCATCGGCAAGAAGCTGAATGTTTGCTGGACGATCCCCAATCCGGTCGAAATCGTGGGGGTGGTGGCGGATGCCCGGCAAACCGAGTTGAAGGAGGCCCCGCATCCGACCATCTTCCTGGCCAATGCGCAGACGCCCATGTATTTCGCGCGGCTGGTCGTGCGGGCCCGGACCGACCCACGCCAAATGGCCCGCGCCGTCGAGGCGGCCATTCACCGGGTGGACCCGGACCAGGCGGTTTCGAACGTCCAAACCATGGACGATATCTTTTCCGATTCGGTGGCGCGCCCGAGATTTCAACTGGTGCTGCTGTTGGTTTTCGCGGGGATCGCGGTGCTGCTGGCGACCATCGGGGTATACGGCGTGGTGTCCTATTCGGTGACCCAGCGCACGCAGGAGATCGGCATTCGGGTGGCTTTAGGCGCGCGCTCGGCCGACGTGTCGCGCCTGGTGCTGCGCGAAGGGTTGCTGTTGGGCGGACTGGGTGTGGCGGTGGGACTCGCGGCGGCAGTGGCGTCCACGCGCGTGTTACGCAGCCTGTTGTTCGAGGTGACCCCCACCGATCCGCTCACGCTTGGCGCGGTGGCGGGCCTGCTGCTGGCGGTGGCCCTGGCGGCGACGCTGTGGCCGGCGCGCCGGGCTACGAAGGTCGATCCGATGGTGGCATTGCGGTACGAGTAGTTCTGCTAAGTTGGGATGCATGTCTCCCAGCTTTCGCGCACTCGTACTGATCGCATTTGCCGGCCGTCTGGCGGCGCAATTACCACCGGCGGCGACGGCTCAAATCGATACGGCCGCGGAGAAGGCGCTGGCCGATAGCGGCGCGCCCAGCGTGTCCATCGCGGTAGTCAAAGACGGCCGCATCGCCTACGTGAAGGCGTACGGCAATGCACGCTTGGGGCCTGCCACTGCCGCTCAACCGGAGATGCGCTACAGCATCGGCTCGGTAAGCAAACAGTTCATGGCCGCGGCCATTCTGATGCTGGTGGAGGAGGGCAAGCTCTCGCTCGACGATCGGGTGGGGCGCTATCTGCCGTCGCTCACGCGCGCCAACGAGGTGACCATCCGGCAACTCCTGTCGCATACGTCGGGCTACCAGGATTATTATCCGCTCGACTATGTGGCGCCTTTCATGCAAAAAACCGTGACCGCTGACGAAATCCTGAAAACATGGGCAGGGAAGCCACTGGACTTCAATCCGGGCACCGAGTGGCAGTACAGCAATACGAACTATGTGGCGGCCGGCCGCATCCTGGAGCGCGTGACAGGCCATCCGCTCACCGCGTTTCTGCAAGCGCGGATTTTCGGCCCGCTGGGCATGTCCAGCGCAATCGACCTGGATGAGAAGTCACTTACGGAATCCGACGCGGCGGGCTACACGCGCTTCGGGCTGGGTCCGGCCCGCGCGGTCGCGCCCGAGGGCCGCGGCTGGCTCTTCGCGGCAGGCGAGCTGGCGATGACCGCGCAGGATCTGGCACGCTGGGACATTTCGCTGATGGAGCACAAGCTGCTGAAACCCGCATCGCTGGATACGATGATGAACCCCGTCCGCCTGGCCAACGGCGCGCCGACCGGTTACGCCCTGGGAGTGGGCGTGTCCGATGCGAACGGACACCCCAGGCTGGCGCACGGCGGCGCGGTGTCGGGCTTTGTCAGTTCGAATACGGTGTGGCCGGACGCGAAGGCCGCGGTGGTGGTCTTCGCAAACATGGATGGATCGGGTGCGCCCGGTGCGATCACCAGCCAGATCGCGCCGCTGCTGCTAGCCGAAGCGGAAGATCCGCAGGCGGCGCAACAGCTCGCACAAGCGCGCCGGATCTTCAGCGGCCTGCAAGCGGGCCGCATCGACCGCGCGCTGCTGAATCCCGATTGTGACGCCTATTTCACGCCCCGGAACCTATCGGATGCCGCCGCCAGCCTTGGGCCGCTGGGCGATCCGGAGAGTTTCCGGCAGACTTCCGTCAGCCTGCGCGGCGGTATGACTTACCGTCATTTCCAGATCGGGTTCAAGGGCAAGCCGCTGCACTTGAGCACCTTCACAACGGCGGACGGGAAGCTGGCGCAGTATTTGATTCAGTAGGTGGGGCAGGACTCCGGTCTCGCGGCCGACGTCCACGTCGGCCTGCTTGCCTGATTCGCTGCACGAAGAGCATGCATAAACCGAGTTTGGTGTGTCTTGGATCTTGCTCTTATGGATTTCCGGTACTGGTTCATTCCGCGAGGCCGACTAGTTCATCAGGTCGACCGACCGCGGGTCAATCGCGTGCCTGGCCACCCGCACAAAATCCTCAAGAGGGCAGTCGAAGGTAGCGTTACGGATGCTGCAGCCGGGAATGAACACCGGGGCGGTGGCCGGCGGCGCATCGAGCGTCAGGGCGGCGCGGCTGCGAAGCTGATCCATGGTCTGAGAGATATAGGAAGCCCGGACGATGTATTCGCCGGTCGTTTGCGACTGGCGAAGTTCGAACACCAACGCGCCACCTGGAGCAGCCACGTCGGCCTGGTAGCCTGGCACAAGCCAGTCGATATCGAAGAGGCTGGCTAGTCCGCTGATATTGGTGTTCGAGCCGAGCAACGCGATAATCTTATCCGACGGAGTTCCCAAAGTGCCGGTCATGGCATTCCCGGTAGCCGCCTGAACCATGGAGCGGACTATGTGCGACGCCACGTTGGAGCTCTGCACCTTGGCCAGATAGGGCGTGCGGAATTCGAGATCGAGGAGACGGTCGTATAAGCGGAAGATCTGGCTAATGCCGCCGGCGTTCAACTGGCCCCAGCCGACATCGGATGGCGCCATACCATCCGCGTACTCCATGACAAAAGGATCGATGGCAGTATCAATCAGCTCCAGCCCGCCGAGGTTGACCGGCAAAGTGCTGGAGCCGGCCGTGACGCCGATCGGGATTGCCGTCACGTCGTTTATACCGGCCGGTGCGGCGGGCGCCGGAGTCGTGTTGGCGGGATAGTGGAACAAAACCGAGCGCACGAGCGCGATCTCGGCGGCATAGGCGGTGGCCAGGGATTGGGGACTGCCGCCAAGTCTCCCGTTTACGGCCGCGACCGCCATCCGCTCATTTAATTCCGCGACGCCCGCATCCACCGGATCGAACAGCGGGTCGCTGGCGGAGGTGGTGTCGATGGATACAGTCGCCGCCGGGAGCATTCCAGCCGCGAAGGCTTGCGCGGTGTCCACGATCAGGGGAGTGTTGTTCGACCGGACGTACACGAATGGGGCGTCGGCCGCGTCGTTGCCAGTCAACAATTTCTCCTGGGTGAGCCAGAGACGGAAGTAGCCGCCCAGAATGGTCTCATTCGTCTTGCCGTTCGGCGTGATCGCGGCGAGCCCCGGAACGGCGAAGGTTGGATACTGGAGCGCGGAGAAATTATTGAGGACCGAGTTAGGTGCGATGGGAGTCCGCACCGCATGGCGGCCGAAAATGACGATCTGCTTGAGCTGCGTATTATCGGCGGCCTGCGCCGCGGCAAACGGTCCAAACGCAAGAATCGCGATGAATCCGGTATAACATAGTTTCATATTCTAATATCTTAATTAGACGGTATTGCGGATTACAATCTTAACGATAGTTAGCTAAGCTGTCGTCCGAAGAGAATTGGAATACATGCCGGAGCTGGCCGCGGTTCCGAGTGGGGCGGGACTCCAGTCCTGCGCGGGTCCTCCAGGACCCGCTGTCACAAAATCAGCCCTGCCCGCACTGCCGGAGGCCGGCGTGGACGCCGGCCAGCAGGACTGGAGTCCCGCCCACAAGCAACGCAGAAGCCCGGCCGGGAAAAACGAAGTGGCACCGGGCTCAAGCCCGACCCACATTACAATAGAAGAGATGACCGCAATCGTCCTCATGGCCGCCATGCTGGCGGCGACTGGCCCACTGGAAACCGCCCGCGACCGCCAGGACCGGGCCGCGCTCGAAAAGCAGATCTCCGAGTTGTCGGCGATGGCGCAAAAAACGCCTCACGATGCCGAAGCGCAATACCATGTGGCACTGGCCGCATCTTACCTGGCTGAGATCGCCCTGGAACTGCACGATAAGAATCAGGCCGAAAGGGCGGCACAGTCCGGCATCGAGGCCGCCGAGCGCGCCATCGCCATCAACTCCAAAAACGCCGAATACTATCGCGTGCTGGGCACGCTCTGCGGGCAGGTGGTCCCGGCTAACCTGCTGTTTGCGTTGTCCTACGGCAAGCGCGCCCGCGAGGCCATCGGTAAGGCGCTGGAACTCGATCCGAAATCGTCACAGGCGTACTTGGCCCGTGGCGTCGGCAACTATTATCTGCCGGAGGCGATGGGCGGTGGTCCCTCGGTGGCCATCCCGGATTTTCGCAAGGCCGCGGACCTGGATCCATCGTCCGCGGAGGCCCGCTTGTGGCTGGGACTGGCGCTGCGCAAGCAGCATCACAATGCCGAGGCGCGCCAGGCGTTTGAGAAGGCCGCGCGCCTGGATCCGGCGCGTATCTGGATCAAACAGCAGTTGGAGAAAACGCCCGCGCAATGAAGAACCTGGCGGTGATGGCAGGGATTCTAGCGATCGCCGCGCTGACATGGTTCCAGTTTCCAGGCCACACCTGGCTGCAGCAGGATACCCAGATCTACGCCCCCATCCTGGAGCATCTGCGCGACCCGGCGGTGTTGCGGCGCGACATGCTGGTGGCCCGCCCGCACGTGTCGTTCACGCTGTACGACGAGACCGCGCGGGGCCTTGCGCGCTTCACCGGCTTGAGCTTCCGCGAGGTGCTCGAAGGCGAGCAGTTCGTAACGCGGGCGCTGGGCATAGGGGGCCTGTACCTGATGGCCGCCGCGCTGGGGCTCTCGGCGCCGGCTGCGCTGCTGGTGGCGGGGATCGTTTCGTTAGGCGCGACCATCGGCGGCCCCGCCGTGCTTTCGTTCGAAATCGAACCGGACCCGCGCGGCTTCGCCGTGCCCCTGCTGTTTCTGGCGATCGGACTGGTGGCGCACGGCTGGGACTTCGCGGCCGGAATGGCCGGCGCGGTGGCCTTCCTGATGCATCCGCCCACGGTGATTCCGTTCTGGGCCGTTTACCTGGCGCTGGCTTTAGTGAGCCACAGGTTCCGGGCTTTCGTGCCGCTGGCAGCCGCATGCATCCTGCTGGCGATCGCCGCCCGCTTCCAGCAGGGCGCCGGCGAAGCGCAGCTCTTTTTCTCGCGGATCGCGCCGTCCGTTGAAAACCTGCAACGCCTGCGGGCTCCGTATTCGTGGATCTCCGATTGGTGGCGGGATTGGTTGCCGCACTACCTCGTCTTGTACGCCGCATCGCTTGCGGCGTATGCGCGGCTGCGCAAAAGAGCGGCGCGCGATCTCCGATTTTTCCTGATCGGCTTGCCGCTGGTGGGTATGCTGAGCGTGCCGGCTTCCTACCTGCTGCTGGAAAAGATGAAGTGGGTGCTGTTGCCGCAAGTGCAGCCGATGCGCGCGCTGTTGTTCGTCACCGTGATCGCGGAGTTGTCCGCCGCGGCGGCTGGCATCGTGGCTGTCGCGGCGCGCCGCCGCATGGAAGGCTTCGCCTGGTTCACGCTGGTTTATCTGATTCCGTTGAACACCAGCTTGACCGCGATGCCCACGTGGAACCGCGCATTGGCGGCCGCGCTGCTGGCGGCCGGCGCGGCCCTGGCGGCATTCGCCGAAGCGCGCAAATTCCGATGGAGCGCGCCGGCCATGGCAGGCGCCGCGATGGCCGGATTCTTCCTGATTCCCACGCTCGCCGGCGTGAGCACGCATCCGCGGTTGCACACCGCGGAGTTGACGCAGCTATCCGCGTGGGCGCGGGCATCCACGGCGCCGGACGCGGTGTTTCTGTTCGCCGATGCGGGCAAGCGACTGCACCCGGGCATCTTCCGCAGCGAGGCCCTGCGCGCGGTTTACGTCGACTGGAAAGGCGGCGGACAGGTCAACTATTTGGCGGATCTCGGCGCGCAGTGGTGGTCCCGCTGGCAGCAGGTGCTGGCCGCCCCGTTCGACCCGCGGAACGTAGCGCGCTACGGTGGGCTGGGTATCGATTACATCGTGCTGGCGCCCCGGAACCGCCTGCCGGATCGCGCGCCGGTGTTTGCGAACGCGGGGTATCTGGTGTACCCGCTGCACCGATAAGGCCGGACAGATCAGGCGCCGGCTTTCGCGGAGACGGGCGTCCCTGTTCTCTGTGTCAGGAACCCGATGATCGCGCCGGTGATAAAGCCGGGCATCATAATCTCCAGGTAGTGCTCGTGCTGCATAAACGCCACCAGAAACGCGAACAACAGCCCCAGCGCCGCGCCCAGCGCCACCCCCCACTTCGTGGATTGCACCCTGCGCGCAAACCATCCGCTGAGCAATCCCACCAACATGCCTTTAATCGACGACCCCACCAGGATGCCACCAATCACGGAGTGCGTTTCCGGGTAGAACCACGCCGTGGCACCGTCGATGGCTCCCAGGACGAGCCCGAACAGCGATCCAGCCAGAATCTTATTCATCGTTTCTTCCTCCCACTATAGTATTCTGCGTTCGCAGGAATTCCTTTAAGGAGGCGGAGGCATGGTCTGTTCCGCCGCGTTGGAACTCAGCGTGCCACCATTCCGGGTTTGGTACGCCCAGTACGAGCCAAGACTATCTGGCGGAAGTGTTTGGAGGCGCAGACAGAAAACAAAGCACTTACAAGTTCTTGGAGCCCAGAGCAAGCGGGACCGGCGCCTGAGTGAGGCACTCGCGTGGCTCGGGACAAAAAAAATCTCCAAAAAAATGTTCCATTGCAATGGGTCGGGTGTACAATTCAAGGAAACTGAGTTCTGGAATGGAATACTCGGTCTGGATTGGTTGAAAGGACAATAACACATGATCCGCAGCATAACCGCCACCTTCGCTTCCATCGTTTTGCTTTCGGCGGCCCCAATCGCCCACGCCTCCACGATCTTCTTTGGCGACTTGGCGAACGGTACGCCCGTCACCAACCAATATGCCGGCGTCGTTTTTTCGCTGATGGGACTACCCGATTCCGGTGGCCCACCCACGATTAACACCTACTCCGCTGGTACGGGGCTGGCAAACTCCACCAATCCGGATTACCCGACCGCGAACATCCTGGACATGGCGTTCACCTCGCCGGTTTCCGATGTGTCGTTCACGTTCGACAATTACAACAATTCCTCGCTTGGCGATGCCACGACCTTCACCGCCTACGCCGGCAGCATGGTGGTCGATACCGGCAGTTTGCAAAATGTGTCGGGAGCTTTCCAACTCGTCACGGTTACCGGCAGCGGCATCACCGATCTGCAAATCAACAATAATGCAGGCGACGCGAGTTGGTATTTCGCGATCCAGACATTGAACTTCTCCAGCGTGCCCGAGCCCGGCTCGATGGCCCTTTCGGGCGCGGTTCTGCTTGGTTTGGCCGCGGCTTGGCGGCGCAAGCGCAAGGCAGCCTGACCCGCCTTAGATATTTCGCAGAAAAAGCAGCAAGAACTTCACACCGGCGTAGGCCGCCAGCAGCCACAGCAAAACTGCGTTGCGCGACGCGAAGCGCCGCAATCGATGGCCTAGCGGTTCGACCCAAGCCTGCACAGCCAATCCCTCTTGGAAGCGCTCAATGTCCGCGAGCAGTTCCGGGGCATCCCCATAACGGCTGGCGGGGTCCACCCGCATAGCTTTGGCCGCGATGGCGCACAGCGCGGGGGGCGCGGCGGCCGAAGGCAGCGCGAATTGCAACAAGGCGCCCAGCGCGTAGATGTCGGAGCGCCGATCCAGGCGCGCATCGGGAGCGCGAAAGGCGGGAGTGCCCGCCACCGCCTCCACTCCCCAATCCATGACGTAAACCTCGCCGAACTCGCCGACCATTACGTTCTGCGGTTTCAGATCGCGATGAATCACACCGCGGGCGTGGGCAAACGCCAGAGCTTCTCCGATGCGCCGGATCACCCGCAGGCGCTCACCCAGCGAGTGCCCACCGGCCATATAGTGGTCGAGGCGCGCGCCGCCCACCAGCTTCATGGCGTAGAATGCGCGGCCGTCGGGCAGCGTACCGGTCTCATAGATGGGCACGATGGCGGGATGTTCCAGGCGCGCGATGAGCCGCGCTTCGCCGGCCAGCGCGGAATCCAGGACCTTGAGAGCCACACGCCGGTCGAGCTGGCGGTCGTGCGCCGCGTAGACCACGCCCATCCCGCCGCGCCCGATCTCGGCTTCCAATTCGTAGCGGGTGCCGGTGAGGTCGGGCAGGGCCGCCACACGGCGCAAATGGTCGAGGACGGCGTCGCTCAGGTCCATAGCCGCCGCATCTCGTCGCGCAGGTCGCGTTCGCCAGCCGTCACGCCGCGCAGCCGTTCGGTGACAAACTGGCGCAGCATGCGGCGCGCCCACGCCAGATAGTTGGTCACGGAGGTTTCGGCTACGGCATGGCGCGCGGCTAAATCGGAGTAAGACGGCCGGCCGCCGCTGGCGAGGTCGTAGGCTTCGAAAATTTCGAATTGGAGCTGCTTGCCGGCCGCTTCGCAGTGGGCGCGCAAATCGTCCAGAGCCAGCGCGAACAACTGGCGCCGCCACTCGCGCTCGAAAAGGTCTTCTGGCGATTCGGTGGTCACCGCCTGATCCGCAACCGGCTCGAACTCGACATCGCCTCCCCGCTTTTGCCGGTTCGCGGCGGCATGCTCCGTGGCGGCGAAGCGTTCGACCGCCATGCGGAGATACGTGCGGAACGACGCTTGCGCCGGATCGAAGCGCGCGAAAAAGTCGCGCTGCAAGGCGGTGGCGAAGAAGCTCTGGGTCAGGTCTTTGGCGTCTTCGTTGTCCTTGCGGAATTTGACGCGGATGAAGCGGTAGACCGGCTTCCAATACAACGCACTGACGCGTTCCAGCGCTTCGTTCGGCACAGCGGCGCCGGCGGAGGCGGCTTCCAGCAGCGAAAGCTGGGTGGACGGAAACTGGCCGTGCGGCCCGCCCATCGTGGTGTCCGGATCCAATCGGGAGTCCCAGGGCATGCTACCCACCGATGATAGCGTAGCGCCGTCTTTAGAAGGTCGAGAACGAACTCGGGGGGTGCGTAACGTTACCGAGCCGCGACCGTCAGGAAGCGGTTTCCCCACAACGGTTAAACACCCGAACTCGGGAGAATCCGCGGGCAGCGCGCTTCCCGTCCAGTGCCGCTGAGCCTGCGCGACATTCCAGGACGCTGCCCGGCTGCATAGCGGAAGCTTCTTCGGGTCTTCTCTCGGTGAGGCCCCTGTTACGCGCGAATGCTTCGCAACTCTGGTTAGCAAGGGCGAGAAGAGCGCGCCCTTCGCGACTACGTTCCTCTCCCGGGCTTGTGGTCACCGCGTTAGCCGGAATCGCGCTAACCGCTTCGGCCTTGCGCGAGCCCAGTCCGGTGCCTGGCAAGGGCTCTGCCCCGGACCCGTGCCGCGCGCAAACGGACTGGAATAGAGAGCGAGGGCAATCCATTGAAGCGCCAATTTGACGCGTGACGAGGACGGCTACTACGTCGCCTCGGTCCCGCAGATCCCCGGATGCCATACGCAGGCGCGGTCCCTGGATGAATTGGTCTGGCCGATTCGCGAGGCTCTCGAGCGGAGGACGACGCCGCTGTCGAGCCCTCCGAAACGGTCATGAGCGTGCAGCGCGATCTCGTCCCCGAGCTCCGGGGACTGATCGCGAAGCACCGCAGTTAGCGCGGCGCGAAGAGCGGGTCCTGTAGGACCCGCGCAGACCTGGAGGTCCGCCCCACCACCCGCTCGGTTTGTGTCATAATTCCTGCATGTCCGCAGTCGCTGTCGTCAAGATGGAGCCCAAGTCCGAGGGCATCCTTACTCCCCGCAAAAAGCGGCCCAAGGAACTAGCCATCATCACCGAATGCTGCACCGGCTGCGCCGGTTCGCCCGCCTGCGTGCCGTATTGCCCGGTGGCCGATTGCATGTATTGGGTGCCCGACGAGGACCACGTGCCTTTCGGCCATATCGAGGTGGACCCCGTCCTTTGCATCGGATGCAAGAAGTGCACCAGCAAGGGGCCGGACGGCGCTTTCCTGGACGGCTGCCCGTGGGACGCCATCGAAATGGTCGCTATCGAAGAAGTGGAAGCCATGGTTGGCTTCAAGATGCCCGTCTGACATGAGCCTCGACATCCAACAGCGCGAACACGAAGGCATCGTGATTCTGGATGCCAAGGGCCGCATCACCGTCGGCCCCGAAGCCACCACGCTGCGCGAAAAAGTCGCATCGGTCACCGCCGCCGGATCGAAGAATATTATCCTCAACTTGGCCCACGTGGATTACATCGATAGCACCGGGTTGGGCGCGCTGGTGATGTGCGCGACCACGCAGCGCAAGGCGGGCGGCGCGTTGAAGCTGCTGAACCTGAATCGCCGCAATATCGAGCTACTGATCATGACCAAGCTCGCCACCGTGTTCGACTTGTTCACCGATGAGCAGGACGCCATCAACAGCTTCTTCCCCGACCGCGCCATCAAGACGTTCGATATTCTGAGCTTCGTCGAGCAAATGAAGAAAGAGGAATAGCCGGCGCATGCGGCTGCTGGTCATTGGCGGCGTGGCCGCGGGCCTGAGCGCCGCCGCCCGCGCCCGGCGCATCGATCCGGCGCTGGAAATCGTAGTGCTGGAAAAAGGGCCGGCCATCTCTTATGGCGCGTGCGGCCTGCCCTATTATCTGGAAGGGCGCGTGCAGCGCGCCGAACAACTCATCGTCCATACGCCCGAGTATTTCCGCAAGGAGCGCTCGATCGCGGTGCGCACCGGCGCGCGCGTGGTTTCCATCTCGCACCCGCGCCGTGAGGTTGCGCTGGACGCCGGCGAGCGCGTACATTACGACCGTCTGGCGATCGCCACCGGCGCGCGGCCGCGCATCGCGGATTTCGAAGGCGCCACCGCGCCGCACGTTTTCACCCTGCACACGCTCGAAGACGCCGAACGCCTGAAGGCTTACCTGCGCGACAAGCAGCCCAAGCGAGCCGTGGTGATCGGCGCCGGGTACATCGGGCTGGAGACGGCGGATGCGCTGCGGCGCAATGGTCTGGCGGTTACGGTCGTCGAGCGGGGCGCGCACGTGCTGGGCCGGGGCGACGCCGAGCTGACCAAGGCCGTGCGCGAACGCCTGGAGCGCTTCCACGTGGAACTGCAGTTGAACACGCGCATCGCGGATGTGGCGGGCTACGCTCTGGCGATCCTGGCTACCGGGCTGCTGCCCAACGTCGAGATCGCGGTGGAAGCCGGTGTGGAGGTGGGGCGCACGGGCGCGATTCGGGTGGACGAGCACATGGAGACCAATCTGCCGGGTGTTTACGCGGCGGGCGATTGCGCCGAGGCGCTCCACCTGGTCACCGGCCGGCCGGCGTACATTCCGTTGGGCACCACCGCCAACAAGATGGGGCGCGTGGCGGGCGCCAACGCCGCGGGACGGCGCGAGCGTTTCGGCGGCGTGGTGGGCACCGCCATCCTGAACGTCTTCGGTTTGGGCGTGGCGTTCAGCGGCCTATCCGTCGATCAGGCGCGCCGCGAAGGATTCTCGCCGGTTTCCGCCCGCATCGCCGCCCCCAGCCGGGCTGGGTATTTCGACGGCAAACCGATCGCGGTGGAACTGGTGGCCGATGCCGGAACGCGCCGTCTGCTGGGAGGATCGGTGTGGGGCGAGGACGGCGCGGAGGGGCGCATCAACGTGATCGCCACGGCGCTCCACAATCGCATGCGCGTCGAAGAGTTGGAGCAGTTGGACCTGGCCTACGCGCCGCCATTCGCTACGGTATGGGACCCGGTCCTGATCGCCGCCCGGCAGTTGAGTAAAATGGTTTGAGCGTAATCCAAAAAACAATGCCATTTGTCAAAGTAGCCAGTCTCTCGCAACTGCCCGCCGATTCGGTTTCCGAAGTCGCGGTGGGCAACGATCTTTACGCGCTCTGCAACGTGGGCGGGCGCGTCACCGCGCTAAGCGGAACGTGTCTGCACCGCGGCGGACCCTTGGGGCAGGGCGCCCTGCACGGCAACCATGTCGTTTGCCCCTGGCACGCCTGGGAATGGGACTGCCAAACCGGGGCCAACGATTTCAATCCCAGCCAGAAGGTTGCCACATTCGCCGTGCAGTTGGAAGGCGACGACATCCTGATCGAAGTGCCCGAACGTGCCTGAGCTCCCCGAGGTCGAAACGGTCGTCCGATCAATCGCCCGCATCGTGGGACGGCGCATCGTCTCGGTCGAGTTTACGTGCCAACGCGTGTTGCGGGGCGACCCGGACCAGATGAGCGCGCTGCTGGCCGGCCGGCGCATTCGCGGCATCCGGCGGCGCGGCAAGTTTATCGTTATCGAACTGGATGCCGGACACTATCTGACCGTGCACCTCGGCATGACCGGCAAGCTGCTCTTAGGCGGCACGCCCGGACGCCACACGCACGCGATTGTGAACTTCGACCGGGGCGTGTTGCGCTACGAAGATCAGCGCCAGTTTGGGAAGATCGAAGTCAGCCGGGGACTGCCGGCGCGCGTGGAGAAGCTTGGTCCGGAGCCGCTGGAAGTGACGTTGGCGGAGTTTGCCGCGCGGCTGAAGCGGCGCCAGGCGCGCATCAAATCGGTGCTATTGGATCAGCACTTCGTGCGCGGCATAGGCAATATCTACGCCGACGAGGCGCTGTTCCGCGCGGGCATTCATCCGTTGGCCATTGGCGCGCGACTGCGCGGCGAGCGGGTCAAACGGCTGCACGGCGCCATAGTCGAAGTGCTGACACAAGCCATCGAGAAAGGCGGCTCCTCGATTTCGGATTATGTGGACGCCGACGGCCGCCGCGGGTTTTTCCAGTTCGAGCACCGCGTCTACCAACGGACCGGCGAGCCTTGCGTGACCTGTGGCACGCCGATCCGCCGGACGCTGGTGGCGCAGCGCGGCACGCACTATTGCCCGAAGTGCCAGCGGCGTGGGGCAGGCTCGCAGCCTGCGCGGGCCTCGTAGGCCCGCTCTTCGGCGAGCGGGGCTAGCGGTAGGGCTGTAGGACGGGCCATGGGCCCGTCCTACAGCGGCGTTAACGGGCGCATTTCCGATCCCATCCGGAAAACGTGCGTCAGCGAGTTGTCCGGCGGCGCTGTCAGCAGCGTGGGTCGCAGCATGATCACCACCCGATCGGAGCTGGTATTGCGCGTGACATTGCTGGTCAGCGGACCGATCACTGGAATGCGGGCCAATCCCGCGATACCCGCCAGCGTGCGGGCGTCTTCATCGTCGATCAGTCCCGCGACCACCGCCCACTCCCCCATCTTGAGCGTCACGTCCGACTTCAGCGACCGGTTTGAGATGATCGGAATGCCGTTCGATGCCTGGCCCGCCAGCACCTTAAATTCGGCTTCCACAGTCAGGGTCACGTCTTCCGTACCGTGCACATGGGGCGTGGCCTTCAACGAAAGACCCAGGTCTTCGAAAGTGAACGATGGCGGCGGCGTGTAGGCGCCCGGTCCGCTGAAACTGGCCGGACCGAAATATCCGGCGGTCAGAATGGGGTACTTCTGACCTACTTTGATGGTGGCGGGCTGACCATCCACCGAGCGCGCGCTGGTCTTCAGCAGCAGGCTGCTGTCGGAACGCGTAAGCGACGCGACCAATTGCAGGTTCGCGACGCCGATCCCAAACAGAGCCGCCCCGCCGCCGAAACGCAGCATGCCGGAAATGTTCTGGGCGAGCTGCGGCACGTTCTGCATGAACGTGCTGAAAGACGACAGCGGGAACGAACTGGGCAGCGGCAGGCCATAGTTCAGATTCTTGGTGTCGTTCACTTCCACGAAGTACATTTCCACCAAAACCTGCGCCCGTGGATACATCAGGTCTTTGAAAAGTTGCTGTGCCGGCAGCACTTTCGCGACGGTATCCCGCATCCACACGGCATTGGCGTGGCTATCCCAGGCGACTTTCGTGATGCCGCAAGCCTGCTGCACCGCGGTGACCATGGCGGTCAGATCCTGCTGCGTGGTGGGCTCGGGCAGCGGAATCATCACGGCCGCATATGGCTCCTCTTCTTTTCGCTTTTGGGCGGTGTCTTTCACCACCAGAAACAGGCGGTCGGAAATCGGCACGAGGAAGGAGCCGGTCACTGCCTCCAGCCCGTGCAAGGCTTCGCGGTAATCGGCTTGATCCATTTGAAAGTGAATCGTATCGGTGGCTTTATAGTCGCCGTCGAACACACAATCGAGGCCATAGGCGTGCGCTACGGTTTCGAACAGACTCTTGGCGTTGGCGCGCAGGTTGAAATCCTTACGCACCGGCAAGGCGTTCAGTTTCGCCGGGGGCAGGGGTTTGTGCGCTTCCGCCAGATCGAGCGCGGTAGGAGTGGGTAGCGCCTCATCCGGCTCCGGCGCTGCGTCCACGCCGGGGGAGCCGGCGGACGAATCGCCCGCATCGGCCGTCAGCACTTGCGGCATCGCCTTGGACTCCAACCCCGCCCGCGTCTGCAAGGCGAGGCTGCGCGACCAATACGTGTGGTTGCCGGGCTCCAGGGCCGCGGCTTCGGAGTACAACAGAAAGGCGCGCGCCACCTGGCCCGCCTTCTCGGCCTTGCGCCCTTCTTTGTAGAGCTTGGAGGCCTCCGAGGCCCACGCGCCGGTGGCTAGCGCCAAAACCAGCAGAATGGGAAATGTCCGCACAAACGATTGACGCTATGGAAGCGTGCCGCGTGCAGGCGAAAGCGCGCGCGCGGTTATGATGGAAGCTGTGATGGGCGGCTTGGGCGCGGTGCAAGACTTTCTGACGCAACACTGGCGGCAAACCATCGTCCCCCTTTCCGTGTGGGCATTCACGCTGGCCGCGGGATATGCCGCCAAGCGCGTGCTGCTGCGCCTGTCGCGCCCCTGGGCGGCGCGCAGCAAAGGGCCCACCGCGGGCATCGTCATCAAGGCCCTGCAGGGTCAGTTCATGGTCTGGGTGCTGATCCTCGGCACGCACCTTGCCATGCAATCGTCGGTCTTGCCCGCGCAGGCGACGCTGTGGATCGGCCGCGTCCTGCTGGTGCTGTGGATACTTTCGCTCACCATTGTGAGCTCGCGTTTGGCCGGCGAACTCATCCGTTTCCACAGCAGCGGGATTCCAGGCGCCCTGCCCGTGAGCACGCTATCGCAAACGCTCGCGCAACTGGCGGTCGTGATCTTCGGCATACTGGTGCTGCTCAACCTGCTGGGCATCTCAATTACGCCGATACTGACCGCTTTGGGAGTGGGCGGCCTGGCCGTGGCGCTGGCGCTGCAAGACACGCTCTCGAATCTGTTCGCGGGCTTCTATGTGGCCGTAGCCCGGCAGGTCCGGCTGGGCGATTATATCCGCCTCAACACCGGGGAGGAAGGCTACGTGACCGATATCGGCTGGCGCTGCACTACCATCCGGGCGCTGGCTAATAATATGATCATCATTCCGAATAACAAGCTGGGGCAGGCCATCGTCACCAATTTCTATTTGCCGGACAAGCGCCTGGGGGTGTCGATTCAGATCGGCGTGTCGTACGATTGCGACCCCGATCAAGTGGAGCGGGTGTTGCTCGAGGAAGCTCGAACCGCCGCCAGCGAAATTCCGGGCATGCTGGCCGATCCCGCGCCCAGCGTCAGCTTCGATCCCGGCTTCGGCGATTGGGCGCTGGGCTTCACGCTGGGGTATAACGTGCAGGAATTCGCCGATCAATTCCGCGTGCGCCACGAACTGCGGAAACGCATTCTGAAGCGCCTGCGCCGGGAGAAGATCGATATGCCCTTTCCCACGCGCACCATCTACATGCGCGGCCAGGGAGACGCCTGATGCGGCTGGCCGCGGCTTTGGTCCTGTGCGGCGTTTCCGTTTCCGGCGCGCGGGCGGTGGATCTGAAACCGGAAACGGTGCGGGCATTCGAGAGATACATTGGCGAGACCGAGAAGAATCTGGACCGGCGCCTGGCTGCCGCCGGCGGATTCCTATGGGTGGATGAAGAACCGCAGCGGCTGGCGCAAGTCCGGCAGGGGCAGGTGGCGATCGAGAATCGCAGCGCCGAAGGCACTATCGCGGTTCCCGCCGGATTGATTCACGATTGGATCGGCGCGGTGTTCATTCCGCGAGTCACATTGGGCCAGACTCTGGCGCTGATCCAGGATTACGACCACAACCAGGACAACTACAAGCCGGAAGTGCTGGCATCGCGCCTGGTCAGCCGCCACGGCAACGACTTCAAAGTGCACCTGCGGCTAATGAAAACGAAAGTCGTCACCGTGATCCTGGATACCGACTACGACGTGCGGTACTTTCCGCTGGGTGGCGGCCGTTGGCGGAGCCGCGCGTACAGCACGCGCATTGCGGAAGTCAAGGACGCGGGCAAGCCCGACGAGCGCACTCTGCCGCCCGGCCAGGACGATGGGTTTCTGTGGCGGCTATACTCCTACTGGAGATTCCAGGAGCGCGATGGCGGCGTATACGTGGAGTGTGAAGCGATCTCGCTGACGCGCGCCATACCGGTGGGACTCGGCTGGCTGATAGCGCCCATCATCACCACGCTGCCGCGTGAATCGTTGGCGAATACCTTGCGCGAGACGCGCGTAGCTTTGCAGAAGTAGGATCCGGCGATATGAAGCATTTACGAGCTTGTGGGGCGGCCAATTGTGGCCGCAGCCGCCTTTTAGGCGGCCATGTAGCGCTCGCGCTACTTCTTTCCCTGGGCTGTTCTCGTACCCGGCCGCTGACCGTTGGCTCGAAGAACTTTACCGAGCAGATCGTCCTGGGCGAGATCGTCGCCCAGCAACTGGAGCGCCGCCTGGGCCAGAAGGTCGACCGCAAGCTGGACCTGGGCGGCACGCTGCTGGCCCAGCAGGCGCTGCGCTCGGGCGAGATCGATATGTATCCCGAATACACGGGGACGGCGCTCACGGCGGTGCTGAAACTTCCGCCGTCGTCCGATCCGGCGGCCGTCCTGGAACGGGTGCGCGCCGAATATCGCAAGCGCTGGCGCCTGGAGTGGCTCGATCCGCTGGGCTTCGACAACACGTTTGCCATGGTGGTACGCGGGCCCGACGCGCGCTCCCAGGGAATCGAAACCCTTACGGACGCCGCCCGCCGTAAACAAGGCTGGAACCTGGGCGTGGGTTATGAGTTCCTGCAACGTCCCGACGGGCTGGCCGGGCTCCTCGAAACTTACCACCTGCCGCTCGGAAGCGCACCCAAGAGCATGGATCTCGGCCTGCTCTACAGCGCGCTCGAACAGAAGCAGGTGGATATGGCCGCCGCCAGCGCCACCGACGGCATGTTATCCGTGCTGGATGTGAAGGTGCTGCGCGACGACCGGCATTATTTTCCGCCCTATCAGGCAGCCGTGATCGTGCGCGCCGAAAGTCTCGCCGCGCATCCGGGGCTGCGCGCCGCGCTCGACCAACTCGCGGGCAAACTGTCCGCCGCCGCGATGCGCGATCTGAATCATCAGGTGGACGGCAAGCACCGGCCGATCGCCGAAGTAGCCCGCGAGTGGCTCGCCACTGTTCCGTGAGGAACGTCACAGTGCGTGAGCCGTAGCTCGCCGCCAACGCGTGCGCATTCACTACACTCAGTGAAAGGAGGTGCGAATGTTCCGTCATGTATGCCGGTTGGTTCTGGCGGGATTGCTAATCGTGGCCGCCGGATTCGCCGCGAAAAAGGATCACAACGATGCGTTCGTGACCGGCGATCCGGCCGAAAGCCGTATCGCACACGAGGTGCGCCATCAACTGGTCATGCTCCCCTACTATGGCGTCTTTGACGATCTGGCATTTAAGGTGGAGGGCGGCGCCGTGACGCTGATGGGCGCGGTGACGCGGCCGGTTTTGAAATCGGACGCGGAAAATGCGGTGAAACGGATTGAGGGCGTTACCGAGGTGATTAACGAAATCAAGCTGCTGCCGCCCTCCCCGATGGACGAACACATCCGCCGCGCGGCGTATCGCGCCATCTACGGCGACCCGGCCTTATCCGCGCGATATGGGTTCCGCGCGGTGCCTTCCATTCACATCATCGTGGACAACGGCCGCGTCAACCTGGAAGGCGTAGTGGCCAACGAGATGGACAAGAACCTGTGCAATCTTCGCGCTAACGGCGTGCCGAACGTTTTTTCGGTGACGAACGACTTGCGCGTGGAAGGCCAGTAGCGGTGGATTGGGCCCAATCGTCGGCCCATTGGTGCAGTGGCAACAGCGCTGCGAGCAATCGCGCGCCCGGCGCCGTCAGCCGGTAATCCGCGCGTTCATCCCGCTCCACAATGCGGGCGCGCGCGAGATCGCGCAAGCGCTGGCTGAGCACGCTGGGCGACATCCGCCCGCAGCGCTCCTGCAAGGCGCGAAAGCCCAGGCTCTCGCCGCGCAGCTCCCATAAGATGCGCAGGATCCAGCGCCGCCCCAACAGGTCGAGCAGCGCCATAATGGGGCGGCCCGTGCGGGAGCCGCGAACCTCCCGGCCAGGCAACGGTGTTTGCATGTTTCACGGCCTTTCGCTTGCGCTTCGATTTTAGAAGCGCTATGCTAAATGCTTCGCATTTCGTAGCAAGGAGACAGTATATCCCATGTCCACGCCCCGCATCGCGCCCCTGGAGCCGCCTTACGATCCGGACATCGCCGAGTCCCTGGCCAAATGGATGCCGCCGGGGTCCAAAATCGAGCCGCTGAAGCTGTTTCGCACGCTGGTGCGCAGTCCCGAGATCTCTTCCCGCCTGCGCGCCCTAGGCGCCGGGATCCTCGGCCCCGGCAGCCTGATCGCTCCCCGCGACCGTGAAATCCTGATCGACCGCACCGCCGCGCTGTGCGGCTGCGAGTACGAGTGGGGAGTGCATGCGGCCGCGTTTGGCGAAGCGGTGGGACTCACGCCGGAAGCGCTGCGCGCCACCGCCGCCGCCAACGACCCCGTTTGGAGCGAGCGCGATGCGCTGCTGGTTCGTCTGGCCGATGAACTGCACCACACCGCGCACGTTTCCGACGAACTATGGGCCGCGCTATCGGCGCATTGGGACACTCCGCAACTGATCGAATTGCTGATCGTCCCCGGCGCGTATCACGTGATCGCCTACGTGGCCAATGGCGCGCAGGTGGCGCTCGAAGATTGGGCCGCGAGATTTCCGGGTACGCCAGGAGCGGGCTGAGAGCCGTGCAGCATTGGCCGCCCTCCATAGTGATGAAAACCAAGTGGAGGGCGGGCAATTCTGCCCGCAGCCGGCTTTCAGCCGGCTAGGCGCGGGGCTAAAGCCCCGCGCGGGATAAATCCCGCCCCCCCAAGAACGCTTGCCCCAAAAGGCCAATCTCCAGACCCGGCTTTCAGCCGGCTTCAAGCGGCGCATGGCGCCGCCCCACTGGGGCCGATCTCACTTCACGCGTTCGAGCGCCTGTTCGAAGTCCGCCAGCACATCGCGCCAGTCTTCGATCCCCACCGAAACGCGCACCAGCCCGTCGCCAATGCCCGCTTCGTCGAGCTCCTGCGCCGACATGCCGGAATGCGTGGTGGATTTCGGATGGCACACCAGCGTTTCCACGCCGCCGAGGGAAACGGCATTGTGGCCGATCTTCAGACTGCGCAGAAAATCGAAAGCCGCGGCACGGCCCTCGAAATCCAGCGAGAAGATCCCGCCCGGATAAGCGCACTGCTCCTCGAAAATCCGGCGCTGTTCCGCATCTTCAAACAACGAAGGATAGAGCACCCGTTTGATCTTGGGGTGGCCGTGCAGAGCTTCGGCCAGCCGCTGCGCGTTCTTGCTTTGCCGGTTCATGCGCAGCGCCACGCTGGACAGACGGCCCTCCAGCATCCAGCATTCGTCCGGCTGCAGGATATTGCCGAACATACTCCGCCTCGTCAGAATCTTCCGCATCAGGCGCGGGTCGGCCGAGAGCGCCACGCCCGCCACCATGTCGCTCATGCCGGAAAGGTACTTGGTTCCCGAGTAGAGCGCCAGGTCGGCGCCCAGCATCAACGGGTGCTGGAAGGTGGGGCCCAGAAAAGTATTGTCCACCATCACGATGGGCCGGTCCGGATGATTCCTGGCAGCCTCCGACGCGCGCCGGATGTCGGTCATCACCATGGTGGGATTGGCGGGCGTCTCCAGGCACACGACGCTCAGGTTGCGGGCCGAGCGAATGGCGCGCCCGATGGCTTCGGTATCGCCGCCCGGCACCGGTATGCCTTGCACGCCGAAAGGTTCCAGAAAGCTGTGGATCAGGCCGGTGGTGCCGCCGTAAAGCGGCGTGGTGTACACCAGTGTGGTGCCCGGCCGGGCCACCGCGAGGAAGGCGGTCATGATCGCCGCCATCCCCGAATTGAACACTCCCGCGGCCTGCGCGCCCGGCTCCAGCGCGACGATCCGGTCTTCCAGAATCTCCGCATTCGGATGGGAGAAGCGCGAATAGATCAGGTCCGCGCGCTCGCCGTCTTCGGCCTGCACACGGCCGGCCAGCACGGAAAATGCGTGTTCCGCCTCCTCCGGACTGGGAAATACATAAGTTGAACTCCGAAATACGGCGGGCCGCGCGGATCCGAATGAGAGGTGCGGATCGAAACCGGCCGTCAGCACAGCGGTGCGCGGACGCACCGCCGCATGCGTACCGTCAGGGTTTGCCATTAATCGCTCCTATCCAAAGTGTACCGCCGCACGCCGGCGCCAAATGTTTAACAACAGCCCGGCGCGGGCGCCTATTTTATGCATTAAAATAAGAGCGGACCTTGTTATGGACACTGAAGTCGGCTTGCCCTTGCCGAACCTGTTCCGGCCGCACCCCAATCTGGGCGATGCCGTGAACCACAACTTCATCGCGTCCGAAGTCGAGGGCGGCGTCTTCCTCGACCGCTTGCCGGAAGGCACGGTCCTGCACGTCGAAACTCAGAATCGCGAGTACACGCTGGTGAATCGCGGCAACGGGCAGGCGCTGATTTCCGGGCATCCAACGTTTTGCCCCGAGCCGGTGCTGGTGCATATCGAAGGGTCCAACTGGGGCGGTTCGATGCTGAAGGCGGCGTTTATCGGACGCGGCATGCACCTGGAGTTTCGCCATCCGGAACACCGCACCATTATGACGTCGTGCATCGTGGATGTGCGGGCGGCTTAGGCGCTTTGGCTGATCTGCATCTGAAATTCAATATCCGTATAGTTCGGGATATCCCGCATGATCTCCGGCCCGTGGGTTCCCAGCGCCTGTTGGAACTCTTCCAGCGCGCTGAAATAGAGCCGGCCGATACACACGAACGGCGGCGCGGAGCCGGGAGCGCCGCCGGCCAAGCCCCGGTCGATCTCGTAACGAAGCATGCCCGATCCCTTTAGCCGGTCCATAACCATGGGCATGTGCTTCTTCGCGTAGTAGTCGTGATCGAAATTCTTGCCGGGAGCGTGGGCGTAGAAAACCGAGATGCACACCATGCATCGCATAGTAACAAACCGCGGAGCCGGCGCGCCGATTCACTCGCCCCGCGGCGCTAGACTGAAAGCCTATGGAACTGCTCGATGCATTCTTCCGGGATGTTCGTTACGGATCGCGTTCGTTGCGCAAGACTCCTGGATTTGCGGCGGCCGCGATCCTGAGCCTGGCCCTCGGCATCGGAGCAAACACGGCGATTTTCAGTGTGCTCGAAGGCGTCGTGCTGGATCCGTTGCCTTATCCTCACCCGGACCGGCTCGTGGTCCTGGCGGTCTTTAACCGGAAACTCAAGTACGCGACCTATCTTTCGTATCCCGACTTCCTCGATTGGCAGCGCAGCGCCCATTCATTCGAGCAAATTGCGGCGTTTAGGCCGAAGGGTTTCGATCTGTCCAGCCCCGGGTTGCCGGAGCACGTTGACGGCACGGAAGTCTCGTCGAGCTTTTTGAGCGCTCTGGGAGTGAGGCCGTTGCTGGGCCGCGATTTCACGCCGGATGAAGAACGGACCGGGGGCGCGCCGGTCCTCATCGGTTATCATTTGTGGCAGGAGCGTTTTGCGGGCAGCCCCGCAGCCCTCGGCCGGGCGATAACATTGAACGGCGCCGACTGCACGATTGTCGGTGTGCTGCAGCCCGGCTTTCATTTCGAAGACCGGCCGGTGGATGTCTACGCGCTTCTCGGACGCGGGGAGAATCCGGCATTCCTCAGGGATCGTACCATCCACGACATCCTGTGCATTGCCCGGCTTCGGCCTGGAGTGAGCGTAAGCCAGGCGCGGGCGGAGATGAATATCTTGCAGGAGCGCATCGATCGGCTCAATCCCTCTACCGAGCGCGGCTTGGCAGGGCATGTTGAGCCGTTGCGGCAACTCCTGGTCGGCGATGTCGGCGGGACTCTCATGTTGCTGCTGGGAGCGGCGGGCCTGGTTTTGCTGATCGCGTGCGCGAACGTGGCCAATCTCTTGGTCGCGCGCTCCGCCGCGCGCACGAAGGAGTTTGCCGTTCGGTTGGCCGTTGGGGCGAGCCGCATGCGAATTGGCCGGCAACTAATAGTCGAGAGCGTGATGCTCTCGCTGGTGGGCGGCGCTCTTGGACTGGCGGTAGCGCGATGGGCGGTGCGCGCGGTGCTCCTGGCGACGCCTGGAGTCTTGCCGCGTGCCGGGAACATTGCCTTGAACGTTCCGGTCCTTTTGTTCGCGTTTGGCGTTTCGATAACCGTTGGTATCGTCTTTGGCGTCTGGCCCGCGCTAAAGAGTTCAAAGACCGACGTACAATCGGGGCTCAAGGAAGGCGGCCGCGGCTCGACTGGCGGCGCTCATGGCACGCAACCAGTTCTGGTCGTTGTCCAGATCGCGCTGGCCCTAGTCCTGCTGGCCGGCGCCACCCTGCTCCTTCGCACGATTCACAATCTGTGGTCGGTGAATCCCGGTTTCGATCCGCGGCACGTGATTACTTTTCAGGTCGGACTTTCGCCCGCCGTGGCCAACACGCCATCCAAGGCGCGGGTTGCGTACCAGCAGTTGACGGAGCGCATCCGCCGTATTCCCGGCGTGGAGGCGGCGGATATCACGGCTTTAGTGCCAATGGGCAAAGCGTTTAACGAAGGTCCGTTCTGGGTGGGCCCGCAACAGCCCGCATCCATGGCCGAGATTCCCCGCGCGATCTATTATCCGTCTGGTCCGGATTACTTGCGCACGATGAGCATATCGCTTCTGGAGGGCCGCTTCATCACCCGGGCCGACGACGTGAATTCGCAGTTGGTGGTTGCAGTCGATAGCCTGCTGGCGCGCACCTATTTCCCCGGTGGGGACGCGGTGGGCAAGAGCATCACCATTCCGCATTGGGGCGCCGCACGGAATGTCGCCGCTCGCATCGTGGGCGTGGTGGGTCACGTGGAGCATTATGGCCTCGACGGCTCGATGGGTGAGAAACCGCAGATCTACTACTGCTTTTATCAACTCCCGGATGATGCGCTGCCGGTGTTTCGGGCGGAAGTCGCGCTGGCAGTGCGTACCCGTCTCGACGCCGGGATTGCCATGCAGGCCGTCAGAAGGGTAGTTTACGAAGCAAGTAGCGACCAGCCCGTATATCACGTCCACACGATGGACCAGCTGGTTTCGGGGTCGATGGGACGGCAGCGCCTTGCCATGCTTCTTCTGGTTTCGTTTGCTCTGCTGGCGCTGTTGCTCGCATTTGTCGGGACCTTCGGCGTGATTTCCTGTTCGACCGCCCAGCGTGAGCACGAGATTGGGATTCGCATAGCGCTGGGCGCGGCGCGGCGGGACGTTCTGCAAATGGTGATTGGACTGGGTCTGCGACTCGCTCTGAGTGGTATCGCGGCCGGCGCGATGGCCGCGCTGATTCTGACCAGGGTGTTGTCCAGCTTCTCGCGCCTGTTGTTTGGAGTTCGGGTGAGCGATCCGGCCACGTTCTTGGGCGTTGCGTTTGTGTTGCTCGCCATAGCACTTTTGGCCTGCTACATTCCAGCAAGCCGCGCGTCACAGGTTGACCCCATGATCGCACTGCGGCATGAGTAGGCTAAACTAAGGCTAAACTACTAACCCACCCCATCCAACTGCCGCAACCCCCAGCGCGCGGCTTCTCTCACCGCCGGCTCCGGCCAGGCGGCCAGCTTTTCGAGCGGCGCGCGAAAGTTCGCCTGCCGCGCATTGCCCATGGCGATGGCGACGTTGCGCAGGAAGCCCGCATACCGCGCGCGCGATATCGGGCTTGCGCGAAACATTTCGCGGAATTCGTCTTCGCGGAGTGCGGCCAGCTTCTCCAACGGCGGCGCGAAATGCGACGGGGCAAAAGCCGGCTCCTCGGTGGCGGGCGCGCGGCGGTTCCACGGGCACACGTCCTGGCAGATGTCGCAGCCGAAAACGTGACGTCCGATGGCGGGCCGCGCCTCCACGGGCGCCACGCCGCGCAGCTCGATGGTGAAGTACGAAATGCATAGCCGCGAGTCGAGCGCCCAGGCCGGGCCATCCGCTAAACCTGTGGGTACGATAGCCTCGGTCGGGCAGGCGTCGATACAGCGCGTACACGTGCCGCAACGGTCGGTCGGCGGCTGGTCTGGCGCGAGGTCGAGCGAAAGCAGCAACTCGCCCAGAAAAAACCAGGAGCCCATCGCCTGGTTAATCAGGCAAGTATTCTTGGCGATCCAGCCAAGACCGGCGTGCCGGGCGTAGGCGCGTTCCAGCAGCGGCGCCGTATCCACGCAAATCTTCCACTCGAACCGCGCGGGCGACAAGGCGCGCAAGCCGTCCACCACGCGCGCCAACCCCCGCCGCAGCACTTGATGATAATCCTCGCCCCACGCGTAGCGCGAAATCCATGCCAGATCCCCGCCCGCGAACCGCGTCGAATAAGGCCGCGGCCCATTGTAGAGCTTGCCCACGCACAGAATCGATTGCGCGGACGGCAGCAGGTGGCGAGGATCGCCGCGCAACCCGGCGCGCCTGTCTGTCAGATAGCCCATCTCGCCGGCCATTCCGCCGGCGATCCACTGGCCATAATAAGCGGCCTCCGGCGCCGGCGCGGCCGCCGCGATTCCGGCCAACTCGAATCCGCACTCACGCGCCAGCGTCTTGACTTGTTCCGGGTGCATGTATAGAGAACTTCCCCCGGTATTTTTCCGGCATCCTGCACGGCCGCAGGTCCCGCCCCAGGAAGATATGTTTGGTTTCGCCGGTGGCCAGCTTGCGCCCGTCCGCCGCGAGGCGCATTTCGTACGCGAACCGCACCATGCGCGGATTGGCCTCTTCCACCCACGTGCGGACGACCACCTCCTCATCGAACCGCGCCGGTGAGGCGTAGCGGCAGCGCGCCTCCGCAACCGCCAGAAAAACACCGTCCTCCAATTCCATTTGCTTGTATTCGAAGCCGCGGGCTTTGCAGTATTCCACGCGGCCCACCTCCATCCAGACCAGGTAGTTGGCGTAATAGACTACGCCCATCTGGTCGGTTTCGGCGTAGCGCACGCGGATGCGCGTTTCATGATGTGGCATCATGGGCAACTATCAGCATAACCAAGCTGAAAGCCGATAGCTTCCTGTGTGATCCTGAATAGATGTCCGCTCTCGACAACATCCGGCGCGAGTGGCGGCCCCTGTTGGCGCTGGCCTGGCCGTTGGTGCTGGCCGAGATCGGCTGGATGGCCATGGGGATCGTCGACACCATCATGGTGGGCCGTCTGCCGGATAGTGCCACCGCCATCGGCGCCGTGAGCCTCGGCAGCATTCTGTTCTCCACCTGCACGGTGTTCGGCGGTTGTCTGCTGCTGGGCCTCGACACGGTGATTTCGCAAGCCTACGGCGCCGGGCGGATCGCGGATTGCCATCGTTCGTTGTGGAACGCGTTGTACCTGTGCGCGGCGATCACGCCCGCCTTGATGATTGTCAACGCAGCCATGGCCGCGGGGCTGCCGCGCTTCGGAGTAAACCCCAGTATCCTGCCGCAAGCCACCGCCTATATCCGCATTTTGAATTGGGGCACTCTGCCGTTGATGTTGTACTTCGCCTTGCGGCGCTACCTGCAAGGCATCGGCCTGGTTAAGCCGGTGATGTTTGCGGTGGTTTCCGCGAACCTGGTGAACCTATTCGGGAATTGGGCGCTGATTTACGGTCACCTGGGCTTCCGCGCCATGGGCACGGACGGATCGGCATGGGCCACCTTCGCCGCGCGCGTTTATATGGTGGGCGTACTAATCGCGAGCGTGCTCTACCACGATCGCGTGCGACCCCCGGGATTGTTTCATGTCCCCCTGGCGCCGGATTGGCCGCTGCTGGCCCGGCTGCTGAAACTTGGCATCCCGGTGGCCACGCAAGTGGTCCTGGAAATCGGCGTCTTCGCTTTGGCCACCGCCTTGATTGCCCGGCTGGACCCGGCTTCTTTGGCGGCCCACCAGATCGCGCTAAACATGGCCAGCCTGACCTTTATGGTGCCGTTGGGCATCAGTTCGGCCGCGGCCGTGCGCGTGGGACATCTGATCGGACAGCGCGATCCCGACGCGGCGGGCCGGGCCGGATGGAGCGCGCTAGCCTGCGGCGTGGCGTTCATGGGATTGGCAGCGGTCGCGTTTCTGGCGGTTCCGAAGTGGATCGCGCGTCTGTATACCGACGACCCCGCGGTGATCCGCATGAGCGTCACGCTGCTGGCCATTGCCGCCGCGTTTCAATTGTTCGACGGGTGCCAGGTGGTCGCCTCCGGCGCGTTGCGCGGCACCGGTAACACCCGCACGCCCATGTTGTGCAACCTGGTGTTTTACTGGTTCGTCGGCATGCCGCTGGGAATGTGGCTATGTTTCCGCGCCGGATGGGGAGCGGCCGGGCTGTGGACGGGCCTCTGCTGCGGTTTGATTCTGATCGGCTCGGTGCTGCTGGCCGTATGGCGCCAGACTGTGGCGGAACTGCGCCGCAGCGCGGCTGTCATGCGGCGTGGAGTGGCGGGCCCGCGGTAAATATCGACAGCCGCTATACCGGCTGGGTGCGCTCATGAGGGTCGCGTGACGATGACCGGGCCGGCGGTGCCGAAGGAGAAGCCTTCCAAGATCGGGACGACGATAATTCTTGAGGCGAAACCGAGCCGTACGCTACAATGGTTGCGGGTCCGGGTTCACGCTGGCAAAGCGAAACACATTGAATGGCGCTCACCGACGGTCCGGCACGTTGTGCCCTTGAGCGACCCGTAGCACATTCGCCCGGGCCCATTCACCCACCCAGCACCGCGCTTGCGATACGCGCCAGTGTTGAGTGTTTACGGACAGCGCATTCCCTCACCCGTATTACGGTCCACCCCTCGCGCCGAAGCGCCTGAGAGACGCGCCGGTCGCGCCGTTGGTTGGCCTCGATCTTGTGGCGCCAGAAGCCGGTGTTGGTGCGCGGCAGACGTTTGCAGGAGCAGCCGTGCCAAAAGCAGCCGTCCACGAATACCGCCACCTTGCGGCCGGGCCAGGCGAAGTCGGGCTTACCCGCGACCGGCCAGTGCTTTCGGTAGCCTTTCACGCCGGCGGCCCAGAGCATTCTTGCAAGCGGCAATTCCGTAGTCGTATTGCCCCGCGAGTGGATCGCCGCCATGATTTTGGACCGAACTTCCTTCGACACATGGTCCATGGGCCACCATTTTCAGCTCTGCCGCGTCGCGTAGAGAACGAGATCGTCGCCGCCGATCTGGTCGGATGGAACGAGCTTGTAGTGCTTCTCCTCCACGACCCTTACATCGTCGCCCTGAACCGCAAGCTCGAATAACGCGATGGAGTCGTCCATCATGAACTGCGCGGAGACGGGCCGGCAGGTAAGGCGCGGAAATTTTTGAAGGCAACAGGCTATATCTTGACGGGTTTGGGTGACGCCGAGCCGATCGGTCCCGCCCTTGGCCTGGACGGGCACGACGAATTGCTGGCCGTGCCTGTTCACCCCGACGTAAACCTCGTCCACCTCGATTTGCCCCATATCCTTTACAAAGGTCTGTAAGTGATTCTGCAACGAATAGGAGGCGATACCGAGAAAGATGTCGATCAGCCGGTTATAGCGCACTTTGGCAAGGAGGGACTGCTCGTGCGTAAGCGCGTAGGCGGCGATAATTTCCGGCGTAGCGTCCGGTAGTTTTATGGCGATGAGATCGGGTCTGGGCAAGATGCGGACCAGTTTACTGAGCTTGAAGCGATATTCGCCCTTTCCGGCAAGCTCGATTCCCCACTCCATGCCCTTGGTAGCGGTACTGAGGATCTCTGGCGGCAGGGCCGCTCGGAACCGAAAGGAGTAGATCGTATCGCCCAAGTTTTTCGGAAGGGCGATGCTCAGCGACTTGGCGATCTCCACGAATTCGTTGCGCGAGAACTCGAACTGCGTCTTGCCGGGCCTGTAGTGATTCCTAAAGATGGTGCCGATAATAGCGGAGTAGCGGTTCGGCTTTTTCGGCGCTTCGGCGTCCGCCTTCTTAGCCATTCGCCCCGCTCCCTCGCACCATCCGGGTGCGCTTCGGCACTACGTCGGGCCGTACGCCGTAATGAGCCGCGGCCTCCGACATGTCAAACGAGAGCAGGCGAGCATCGCCCGGTGCAACCGGCCAATCCGACTTCTTGGGAGACGAGAACGCTTCGCGGATCTTGGACGCCACGGCCCTGGCGAGTAACGGCGGCACGGAGTTGCCGATCTGCCGGAAACCGTGCCACTTCGTCACGTGAAAGCGGAACCAGTCGGGGTAGGAGTGCAAACGAGCCGCTTCGCGTACGGTGATGCAGCGCGGCGAGTACGGATGTATGGGACGCGGAGACGTGAATGCGCCGTGGTCGCTCGCGGTTCCGGCTCGAATCGTATTGCAGACGCCCTTGGGATCGAGCTTCAGGAACCGGCTCACCGGTTCTGTGTCGCCTGGCTGTGTTGCGAGGAAGCGCTTTTTCGACAACTCGGTGTGAACGGTTCGCATGCTCGACGTGAGGAGTGTCGCGTCGAATTCCCGTGGCGCCGAGTAATCCTGGGGATCGTCCCGCTCTCCTCGCAAAGGGGCGCTGTAGCCAGTCGGTTTCTTGAACTTCGCCTTGACCCAATCCCGATGCAGCAGTTCCTCGTAGTCGTCGGCCTCGGGAATGTCTCGCAGGGCGTCCCAGACGGTCGGTGTTGAAAGCCGAAACAGGCTTCCGGAATCGGCCTCGCGGGGCACCTCGTGCGTGGCTTCGGGATATTCCGGCAGTGGGAAGCCTTTGCGCGCGCCCATAAGGAACAGGCGCTGCCGGTCCTGCGGTACACCGTAATGCGAGGCGTTCAGAACCCGATAGTCTTCCACCACGCGATAGCCGTTTTTGCGGAATTCCTCAATGACCTCCTCGAGGAGCTCCCTGTGCGCTCCGATGGTGAGGCCCCGCACGTTTTCGAACACGAAGTACGACGCCTTGAGCTCGACGACGAGCCGAACGAAATGGTAGACGAGCGAGTTCCGCGGATCGTCGAGGGCGCGCTTGCCTATCAGGCTGAAGCCCTGACATGGCGCGCCGCCGAAAAGTATGTCGACGGGACGGTCGCCGATCCGTGAATATTCGCGAATGTATGTACCGTCGATATCGGCCACGCTTCGGCAGATCGCGGCACAGTCCGGGAAGTTGAATTCGTGCGTGGCGCAGTGGACGGGGTCGTATTCGACGGAAGCCGCGATGTCGAATCCGGCCTGCTCGAAGCCAAGACTCATCCCGCCCGCTCCCGCGAACAGATCGACGCCCAGAGGTCTCGTTCCGTTGTCGCTCATCTAACAAACACGGTTCTAGAATGCCAGCCGCTTCGGGGAAGGTATCAAGATACAATTCTAGGGCGATGCTCTCACCGAAAGCAAACGCGGCCCGGAGGCTGGAGCCGGGCGGCAATGCCCGCACTCGCCCGCTACGTGTATATCGGCACGGATCGAGCTGTGCATTACGCGACTTTGGTGGGCCAGCTATGGTTCATGGAGTGGCAGCCCCGCGGGCGATCTGCGATTGAGACCTTGCGAAACCTGATACCATCCGGTCCATGTTGATTCTCGCCGCCATTCTCGCCATCTTCGTGTACGGCATGATCGCCGCCATGTTGGGCACCATCCTGCCCGACCTCTCCGCCCGCTTCCACCTGACGCCCAGCCAGCTTGGCCAAATCGCGTTCACCCAGGCGCTCGGGCTGATCATCGCGTCCATCGGCGTCGGCCCGCTGATTGACAACGAAGGCAAGAAGATCGGCCTGGTGCTGGGGCTGGCGCTGATCACACTGGCGCTGTTTGCCCTGCCGCAATCCAAAGGTTTCGGCAGCATCAGCGTCTACTTGTTCCTGCTGGGCCTGGGCGGCGGCATCATCGTCACCGCCGCCAACGCACTGGTGAGCGACATCAGCCAGGACCGCCGCGCTACTACGCTAAACCTGCTGAATCTCTTCTTTGGCTTGGGCGGATTGGCCACTCCATTCATCTCCGCGAACCTGCTGAAGCGCAATTCGATCCGGCTTTGCTACACCGTCGCCGTGCTCACCGCCATCACGCTGGCGATCCATATTCTTACACCGATGCCGCCGCCGAGCGGCGCGCGCAGTTTCGACTTTTCCGACGTGGGCCCGGTTTTGGGCAAGCCGGTGCTGTTCCTGCTGGCCCTGTTCCTGTTCCTATACGTGGCCTGCGAAGTGGGCGTTTGGAACTGGCTGGCGCAACACCTGATCGCGCAGGGCATCCCGGAGTCGCGCGCGCTGAACATCCTGTCGCTGGGGTTCGCGCTGGGCCTGCTGATCGGCCGCGTGGCCGTATCGCCCATTCTGATCAGCGTGCCGGCGCCGCTGGTGACGCTGGCGGCGGCGATCATGATGACCGTCACGACGTTCCTGATGCTGAAGACCAGCAGTTCCACCGTCGCGTGGATTCTAGTGTTTCTCGCGGGTATTTCCATGGCGCCCGTCTTTCCCACTACACTGGCCATGGTCGGCGACGCATTCCCGCGCATGACGGGCACAGCCATGGGCGTGGTCATCACGCTGGGCTGGTGCGGCCTGGCGGTGAGCTCGCGCATTATCGGCGCGATCGGCGGCGGCGATCCCAAGCGGCTGAAGACGGCGCTGCTGTTGATCCCATCGGCATCGGCGATCATGGTTGTGGTGGCGGTGGCGATTCGGCCCATGATCGCCGCGCACTAAGCCGTCCCATGCGCGCAGCCTGGCTCTTCTTCTTCCTGCTGCTGACGCCGCTCAGCGCTCAACAATACGACCTGGTGATTCGCAATGGCCGTGTCATGGATCCGGAAAGCGGCCTCGACGCCGTCCGCCAGCTTGGCATCTCGGGCGGCAAGATCGAAGCCGTTTCGGCCAAGCCGCTCGAGGGCCGCGCCGCGATCGACGCCGCCGGCCTGGTGGTGGCGCCGGGCTTCATCGATTTGCATTCGCACGGCCAGGACGCCGAGAACTACCGTTACAAAGCCATGGACGGCGTCACCACCGCGCTCGAAATGGAAGTGGGCGTGGCGGATGTGGATGCCTGGTACGACAAGCGCAAGAATCAAAGTTTGATCCACTACGGCGCCTCGGTCGGCCATATCCCGGTGCGCATGCGCGTGATGCGCGACCCTGGGAGTTTCCTGCCCACCGGCGATGCCGCCCATCGCGGCGCCACGGACGCCGAGATCGCCGAGATCCGCCGGCAGATTGAGCAGGGCCTCGCGCGCGGAGCCGTGGGGGTCGGCATGGGCATGCACTACACGCCGGGCGCGTCGCGCTGGGAAATTCTGGAAGCGTTCCGCGCCGCCGGAGGTTCCGGGGCTACATGTTTCGTCCACGTGCGCTCCGCCGGAGACGAGAGCGTGGCGGCGCTCGAAGAGGTGCTGGCCGCCTCCGCGCTGACGGGCGCGCCCGTACACATCGCCCACATCACCAGCAACGGACTGGGTTCCACGCCGCGCCTGCTGCAGATGATCGCCGAAGCGCGCGCGCGCAGGCTGGACATCACCACCGAGGTTTACCCCTACACCGCCGCCATGTCGGCGATCGAGTCCGCGCTGTTCGATTCCGGCTGGCAGAACGTTTTAGGGATCGGCTATCGCGACCTGCAGTGGACCGAAACCGGAGAGCGCCTCACGGCGCAGTCGTTCGCACACTACCGCCGGACCGGCGGCGGCGTGATCCTGCACATGATTCCGCAAAGCGCGTTGGATGCGGCCATCGCCAGCCCGTTTGTCATGATCGCCAGCGATGGCGGTCTGCGCAACGGCAAGGGACACCCGCGCAGCTCCGGCACGTTTGCGCGCGTCCTGGGGCGCTATGTGCGCGAAACCGGCGCGCTCGGCCTGATGGAGGCGATCCGCAAGATGAGCCTTATGCCCGCCGAACGCCTGCAGGACCGTGTGCCGGCCATGCGCAACAAAGGCCGCATTCGCGAAGGCGCCGACGCCGATCTGACGCTCTTCGATCCGGCGACGGTGGCGGACGCATCCACCTACGAAGATCCGGCCCGGTATTCGGTCGGCATTCGCTATGTGCTGGTGAATGGCGTTTCGGTGGTGAGCGGCGGGAAGCTACGGGAAGTGACGCCGGGCCGGCCGGTGCGCGCGGGTGTGCGATAGTGGGGCGCCCGCTCTAGGCGAGCTGCGCTCGCCTGCGCTGACATGAGTGTCAGCGCGGCAGGCAGAGTGCCTGCGCCACGTCAGCGCGCGGATTCGATCAGTTTTCGAATCGCCGGCTCCACGCTTAGCAGAAGTTCCGCTTTCGGTTGTTTGGCGAGGTCCAGCAACGCCAGCTTGTCCGCAATCCAGGCGGCGTCGTGGTTTTTTTCGAGCGCCTCCAAACCGGCGGCGGCGATGTCCGAGAGCTCCTTGGATAGCTCCGCGTCTTCCGCCAGCAGCGCGGAATTCGCCATCACGGGAGCCAGCCGCGCGTGGTTGTCGCGCCACAGGGTCAGGTACTCGCGAATCCGCGGCACATCCTCGGCGCCCATCCGGTCCACCTGAGCGGAAAACCGGCGCACGATTTCACTATCGGGGCGCGCCGCGTCTACCAGCCGGTTCAACGGCGCGAAGGCGTCGTACGGATGCGCCGCTTCGCGCGCGTAGTCTTTCACCGGCTCGACCACATCGGCCAGCGTGCGCACCGGCGCCACCGGACCGCCGCCCGCCAGCCGCATCAGCATCTTCTCGTACTCCGAGACGTGCGTCATTCCCAGCCATTCCAGATCGCGGCTCACCGCGTCCAGCCTGCGGTACATATCCGCCGTGTCGGTCACATTCCGCGGCGACCAGAACCGCTCGGCGATGGCCGCCATGCGCGGCCACACGCGCGTATCCAGCAACTCCGGCGTCACGAATTCCGACCACATGCAAGCTTCGCCGCCCAGCACCCGCTGCTTCTGTTCGTCGTTCAGATCGGCCGCGGCGTCGCCCAACGGATCGACCGCGTAGTGATGCGCCGCCGAATAACCGAGATCCAGATAGTATCCGTTCGACAGGACGCCGCCGACGCCCTGCCGCGCGGCATCGGCCAGCGCCTTCTGCCCGCGCCACGATTGCACCAGAATGCTGGGCGGCATATCCTTGCTCAAAATCTCGTCCCAGCCGATCATCTTCTTCCCGTGCTTCTGCACCATGGCCTGCACGCGCCGCGTGAAGTACGCTTGCAACGCTTCGTTGCCCTTGATGCCCTGCGCGCGCAGGAATTCCTGGATGCGCGGATTGGCGTCCCACTGCTTGCCGTTCACTTCGTCGCCGCCGATGTGGAAGTATTCATCCGGGAACAGGGCGGCCATCTCGCCGATGAACGCGTCCAGGAATGGGTAGGTTTCCTCGCGCGTGGGGTCCATGGCCGGATCGAAGATGCCCCACTGGCGCTCGATCTGGTACGGCCCGGGCGCGCTGGCCAGTTCCGGATAACCCACGAACCAGGCGGTGGCGTGGCCGGGCATGTCGAATTCCGGAATCACGCGAATGCCCCGGTCGCGCGCGTAGCCGATCACTTCGCGGGCCTGATCCTGCGTGTAGTATTGGCCATCGGAACCCATCTCCTGGAGCTTTGGGAAACGCTTGCTTTCGATGCGGAAGCCCTGGTTCTCCGAGAGGTGCCAATGGAAGACGTTGAGCTTCACGGCGGCCATGCCGTCGAGCGTGCGCTTCACGTCCGCGAGCGGCATCCAGTGACGCGCCACATCCAGCATCAGGCCGCGCCAGGGAAAGCGCGGGCGGTCTTCGATGGTCACGGCCGGCACGCCGAAGCCGCTCGCGTCGAGATCGACCAGTTGCAGGAAGGTCTCCATGCCGCGCAGTACGCCGAGGGGATTGGGAGCGTCCAGGCGCGCGCCCACAGGCGTGACCGTGAGACGGTAGGATTCGTCCTCTTGCGCGGTCTGCACAGGTGCGCTCGCATGATCGCAATAGACGATCAGCGGCGCGGCCGGCGCGTGCACTCCGATGCCGGGCGCCATGGGGATGCCGGTTTTGCGCGCGACATGTTCCACCAGGCGCGCGGCGGCCGACTCCAAGCGCGGCTCGCGATATCCGGTCAACTGCACGAACGCGAAATTCCGGTCGATGCGCAATCGTCCCGCGCCCGGCTGGAGCTTCGCGGGAACGGGCATCAGGTTGTGGGCAAGCAGAGCCAGGGGAGCCATCAGGAGAATCGGAGCTTTAGGCATCATTACCAGCCTACGCTGTTTTATACCTATACTGTGGGCATCATGCAAATTCTACGGCGAACCGTAATGTGTGGCCTGCTGCTGGCGTTGTGCCCGATGTGCCTGGGCGCGGCGGCTCCCGACGGCTTCTACTTGCATGACGGCGACCGAGTGGTGTTCTACGGCGATAGCATCACGGACCAACGGTTGTACACCACGTTCGTCGAGACGTATGCGGTCACCCGCTTCCCCAAAATGAAACTGAGTTTCGTGCACTCCGGCGTAGGCGGCGATCGCGTGGATGGCGGTTCGGCAGGCCCGATTGACGAGCGCCTGGCGCGCGATGTGGTGGCCTATAAGCCGGACGTGATGACCATTATGCTGGGCATGAACGACGCCAAATACCGGGCGTTCGATCGGCAGTTCTTCGACGTATACGCCTCCGGCTATCGGCATATCGTGCAGAGCGTGAAAGAGGCGCTGCCCGGCGTACGTATCACCGTGATTCAACCTTCGCCATTCGACGACACGACCCGCGCGCCCAATTTCGAAGGCGGCTATAACAAGGTGCTGCTGCGCTATTGCGATTTCGTTAAAGAGTTGGGCCGCGACGAGAAGCTGACGGTGGCCGACTTGAACGGACCGGTAGTGGCGGCGCTGGAGAAAGCCAGCAAGCTGGACGCCGAGACGGCCAAGAAGCTGATACCCGACCGCGTACATCCGGCGCCAGGCGGCCACCTGCTGATGGCCGAGGCGTTGCTGAAGGCGTGGCAGGCGCCGGCCATCGTTACAGCCGTCGAGATCGACGCAGCGGAACCAGCCATAGCCAGCGTCACCAACACGCGGGTGACCGATCTGGCCGTGAGCGATCGAATCCTGTGGACGCAACTGGATGAAGCACTGCCGATGCCGATCGATGTGAAAGACGAAGTGGTGGCGCTGGCGTTGCGCGCTTCCGATTTTGTGGAAGCCATGGATCAAGAGCCGCTGAAAGTCACGGGCCTGACTGCTGCCCGCTATACCTTGAAGATCGACGACGAGGCGGCGGGTACGTTCACCAAGGAAGAATGGGCCAAGGGCGTGAATCTGGCGACACTTCCGACGCCCATGGCGAAGCAGGCCGCCGCGATACACGATTTGACGCTACGTCACAACGTGGTGCACTTCGCGCGCTGGCGGCTGGTGGGAGTGAACCTCGACAAGATTGCCATTCCGGCCGCGCATTTGCAGGCGGCGAACGAGGCGTTAGATACGTTGGAGGCGGATGTGGTGGCCGCGCAGCGCGCCGCGGCGCAGGCGAAGAGCCATCGGTATGAATTGGTGCCGGAATGACGCGCCGCAACTTTCTCTCAAGCTGCGGCGCCGCGGCCGCCCTGGCTTCCAGCGGCGCCGCGCAACAACGAAAACCGAAGAACCTGATCCTAGTCACCGCCGATGGCCTGCGGTGGTAAGACCTGTTCACCGGCATCGATCCGCTGTTGATGAATCGGAAAGACGCCGGCATGACCGAGACCGGCGCGCCGGAGTTGCGCGACCGCTTGTGGAAGCCGCAGCCCGAGGATCGCCGCCTCGCGCTGTTGCCGTATTTCTGGGGCACGCGAGCGCCATCCGGCGTGGTGCTCGGCAACCCGGCCAAAGGCAGTTCCGTGCAGGTGACCAATCGCTACCGGGTGTCGTATCCCGGGTATTCCGAAATCCTCACTGGACGCGCGCAGGCGGTGTTCGGATCGTGGGACATGTTTCACTACATCGCCGAGAGCCGCCGCGGAGAGATCTTCATCAACGCGGGTTACGAGGCTTCCACGTGCCGGCGGGCAACCCGCGCGTGGCCGAGCTGAACAAACTGCAGGTACAGGCGAGATATATGGACGATAGCGCGCGGCACGATGCTTTCACTTTCGGGCTGGCGATGGAATATCTGAAGAGCGTGCAACCTCGCGTACTCTTCATCGCTTTCGACGAGACCGACGACTGGGCGCACGCCCGCCGCTATGACCAAGTGCTCAGGTCCATCCAATTCCTGGACGGCGCGCTGCGGGAGCTTTGGACGTAGGTGCAAGGCTCCCCTGTGTATCGCGATTCCACCACCCTGATTGTGACATGCGACCACGGGCGCGGCGGCACTTTGGACGACTGGCATGGCCACGGCGAAGACGTGAAGGGTGCGGATAAGATTTTGATCGCCGTGGTCGGGCCGGATACGCCGCACCGGGGCGAGGCGGTCAATACGGATTCCTATTATCAGCGCGAGATCGCGCCCACTGCGCTCGAGCTGTTGGGCGTTGGGGCGGGGAGTTATCCCGGCGTGTTGGGGAAGCCGATTGGTCGGGCAGGCTCGCAGCCCGCCTGTCCTCGAAGCTCTGCCGGCTGTCAGCCGGCTCAGGCGAGCTTCGCTCGCCGAAAAGCGGGCCTGCGAGGCCCGCGCAGGCTGCGAGCCTGCCCCACGAAGCTTATCTCAGATCCAACGCCATCAGGCTATGTCGATCGCGCACATACAACGTAGTCCCCACCAACGACGGCGCGGTCCAGGCATTGCTTCGCAGCAATTCCGCCCGCGACAGCACCTTCAAGCCGGCTGGTGAGACGGTGGCCAGCGACAGATTGCCGTCTTCATCCACCGCGATCAGCTTGCCGTCGGCGTAGAGGAACGCGGCTTTGGGGAACGTGCGGTCCTGCCACAGCACTTTGCCCGTCTTCGCGTCGAGCGCGGTCAGCGGCGCCGGTCCGAAATCGCCGCTCGATCCGTACAGCGTGTCGCCGATGCGCAGCAGGTTGCCGATGTGCACACGCATGCGGTTGTTGCTCCAGAGATCCTTCACCTGCGTCGTGCCGTTCACCACGTGCAGTTCGAGCGCGTCGCAGCCGCCGGTGTACGCCGACGACACGAACAGCGTATTGCCGGCGGTCCACAGCGGCAGGGCGATGTTGAGATGCCAACTGGTGTTATGCGGGTGCTTCCATAGCAGGTCGCCCGAGTCCGGATTAACCCCGACGACTTCATCGCCCATCACCGCAATCAGTTGGTCCTGGCCATCCACCTCGACGATAACCGGCGACGACGGCGAGTTAGCGAAATCCTGTTTCTGCCAGACGACTTTGCCGTCCTTCTGGTTGAAAGCCATCAGCGCGTGCCCGGCGCCCCCGACTTTCATGATGACGGTGTCCTTCCAGGCGATGGGACTCACCGAATATCCGCGATCCATGGGGGTACCGTTGAATTCGCGCCAAAGATCGTGCGACCAAACGACCCGCCCCGTCTTCTTGTCCAGGCAGAGCAGGTGCGCCAGGATGCCCACGGCGTATACGGCATCGGCGGTGACCAGCGGCGTGGCATGTGGGCCCGGGCCATTCTCCATGGCCATGCCGCTGCGAAACGAGGCGTTCTCCGTATGTTCCCAGATGGTTTTGCCGGTGGCCGTGGCAGCGGCCAGCGTGACTTCATCGGAGCCGCGGCGATACATGGTGTAGAGCACTGCGCCGTCCACGGCGATGCCGGAATATCCTTCGCCCAGATCGCGGCTCCAAAGCTTCTTCGGTCCCGCGGCAGGCCAGGAGTTGGCCAGGCCCTTGGCGTCGGAGGTGAAATCGCGGTGCGGACCGCCGAATTGGGGCCATTCGAGCGATGCGCCATGCAGGGTCCCGCAAGCCAACAGAACCGTAAGAAGCTTCATGACGGATCCCATAACGCCAAATGCGTGGCGTCTTTGATCAGAATACCGTGACCCATGACCGCCGGATGCGCCCACGTGGGGCTGTCGGCCACCGAATATTTGCGCAGCATTTCGAACGCCTTGCCGCTTTGGCGGGCGACGATCAGGTTCGCATCGGGCGTCAGGATCAGCAGGACGGAACTCGCCGCCACGATGGCGGCGCTGTCGCCTTGCCGGCCATCGGACGACCATAGCGTCGTGCCATCGCCCGGCTTCAAGCAGAAAAACTGTCCGCGCTTACGCTCGGAAAAGCCGAACAGCAGATCGCCCGCGGCGCCACCCAGCACCGGCGAACTCATATACATGGAAAAGTCTTTGTTCTGCCAGACGGTTTCGGTGGTCCATGCCGCG
>JBEKMJ010000070.1:0-43692 GCA_050008575.1 Bryobacteraceae bacterium
GCCTGCACGACCGAGGAGCACCTCACGACGCTCGGCGTGGCGGTGACGACAGTGCCGTACATGTCGCCGGAGCAGGGCCGCGGCGAAGAACTGGATGCGCGCACGGATCTCTTCAGCTTTGGCGCGGTGCTCTACTAAATGGCGATGGGGAAGGCGGCGTTCACCAGCGCGACGACCGCCATGATCCATGAGATGAGGCAATCCTAGGCCGGGCGCCGTCGCCGCCCAGCGCGGTGAACTCGCGGATACCGCGAGAACTGGACGGCATCGTCTGCAGGCGCTGGAGAAGGATAGCGACCTGCGCTACCAGCATGCGGCGCACACGCGCGCGGATCTGAAGCGGGTGAAGCGGGACACGGAATCGGGGCGATCGGCTGCTGTGTCCCACCTGCGCCGCGATCGAAACTCCGTCGATGGCTTCTCTAGGCGTCACTGCGGTGATTCTCGTGGCGGCTGCCGTTTTCTTTCTCGCAACGAAGCCCACAGCACTGGTCCGAATTTCGCCGCCCCCGGTCCAACCCACGCACAGGCAGATCACCTTCGTTGTGACGCTGACTACCCGGCGCTCTCTCCCGATGGCAAGTTCGTCGCCTATGTGACCGGCAGGTATCGAGAGGCGCAGAGGCTGATGTTACAGGATCTCAATGGTGGGCAAGCCATTGAGATTTCCAAGGTCTCAATAATTGAGGATCGAGGATGGTCGCCAGACGGCACGGAACTTGCCGTCAACCGGCTTGATCCCCCGCACAAGGGAACCTTCGTGATTCCCCGGCTCAGCGGGTCGCAGCGGTTAAGTTAATCGGCGACGGGAAGCGTGAAGAAGGTACAGTTGAGCGGCTTTGTGGAAACCTGAAAAACTGACTGGTCGACCACGTCGAACTTCCTGGCGCTGCTTACGCGGACGGAAAACGGAAGATGGGTATTTGGACAGTGCATCCCGACGGAAGCCAGCAGCGCAGGGTGGTGGAGGCTGACGGGCTTGGTGTACCACGCTGGTCTCGGTCGGAGATGCGGTTTTAGACACTATGCTCAATCAATAGAAAAATGCAGGCAGTCAAGAAAAAATGCGGACGTGTAGACCCGCCTGCTCGCCATGGCGCGCCGGATACCCGCTCCGTGTTACAGTTTGGCTACGGCGGCCGACGTTTTGGGAGCAGTCGCGGCCGAGCCCCCTATTGAATCGCCACCGTAATGCCCGTCTGGCTGTCGACCCCGCCAATCGAAACAAACAGCGTCGCCGCCCCCGGCGACAAGCCGTTAGGTACGATTACGTTCACCTGCAGCGCCCCCGCCACCAATCCAGGCGCGGCGCCGACGTACAGAATATTCGCCGGGATGTTGTTGATCGTCACCGCTCCCGCAAGCAGAGGATAGGGCAGGGGCAACGCCAAAGGCTCGATCAGCCCGTCCACGCCGGTTGGCGATGTCTGGCCTTGTCCGGTAGCGAAAATCTGTATGGCCGAACCGGGACTCACCGGATTGCTGGTGGAAACCAGTTGATATTTCACATCCAGGATGGCGCCGCCGCCCTGGCCGGATGCGTCCGCGCTGTACACGCCTGGCGCGGCCGAAACCACCGGCACGGTCACCGCGTTGGATCGCGCGCCGCCAAAGCTCACCTCGACCGAGGCATTCGAGCCGGGCGTCAGTTCATACGGGACGATGGTGTTGACTTGCCCCGCGCCGGCATACAGAATCGGTCCGGGATAACCGTTGAATGTGACTTGCACATTGGCGAGGGTGGTCGGGATGTAGCCCTGCACAATGGTGGCTCCCACACCCGTGGCCGGTCCCAGCGATGTGCCAAACACCGTAACGATCTCGCCCGGCGCGATGCTGCCTTGCACATAACTCGCTGAGTTGACCACCTTAGTGATGAGCGGAAGCGTAGAGCTTACGGTCAGCGTAACGGCAACGTTCAGTTGCACGGTCCCGGAAGCGCCGCTGAGAGCGATCGATCCGGTATAGGTTCCGCCGCCCAAGTTAGCGGGATTCACCGAAGCCGTAAGAGTGGCCGGCGTGGTCGCGGTGGTAGGTGTGACGGAGAGCCATCCGCTGCTCGACGCGGTAGCCGTGAATGTGACCGCCTCGCCCGCGGAAGTGACCGACACGGTCTGCGCGGCCGGATTAGCGCCGCCGACACTGTAGGCGAACGATAGCGAACTCGGCGCGGCGGCCAGGGATCCCGTAGTAGAGACGGTCAACGTGACGGCCACGGTCTGCGCCGTGCCGGCCGCCGGAGTCACCGTAATGGTCCCGTTATATGTGCCGGCAGCCAGGCCCGCGGGATTCACGGAAACGCTCAACGCCACGTTCCCCGTTCCCGACGCCGGAGTCACCGCCAGCCACGAGCCGCCGGTGCTGGTGGTGGCGCTGGCCGTGAAACTCTGCGAGCCGGCGACTTGGACGGTCTGCGCGGCCGGCAGTGTTCCATTCTGGACATATCCGAATGCCAGCGTGGAGGGAGTGACGCTGAACCCTGAACTGGCGCCGGTCACCGTGAACGTGACCGCAATCTGCGACACCACGCCGCCGGTGGTGGTCAGCGTAACGGTGCCCTGATAGGTTCCTGCGGCTAAGCTGGTAGCGTCGGCCGTAACGGTCACCAAGGTTGCCAGGTTGGCTACCCCGTTGGCCGGTGAGACCGATAGCCAACTTCCGCCGCTGGCAGTGCTGGTGGTGGCGGTGAAGGCGGTTTCCGAAGCCGCGTCGACGCTCACGGTCTGGTTTTGCGGCCCAGCGCCCGGAGCGGCGGTGAAACTAAGCTTCGAAACGCTCGGAACCACCGCGGGGGCGTCTGTCACCAGCAACAACAACGGCACCACCACGGTTTCTCCGCCCGTCCCCGAGGGAATCAGCAGGATCTGCGCCAGATACGTGCCGGTGGCCAGCGTTTGCGGAAGCACGGTGACGATCAGGTCCGTCGGAGTACTCAGGCTGGAGCCGGCTGAACTGATCTGTAGCCACGGCGGCAGTCCGGTCGCATAACTGAACCCCAGGGGCGACGCACCGGTGGCTTCGATGTTGAGAGTTAGCGGCGAAGGCGGTGTACTGCCGCCGCTGTAAGACATCACAAACGAACCGGGAATTGTGGTCAGCACCGGGTTCGCGGATACGAAGAACGTAACCTTGATGTTCACCACATCCGTGCCCAGTTTGATTTGCACACTGCCGGAATAGGTGGCTGCCGTCAGACCCGTGGGACTGGCGGTAACGGTCAGTTGGGTGGGAGCCGAACCGCCGGTGGAAGATAGGGAAAGCCAGGGTACGCCAACCGTTGCCGTATACGTAGCGCTGCCAAAGCCGTTTACCGCCACGATCTGCGACGCGGGAGCCGCCCCACCCTCCTGCGCCACGAACGTCAAAGCGGTTGGATTGGCGTACTCCGACACGCTGCCGATCACCAACGTGACGGTGACCACCTGGGTGCCCCCATCCGCGTCAAGCGCCGTGATGGTGCCCTGATAAGTGCCCGCCGTCAAGCCCCCCGGAACCACCGTGACATTCAAAGTGGCGGGCAGGGTTCCGGATACGTTCACTATGCCTCCATTCACCAGGAGCCAGTTTCCGGTGCTGGCGGTTTGGGCGACATAGGTATCGCCGGTCAGCGGGCTGGAGAGCTGCAGTACCTGCGCCGGCGGCGTGGTTCCACCCACCGTATATACGAATGCGAAAGAAGTGGGGTTGGCGACCAGGGTATTCGCGCCGACCTGCAGCGTGACGGGGATGATCAGCGGAGTCGGAGTGCCGGACGTGGGAGTGACCGTGATAATGCCCTCATACGTGCCCCCGGCAATGTTGAGAGGATCTATCGAGACCGTCAAATCCGCCGTCGTAAACGTGGCGCTGGCGGTGGCGCTCAACCAGTTTCCACCCGTCGTCGTGCTCCAGGACAGCGTAAAGCCGATCGAGGAAGTCCCGGCGCTGGAGAGTTGGATGGTTTGGGTGGTCGGTCCCGGCACGTTGAACGTCAGCGAAGGGAGCGAAGGGATGATGGTGAGGACGCTGCCGATATTGAACGTGACCGGGACCGACAACGAAGTGTATCCCGACGCGGTGACCTTGATGGTCGCCGTATAGACGCCCGGCACGTTGGCGATTTCGTTGAATGTGGCCTGGTCGTAATAGACCTGGATACGATCACCGGTGACCTGCGGCTGGGGAAAGAGCGTAGAGGGAGTGCCGGCGCCGGGCGTCACACTCACCACCAGGGCCGGCGACTTTCCGTCGCTGGCGGTCACCGCGACGTACACCGGCAGGGGTTCCGGTTCGGGCGGGCTGTATTGAAAAAGGACCGCGCTGGGCGACGCGGACAGCGTCGGCAGTGTCGTGGGTGCGGCAATCGGGGCGGCCGCAACCGCACATAAGCAGAGCTTCAGAGCAAGAGATCCGGGGATCTTCATATAAACCTTCGCACTTAGAATGATAGCGTAAAAGCGGGAAGGTGTCAGGGGGGAGCTTTTTAGCCGTCAGCTTTCAGCTCTCAACTTTCAGCTTTCAGCTCTCAGCTTTCAGCTCTCAGCTCTCAGCTATCAGCTTTCAGCTTTCAGCCTTCAGCCTTCAGCTCTTTAGCGTTTGCTGGAGACCGGCCAGCATGCGCTTCACTTCTACAGCGCGCTGGGACAGCCGTTCGTGATCCGCGGGATCGATCAGCTTCAGGTCTCGCGCCAGCAGTAGGTGATACTCCAGTTCACTTGCCGATCCCATGGCGATGGAGCAGAAGCGGGAGAACTCGGCAGCGCCGTTTCGTCCGCATCCCTCGGCGAGGTTAGCTGGGATCGAGGCGCTGGAACGCCGGAGTTGGCTGGTTAGCCCATAGAGCTCTGCGCGCGGGAAGTTCGCTGTGATCTGGTAGATGGCTAGCGTCAACTGGTGCGCCTTCTGCCAAACCTTCAGTTCGTGGAAGTCCTTCACATTATAATGGTGGGCCTGAAAGCTGATAGCTGAAAGCTGATAGCTGATAGCTGAAAGCTGAAAGCTACTTCAGTATCTGAAATAGATTGCTATAGTCGTCCGTCCACATGCGCATCTTTTGCGGCAGCGGCACCGCTACGGCCGCCGTGCGCATCAACGGCCTGTCGAAGAAACCGGCGCTCGAAGTCACCAGCACCCAGGTTGACCCGAACACGTCGTTCTCCTCGTCCTCCGTGTCCACCAGGCGCGCATCCTTCCCCAACGATGCGGCGCCCAGCTTCACCACCGGGGCCAGAATCAAATGCTTGTTGGACACGTGAACCGCCAGCACGCCGTCAGGTTTCAAGTGCCGGAAGTATAAAACAAAAGCCTCCCGCGTGAGCAGATGCACTGGAATGGCATCGCTCGAAAACGCGTCCACCGCCAGCACGTCGAAGTTCTCCGGCGGTTCCCGCTCCAGCGAGAGCCGCGCGTCGCCCAGCGCCACGTCCAACCGCGCTTTGCAGATCTTAAGAAAAGTGAACTCCGTGCGCGCCAGCCGCAAGACTAGCGGATTGATTTCGTAGAACCGGAAATAGTCGCCCGCACGTCCGTAAGCAGCCAGGGTGCCGGTTCCCAGCCCGATCACGCCCACGCGCACCGGCCCGTTTTCCTGATCCTGCCGTATCGCGCGGCCCACCCCGGAGTTCGGCCCGTAGTAAGTAGTGGGCCGATTCTGGAACTTAGGATTCAAGTACTGTTCGCCATGCGTGATAGTGCCGTGCATTAGTCTGCGGACCGGGTCGTCGCTATCGTCGGCCGTCGAATCGAAGACTCGCAGGCCGCCATAGAAGTTCCGCGCCATCACCCGCATACCTTTGCCGCGTTCGTGAATGACGAAGCCCAGGTAACCCGCCACAGCCACCGTCAGCAACGCGGCGCCCAGCGGGGCGGGCCGCCTCCAGGAGCCTCCCAACCCGCTCTCCGGGTCGGCGCGGCACACCGCCAGCACCACGCACGCGCAGGCCGCGAGGCCCACCGGCAGTTCGTAAAATCCCGAAAACACGCGCGGCGCGATCAGCGCGACGAAGACTCCCCCCAGCGCGCCGCCCAGCGCGATCGTTACGTAGTAAAACGTCAATCGGCCCGCGTCCGGCTTTAAGCGCGCCAACTCGCCGTGGCACACCATGCAGCAAATGAACAGCCCCACGGCGAAGAACGGGATCATCACCTTGATCGGGTTGTTCTGAAACTCGGGCGAGAGCGCATAAGCCATCCCGCCCACCGCCACTGCGAATAAGCCCAGAAACGCTCTGCGCCGGTACCACCAGGCGCTTTCAAAACACAGTATGAAGCTGAGTAAGTAGACGCTCAGCGGCAGTATCCACAGGAAAGGTATCGCAGCGACGTTCTGCGCCAGGTGATTCGTGATAGCCAGCAGCAGTGTCGAGGCGCAGGCCGGCAGCGCGATCCGGAAGAAAATCGTGCGCGCAGAGTCTCGTTCATGCGGCGCCAATTCGGCCTGCGCCGCCGCGGTTCCGCGCCCCAGCCACGCAGTCGCGGCACACAGTATCGCGAACACGCCGTATGCCGCCGACCAACTCACCGCCTGGTGGCGCGTGCCCAGCCATGGCTCAAACAGTACGGGATAGCTGATCAGGGCAAACATGGAGCCGGCATTCGATAGCGCATAGAGCCTGTACGGCATCGCGCCTCGATAGCGGCGGGCGTACCAGGCCTGCAGCAACGGACCGGTAGTCGAAAGCAGGAAATACGGAAGTCCCACGTTCACCGCCAGCAGCGCCAGGATGCGCAGCGTAGGATCCGCGCCGCCAGTGGGCTTCCAGGCGGCCGACGGCCAGATCGGCAACACCGCCAGGCTCACCGTTAGCAGCCCGATATGTGCGGCCATCTGCGCGCGCGGCCGCAGCTTCCGGTACAGCCAGTGCGAGTACAGATACCCCAACAACAAAACCGATTGAAAAAACAGCAGGCAGGTGGTCCACACCGCCGCCGACCCGCCAAACCATGGCAGGATGATGCGGGCAATGACCGGTTGTACCTGAAAGAGCAGAAAAGCGCTCACCAGGATAGTAAGGGCGTATAAGAGCATGGGTTCTGGGTTCTAGGTTCTGGGTTCTGTCCGCTTGATCCAGCGAGTGCGGGTAGGGCGCCGGCACCCAGCACCCAGCATCCGTCATTTATAAGCCGCTATCCCAGTCACTCGCTCTCCAATCACCAGCGTATGAATATGATCGGTGCCCTCGTAAGTCTTGACCGTCTCCAGGTTGCATAAGTGGCGCATGATGGGATACTCGTCGGTAATTCCATTCGCGCCCAGCAAGTCCCGGCTCAGCCGCGCGCAATCGAGGGCAATGGCCACATTATTCCGCTTCAACATGGAGATGTGCGCCGGCTCCAGCTTGCCTTGATCCTTCAGCCGGCCCACCTGCACGGCCAGCAATTGCGCCTTGGTGATCTCCGTGATCATGCAGGCCAGCTTCTCCTGCACAAGCTGATGCGACGCGATGGGCCGGCCGTCGAATTGCTTGCGCAGGATGGTGTACTGGCGCGCCGTCTCGTAGCAATCCATGGCCGCGCCCAGCACGCCCCAGCCGATCCCGTAGCGCGCTTGCGAGAGACAGCCCAGCGGTCCCTTCAGCCCTCTCGCGCCCGGCAGCATCGCCGCCGCTGGAACCCGGCAATCGGCCAGGGACAGGCTGGACGTCACCGACGCCCGCATGGACCACTTCCCGTGAATGTCCGACGACGTGAATCCGGGCGTGCCCTTCTCCACCAGGAATCCCCGAATGCCTTCCTCCGCGCGCGCCCACACAATCGCCACATCGGCCAAGGTGCCGCTCGTAATCCAGGTTTTCTCGCCGTTCAGGATCCAATCGCCGCCATCGCGCCGCGCGGTGGTGCGCATGCCGGCGGGGTTCGAGCCGAAGTCCGGCTCGGTCAGTCCGAAACATCCCACCGCCTGGCCGCTTTGCAGGCGCGGCAGCCATTTCCGCTTCTGTTCGTCCGACCCGTAAGTGAAGATCGGATACATCACCAACGCGCCCTGCACGCTGACGAAGCTGCGCACGCCCGAATCGCCGCGCTCCAGTTCCTGCATGATCAGCCCGTATTCCACGTTGCTCATGCCCGCGCAGCCGTAACCCTCCAGGTTGGCGCCGAAGAAGCCCAGACGGCCCATCTCCGGCACCAGGTCGCTCGGGAAGCGCGCATCGCGATAACAGTCGCGAATGGCCGGCAGCACGCGATCGTCGACGAATTGACGCGCCGTCTGCCGCACCAGCAGCTCCTCTTCATTGAACAGAGAATCGATACAAAGGTAATCCACGCCACGAAAAGCCATATAATCAAGCCTATCAAAACATGTTTTCATCTCGATTTCACTGGGACCCGTCTCCCAACCGTCTCACGCGCCTGCTCGCCGACAAGCGCCGCGGCGGCGCGGCCGGCATCGATCCGATACTGGACCTGACCGAATCGAACCCCACCCACGCGGGTTTATCGTATCCCGCGGAGATCGCCGCAGCGCTGGCCGACCCGCGCGCTTTGCGTTACGATCCGCAGCCCGCCGGATCGCTGGCCGCGCGCGAAGCCGTGTGCCGCTACTATGCGGAGGCCGGTCACACGGTCGAGCCGGATCGCGTGCTGCTCACGGCCAGCACCAGCGAAGCGTATCAGTATCTGTTCAAGCTGCTCGCCGATCCGGGCGACGAGGTGCTGGTGCCGCGGCCGTCGTACCCGCTGTTCGAATTTCTCGCCACCATGGAAGCGTTGCGCGTGGTTTCCTATCCGCTGGTCTACCACGGCGGCTGGTCGATGGACTGCGATGCACTAGCCACCGCGGTTACTCCACGGACGAGCGCCATCGTGGTGGTGAACCCGAACAACCCGACCGGATCGTTCCTCAAGCGCGACGAATTGCGCTTCCTCCAATCGTTAGGACTCCCGCTCATCTCGGATGAAGTCTTCGCGGACTATGCATTCGCCGCAAACGCGAACCGCGTGCGCACTCTGGCCGCTACCACGGAAACGCTGGCGTTTTCCATGAGCGGACTATCCAAAATCGCCGGCCTCCCGCAAATGAAGCTCGGATGGATAGTAATCTCCGGGCCCGACGCCCCGCGCCTTGAGGCAAAGGACAAGCTGGAGTGGATCGCCGACACTTATCTGTCCGTAAGCACACCCGTACAGCAAGCCGCCCCGCGCCTGTTGGAACTGGGCAAGGGCATTCAGCGGCAGATTGCCGCCCGCACCTGGGCAAACCTGGCATGGCTCCAATCCGCCATCCCCGCCGACTCGCCCTGCCGCATCCTGGCGGTCGAAGGCGGCTGGTACGGCACGCTGCAAGTTCCGCGCATCCGCCGCGAGGAGGAATGGGCGCTCGAGCTTCTGGAAAAGGACAACGTCTTGGTGCAGCCCGGCTTCTTCTTCGATTTCGAATCCGAAGCGTTCCTGGTGCTCAGCCTTCTAACCGCGCCGGAAACGTTCAAGGAAGGCTGCCGCCGACTGCTGGCGCGGGTTGGGCACACCGCTCTTTAAGCCAAACAGTGAACATGATAGTACCGTTCCGTTTGAAGGAATTTCCGCGGCTTTCGTCTTCCGGGGACGGGCTGGGAACCGCCGAGCTGCTTTTCGGCCCTATTATGGTCCAGCCGTAGCCCTTACCCCTGGAGAACACGGCGGTCGGTAGTGGCTCAGTTTGAACTGAGCCACTACCCGGCGGTCGATATCAATCGAGCCATTGGAAGTACGGTCATGGTTTTCTGGAACGAGTGGAATTCTTGGCCGACTTAACCAAGACTTAACGGCGGATCTCGATCCCAATCTGCCGCCTGTGTATTGCATTGGTGGCGAAATGCCCAACTTGATTGTGAACGCCGCTCACGCGACTCCCAATGTAATCAAGGACTCCGGCCGAAAGGAAGGGAGCCATCCGCCTCAACACTCGCCGGGCCTGGAATACCGGATGCCATCCGGACGAAGGTATTTGATCCGTTTTTTAACACAAGCCGGTGGGCAAAGGAACTGGCCCGGGATATCTGGCAAAGCCCGCCCACGGGTTTACGCGCGACACAACGGGTGCGGATCCCGTAGGCGAACAGAATTTACAACCTGACAGGATTACACCCCAGCTTGGCCCGCCTCGTTTTTGCATGTTAGCAGGCTCGTCTGCCATGTCAGCGCTAATCTAGCGCCGATGACAGTATCACGATCTCGACCCGGCGGTTTGACGCACGCCCATCCACGGTGTCATTCGGGGCCGCCGGCCGATACGCACCATAGCTCGCGATCGACAAGCGCGATTCCGGAATGCCGTAGCGGCTGCTCAACAGATCGAGGATCTCTTGGCTGCGCGCCATCGAAAGATCCCAGTTGCTGCGAAAACGACGATTGTGTATGGGAATCGGGTCCGCATGGCCGATGAGCCGCACGTCGTTCGGGATATCGCGAAGGACGTCCGCAATTTGCGCAATAGTGGGCCAAGCCTGAGGACTCACTGCATCCTCCCCGGATGCGAAGAGAATCACCGTTGGAAGGCTGATGACCAGGCCGCGCCGTTCGAGCTTGGGCTCCAGCCCGTGCTCTCTGAGGCGTTCCTGGGCGCGAATCAGATTCGTGCGATCGCGTTCCGGTTCCGAGGGCGCCGGGGAAGGCTGGGCGGGAACCACCGCGTGCGCCGCCGGAACTTCCAGACTTTTGGCGGCTCCTACCAGGAAGAAGATCAGCAGGATGGTCAGGACGTCAACGTAACTCACCATCCAACGGTCGCGTTGATGCGTGGCGCTTTGCAGGTATTTAGGGGTCATATTTGTCCGGCTTCCGGTGCGGAAACCATAGTTTCGAAAGAGCCATCGTGGCCGGGCAACCCATTCATGAAAGAATACAAGCGATGGCGGACCAGCCTCGGATGCATGCCATCGAACAGGCACAGTGCGCCCTCTGTCATCAGTTCCTGGAGCTCGAAGGTTTCCGCGGCTCGTGTCCGGATGCGATGCGCCGCCGGCAGCAGCACCAGATTCGCCAGCGCCAGGCCATAGATCGTTGAGGTAAACGCAGCTCCGACGCCGTACGCAATCGTGGAGAGACTCGAGAACTGCCGGAGAACGTCGATGAGCCCGACCACGGTCCCGAGCACGCCCATAGTGGGAGTGAAGCCTCCCGCGACTTCGAGCACTTTGGCGGCGGCCTCGCTCTGCCTCTCACAGAGCCGGATTTTGTTCTCAAGAGCCGACTGCAATTGGGCGCGAGTCTCGGTATCCAGGGCGAGCAGCAGTGCTTCGTGGAGGAAAATGTGGCTAACCCGATCGATGCTAGGTTCGAGCGCGAGCATGCCATTAATCCTGACGACCTTGGCATACGAAATAATCTCTTCGATCAGGTCCTCTCGATCTGGGGAAGCGGATTTGGAAAGGAGATTAAGGGTGCGCCGTAACGCAAAGAGCAGCGCGCGGGCCGGAGTCGTAATCAGCATGACTCCGAGAGTTCCGCCCACGACGATTAGCACACCCGCAGGCTGAAAGAAATAGCGAGCACTGACGCCGGTAACGGCGATCCCCGCAACCATGGCAATCGATGCGATCGCAATGCCTATCAGGATGCCGGCGTCGAGGCCGCCGTGCCGGGCACGGGCCGCCGATCGTTTAAATTCCGGTCTGTTCACGGCTATTGACGCTGCCATCGCTTTGCTTCTCCTGTCGCACAGTTCGTCCGCGTAATGATGCCGCGCAGGGCGCCGCTCAAAGGTCGAGAGAACGACGGTTGTGCATCGCTTTACCGACGTTATTACAAGACTGCGCCACGTTCGTGCAAGCATGGCCTCGCATGGCAGAGGCCCGTGCCATGCCCGGGTTTACAGAGGCAATGGTCATGCGCGTGAGGGATGCAGATCGCTAGCCATGTGGAGCGGCTTTCTTTTCAACTGTATAGGACCATGCCAGCGCGTTGCCGTTTTGACGACGAGAAGCAATCGTCAAATCCTTGACGGTGACTGTCTCGCACGGCGCCGCGGAGAGGGTAGTTTGGAATTCCGGTAGTGGGTCAGTTTGGTTTTGTGCCGCAGATAATCCTGCCCAACGCCACGCTGTTCACAAAATGGAGGGCGGGCAATTCTGCCGCTCTTGATCACTCGACTGCTGTGAGGCGCTTGAATGTGCGCGGAGGGATTCCCTGCCTTCCACCGCTGCGCCATGGAGCGAGACTCCGGGCCGGTGACCCGCAGATAGAAAGAGACCCGTGCCGGCCTCGGTCGAACGAATCAGGATACGAGGCGATGCTGCAGGCGTCTTTCCGGCACGCGGAGCCGGATTATACCGCCTTCGACGATCCCGCTCAGAAAGAGAACGTCCACACCGCGTCTGAGGCACATGCGCTCAATGCGCTCTGAGTTCGTGAGGCCTGCGCGAATCATAGCACAGTCAATCCCAAGTTCCAGCTTGAGAAGACGGGCTGCGCTAGTCGCTCCGCTCGCCAGCAAGGCCCGATTTCCTCTCCCCTGAAGAATTTGATGGAGGAAGCCAAGCATGTCGGAATCGTCCGCTACGACAAGGACCGTACGGGGGTCGCGCGCGACGACCTGCGGCTTCAAAACATCTCGCCCCGTGAAAGGACCCATCGACCCGCGGTTCATTTCGGCATCGGGCTTGGAATTCGAGTCCGACGATGATCTGCTTCGGGGCCTCGGCAAAAAACCGGAAGGGAAGGAACAATCGGAAACGCTCATGCCAGGAACAATGCACGCGAGGATCCTAACGAGAGCAGCTTGTTTTCAAGTGTTTACCGGCTGGCGCCGATATCATCGGGTTGACGGTCCACGCCGGTACGTCAAAATTCTGACGGATAAAAGACACCACCTGTTCGCCTTATCGGCAAGCCCGTTGACTCTTTCTAGCATTTTGTTCTGTATCGCCGACCGCACATCATGTGACACGCCATGCACTCACTTACCGCGCCGGCTCTGCTAGATTAGTTGAAAGCATGGACGTCTTCGTCGCGCGCCAACCGATATTCGACCGGCAGCGGCACCTCTATGCGTACAAGCTGCTTTATCGTTCCGCGGGTTCCCAGAACAGCGCCGACGACGACCCGACGGCAGCCATCCAAGTGCTTGCGAATACCCTCCTCGCGATCGGGATCGAGAACTTGGTGTGCGGCAAGAGAGCTTTCATCAAGTTCGATCGCAGCCTGCTGCTGGGCGGATTGCACACCGTTCTCCCGCCCGAGATTCTGGTCATCGAGCTTCTCCATTCGGTGGAGCCGGATACCGAAGTTCTGGCTGTCTGCCGGGATCTCTGCCTACAAGGCTACGCATGCGCACTGGGTGATTTTGCAGCCGATCCCCGGCGCGAACCGCTGGTCCGCTTGGCTAAATTCATCAAAGTGGATCTACGGGCCACATCGCGACCGGAACAGGCGCGCCTTCTGAAGACTTACCGGTCCTTAGGAATCGCGCTGCTGGCCGAGAAGGTCGAGACGCAGGAAGAGTTCGAGTGGGCCCTGGACGCCGGATACGACTACTTTGAAGGCTACTTCTTCACGCGTCCGGCCGCCGTGCGGGGGCGGCGCATACCGACGGCGAAATTAACCTGCCTGCGCCTGCTCGCGGAAGTTCAGCGCATCGAGTCCGACTTCGAGTTCTTACACACGCTCATATCGCGCGACGTGTGGCTTTCCTATAGCCTCCTGCTCTATGTGAACTCGGCGCTTTTCTCCCGTACCACTGAAATTCGAACGATCAAGCATGCCATGACGGTGCTGGGCGAGGAGGGCGTCCGGCACTGGGCCGTCTTGGCCGCGCTGCCGGTAATGGCGAAAGACAAGCCTGGCGAACTGGTCACCCTATCCCTGGTGCGCGCGCGCTTTTGCGAACGCATCGCGGACCTGGCGCGAGTCTCCCCGCCGAATGTCGGGTTTCTGCTTGGCCTGTTCTCGCTGCTCGACGCCCTCACCGACCTCCCTATCGGGGAAGCGCTCGCCAAGGTCCACGGCGCTCCCGCGATCACGGACGTTCTAACCGGAATCGCGCCGGTCGGCGATCCGTATTTGGCCGCCTACCAGACGGTATGCCGCTACGAGGCTGGTGATTGGGAGGAGGCGATGGCGCTGGCCGCAACATTGGATATCAAGGCGGATAAGATCACCGAAGTTTATGCGGAGTCCACTTTTTGGGCCCAACAGGCGCTGCATGCCACGTTTCGAAAAATCGATACGCGGCGGCACGTGCGCCATGCCGCCACCGGTGAACTCCGCATCCTATGGGAAGACCGGGCAGAAGGCGAAGGGGTCATTGCGGCCAAGCTCATCAACGCGTCGGTAGAGGGCTTGCAGTTGCTGGTATCCGAGAAAATGCCGGTTCCATCCTACATCAGATGCCACGACCAGAAATTGGGCGTATCCGGCAGAGGGCGGGTGCGCTATTGCAATTACGTCAAAGGAAAATATCTCATTGGCGTCGAGTTCCGCGGCGGAACCGGGTGGCGCGTGCCCTCGGCTCTCCATTAGTCTAGCTGGGTTTCGTGAGAGTCCCGGACCGCCAGTGCGGGCCGGCTAAGCGGAGTTGCAGCAGGCTCCGCGGGCGTTCGTATGCCGCGCGGCAACCCATCGAGTACCTTCGCTAATCGTCTCTGAACGCGGCATCTGCCTAGGCTAGCGCTTGCCGTCGGGCGACGCCTCGCTGACGTCGTCGTCGCTATCGTCGCCGCTATGATGGTCGGCGAGCGATGCGGAACCTCTTCCGTTTTCGAGCGGCCGATTGACATATAGTCACAAGTCTTTCTAGCCCGCCCTATGACACGACGCTGGAGAGCTTGCAATTCCCGATCTAGCGGCGAGTCATCGCCCTGGACTCAGTCTCCGGGCAACGTCATCGTACCGCCGCAAGAGTGGAATTGTGCCTGACCGCTAGGGGGCCGTAATAGGTTGGGTCGGCGAATTTCTCGTCGAAGATTTGTTCCCAGCGGGCGTTGTCCAGGCACCACTTACACCTCCCGCATTGGCAGTATGGGCGTCGCCGAATCTGGGAAAACTCTTCGGCCGGTTTTGCCAGGCCGCGCCGCACCCGAATTCCCCCGGCTTTGCCCACGGCGGTTTCCTGCGGTGTGGGCGCCGGCTTGGCTTCCGCTCTTACCGGCGGTGGTGCCGGCAGACAGTCCGCGGAGGGGAATTGTGGAAGCAGGTTAAGCAGCGCGGTCTGTACAAGCTGGCGGTCCCGCCGGTGCTGCGAAGAGTGCCGCCGGCTAGAGTCGGCGATATGAGCGAGAACGCCGACAAGATCCGCGGCTGACGCTAAGAAATCTTCCGAAGGGCCGGCTGCATTAGGCATCGCGGGCAATTTAAGCATTTCACTTGCCGTCGTCGGAATCATCCGATAACAGATTGACAATTGCAAGGATATTCATATATAGCCGAGGCAATTTATTGAAACCAAACACATCTTCTATTCGATGACTTCGCTTGCGACGTTTGGAAGACGCATGCAAGAGGAGGCCGGTCCGGCTGGCGGATCGAGAGGTGGGCCAAGTCGCGCATCGCTTTGTTGGTTCTGCCCCAGTTCCACGCACCTTGAGTACTTGGTTCCTGGGCGCTTGTGCGCCAAAGCCAATGCCTACGACTGGGGCTGACGGGTGATTACGAATTCGGTAAAATACTGGAAAATGCAGTGTGCCGGTTCCCAATATTTCGGCGCGGCCGTTGGAGCATAACAGCCGATTAGGGTGCCGCGGGTATATGTGCCTTCAGCATCCGGCGCACGGCGGCGAAAACCCGCTCCACAGCCGGACGGCGATAGGCCCACCGTTCGTCCGGCTCGGGCGGATTCACCACCATTGTGGCATTGGCCTCGAAGAGGAGAAGTTCCCCTGCGGCGCTCAAGCCGAAATCGACGCCGGCGTAGTCCAGGCCGAGCGTGGCTTGAATGCCAGCGAGCGCCTGCATGGCCCGCGGTCCGAGCACCTGCGGCATATTCTCTAGAAACTCCGCGTCCTCGGCGCGATGGTCCGCGCGTTCCGCCATTTCGGCGGTGAAATAGTGGATCTTCCAATGGCTGGAAATCGCCACGTGCAGCGGATATAGTTCGCCCCCGATCGTCATTACGCGATACTTGCGCACCTTTCCGTCGGCGCCGCGAGCGTTTAGGAACTCGATGACGGTCAGTTCCTTCCCGGGGAGCTTGGCCACCGCGGCGCGCAGCTCTTCCGGAGTCTCCACCCGCAGAAAATGGCGGCCGGTGTGAAAACCGGGCGTCCGCACCAACAGGGGGAAGCGGAAGCCGTGGCGCGCCAGCGTGGGCGCGGCGTCGGAAGTGGAGAGCAGTTCCCGGGGCAGGGTGACCGTGAGCGGCATCACCACGCCCGGCAGACGCGTGAGCCGGGTATGGTCCGCGCGCCCTGTCGCCAGGACCGCGGACGGCAAATTGATCACGGGCGCCTGGGTGAGAGACACGACGGCCTGCGCGGCGAGCAGCGCCGGCGCGGCCAGGTCGGCATCGCCGATGGCATTAAATACGAGTTGATGCGGCGGCAGCGGCAATTTGAGATCGTAAAACTCGGGTAGCACCACGAACGTCCGGAAGACCCGGTCGTCCAGCAGATAGCGGGTCGGGATGTTGCCGCCCCGCGACGAAACCAGCAACAGCAGAGACACCGGAGGGCCTTCTCCACGATACGGCAACTCCAAAACGGGCCGATCCTCGAAACCCTTGCGCCGATGCCATTGGGCGCCCTCTTCGTCGCCCAGCTCCGCCAGCACATAGGCGAGGCCTTGATGCGCCTCCGCATGGGCCGGGTCGCAGCGGAGGGCGGTTTCAAAGTGTTCGCGGGCGGCCGCAAACTCGCCGCTTTCATGCAGGACATTGCCCAGGTTGACGTGGCTCATGGGATCGCCGGGATGGCGGGCCGCGGCTTCCGCGTAGGCCGTGCGCGCGGCGGTTCGATAACCGGTCGAATGCAGCAGCGTGCCCAGATTGTTCAACGCCAGCCGGTGGGAGGGCTCGCGCGCCAATACATCCAAATACGCATTTCTGGCTTCCAGCGTGCGGCCCATCTCGGCGAGTAAACAAGCGCGCTGAAATCGCAGACGCACTGCGTCGGGATCGCACGCGATGCCGGCGTCGAGGTCGCGCAAGGCGGATTCCCGTGCGCGTTGCGGCGGCCAGTCCGCAGCGGGAGTGTCGTGCGGCGCGCGGCTCTGGGCGGCACTGGCTTGCGCACTGGCTAGCATGGCGCGTCCGCTGGCCACCGTCTTGTCCACCAATAGGTCGATCTCCTTCTCTCCGGTCCGGTGATTGACAATGGCCACGCGAATTGCCAGGCATCCGTTGACGATGGTGGTGGATGGCGCCACCACCCCGGACTCCTGCAGTTCGATGACGATCCTGGGATTGACGCGCTGGGCGTCCTCCGCGCGATAACGGAAGCAGACCACATTGAGTTCCACCGGCGCCAGCAGCTCCAATTCCGGTGTTTGGGAGATCCGGCTCTCCAGATAATGAGCCAAGGCGCAGGTGCGCGAAATGACGGATCCCAGCGCCGCGGTGCCGTACACTTTGAACGTGAACCAAGTCTTCAACGCCCGAAAACCACGCGAAAGATCCGGCCCGTAATCGCAGGGCCAAGGCGCGCCCGCCGCCAGACCACGCAGTTCTTTTCTCAAATAAGGAGCCGAAGCGGCAAACGTTCTGCGATGCAGCACGCCGTCGCGCACTAGAATGAATCCGGCGTCATAAGGCACTTGGCCCCACTTATGAAAATCGAAAGCCAGCGAGTCGGCGCGCGCGATGCCCTTAAGCCGGGGCGCCAGATCCGGCGCCAGAATCGCCAGCGCGCCGTATGCGCCATCCACATGGAACCAGAGCCGCTCTCGGCGGCAGATGGCGGCCAGGGCGTCGAGGTTGTCGATTGCCCCGGTGTCGACGGTGCCGGCGGTTCCCACCACCAGGAACGGAGCCAGGCCGGCGCGGCGGTCCGCTGCAATGGCTTTCTCCAGGGCGTCCGAATCGATCCGCTGGCGTCCGTCTACGGGAATCATGCGCAGTGCATCGCTACCGATACCGGCGATGTCCATGGCTTTGCCGATGCAGGCATGGGCCGCCACCGAAGTGTAAGCCGACAGCCTTTTCGAACTCCCGGCGACGCCCGCGCACCGCACTTCAAATCCAAGCTCGGTATCGCGGGCAATCAGGACGCCGATGAGGTTGGCCATCGAAGTTCCCGTGACAAACAGGCCGGTGGCGCTTTCCGGAAAGTCGAAGAGCCGCTGCATCCACCGCACAATCTGGCGTTCCACCTCGATGGGAACGTGATCGCGTCCTCCCAAATTGGCGTTCAGTCCCGCCGCGAGCATCTCCGCCAAGATGCCCACGGGTGTGCCGCCCCCATGCACCCAGCCCATGAAGCCAGGATGCACATTGCCGGTGGCGAAGGGCAGGATATCGCGGATGAACTCCCGATGGACGGCGGCCAAGTCGCTGGGCGCTTCGGGAAGATCGCCGCGGAATCGCGACCGCACCTCGTCCGGAATCGGCTGCCAGACCGGACGGTCGCGGATGTTCTCGACGTAATCGAGAATGTCGTCGAGCATCCGGTGCGCCTGATTGCGGAAGTCCTTCCAGTCGGAGGGGTCGAGCGTCCAGCCGTCGCGCGGCGGCAAATCCGCGCCCGTATTCTCGTTGTGCATGGGTAACGTCACTTCAATTATGCACGAGGAGTCGGTTGGGGCAAGGGCTGCATAACCCGGAATGTGAGCTTAACTGGCTGCGGAAAAATGTCAAGGGCCGCTTGCTAACGCGCGCGGCTCAGAATCGTGCGCACGTGTTTGCAGCAACTGACCGAGCCGCGACCGTGAGGAGGGAGCGGTCTGGCGGACCCCTTTTTCCTTAGCCTGTTAGGTCACCGAAGACGGCTGACGAATTCCTGTTTCGTCCCCAGTTTGCAGGTCGCGAGGAGAAATGATCGCCGATTTCGGCGCGCCGTGAGGCATCATCACGCTGATCGGTTCGACCACACCCGTAGTCCAGGAGAAGCTCTTTAGCCGCGCGATGGCGGATTGCGTCACCTCTTGTCCGCTAGCCAGCAAGAGCAGGCCGCTCTTGCTCCGCACATCCACCTTGATGATCATGCCCGTGCGCAATTGGCCCAGGTCCACCATTCGCGATTCGCTTGCAAACGTTTCCACTTGGACTTCTTCCAGCGCCGCGAGGAAGGCAGTGTGGTAGTCCTTGCTGGCGCGCATGCGCGCCAGGGCCGACTCCGCATCGGCGCCCCGGACCAGCAACTCATCAAAATCCAAGGCAACCTTCAACAGATGAGCTCCGTTAGCCACCGCCTCCGTGCCGGTGCGGCGATGCCAGGCGGTATTTTGGCCGGCTATCATGGCCGCCACCGCTTCCAGACGCGGGATTTTCGCAAGCAAATGGTAGCCGAGCGCGCTCTGTGACGACAGCGTTCTTTCTTCTTGTGGACTCAACGGCTCGGCGGCGTAGAATTTGTCCAGAACATCCGGCGGGACGGTCACACAGCCGATCTGCGAGAGCATGGCAGCGAGCTCAAACTGCCAGGCTTCCGGCAAATTGAGCTTCCGAGCCATGTGCCGCACGTAGCGGGCGATGCGGTTGGCCCGGCCGAAGGCGGGAGGATTCACCAGGCTGAGAATCTCGCTCAAGACGCCGATGGCGCCGTGGAGCGTCTTCTCCAACAACTCCCGCTCCACTGTGACCAATCGGTATTGTTCGAGCGCCGCACCCAGGGTGCGTACCAATGTCTCAGGAGGACACGGTTTGGTTAGAAACCGGAAGACCTGGCCCTGGTTGACGGCGGCGATGGCGTCCGGCAGATCCGCTTGGCCCGTCAACATCACCCGCACCGTGTTGGGTGAGATCTTGGCCACCCGAGTGAGGAACTCGATTCCGCTCATGACGGGCATGCGCAGATCGGAAACAACCACGGCGAACGGACCGTCTTTTTCGATCGCGCTAAGGCCGGGTTCGGGTCCCGGCGCAATTTGGATCTCAAATTCTTTCCGAAAGCGTCTCTCGATGGCTTGCAGCAGGTTGACCTCGTCGTCCACAAACAGGATGCGCTTCGACATACCCCTCCTTTCCTGGCCGGGCTTCCCGGGACCATTGTTGCCATTCGGCCAACTTGTCCTGCAGGCCGATCGCGGTGAGACAAGCGACGGCGTCTTTATCCAAGCCGCCCTTCAGCAGCGCGTCGGCCGCATGCACGGCAAAGGCGGGGCTCGACAGCCCCGACGGATCGGCTGGAAATTCGTGGTGCCGCAGAACCACCTCGGTGATGGGATCGGGAAGCGCCCATAACCACAACAGGTATGCCCCAACTTCCGCGTGAGTGGTACCAAAGGCCCGCACTTCCACGATGCGATGGGGAATCCCCTCGTCGCTGGCGCGGCGTAGCGTTTCGTCGTACTTGTCCGGGTAATTGCATGCCAGAAGCAGCTTGCCCACATCGTGCAGCAACCCGCCCACGAACGCGAAATCCACAAGTACGGCGGAGAGTTCCAGGGACTGCGCGACACGCCGCGCCAGGCCGCCGACTGCCAGGCTATGACTCTGCAGCCGCTCGATGGAAAAAAGGTGCGCGCTCTTGGGCTGGAAGGCGCGAAACGCCGAGGCCACCAGCACGAGCTGCCTCACCATCTCCGGTCCCAGATAGATCACCGCCTCGATCGGATCCGTGATCTGGCGGCGAATTCCGAAGAACGCCGAATTCACCAACTGTAGGACCTTGGCGGTCATGCTGATATCCCGGCCCACAACTTCTGCAACGTCCTGGGGCGAGACATCGAAGGACTGTAATACCTCCATCAACCGAAGATACACGGAGGGAACGCTGGGCAAGCTGTGCAGACTCGATATCAATTGCTTCAAAACCGGATCGTCGAGCATGACCCGCAGACTGAAAGCGCGCCCCACGGTAGCGCGCAGTGTGGCGGCGTCGCACGGCTTCACCAGATATTGATGAGCCAGAGTTGCGGAACGCACGGCGATCTCCTGGTCCGCTACGCCGGAAAGGACCATCCGCACGACCTGAGGATAAAGGCTCACCACCTTGGCCAGCAAATCGAGCCCACTCATCTCCGGCATCCGCAAGTCCGTAACCAGCACATCGTACTCGGATTGCGCCAGCCGCTCTAACGCTTCCCGGCCACTGGTGACGAAGGCCATGCGCCACTCATTCCGCATGGGATAGAGCATGCGCTGCAGGCCGTCGAGAACCTTTTGCTCGTCATCTACGAAGAGTACGCGCTTCATCTTCACTCGTTTCCGTACCCAACGGCAATCGAATCAGAAAGGTCGTACCAGTCGCAGGATTGGATTCGAAGCTGATGGTTCCCCGATGTTTCCGCACGATCACGGAGTGTGCAATCGCCAGACCTTGACCCGTGCCTTTGCCCACTGGCTTGGTTGTAAAGAACGGATCGAAAACTTTAGATTGAATTTCCGCGGGAATGCCGGGGCCCGTGTCGCTGATCCGGATGTTGGCCCAACTCCCGTCCCTGCGCGTCGCGATGCGGATGGCGCCTTTGCGGCCGGTTTCCTTACCGACCTCGCCAATGGCCTGGGCGCTGTTCACAATCAGGTTGAGCATGACCTGGTTGAACTCTCCGGGAAGGCAGGAAACGCGCGGCAACTCCGGATCCAGGTCCACGGTAACGTCCGCCACGTACTTCCATTCGTTCCTGGAGACCAGGACCGTGCTTTCGATCGCGGCATTGATATTGACCAGCGTCTTCTCGACCGCTCCAGGGTGTGAAAACTCTTTCATCGCGCGCACGATGCGGGCTACGTGCTCTACGCCTTCCAGCAATTGCTGGATGGCCTTGGGAATCTCATCCCGCAGGTAGTTCAAATCCACGCGTTGCGCCGCCGCATTGCCGGGATCTTCCCCGGGATCGGCAGCCCCGTCCGGCGAGGGTATGGCTCTGAGGAGATCCCCGAAAGCCTCTTCCAGGAATCGGCCGTTGTCGCCAATGTATTGAATCGGCGTATTGATTTCGTGAGCGATCCCGGCTGCAAGCTGCCCGATGGATTCCAGCTTTTGGGCCTGCGCCAATTGGCTTTCCAAGAGCCGGCGCTCGGTGATGTCGCGGAAGACGCAGACCAGGCGCTCCACCTCGCCGTTTGCACGTGTGATGGGGCTGATCACTACGTCCCAGAGCTCGGGCTTGCCTGCCGGGCTACGGAGGCTGCCCTGGTATGCGCCGGTTCTTCCGGCCGATGCATTCTGCAGCGCCGCCCGGGCTTTCTCCCGGTCGGGTCCTTCCCAGAAACCTAGCCAGCTTCGCTGGGAGATGCTGGTTTCCTCATCCAATCCGAGAAGTTTCCGGCCGCCGGCGCTCACATAGAGCAGCAGGCCGTCTTTGTCGAGCACGCCGACCCCATCGGATGAACTTTCGATGATACGCTTGGCGAATTCTTCACTCGCGCGCAGCGCTTTCTCGACGCCTTTGGCGGGAGTAATGTCGCGGGAAATACCGAGGGTACCGATGACCTGCCCATCCGGGTCGGAAAAGCGCACTTTGGTGGTCGAAGCCCAAGTCTCCCGGCCGTCGGGCCACGTTTCCTTTTCTTCGACCGCGATTAGAGGCTTTCCGGTTTCCAGAATTTCCAGTTCATCGCCAAAGGCTTGCTGGGCATGCTCGCGGTTGAAAAAATCAAAGTCCGTCCGGCCCACGGCCTGGCTTGGATCGCTCAGCCCAAACAACCTGGCCTGCGCGCGGCTGATCCGCAGAAATCGGCCATCCCGGTCCTTGAAGTAGATACAATCCGGAACTGTTTCCATCAGGGTCTCGAACAAATGCCTGGCTCTGGCCAGTTCGGCGTCGGCTCGCTTGCTCGCGGTGATGTCGCGAATCACGGCGAACCCATATTCCTTGCCGCAGAACGCCGCCTGGCTGGCGGTGATGCGTACCGGAAAGACGGTGCCATCCTTGCGGCGGTTGCGCGCTTCAAATGTCATCGCGCCCGATTTGCCCGCCTCCCAGTTGGTTTGCCAGTACTCGGGAGTCAGGTCCGGATCGAACTGGAAGACAGTCATGGAGAGCAGCTCCGCCCGCGAGTATCCCAGGGAGCGGCAAATCGAGTCGTTCGCATACAGGACCTTGCCGGTGGGATCCAGCCAGAGTATGCCGTCCGCCGCATTGTCCACCGCGAATTGGGTCAGCCGCAATGCATCCTCGGCCTGTTTGCGCGCGGTAATGTCCACTGCGATGGCGCGCATGCCCACGGGTTGGCCGCCTTCCACAATCACGCTGGGCGATACCAGGATCCGAAACGCGCTTCCGTTTTCTCCCAATGCATCGTATTCGCAGGCCGAACCGGCTTGCCCCGCCAGAAGCCGCCGAAAATCGATTAACGCCCGCTCCCGATCGGCGGGTACCATGAGGTCGGTCAGGCGCACCCGCGCGGCCAATTCCCTGCCGTGCTTTCCCAAGAGCCGGCGGGCATTGGAATTGGCGAAGGTTATGGTTCCGTTCAAATCGGTCTCGAGGACGATTTCGGGCAGGCAATTGGCGAGGTTGCGGAATCTGGCTTCACTACGGGCCAGGGCCGTTTCCGAGAGTTTTCGCGCGGTGATCTCTTGCTTAATGGCGATGAAGGCTTGAATCTCCCCGCCCGCCCCGCGAACCGGCGTTATGGTCATTTCTTCCGGGTAGAGGGTGCCATCCTTACGGCGGTTTGTGATTTCCCCGCGCCAAACATTTCCGGAGAGAATTGTGTCCCAAAGATGCCGGTAGAAAATCGCATCGTGCTTACCGGACTTGAAAATTCGGGTGCTCCGGCCGATGACGTCGGCTGCCGTATAACCAGTGAGATCCGTTAGAGCCGGGTTGGCCCAGGTTATCCGGCCCGCGCAGTCGCAGATTACGACGCCGTTGGCGGCCGCATCCAAGGCCGCCGTCAGAACATCCAGCCGCTCGTCAGCCGCCACGGAATCGGGCTGGGTGGGTGGGCGTAGCCGCGGACGACCGCCGCCAAGCTCGAAACTGTTCCGTGGTGAAACCATGACCGGCCGTAGCACAGGGGTGTCTCGACCGCTTTAGTATGGCGTTCCGGGTGGGGGTACTACAAGTTGTGGATAGTTAACTTCTCGGCTGAATGACGACTAACTACAGATAACAATCGGCGCGCTTTCAGCCAAAGCGCGCTGGCATGGGCCTGCTTGGAGTGGCGCGTGCGCAGCCCGACTTTGGCGCGCCCGCGCGAAAACGTGGATCTGTCGTCCGGCCGCCCGCCTGTGCAGAGTTCATGGGGCCGCTTTCCACGGCCCGCCCTGTTAACGCGCACTTCCAATCGAGCTACTGCGCGTCGGGACTGTTGCCGTGGACAGTCTGGTAAATCTGCTTATTCGCCTGCTCCTGCAACTGGTTGATCTGTTGGGCTTGCGCCTGCGTTAGCGAGCCGCCGTTGGCCTGCTCGTCCGCCGCGACCTGCCCATCGATCTGGGATTGCTGCTGCGTCAGTTGCTGTGCCTGGCTCGTGCTGAGATTGCCGGCCTGCACGTTCAGCTCGATACGGCCGGCCTGCAGCTCCTCGCGCCTCCCGGCTTCGCTCTCGGTGGGATGAGTCGTAGGCACGGTGGCGCCGTTGTGCGCATCCGAGTAGATCGTTCCGCTCAATTGCGATTGAAGTTGATAGATGCTCTGCGCATCCTGAGTAGAAAGCGTGCCGCCGTTGGCCTGCTTGTCCGCTGCGATTTCCGTCTGGATGGAGGCAAGTTGCTGATACAGTTGGGTAGCTTGGTCGCTAGTCAGATTCCCCGCCGCCGCATTCAGCGCGATCCGGCCGGCTTCCGAGGCCTGGCGCGTCATTGGGTCACCGGCGTGCGTGATGTCCACCTGGTCTACGGGTGCGGCTTCGCTGGTGGCATAAACCGGCTGATTCGTCGAAGGAAGCGTAGGTTGGTAAGCGTCCGGGGAAAGGCTATTGATGGACGATACTGTGGTCATATGTCTGTTCTCCTTTATTTGACTTACGGAAATCCTATTCAAAAGCGGCCTGCCCATTTATAAGCGGCCCGCTTCGGCGCCAAGCCTCGTGCCCGGCCCAGCTAATCTTCGTCTATGAGAATCGCATACTGCCATTAGATAGACAAGTACTCCTTTAGTTAGCACCACTGTTTGACTAATACAGGGGTTCTCCCCAGCAACAGTCATTGTTAAAGGCGCAATTCCGGCGTTCCCGGCCGGAGCCGATGTCAGGCAGGCGGGGTACCGTGGAACGTAACGAGTACGGTCAGGCCTATCCGAATGCCGCAGGCTCCCCGATAATCGGTCCTAGCAGGCTGCGGAAAAATGTCAAGGACCGCTTGCTAAACGCGCGCGGCTCAGAGTCGTGCGCACGTGTTTGCCGCAACTTACCGAGCCGCAACCGTGAGGGAGCGGGCTGGCGGACCCATTTTTCCGCGGACTGCCAGGCCAGAATGCTGGAGCCATCCATGCGCGGGTTGGAACGCCGTCTAGACTGCCGCTACCGCTTTGCACAGCCCTTGCAATACACTTTCGAGCGACAGGGCGCGGCGCGTCTGGGATCCGGCCAGACGGTGGAACTCGGCGCGAGCGGCGTACTGTTCCACGCCGATTCTCCTCCGCCCGAAGGGGCGCGCGTAGAGCTGCAGATGATGTGGCCCTTCCTGGTCCAGGGCGTTTGCTCCGTCGTACTCGTAATCCAGGGGACGGTGGTCAGGAGCGATGCGCGCGGCACCGCGCTACGCCTGCATCATTACCTGTTTCAAACCGCGGAGTCGCGTGCATATGACTGCGCGATCGGCAGTGGCGCCGTGTGCAATCTAATCGGATGACAAATCTCAGGCTCCAGGAGCGCGCACGGAAGGTGGCTGCCGCCGTCTTGCCGCTCAATGAGGCAACGATCGGTTCCGGACCAGGCTTCCACCGATGTGACACCGCGGCCCTTGCTGACCTTAAAGACGGCTGATGGACCAAATTCCGCGTTAAGGCCAGCCACCGTCCAGCCGGCTGGATCGAGCATGCGCATGCCGCCCTGGCGGTCGATCAGGATCACGAGGCCGGGGACGCCTTCCTCGGCGCGCATGGCCGTATCCATAATCTCCTCCGCCTGCCGCAATAGCGCTGTCACATACAGCTTATCGGTTGCGGGCGGCGGCTTTTCCTGCGATTGTTGGCGCTACTGTTTTTCAAAATCCGGATAGAAGATGCGATTAATGTAGTCGATCGTCTCCGGGATTTGCGGGATGCCGTCCACGGCGTCTACCCGGGCAGGGCCGGCATTATAGGCACTGACAGCCTTGAAAACATCGCCGTTGTATCGTTTCATCAATTCGCCGAGGAACCGCGCGCCGGCTTCGACATTCTCCACCGGGTCGAATGAGTCTTTAACGCCGAATTGTTCCGCGGTGGAAGGCATGAGCTGCATCAGTCCCATGGCGCCCTTGGCCGATACGGCACAGGGCCGAAAGCCGGACTCCTGGCGCATGACATTGACCAGCAGTTCGGCGTCGAGACCTTCACGGGTGGCCGCGCGACCGGTCAGAGACCGCACTTCGCCGTCGGATAACGGTGGGCAGTCCGGCATGCCGGCGCCGAGCGTCACGCCTTCCATGCGCGCCGGCGGCGGTAGGATGAAGAAGCCCTCGCTGCTCTGGCCCAACTGTTTCTGCACTGAAGTCCGCTGCTTGGCAATGGATTCCTGCATTGCCGTTATGGCCGATTTCTGCTTGGCCGCGGCGTCTTCCCCGGCCGCTGGCGGCGCCGGCGGCGCGGAAGTCTGCGCTTGAGCGCCGCAGCGGCCGCCAACGATACAGGCAAAACCGAGAAGGACCAAAGCGGCGTCTACTACCGTCTTAGCTGTCACTTTCATAAGAGATTCCCTCGAAACCGGGGCCGGCGCCGCCGATGTGTGCAATGAGAGTTAGCGGGCACAATCCCGCTAGAGTTATCGGAATGGAGCGCCACCATGGAAATCGGGCCAGCCAGCCGAGTGGATATGAGCGCGCCAGTCACATCGCAAACGAGCTCGCAAGATTGGCTGCCAAACGATCGGCAGGCCATTGCGGCCGTCCAATGGCTGAACCAGGCCGAGTGGCTGGGGCAAGACCGGGAACTTACATACAAGCATGACCCCAAGACGGGAAAGCTGGTGATCCAGATCCGCGACCGCGATACCGGCGATGTCGTGGACCAGATCCCACCGGAGTCCGTCTTACGTCTGGTCACTGAACTGCAGGCGGAACTGCAAGCGAAGGACGAATAGAAATAATGGCCGAACCGTACCTGGAAAATCGGATTTTGTCCGCGGAGCCTATCGAATTGATTCAGATTCTGTACGAACACGCCATCAAGTTCGTGCGGGAAGCTCGCGGCGCGTTGGCCGCCGGCGACATCGTGGGACGTTCCAGGGCGATCATCCGAACGATCGGCATTGTGGGCGAACTGGAGGGATCTCTCGATAGGGCGGCCGGCGGTTCGATCGGCGATAACCTGGCGGCGCTCTATCGATACATGCGCACCAGGCTGACGGTGGCCAACCTGAAGCAGGAAGACGGTCCACTCGCCGAAGTGGAATCGCTGCTGGAAACGCTGAGTGCGGCTTGGAAGGCGATCGGCCGGAATCCGGCACAAGCGCCCGCCACCGAGGCGCTGTTCGCTCCGGGTGGTATGCCGCCCCAGGCCAGCGGCGGCCGATTCTTGCCCGATGTCAACTCCGCATACGCCGACCATAGCTGGACTGCCTGACTAAGGTTTCGCTGGTTCCGCCGGCTTTTGCAGGCCTTGCGCGACCACCTTGGCAAGCCCCAGCCCGCCGTTTGCCGCCAGCGCCTGCGCGAACACCTCTTGGCCGTATTCCATCGCCGAAGAGGCCGACTCATCGTCGCCCGTGCCCAACCATCCTCCCTCGGAATCGTGCATCGACTTGAGCATCTGCCCGATCAATAAAGCTTCGAACTGCTGCGCGGCCGCATCGATCTTGGCTGGGTCGTCCTTGGGGCGGGCGGCGGTGAGGTCTCCGGCAATGTGTGGGCTGAGGAGATTGATCGGCGCCATTTTCAGATCACCTTCAGATCGGCATCCAACGCGCCGGCATCCTTGAGGTTTTGGAGAATCGAAATAATATCGCGCGGCGAGGAGCCGATCGCCGTGAGCGCGCGCACCAACTCTTCGACAGTCGCTCCATTTTTGAGCATCACATCGCGCGTCTGCGCTTGCTTCACGTCGACGTTGGTATTGGGTACCACTTGCGTGGTTCCCGAACTAAGAGGATTTGGCTGGCTGACCGCGAGACGCGTCTGAATCTCCACGGTGAGACTGCCTTGCATCATGGCGACCGGAGCGATTTGCACGTCCTTACCCATGATGATTGTGCCGGTGCGTTCGTTCACGACGATCTGGGCTTCGCGATCCGTCTCCACCGTCAACTGTTCCATGTCGGCCACAAAGCCCGTGGAGTTTTTGCGGTACTCGTCCGGCAGTCTGACGCTGATGACTGCCGCGTTCTCGGCTTGGGCCACCGAGCCAAAGCGCTTGTTTAAGGCTTCCACTACGCGTGCGGCAGTGGTAAAGTCGGCCCGTCGTAGCTGCAGCCGCAAGAGATCTCCCAGATTGTGGGAGGGCGCGGCCCGCTCGACGATGGCGCCATTGGGAATCCGCGAGACCGTGGGGTGGTTGACGATGCGGACGTTGGTACCGCCACCCGCGACAAACCCGCCGAGCACGGTAGCGCCTTGGGCCACGGCGTAAACCTGCCCGTCCGGACCTTTCAGGCCGGTCATCAGCAGCACTCCCCCTTGCAAACTAGGGGCATCGCCGACCGCCGCCAGAGTTGCATCGATGCGCGTACCTGGCTCGGCATACGGCGGAAGAGTGGCGGTCACCATCACGGCAGCCGTGTTTTTCACTTGAATCGACGTGGACGAAACCGTCAGCCCCATGCGTTCCAGCAGGTTAGTCAAACTCTGCGCGGGAAATAGAGTCTGCTGGCGGTCGCCAGTGCCGGCCAGGCCCACGACCAGGCCATAACCGAGAAGTTGGTTGTCGCGCACGCCTTCCAAAGACACCAACTCTTTGAGCCGTGTAGCGGCATCCGCGGCCGAAAGCGCCAGCCAGCCGGATACGCAAATTGCGGCGAGAGGTCTTTTCATGGGCGATCTCAAAATGGCAACAATCCAAGTAGAAAGCGGTAAATGAAATTCGGGCGGCGCACGGCATCGTTAACCACGCCTTTGCCATCGATCTTGATCTCCATCTGCGCGATCTGGCTGGAGCTGATCAGGTTACCAGGGCTTAAATCGGAAGGCCGGATTACGCCCCGAACCTTTACCACCTGGTGCTCGGAATTTACCATGAGGTTCTTGGTTCCCTCCAGCACCAGATAACCGTTGGGAAGAACGTGCGTCACGCGCGCGCTCAGTGTGTCGGTCAAAGTCGTTACGCGGCTGGTGGTGCCTTCACCGTCCAACGCGGTCGCGGAATTCGCGTTCAAAAGGTTGGAGAGCATTCCGGCGGCGCTCTTCACGCCGAGCAGCGACGCAATCGAGCTTTGCGCGGAAGAAGCGCGGGACGTTTTCGTCGACCCGGTGGCCACCGCGGAGGCATTTTCATTCACCACGATGGTGACGAGGTCGTCCACTTGCGCCGCGCGCACATCGCTGCCCAGATCGGTGAGCCGCGACGACGGCGACCAGAGCGAACCCGGCGACGGTTTGGGAGGCGTCTGGGGCTCTTTGAGAGCGTCCTGCAAGTACAGATCCAGGGGGCTGGGCTCCGCCTTCTTTTTCTTGGATTCGCCGTACGCCGGCAGCGCCAGCGCCAGCACAATCGTTGTCAGCCAGCAGGTTTTCGAACGCATAGCTATTCGGCCTTCATGAAATCCGTCAGGACAACGGCTCTGCCCTTCCCGGCCACTTGGGCGGAGAAGACTCTATTGCTTTCCAGATTGCGGACGGCGATGGTCTCGCCGTTGCGGCCGCCGGATTCGGCGCGCGCCGTCAAGACCACGCGCGCGGCGCCGCTTAGGACTTCGATCTCAATCAGGTCGCCGCGGCTGACATCGTTGGGACGGGAAATGATCTCGGGACGAACCACACTGCCAGCCGCGATCGGCCGCAGCGGCGTCATTCCCACTACCTGATCCATGGCAAGCCGGTCCTTGGGAGGGGTTGGAAAACCTTCTTCGGCTGCGACCCGCAGTTGGGATGGCTCGATGACCCGGCCGGGCTTCAGATTCTCAGCAGCCACGATCTTGCTTGAACGCGCCAGAATACGGACTCTCGCCCAAATCGCGAACCGGCCGCTCTCTCCGTAAACGACATCCCCGCGCCATAGCACCGGGGCGCGCTGGTCCGGAGAGGCGGGGGTTCCCAACCGCTCCAGTCCGAATTCGATCCTGCCTCGCGGCACCGCATAGAGGCTTGTTTCGGCCAGTTCAATGCGGGCATCGGGGATCTGCAACGCGGCGCGCATGGCTTCCAGAACCCGATTCCGGTCCAGGGGCTCCATAGCCCGCTCGAAGCACGCGCTAGCATCCGCGTCGAGAGCGAACGCATAGCGCTGGGCCAGAGACAGTAACTCGGAATGGTGAAAAATGCGTTGCGATCCAGGCGCAGGAGTGTTGCCCAACAACGTCTCGGGCGGTATCTGGCGGAACGCCGGGATCGCTGCGCCCAGGTCCTTGGCCAGGATGCGGTCATCCTGCAAGGGTGTGCAGGCCGGCGCTTGCGCCCAAACCTGGGGCACGATCCAGCAAAGCGCCACCAGCGAGTGTCGTCTCATTGCCGTAGGTTGTTGACTTGCTGATACATGTCGTCGGCCGCTTTGACCACCTTGGAGTTGGCCTCGTAGGCTCGTTGAGCGACAATCATGTTAATAAATTCTTCTACGATGCTCACGTTGGATTGCTCGCTGTAACCCTGCAGCAATGTCCCCAACCCTTCCTGGCCGCCTGGGTTGGCGACTGTCGGGTCGCCCGAAGCATCGGTCGGCTGGTACAGATTATTGCCGAGGCTGTTCAAGCCCGCCGGGTTCTGAAAGCCGGCTAACTGGATTTGGCCGGCCTTCTGTGCGGCCGTCTGACCCGCTAACGCGTAGCTTACGGTCCCATCGGAGGCCACCGTAATCGACTGCGCCCCGGCAGGAACAGTTATCTGGGGCTCGAGCGTATCGCCGTTCGCGGTAACCACATTGCCGTTCTTGTCCATTTGAAACTCGCCATCCCGCGTATAGGCAAGTTGGCCTGTAGACGCCAGCCGTATCTGGAAGAATCCGTTTCCTTGAATGGCGAGGTCCAGAGGATTGTCGGTCTCCGTGAAACTGCCCTCCGTCAAGATCATCTCGTTGGAAGCGGCGCGCGTTCCCAGCCCGAGCTGCAGGCCGGTAGGGACCGTAGTCTGCTGACTGGCGGCCGTACCGGGTTGGTGCATATTCTGGTAGAGCAAATCTTGGAACTGAGTGCGGCGCGCCTTGTAGCCGGCAGTGCTTGCGTTGGCCAGGTTGTTGGCGATATTGTCAACATTGGTCTGCTGGGCGTTCATGCCGCTGGCGGCGGTGTATAATGCTCGGATCATTTTCCATACTCCTGAACGTTTCTCGGGTTGCGGGTTGGCGCGCCAATGATTTCACTCATCCAACGCGCGCCACCTCCTGAATGGCCTTGGTATCCATGTCGCCGCTGATCCCGATGGCCTTCTGCAGCATTTCGAATTGCCGCATCACCTCGACCAGCCGCATGGCCGCTCCGGCCACGGGTACATTGGACTGTTCGATCTTGCCCTGCTGTACTTCCACGCCGGTGGCATTGACCGGACTATTGTTGGGATCCTGGTCCTGGAAACAGGCGTCACTTACTTTTTGCAGTGAATCCGTACCTGGAAGATTCACCACTTTGATCTGACCGAGAGTGTTGCCGTCCTGCTGCACGGTGCCGTCGGTGGAGATCTGGATTGGCTTTCCGGAAGTCACCAGGATAGGTCCGCCCGACTGATTTTGCAGCGGGTACTTTCCAGCGACCGCAAGCTCGCCGGAAGGCAGAATCTGCAGACTCCCATTGCGCGTATAAAGAGGACCGTTGGGACCGTTGACCATAAAGAAACCTTTGCCGTCCAACGCTACATCCTGCGGGTTGCCGGTCACCTGGAGGGTTCCTTGCGAGAAGTCTGTCCATTGCCGCTCGACGACGGGTAAGGTGGCCCCTTCCCCGCCATCCGCGCCGGCGGCTTGTTCCGAACTGAATAGGCTGTAGAACTCCTGGTCGCGTTTGTAGCCGCTGGTCCCGGTATTCGCAATATTGTTTGCGAGCAGGTCGAGTGACTGCATGCGCGACCGGAGGCCGCTGACGGCGGCAATAGCTATAGGGTCCATGGATGACGCGATTGACACATGCAAGTCTCTGGCCTAAACAAATCGGAGGAATATCCTAGAAAAACCGGGCGGCTCGCCGATATTACCCGGTAAGAAGGGATTCCACTCGTCAATTCCTTGACGGCCCCTCTTGACAGTCAAAGTCCTAACACCGCCCGCCGGGTTCTATCCGATTGAGAGAATTGACTGTACGACGTGGCGGTCAATCTGCATCCGCCCTATGCCGTGACGCCCGCTTCCGCCGCAAGCGCTTTCTCATCCCTCGCACTGGATAGCTATTCGCAACGGCTGACGGCCGCGTCCGGCAGCGCGTTCGCGGAGGAATTTGAAGAATGTGCAAGTTCGCAGGAGCAGAGGGCGCCACATAGCCCTAGCGTCCAGGATCGTGGACCTGCCCGGCACGCCCCCACATCAGCCAAACAGCAAAAGGATAATAACGTCGACCGCACGGCGGCCGTCGCCACTCCTGCGACGGCCGTCACCCCCCAGGCATTGCCGCTGGATCTTCATTCTGGTTCTCAAGAGACGCCGGACGATGCAGCGGCGCAAGCTGACGAGGCAGGCGCCAGTCTCCAGCCGGTTGCCGGCGGCGGTCCGCAGCCAGCCGCCACAACCCAGGGACCGGAATTGGCCGCGGGCGATCCACAGAATACGGCATTCATGATGCGCATGCAGGTTGCCGGCGCGGACGACGGGTCCACGCTGCAACAGGGATTAATGGACGCGGGCAAGAAGTTAGGAGACACTCCGGACTCGGCGCCGCTGCCCGACACTCTGGTGCAGACCCAGAGCGCGCTGGCGGCGCTTGGAGAGAGCCGGCAACTGGAGCCTGGCGCGGAAATAAAGCAGGTGGCCGCGGTGTCCCAGGCTCCGGAGCCGCAAGCCTTGCGGACAGACGAGCAACCTCCGCAGCCGCTCAACAGCATCCTGCTCCAGGTGAACCAGTCCGCCAATGAAAAGGTGCTGGTGAGCCTGGTGCAGCAATCCGGTGAACTGCGGCTGTCAGTTCGCACGGACGACTCAGAACTCGCGCAGGGCCTGCAACAGGGGCTCCCGGACCTGGTCGGCAAACTGCAGGGAAACGGCTATCGAGCCGATGCGTGGCACCCGGTGCAGTCGTCGGTAGCGGCGGCGCCTGCCCCAGAGAGTCAAAACGCATCCAATCAGTCCCGCCAGGGGGACTCGCAATCGCCATCCGGCCAGTCACAGCAGGACGGCGGCCAGCAACGCCAGAATCAATCCAACCGCCCGCGCTGGGTAGAAGAGTTGGAATCCACCCTGACCAGTAAACCGCAAACTCAAGGAGAATCGTATGGCTTCACCAGTTAGCGCACTCACCAGTTCGTCCAGCTCGAGCACAACTTCCTCGGCAAGCGCGTCGGCCGACGGCGACCAGCAGGTCTTTCTGCAATTGCTTGTGTCTCAGCTCCAGAATCAGGATCCGATGAACCCGACCGACAGCACTCAATTCGTCACGGAGCTGGCGCAGTTCAGCGAGCTCGATCAGGTGATTGGTATCAGGTCGGATATCGAGTCGTATCACGCTGAGGCTGAGGCCGCTGCCGCGGCTGCGGCTAGCACGACTCCAACACCGGCAAACGGACAAACAGATACAAACGGCCAGACGCCTACCACCAGCCAGACGCAGTCATAAGGAGAATATCACCATGTTTCCAGGGTTTTCCGCCGCTCTTTCCGCTCTAACGGCCGAGTCGAACGCCATCGACGTTTCCGGCAACAATCTCGCAAATCTCAATACCCCGGGTTTCAAGGCCGCCCAGGTGGAGTTCTCGGACCTGATGTCGGAAACGCTTGGCGGGTCCGTGAACCCGGCTCAGATCGGCATGGGCGTGGGTCCCATCCAAACCAGCACGAACTATATTCAGGGAGCCATCACGACCACCAACGGGCCTTTCGATGCCGCCATTGAAGGGAATGGCTTCTTTGTGGTGCAGGGCCAGAATGGCCAGACTCTCTACACGCGCGACGGCAGCTTCCAGGTGGATTCGGCCGGAAACCTGGTGACCGCCAACGGCCAGAACGTGCAGGGGTGGCCGGCGACGAACGGAACGGTCAACGCGAACGGTCCCCTTTCCAATCTGACGGTCCCATTAGGGACACAGGTTCCGGGAACGGCGACCACTACGATGAGCCTGGACGTCAATCTCGATGCGACCGCAACCTCGGGCTCAGGATCTTCGTTCTCGGCGCCGATTCAGGTGTACGACTCTTTGGGAGCCAGCCACACTTTGACGGTTGACTTTACCAACACGGGTACAAACGCCTGGACGTACACCGTCACCGTACCGGCCGCCGACTTGAGCTCCGGCGGCAATACCACGTTGGCCACGGGCAGCTTGACCTTCGATGGAAACGGAAATCTGACAAGCCCCGCTGCCGGTTCCGGACCGCAGACCGTCGCCATCACGGGTCTGGCGGATGGCGCCAACAACATGAGCATCGGTTGGAACCTGTTCGGCGCGTCAGGCAGTTCCAATATTACCCAGTTGGCGGAGACTTCGTCGTTGGAGAGCGAAACTCAAAATGGCGCGGCCCCCGGCCAGATCACGAACGTCAGCCTTCAGAATGGCGGACTGCTGGTAGCCAACTACTCCAACGGCCAGCAAGTTACGGTCGGGCAACTGGCGATGGCATCGATTCAGAATCCGGAAAGCCTGCTTTCCGTGGGTGAAAACAACTTGCAGGCCTCCGGCGCGACCGCCCCGGTGGTGGTGGGCGCCGCCAACAGCGGAGGCAACGGACAGATTCTGGGCGGAGCCCTGGAGGGATCGACTTCGGATATGGCCACTGAATTCACGAACCTGCTGACTTACGAGCGGAGTTATCAGGCAGCCGGCCGGGTGATCACCACAGGGGACCAGATGATGCAAGACACTCTGAGCCTGATTCAAGGGTAACCCATGGACTCACCGCAACTGGCGCGGCTGCTCGACCTCCCCTTTGAGGTGGAGGCCACCTTACCCGGACCCCTGCTTCGTGTCAGCCAGCTATTGAACTTGAAGGCAGGCAGCCTGATCTCGACCAGTCACCCCGCCGGCGAGAGCGTCGATGTGTTCGCGGGGAATGCTTGTATCGGATCGGGTGAGCTGAATGTAGTGAATGGCCGGCACGGCGTACGCATGGTGAGATTCAGCGGGAAAAGCTAAAGCATGGAACCCATACGGCAGGTCATCGCAGTGTTGCTGGTGCTGGGGTTGCTTGGCGGCACGCTGTATTGGCTGCGCGCCAAGGGAGCCGCACGGCTCACGGTAAAGGGCTTTGGCCGGTCCGCTAGCCGGCAGATGCGTTCCATAGAGCAGCTTCGGCTGACCCCCCAACATTCGCTGCACATGGTCAAAGTCGGAGACCGGGTCTTGTTGGTAGCGCTCTCTCCGGGCGGATGCTCCGTACTCAGCGCCAGCGGGGTTGCGATGCAACTGGAAGATCGCGTTGCGGGTCAGTAATGCGCCGAATTGCAAAGGTCATATCGATTCTGTTGCCGGTGGCGAACGTGGCATTGGCCGCCGATGGGCCAACCTCAATGTTGGGCGTCAACATGGGGAAGAATGCCGCATCGATGAGCGTCCCGATGCAGATCGTCATCATGATGACGCTGCTGACGCTGCTGCCCGCGCTGCTAATGGCGGTTTCCCCGTTCCTGCGGATCGCGATCGTGCTGCACTTCCTGCGTCAAGCCCTGGGGACTCAGACTACTCCCTCGAACCAGGTACTGGTAGGGATCGCGTTGTTCCTCACCATGCTGGTCGTTTCTCCGGTAGCCGCCGACATGTACCACCAGGGATGGGAGCCGCTGCAGAAAGACCAACTCACGACCGCGCAAGCTTTTGACGCCGGAAGCAAACCGCTGAAAGTCTTCCTGACCCGTTTTGTGCGTGAAAAAGACGTCAAGCTCTTTCTGGATATCTCGCACTCGCCCGCGCCGCGCAACGCATCCGAGTTGGAGCTCCGCATCCTGATCCCAGCCTACATACTTTCCGAACTGAAAGCCGGGTTCCAGATCGGCGCCGTGCTCTTCCTGCCGTTCCTGATCATCGATCTGGTGGTCGCGTCCGTGACGCTCTCGATCGGGATGATCCAGTTGCCGCCGGTAATGATTTCGGCTCCGTTTAAGGTTTTGCTGTTTGTGCTGGCCGACGGTTGGAACCTGGTCATCGGCTCGCTGATGAAAGGATTTTACACATGACCCCGGAATTCGTCATTCAGATTCTGCGCCAAGCGTTGATGACCGCGTTTTGGCTGGCGGCCCCGCTGCTGGCGGTCGGATTTGTGGTGGGCATTGCCGTCAGCCTGGTTCAGATCCTGACTTCGATTCAAGATTCGGCATTCAACGCCATTCCGCGCCTGGTAGCCTTCCTGGCGACGTTTTTGCTGGCGTTGCCATGGCTGGCACAAAAGATGACCGCGTACACCGTTGCGATTCTGAGCGATTTCAGCCGCTATGCGCGCTGATCTGGCCGTTCCCATTCCGGTCCTGCTGGGGTTTCTGTTGACGTTGGTGCGGGTTTCCGGCGTGTTCGTTTTTGTCCCGATTCCCGGCGCATCCAGCAGCTTGGGCCCGGCCCGCGTGATCTTGTCGGTGGGCATCACCCTCGCCCTTTTTTCACACTGGCCCAGGGTGGCCGGCACGCCTTCGGTGGAGTCGTTCGTGGCGTCGATCGTTCTGGAGGCGGCGCTCGGCGTGGGCACGGGACTGGCCGTGGCTTTTGTGATGGAGGCATTCGGCGTGGGCGCGCAAATCATGGGACTGCAGGCTGGATACGCGTTCGCCGCCACGGTCGACCCGAACACGCAGGCCGATTCCACCGTGCTGGTGGTCCTGTCGCAGGTCGCCGCCGGATTGTTGTTCTTCGCCATGGGGCTCGATCACGAGGTCATTCGAATTCTGGCCCGGAGCCTGGAAACGCATCCAGCCGGCTCCTTCACGCTGTCGCGGGGGGCCGGCGAACAGATGTTATCGATGGGTTCCACTATGTTCACGACTGGCCTGCGGCTGGCGATGCCCATGATCGCCATACTCGTGATGCTGGACATTTCGCTGGCGTTGCTAGGCCGGGTAAACACGCAACTGCAGCTTCTGCACATTTCGTTCCCGGTGAAGATGATGGTGGCCCTGGGTCTGTTGGGATCGCTGGCGCTCCTGTTCCCCACGCTATTCCGGCTCAGCGCCACATCCACATTCGGCGCCGCGCGCGGGCTGATCGCACATTAGAGAGTCCATGGCCGACAAAGACCAGCGAACCGAGCAACCCACCCAGCGGCGGCTGAAGAAGGCCCGCGAGGAAGGCCGCTTTCCCACGGCCAAAGTGTTCGTCAGCGCGCTGCAGTTCCTGGCGTTTGTGGCCATGTTGAGCGCCTTCGGCATGCCGTGGATAATGGACCTGCGTAACGTGATGGCCGAAATCCTGCGGCACACCATGGCGCCGTCGAAGCCGCCTAACGATGTCATCTATTTCGGCCTCCGTCTCTTACAGCACGTGCTGACGCCGCTATTGGCATTGGGCGGCGCGATGATCGCCATCACTCTGGGGGTGCAACTGGCGGTGACCCGAATGGGAATCAGCCTCAAGCTGCTCGCGCCCAGCGCGCAACGGCTCAACCCGCTGAATCGCATGCGCCAGTTGCCCAAGCAGAACCTGGCGGCGCTGCTGCAAGCCGCGGTCATGATCCCAGTCTTCGGCGTGGTTCTTTATGCGCTGGTGCGGGAGAACTTCGAAAGTTTCTTCCTATTGCCGCTCAGGAGCATTTCTTCCGGGGCGTTACTGGTGGCCAGCTCGATTCAGACGCTGCTGTGGAAGGCATCCATGCTGTTTGTGGTATTCGGCGCAGTCGACCTCATCCGGCAGAAACAGCGCTATCGGCAGGACCTGAAGATGAGCAAGCAGGACATCCGCGATGAGTTCAAGGAGATCGAAGGCAACCCCGTCATCAAGCAGCGGCTGCGGCGGCTGCGGCGCGAGATGGCCAGGCGCCGCATGATGCACGAGGTGCCCAAGGCCACGGCCGTGATCGTAAACCCGACGCACTACGCGGTGGCGTTGAGTTACGCCATGAACACGCCGGGGGCTCCCAGAGTAGTCGCTAAAGGAAAGAACTACCTGGCACTGCGCATTCGCCAGAAAGCCATCGATCACCAAGTCCCCTTGATCGAGAATCCGCCATTGGCGCAGGCGCTGTATAAATCGGTGGACGTAGGTCAAGAGATACCGGCGGAGTTCTACCGGGCAGTGGCCGAAGTATTGGCTTACATTTTCAAGTTGATGAATGGCAAGCGGCCTGCATAGAAGCGGCAAAACGGAACTAGGAGCGTAACCATCTTGACACCGGCACGGACGATCGCGGCGGCGCCGCCGAAGCAGTTTAACTGGACGACGGCGGTCAACTGGAAAGAACTGGGCGTGCCTGTGGCGGTGCTGGGCATTGTACTGGCGCTGATTACACCCGTACCTCCGTTCCTGCTGGACGCGCTGCTGGTTTTCGACATCATGATGTCGGTCACCGTGATGATGGTGGCTCTGTACATCCGCAAGCCGGTGGAATTCAGCGTATTCCCGACTACCCTGCTGCTGCTGACTCTATTCCGGCTGGCTTTGAACATTTCCTCCACGCGCCTCATTCTGATGAACGGAAACACCGGAACCAGCGCTGCCGGCGACGTCATCCAGGCTTTCGGGAACTTCGTGGTGGGAGGCAACTATGTGATCGGCGCGGTGATCTTCCTGGTACTCATCGCGATTCAGTATGTGGTCATCAATCACGGCGCGGTGCGCATTTCCGAAGTGACGGCGCGGTTCACGTTGGACGCCCTGCCCGGAAAGCAGATGTCCATCGACTCCGACCTGAGTTCCGGCCTGATCCAGGAGGCCGAGGCACGCAAGCGCCGCAAGGACCTCGCGCGGGAGGCCGAATTCTATGGAGCCATGGATGGCGCTTCGCGTTTTACGCAGCGGGATGCCGTAGCCGCGATTCTGATCACAGCCATCAACATCGTGGCTGGATTCCTGATCGGCGTGCTGCAGCACGGCATGGATCTGCGGCACGCTCTGGAAACCTATACCACGCTGACCATCGGCGACGGTCTGGTGACGGTAATTCCCGCGTTAATGATCTCCATTTCGGGAGGTCTTATCGTGACCAGGGCAAGCTCGGATGAACGGCTGGCCGCGGATTTCGCCAAGCAGTTGTTCGGCAGTCCCAGTCCGCTGCTGCTGTCCAGTGGCGTGCTGGTGATCCTGTCGGTGTTTCCAGGCTTGCCCGGCCCTCCTTTTCTGCTTCTGGGGTGCGGTCTCGGCGCGGCTGCCTGGAGGATGAAAAAGAGGGAGAGCCAAGCGGATAAAGCCGAGGCCATGGCGAAGCCCGCCACCAAGGACAATGTGGAAACGCTGCTACGCGTGGAACCGCTGTCTATCGAGATGGGCCTCGGGCTGGTGAAGTTCGTAAGTGGAGGACAGGACTCTCCGCTCATCAAGCGCATCGGCGGGATTCGGCGCCAGTTGGCAAAAGAGATTGGAATCGTCCTGGGACCGGTGCGGGTAGTGGATAACGTGGCCCTGAAGGCCAGCGAATATGTCATCTTACTCAAAGGCGCGGAGATCGGCCGGTACGAGTTGCCATCCGGGTGCGAACTAGCCATTCCGGTCGGCAAGCTGGAGCCGGCGCCGGGCGGCAAACAAACCAAAGAGCCGGCCTTCGGCATGACCGGCTGGTGGGTGCCCGCCGAACAGGCCGATGCAGCCCGGCGGCGCGCCTTCACCGTAGTGGATCCCGTCAGCGTCCTCGGAACTCACTTGGCGGAACTGGTGCGCCGGTATGCGCACGAATTGTTTTCGCGTCAGGATGCCAAGAGGTATCTGGATCGCGCCGCGGTGGAGTCCCCTAAGGTAGTCGAGGATCTGGTGCCCAAACTGCTGCCTCTTTCAACCGTGCAACGCGTTCTACAGAATCTGCTTCGCGAGCGGGTGGCCGTCCGCGATTCGGCGACTATTCTGGAAGCGCTCGGAGAAGGCGGAGTGACGACCAGGAATACGGTTCTTCTGACGGAGTACGTGCGGCAAGCGCTGCGCCGCACGGTGGTGAAGCCCTTCCTGAACGCCGCGGGCGATCTTACGGCGTACCTGTTGGACCCGGCCCTGGAGCAGGTGGTCGAGGCCGCCATACAACACGGCGAGCAAACCAGCCACCTCACTCTGGCGCCTCCGGCGATCCGCGATTGTCTGCAGCGCATCGCCAAGAAAGTGGGGAATCCCGACGCCGCCGTGGCGGCCATTTCCGGATCGAGTTCGCGTTACTTCCTCCGGCAAATGGTGGAGCCGACCATTCGTAACCTGCACTTCATTTCACACAACGAGATACCCGCTGAAGTCAAAATTGTCTCTTTGGGAGTCATTCAATAACCATGGCTATCGTCGGCAATGCACAACATCTCCACGTGAAGTCTTTCTTCGCGGCCACTGTAAAGGAGGCGCTGGAACAGGGCCACCAGGAACTGGGACCGGACGCCCTCCTGGTGAACGCGCGCGAAGCGCCGCCCGAGGCCCGCCATTTGGGAGTCTGTGAAGTGGTGCTGGGCGTCGGGGGTGCAACGGGAGTGACGCCACCAGCCCCTGCCCGCGACAGACGCGTCGACGAAGCGTTGGTGGAGGCCGGCATCCCTCCCGAGATGGCTCGGGAAATCGATCAGGCGGTCCAGCAACGCATTCATCGGGGGCCGGTGGTGCAAATGACGCCCGCTGGCGGGGCGTACCCCTGGAACACCGAGACTTTGGCTTCGGAGACGGCCGCGGAGATCGCCAGCCGGTTGGAAGTCCGTTCCGGAGTTGGCCGCGTGACGGCCCTGGTGGGCCCTCCGGGAGCGGGGAAAACCACTACCCTGGTGAAACTGGCGGTCCAGGAGGGTCTGCGCGCCGGCCGCTCCACGCGATTGATCTCGGCCGACACCCAGCGCATCGGCGGCGCGGAACAACTGCGAACCTTCGCGGCTATCTTGGGTGTTGCGTTTCAGGCTGTCGAAAGCTCCGCGGCTCTGGCCCAAGCCATCTCGGCGGCCAGCGCGTGCGACCTGGTTCTGATTGACACGCCCGGATACGGCCATGTCTTGCAGAGCGAGCTGGGGTGCGATCTGGCGGAGTTCCTGGGCCGCCGTCAAGACATTGACACCCATCTGGTTCTGACGGCGTGCACGCAGGCCTCCGTGTTACGAAAGTTAGTAGACGCCCACTTAGTCTACCGGCCGTCCAAACTGCTCTTTACCAGGCTCGACGACGTAGAGTCATTGGCGCCCGTATTTTGCGAAGCAGTCCAGCGGCAAATGCCGCTCTCTTACTTCAGCATTGGTCAATTAATTCCGGAGGATCTGGAGGCGGCCAACAAGGAGCGCGTGACAGAGTCGTTGGTCCGTAAATTGCCAGCAGACTTGCAGGCCGTGGCCTGACCGGACGACATGGGAAGCACTTCCTACAGCCCTCAGTCGATCTTCGACGAGGATATCGCATCGCGCCGCGAAGCGCTCGTGCTTCAGCACTTGCCACAAGTACGCCTGATTGCCAAACGGATTCACGACCGTTTGCCTAGTTACATCGCGGTCGACGATCTGATATCGGCGGGAGTGGTCGGCTTGATTGGCGCGATCGATAACTTCGATCCCATGCTCAATGTCCAGCTCAATACCTATGCCGAGCGCAGGATCCGTGGCGCGATCATGGACAGCCTGCGCGAAATGGATTGGGCGCCGCGCGAAACCAGGAAGAAGTCCAGGCTCATCGAGGCCGCCATTCATCGCGCCAAACAACGCCTCGGACGGGAGCCGCTGGAGGAGGAAATCGCGGCGGAACTGGAGATTCCCGCCGCGGAGTACCAGAAATGGCTCTCCGAAGTGCAGTCGGCCGAGTTGGAACGGCTGGAGTACGTGGCTGGCGACGGAGACCGCGTCGACTTGCTGAACTTCATTTGCGACGATGAAGAGGATCGGCCTGCGCACATCGTGGAACGATCCGAATTGGAGAGGGTTTTGGCGGTCGCCATCGATCGCATGCCGAAGACCGAGCGAACGGTCTTGACCCTGTATTATTACGAGGAATTGAATCTCCGTGAAATCGCCGAAGTCATGGGTCTGCATCTCTCGCGGATCCACCAGTTGCGGGTGCAGGCCGTGCTTAGGCTGCGCAGCCACCTGGAGAGAGTCTGGCTATCCCAGCCCAGGAGCAAATCATGAGTGAAAACTCGAATCACGCCGCCGGCTTGACAGCCAACGGAAACGGCGCAGCCGGCTCCGCGCTGGACATACTGCTGGACATTGAACTGCCCGTTACCCTCCGTTTTGGACGCCGCCAAATGACTCTGGAGGAGGTTTTGCGGTTGGACACCGGATCCATCGTCGAATTCGATCGTGCCACCGAGGATCCCGTGGAGGTGCTGGTGAACGACCGGGTTGTGGCCCGCGGCGAAGCGGTCACAGTGCATGGACATTATGGCGTCCGGATTTTGGAAATCGCCAGACCGCGGGAACACCTGGACTCGATTCCCGACGTCCGCCCGTCGCCGGCCGCGGTTGCCGTTAAAGGAGAGGAGCGCGCATGAGGTTAGACTGGCTCGTGAGCCCCATTACGCAGTACGGTGTCCTGGCCTTTGGATTCATGTCATGCATGGGATTATGCTTTTCGACCAGCATCAGGATGCGGGCGGAGCGGCGCCGCATGGCGCAGGCGCAAGAATCTCTGGACCAGACCGTAACGACTCTGTCCACGGCCGTTGAGCAAATGCGGCGCGATGCTCCCGAGCCGGAGACGCGCTGCGTCGCCGCCGGCGAAGGGTTGAACCTCACCAAACGCGCGCAAGCGCTACGCATGCATCGCCGCGGCGAGTCCTTGGCCACCATTTCGGCTGCATTGCAGTCGCCGCGGAACGAAGTCGAACTCCTGCTGAAACTGCACGGATACCTGAACTCGTAGCGCCCGGTTCCTCGACCGCGCTGCTGCCGCCGCCGCCAAACCACGACCGTAAAGGAGTGGCCCCGCGCACGAGCAGACGGCCTGTGACAGGTTCCACGCGATTCCGCACGAATTGGAGGGCGGAGATTGTCCATTTGACTCAGGTAGCCCGCGTGGCGCACGCTCTCAGTGTGCCGTGTCGGCACTCCTGCCGGCACGGGCGAGCGAAGCTCGCCCGCTGGACATTGGCCTTTTTTTTGTGGGGCAGGCTCGCAGCCTGCAGCGGCCTCGTAGGCCGCCTGCCTCGAAGCTCTGGCTGGCTTTTTGCAGGGCTTGGTGGCATAGGCTTTAGCCTGTGGAGGCGAGCTACGCTAGGCGAGCTACGCTCGCCTGTGTCGGCAAGAGCACTGGCGGTCCCTTCGGGAACCTCTCTGGCGCCAGAAACCGGGCTCCACTTGACAGGTTTGCGATGATGGAATTGGATTCGGCAAGCTAA
>JBEKMJ010000071.1:0-51790 GCA_050008575.1 Bryobacteraceae bacterium
GCCTGGTGTTGCAGCGCGCGCAGTACGAATCCGACTATCAGACCGCGCTGGTGAATGCGAGAACCGCGAAGATCACGCTGTCGATGCTGCTGAACGACCGCACGCCGGTGGATCGACTCGACGTGGCGGGGCCGTTCGAATTTCACGAGCGGACCATGCCGCTCGATGAGTTTCACGCCGCGGCGCTGGAGGCCAGGCCGGATCTGAAGGCGGCGGTCGAGACCGTGGACAAAGCCCGGACCGATCACAAACTGGCCGTGTCGAACGGCTCCACGGATCCCACGTTCGGCATGGATCTGGGGCGCAACCCTCCCATTACGATTTATATTGGATTTAGCGTTAATATTCCGTTGCGCATATTCGACAAGAACCAGGGGGAGAAGCTGCGTACGGAGATCGACATTACGCATGCGCAGCGGCAAAAGGATGCCGCGGAAGCGCAAGTTTTCAGCGACGTCGATTCGGCGTACTTCACGGTGGTCAGCTCGGTGAATCTGTTGCTGCCCTACAAAGGCACGGACGGTTATCTGGAAACCGCCACGCGGATCCGGGATTCCATGTCGTTCGCCTACCAGCGCGGCCAGGCGTCGCTGCTGGACTATCTGGATGCGCAGCGGGATTACCGCGCCACGCAGGTAGCTTATATCAACCTGGTGGGGTCGTATTTGAGCGCGGCAAGTCAATTGAATACGGCGGTAGGCCGCGAGGTTATCCAGTAGCAGACGGAAGGCAGAAGGCAGAATCCCTAATCTAATTCGACTTCTCTACCAGCTCGCGCACCGAGATACGGTTTTCGAGAATCAGACGGCGGACTTCAGCCGGCGTCAGTTTGGCCAGGCGACGCACTTCGCGGCGTTTGCGGAGCATGCGCGGCAGGAGGTTTAGAGCGGCCAGATCCGCGCGGAGAATAGTCCATGCCAGACGCAGTTTGTTGGCGAAGCCTGGGAAGCGCGCCATCTCCCCTTTCCCGCCGGCCGCCGCCGCCGCGCCACTGGCGAGGCGCAGCGCGAAGTAATACGGGTTCAGCAGCAACAAGCTCCAGGGAAGTAGCTTGGCGGCCAGCAGGACGCGGTTGCGCTCGATCAGAAAAATGCGTTTGAGCGATCCCGCATCCAGGCTGGCGCCGCGATGGTGGCGCACCACCGCGCCGGGCATGTATAGGCAGCGCCAACCGGCGATGCGCGCGCGCAAGCCGAGTTCCGCGTCGTCGGCGAACATGAAGAAGTCTTCGTCGAATCCGCCGATCGTATCCAGCATGGCCTTGCGATACATAGCGGCCGCGCCGTCCGGCCACAGGCACTCTGGGAGGCCGTCGTATTGGCCGGCATCGATCTCGCCGGTGCCGCGCCCGCGGTTCTGGCCATCGGGATAGATCAGATGCCCAACTTTATCAATGCGGTCCCGGCTGACCATGCCGCGGGGATCTTCCCAGACCAGCACTTTGGCGGCGGCCATGCCGACGTCCGGCGCCGCGTCGAAGGCGCGCCGCAGGTTGGCCAGAAAGTCCGGCGCGGCCTCCGCATCGTTGTTCAGCAGCGCGATGAACTGTCCGCGGGCGGCGGCGAAGGCCTGGTTGTTAGCGGCGCAAAAGCCCAAATTGGCCGAGTTGGCGATCACGCGCACGCCGAATTCCGCGCGCGCCATTTCGGCCGAGCCATCGCGCGATCCGTTGTCCACTACGATCACCTCAAAGTGGGCGCCGCGCTGGGCGGCGAGCGAAGTCAGGCACGCCCGCAGATACTCGCGCCGGTTCCAATTGACCACGGCCACCGAGATATCGGGCGGCGGTTCACTCATGCTGCCATGGTAGCCCACCGGTTCGGGGAACAGGCGTCCCCATGCGCGGGGACGTGGCCCGCACGCGTGTGTGCGCCACGTGCGCGCGGCCGGCAAGCCGGTTTCACGGCTGGCGCCCGCTGCAATACCCGCTCCCGCAGGCGCGCCAGCGCCCGGCAGAGGCGCACGTTCAGAACCGTCTTGCTGATTCCCCGTTCGCGGGCCATCTCCCACCGGTCGCGCTCTTCGTAGTACATCTCCACGATCAGCCTGCGGTCCGCTTCGGACAACCTCATCACTTCCCGCCACAACTGCGCTCTCCGCTCGTTTTCCACCAGGATCTTGTCGAGATGCGGCTGCCGGTCGGGCGGCTCCATACCGTCGCCGGGCAAGGGTTCGGCGGCGCCTGCCTTGCGGCGGCTTTCCTGTGCCACCCGGTCGCAGACCCCACGTACCAACCAGCCGAAGTGCTCCGGCTCGCGCACGCGTCCGCCGTCCACCAGGCAGAAGACCCGGTAGAAGGTTTCATTGCGAATGTCTTCGATGGCGCCGTGGTCTCGAAGCTTGTAGCGCAGCCTGGCTTCCAGCACGGGCGATAGTGAGGAGACCAGGAACGTGCACGTGTCCGGGTCGCGCTGTTTTAATCTGGTCAGGAACTCGGAGTCGAAGTTCATGCGCGCTCCTTTTCCGTCCGAGCGTCAACAGTTCCGCGGGGAGCCTTGGTGTAGCAGCGGGATATGTACCATTTGCCTATGCGATCGGCAGTGCGCTTCACGGCCCGCCGGGGCTGCGCGCATGTGCGCCGCAGTGGGGACACACGACACCTTACATCCGTATTCATGACAGACATCTCCTTGGCCCGATCGACAGTCAGTCGGAAGTGGCAGGTGGCGCCGCGCCGCCCGCCTGGTATTAGGTTGCCGTCTGCACTTGTCGTCTCGCCGGGTTTCAAGTAATAAATCGAAACCGGCGGCGAAATCCCTTCGTCGGCAGATTTGAGAAGCGGCTATTGCGTATCGGCGGTCGGGTATCTCTCGCGACGAGGACGCGGCTCGGAAGTCAGGCGGAGAGCCGATGGCTGAAAGCCGAGCGCTTGCATAGAGGGATTGTGTCCGGCACACTTGACGTGTTAACATCTCCTGCACTGACAAGAGACTATAGCGAACTCACCGGGGAAGAGTTGCTGTGCGTGTGCGCCGACTTGCGCGATGCCGCCGCTTGGGACGAGTGCGTCCGCCGCTTCCACCCTGTAATATACACAACCGTGCTGCGTACCGGCCAGCGGTACGCGCAGTTTCACCGCGGCCTGTGCGACGATCTGGAGCAGGAAACCTACCTTAGACTCAGCGTGAACAATGCCAAAGCGCTGCGTGCGTTTGTGCCGCGTCATCCTGGATCGGCGTTCGGTTATGTGCAGGTGATCGCCATCCGAGTGACTCATGACTACTGTAAAAGGAGAGACTTCCGACAAACCGAGGAACTGCCGGCGGACCGGCCGGATACCGCGGCGCCGGATAAAGAGGACTGGCTGGCGCTCAAGGCGTGCATCGGCGACCTGCTGCGGAAACATGCCAGCGTGAGAGATCGCCAGATCTTCTGGTTGCACCACCAGCAGGGGATGACAGCCAAGGAAATCGCCGCACTGGCCGACATAGGGCTTAGTATCAAGGGCGTAGAGAGCGTATTAGTACGCCTAAAACGTTTGATACAGGAAAATTGTTGAGCGGGACAAAAGGGATTAGCCGGTTTGTGTCGTTGTCTAGGATGAACATGAATTCCGGGGAAGCCGGCAGCCAAGACCGGGGAGAACTCCCGCCCGAGCGGAAAGCCACGGGAACGCTTACTCTGGAAGCGGTGACCGAAGCTCCGTGGGCGCCGCCCGCCGGGGAAGATTCGCCGGAAGACCTGCTGCGCCGATGCGCCCATATGGACGACGCTCAAGCCTGGGAGAATTTCCTGATCCGGTTCAATCCTCTGATCGAGGCAACCGTTGCGCGCATCGTCCGGCGGTATGGATTCGATGGCCCCGGCCTGCGCGACGATCTGGTGCAAGAGGTTTACGTTAAACTCTGCGCGAACCGGGCAAAAGTGCTGCGCGAATTCAAGCCCCGGTATCCAGGGGCCGTCTTCGGCTATATACGCGTGATTGCGGCCAATGTGGTGCACGACTACTTCAAGTCGAAGGGCGGCAAGTATCCGCCGGATCCTTCCCCTTTGCCGGCTAACCTGGCGGCGCCCGACGAGACGGAATGGCGGCTGTTGGTGCGGGAGATCGAGGATGTGCTGCGGAACGCGTCCGTTAGCGCGCGGGATCGGCAGATCTTCTGGCTTTACTACCGGCAGGGGATGTCGGCGAAGGAGATTGCCGCGATTTCCCTTCTCAAACTGACCCATAAGGGCGTGGAGAGCGTGATCGTACGGTTGAAGGAACTGATTCGGCGGGCTTTCGAGGACGACAAAAGGCAATAGGGCGGAAGGGTCGTTTCTTAGGATGAGTATGAATATTGGGGATAGAAACGGCGGGGACCCGATTGAACGGCTGCAGGCTGGGGCGCTGGCACACCGGAGGCCGCAAAAGACGCGAGGTTGTCCCGACGAAGACCGGCTACGGTTGCTGCTGCCCGGACAGGTGGAACCCGAGGAAGCCGAGGAACTGCTGGCGCATGCCGCTGAATGCGATTGGTGCGGCACGGTGCTGCGGGAAGCCGCGCGGGATCTGAACGATCCACCTACGGGTGAGGAAGAGGAACTGGCCGGCAAGGCGCGGTTGGCCGATCCGCGCGCCCGCCGCGGGTTGGTGGAACGCATCGTCCCGCGCCAGCGGCCCGATCCGGATCCCAAGCCATGGTTTCCGATTTTGCGTTGGTGGCCGGCAGCGGGATTGGCGGCGGCGGCGCTGGCAGGGGTAGTCGGCTACCCGCTTTGGGCGCACAGCGCCGCACACACCCAGCGGCTGCTGGCGCAGGCCTATACGGAGCGTCGCCAGATGGAAATGCGGCTGCCGGACGCCGCATGGGGCCATGCGCAAACGCAACTGGGCGCGGAGACATCCAGCTTCAACGAGCCGCCGGAACTGCTGGATGCGAAGATCAACATCAAGCGTGGTATCGCGGCGCATCCGAAGGACCCCAAGTGGTTGCAGCTCGAGGGAAGGGCGGAACTTCTGGGAGGCAAAGAAGACGCTGCCATCGCCGAACTGGAGCTGGCGCACGCGCTGCGGCCCGGCGACGCTTCCATCCTTTTGGATTTGGGTACGGCTCTTTTCCAGAAATCCGAGAAGACCGACGATGCGAAGCTGCGTGCCGAAGCCTTCGAGCGGCTCTCGGAGGGGTGCCGGCTGAAGCCCGGCGATGCCGAGCTCCTTTTCAACCGGGCCCTGGCTGCCCAGCGCATGTCCAACTTTCACGAAGCGTTGGATGACTGGCAAGCATATTTGCAAATCGATTCCACCAGCGGCTGGGTGCCGGAAGCCCGCAAGTACCGGGACGAAGTAAAAAAAAACTTGATCGGCAGCGCGCCTACACCGCCGCCACAACCCCAGACGCACTGATCGCGGAGCTGATGAGCGGCGTGGCGTGGGGCGCGTTAAAGGCCCCCGACGAAGAGTACCTGAAGGTCGCCGTGACGCGTTTGTTGCCGCAGTACTACGGCGCGCCAGCGGCCGCCGGCACGGAGAGGGTTCTGCGGCAAATGGCGGACGCGTTCATGACCCGGCACCGCGATTCCTGGCTGCGGGATACGCTCAAAACTCCGCGCACAGCGCGTGCGGCCGAAGCCTTCGCGGCGTTGGGTCGCGCCGCTCAGCTTGACGCAGCCGGCGATTATGTACACGCCAGTCCGGAGGCGCGGGACGCGCTGCGGCGGTTCCGGTCTTTGGGGAGCGAGGCTGGGGCGTTGCGCGCCGAGTTCGAATACGTGTACTCTCTTCAGGTGCGCGGGTTATACGGCGAATGCAACGTTGCGGCGGAGCCGCTGCTCGGTGAGGTGAAGCCGCGTCCCTATCCTTGGCTCGTGGCCGGGACCCTCACCGTGTCCGGGGTTTGCCTGGAACGCTCCGCCGATTTTGAGCGCTCGGCGGTGAGATGGCGGGATGCGCAGGGGGTCGCGGAAAAGTCCGGCTACCCGATGCTGCGGCTGCGCGTGCTGGGGTTTACGGCGGTTCGCCTGCGGCGGATTGGGAACACCGCGCAGGCGTGGCGCGAGGACACCCACGGCTTGGAGCTTTATTGGGGCGGAAACTATCCGCTCAACCGTGCCCAGCAGTTCTATGTGGACCTGAGCTTTCTGGCCGAAGACACGAAATTGGCGAATACCTGCGCCGCCGTATCCCGTGAAAACGAAGAGATCACCGCCGCCTTGAAGCTAACCGCTCTTCACGCCGGCGCGCTGCAGCGCCGCGCCCTATGCGAGATCGCCGCTGGCTTCCCGGATCGTGCGGCGGCCCCCTTGCGCGAGGCTGCCCGCTTAGCTTCCACGTTCCCGGCCGAGCAGCGCCTGATCTACACGCGCAACACCGAAATGGATATGGCCGCCCTGGAGGCCAGCCGGGGCGAATTGGATCGGCCGTTCGAGCGCCTCATCCGGATTGCGCCCCCAGCCGAAGGCGCCGATGAGTTGCGGAAGCTTATGTTCAATTCGGAGCTGGGACGATTGCGGCTCCGCAAGGGGCAGTATGCGGAAGCCCGGGAACTGCTGCAAAGCGCTTTCTCGATCGGCGAGAGGAGCCGGGACCTCGCTCGCGAAGACGAGCGCCCCCTCTGGATGCTTACCATGGCCAACACGGCTCGCGCACTCGTGGAATGCGAGGTCCGGACCGGATCCGACCCGCAAAGTTCCTGGGCACTTTGGGCACGATACCGCAACGCGTTATTCGATCCGAAGACCTCCTTCAGCATTGACCCGCCCGTCGTTACTCCAGGGGAGGCCGTATTGTCCTTCGTGGAGTTGCCTTCCGGACTGGGTGTCTGGTTGCGAACAAACCAGAAACTTTCCTTCCGCAGGGTGGTTGCGGCGGTGAAAGATGTCCGCGAAGCCGCCGGCCGGCTGACGCGCGGCTGCGCTACCGAGGACTCTCCGGAAGCGGTGCTGCGAGCCGATGCCCGCGAGTTATCGCAATGGCTGCTGGGCCCTTGGGATCGCGAGTTGGACGGCCTGCGTACAATTGCGATCGAGACCGACGATCCGGTTTCGGCCCTTCCGTGGCCTGCTTTGGTGCGATCCAACGAGCATTACTGGACGGAAGATTTTGCGATTGAGGTTCGCGTTAGGGCCGGCTCGGTTGTGGAGTCCGATGCGCGCCTGGACTCGCTGCAAGGAGCTTTGGCCGTAGGGGCGCCGGCGATTGGCGCGGACATGAACTTGCCGCCGTTGCCCGAAGCCCGAAAGGAAGCGGAAAAGGTTTTTTCCCTCATTCCTCGATCTATACTGTTGGAGGGGCAAAATGCGACCTTGCCTCGGGTGCGTGCGGCCTTGAGATCCGCCCAACTATTCCACTTCGCGGGACACGGCTATGGTGGCGAAGGAGGCGGTCTGATTTTGACGGGCACGGCCGGTGGCGCGGCGATGCTGCGGGCAGCCGATATTCAGAACCTGGATCTCTCGCGGTGTCCGCTGGCGGTGCTCTCCGGGTGCTCCACGGGGTCCGGGGAGCTGCGCGGACCGGGCGATCCGCGGAGCTTGGTGCGGGCGTTCCTGCGGGCCGGGGTACGCGAGGTAGTGGCCAGCTATTGGGACCTCAGCTCGCCGGGCACCAGCAAGTTGATGCAAGAGTTTTATCGGGCGTTGTTGGACCGGAAGCCCGCTGCCGAGTCCCTGCGGCAAGCCCGCGCGGCCCTTCGCAGCGGCGGCATCTACACGCACCCGTACTATTGGGCGGGGCTGGAAGTGTTTCAATAGCAATCGAAAATGTGCAAACCAAAAGGAGGCAGTTATGGCAGAAGCAACGAGCGCTTCGCGCGGCGGAACGCTTAATATCGTCTTTCACGGCACCTGCGCCTATCTGTTGGATGGAACCATCAGGGCCATTATTCCGGATGTCGCCAATTACACCATAGTGGCGGGCACGTTCCTGAACGAGCAACCTCTCAAGAAGGGCGCGCGCTACCGTCTGAAGGGGGTGAACAAGGTCAGCGGGCCTGCCGCGCGCATCTCGACGGATGCCAACTTATTCCTGGTGGGAGCGTCTCTGCGGCCGGACGCCGCGATATTCTGCGAATTGCACCTGCCACAACCGGCGAGCTTCCGCTCCCTGCGGTGTATGGACGTTGAAAAGGAGTGGTTTCCCAGCCCCCCGCCCTCCTTCAAGTTTTCAAGCCAGATCGCGCTGGTGCACGTGCTCAGCTATGATTTCGAAGACCACGCGGAGCTGGTTATCCTCGATAGGGCTAACGACCGGTTCCCATGGGAGCCGAAATTCGACCGCAAAACGAAGACCGTCAATCTGCACGTATACTCCGACCCCGCGGCAGGGGCCCCCCCGGAGAAGCTGCCGGCATTCAAAGTCCTCATGGATTTATTCGGGCAAGACGTGGCGCTAGACCTCGACGCTGCCGGCCCGTTCGTCTCTCCGCCGGCCGTATACCCGGAGATTCGCGGCTTGGAAGAACCGCTCGAGATTCAGGATTACAACAACAGCCGCCCCGAGCGCGCCGCGGAGGAGCCGCCTTATAGCTGCACCCATATTTTCGGGATCGCCACCGGCCAGGGCGCTACGACCGGCGCAACCGGTACAACGGGCTCGACTGGCTCGACTGGCCCGACTGGCCCGGCTGGCGATGCTAAGAGCCGCGTCAGAACTGCCCCGGCATCGCTGGGATATAGCGTGAGCGTAAAAGGCGAGCCAGGCGAAGCCGCCGCTGCCGTTTCAGCTTAACTGGAGAAAACCAACTGGAGGGCGGGCAATTCTGCCCGCAGCCGGCTTTCAGCCGGCTCTGCCGCCTAAAAAGGCGGCTGCGGCCAGGATTGGCCGCCCTCCATGAGGTTTTGAAAATATGGCCTTTGATCCCGCGAAAAACAGGCGGTCGGCGGCCGGCGGCGCCCAGCGTATGGGGCCGGCGAAGCCCGACGATCGCGTCTCGGTGACCGTTTGCGTGCGCCGCCGCAACGGCGCCGCACTGCCCGATCCGCTACAGCTATTCGCCAAACCGCCGCGCGAGCGGACCTTCCTCAGCAGGGACAAATTCACCGCTACCTACGGCGCCGCGCCCGAGGATCTTGCCAAAGTCGTGTCCTTCGGCGCGAGCCACGGTCTGGTCGAAAAAGAAAGATGCATCGCCCGCCGGATGGTGGTCTTGTCGGGGACTGTCGAGAGCGTGAGCGCCGCCTTCGATCTGCCGCTATATGAATATGAATGCCCAAATGGCGAGCGTTACAGGGGACACGACGATCGCGACTCCATCCACCTGCCGGACGACTTAACGGATGTCGTCGAGGGCGTGTTTGGCCTCGACACCCGGAAGATGCCCCGCGCGCGCGCGGCGGTCGGGGATTTGTCCGCGCCGTCCCCCGCGCCGCTTACCCCGCCATGGGCCGCCCGGAATTACAACTTTCCCGCCACGGCGACGGGTGGGGCGGGCCAGACGATTGGTCTGCTGGAGTTCGGCAATAGCTATAATGCCGGCGATATCCGGCAATTCTTCGCGGGGCTAGGACTCCCGGCGCCCGCGTTGGTATCCGTGAATGTCGACGGGGCCACGCCTTCCTCGGACTCGCCCGATTCCGAGGTGACACTGGATATCGCCGTCGCGGGTTCGATCGCTCCCGGCGCCAAGATCGTAGTGTACTTCGCGCCCTCGACGGAGCCGGGTTGGGTACAGGCCGTGGGCGCCGCGGTGCATGACACGGCCAACGCGCCATCGGTGATATCGATTAGCTGGGGCGGGCCGGAATTGCAGAGCAACGGCGATTTCGCCTGGACCCCAGCCGCCATGCAGAAAATCTCCGCTCTGTTCCAGGAGGCTGCGCATTTGGGAATCACCGTGCTGGCCGCCACGGGGGATCAGGGGTCTAGCTGCGGGATGCCGGACCACAAGGCCCACGTCTGGTATCCGGCTTCGGATCCGTGGGTGACCGCATGCGGCGGGACCATGCTTCAAGATGGACCCCCAGATGGGCTTCAAGACGGGGGCGAATTTACCGAGGTCGCATGGAAGGACGCCGGCGGGGCCACCGGCGGCGGCATCAGCGCGATTTTCCCGGTGCCCGCATGGCAGGAGACGGCGGGAGTCCCGGTCTCCGCTAATCCCAGCGCGCACTCCGGCCGCGGCACTCCGGACGTGGCAGGCTACGCAGCGGGCTACACCATCGTTTTCAATGGCGCGCCATCGCCCGCTCCGGGCACCAGTGGCGTCGCCCCGCTGTGGGCCGGGCTGGTGGCGCTTGCGAATGAGACGTTGGGCCACCGCCTGGGGTTCCTGAATCCGGACCTGTATGGAGGCATCAACGCGGGGGGCGGGCTGCGGGGCGTCACGGGCGGCGACAATGGCTTCGATGAGACGGCGCCGTTCTACCAAGCTGAGCGGGTGTGGAATGCGTGTACGGGTTTGGGCTCGCCGGACGGCATGAAAATCATAGCCGCGCTAAGCGGGTAGGCGCGTGGCTTGCACGCTTAGCGCAGACGCGCCGTGGCCGCCGGCCCCGCCAGCGGATTCGCCAGGTGATGCTCCGCGTAATATCCCGGCCGGACGCGCTCCACGATCTGCGCCACCGGCCGCTCCAGCACACCGAAGTATGGCTGCGGATTCAAGCCGATCCAGAACGCCCAAATCAGCAGCGGAGCGAACACGGCGATCTCGCGCCATGACAGGTCGCGCAGCTTCAGGTTCTTCTCCGACACCTCGCCCAACATGGTGCGCTGGAACAGCCAGATCAGGTACGCGGCGCCCAGCGCGATGCCCACCGCGCCCCAGAAGGCCCAATTGAACGACATCTGGTAAGCGCCTTGCAAGATGGCGATCTCGCCGATGAAGCCGTTCAGCGCCGGCATGCCCAGCGAGCTGAGCGACGCGATCAGGAAGACGATGGTGAACACCGGCATCACCTTCATCAGCCCGCCGTACTCCGAGATCTCGCGCGTATGCCGCCGCTCGTAGACCACCCCCACGATCAAGAAGAGCATGCCGGTGGAGATGCCGTGGTTCACCTGCTGGATGATGGAGCCGGAGATGCCCGCCGGGTTCAGCGCGAAGATCCCCAGGGTGCAGAATCCCAGGTGGCTGACCGAAGAGTAGGCCACCAGTTTTTTCCAATCCTTTTGCATCAGGCAGGCCAACGCGCCATACACGATGCCGATGATGGAGAGCACCGCCATGATGTTCACTATGGTGGGATTCCTGGCGGAATCCGGCAACAGCGGCAGCGAGAAGCGCAGGAATCCGTAAGTTCCCATCTTCAGCAGGACGCTGGCCAGGATCACGGAGCCGGCCGTGGGCGCTTCGGTATGCGCGTCCGGCAGCCAGGTGTGGAACGGGAACATGGGAACCTTTACCGCGAAGCCCACGAAGAACGCCCAAAAGACCCACCATTGCAAGCCCGGCGAGAGGCTGGTGCGCAGCAACTCGGCCAGGTCGAAAGAATAGGTTTGGAATTGCGCGTAGTGCTGGGTGTAGAGCGTCAGGATGCCGAGGAACATCAGCACCGAGCCGATCAATGTATAAATGATGAACTTGATGGCCGCATAAGCGCGCCGCTGGCCGCCCCAGATGGCGATGATGAAATACATCGGCACCAGCACGCTTTCCCAGAAAACGAAGAACAGCAGCAGGTCGAGCGACATGAACACGCCCAGCATGGCGGTCTGCAGCAGCAGGAAGAAGGCGTAGTATTCCTTAAGCCGGGTTTCGATGGCGTTCCAGCTCGACAGGATGGCGAGGAATCCCACGACGGTGGTGAGCATCACGAGGAGGAGTCCGAGCCCGTCGATGCCGAGGTGGTAGGAAGCGCCGATGCTGGGTATCCAGTTGGCCTGTTCCTCGAACGCCCAAGTGCGTGTGCGGTCGAATTGGAAGACTAGCGGCAGGGAGACCAGGAATCCGATGAACGCGGCGATGTTGGCCCAGAGCTTGATCAGGCGCGGGTTCGACGAAGGCAGGAAGAGCAGCACCAGCAGGCCGGCCAATGGCGTGAACAGGACGATCGAGAGAATGTGGTCCATAGGGCGGATTGGAGAGATTATATTAGCAGAAAGCTTTCAGGTGTCAGCTATCGGCTTTCACTCAGCCCGTCCGGCGGCTATACTGAAGCGCGGAGGGCCGCCCGCACAGTGACGCGGCGCCTATCGACATGCTTGCTTTCGTGCAATTCCTCGAAGAGTTGTCGACGGACCACGTCGCACTCAGCCCCGCCGAAGTACGCCGCATGAGGGACCGTTTCGGCGAGAAGACTCTGCAGATGGGACACCTTGAGGAAGACGGTTCCATGTCGATACCGGTTGATTCGATCGTCGAGGCGGTTCGGTCATTAGGCAGCCGGAGGCGCAATGAGGCATTGGAGAATCTGAAGAGCGAACAGATGGTGTCCATGCTTGAATCAGCCGGGGCGCTAGTCGAGCGAATTGCGGAGGTCGAAAGACGAAAACTGGGGCAAATGGTCGACGAATTTCAGAGCCAGCCGGATGAAGACAAGGCGCACCAGCAATGGAAGGAGATCGAGAAAACGGTCTTCGGCGTGGAGTACCTGGACTAGGGCAGCCACGTGCCCAACATTAAATGGCACTCGCTTCCCAGGGGTGTGCGGGAGCACCTTTAGGAGCGGCTGCGGTTGAGGCAACTGTCGGAGGCGGATTTGCTCGCCTGATGGAGTGGATCCGCGCGCCTCGTAGATCTGTTGCATCCCGCCGGCCCTGACGGCAGCTACGCAGGCCCTCGTCTGTGTCCAGCGCCACAAGCCGGCGTGGACGCCAGCCGCACGACTGAAGTCCTGCCCCACGCTTACAATAGAAATATGTCCCGCCCACCGGCGAATGCCGCGGCTGCGGTCGAGCGCTTCTTTCAGTTCGCATTGTGGGGCCTGGTGGTCAGCGGCTATCTGGCCGTGGCGGGCTCCGGTTACTTGGATGCGCCCACGGTGGTCCTGACGGGTGCCGGGCTCCTGGCGCGCGCGCTGCTGATCTCCGGCCTGCTGCGCTTCGAAATTTCGCCGAAGCTGGTGGTGGTCCTCACGCTCGCTTATGTTGGTTTTTTCCCGCTGGATTACCTTTTTCTTTCGCGGGCATTCATCCAATCCACCGTACACCTGGTGTTCTTCCTGGCGGTGATTCAGATCCTGACCTCGCGCACGAATCGCGATTACTTCTTCATGGCCGCCATCGCATTCCTGGAGCTGCTGGCCGCCGCGATCCTTTCTACCAACTCGAATTTCTTCCTTTTCCTGGCCCTGTATCTGCTGTTCGCCATGGCCGCTTTCACCAGCGCCGAAATCCGCCGCTCGATGCAGAAGCGCCTGACCGTGGCGCGTAGCGGATTACGCAGATTCCACCCGCGGCTGGCGGCGCTGACGGCCATCATCACCGTCGGCATTCTGGGGCTCACAGCGGGTCTCTTCTTCATGCTGCCGCGCACGGCCGATGCGGCCTTGCGCCGGCTGGTGTCCAAGCGTTTCTACCTGCCGGGGTTCTCCAACCAGTTCACGCTGGGCGAGATCGGGGAGATCAAGACCACGTCCCGCCCCGTGATGCATGTGCAGTTCTCCGATGCCCAGCCGACGCGGGATCTGAAATGGCGCGGGGCCACTTTAAGCGATTTCAACGGCCGGGCGTGGTTCGAGCCAACCAACGATCCGCGCTGGATTCCGGCGGTCGCGAAAGGCGTCTTTCAGCTTGCCGACGATCAACTGCGCCGGCGTCTGGGGCGCAGCGTCCATTACCGCATCAGCTTGAGCGGCATCGATTCGGACGTCCTGTTCTTCGCCGGCAAACCCGAGATCGTCTACTTGAAACAGCTCACCATCATGGCCCGCGACGACGGCAGCTACCGGCTGGGTCACCCGCCCGCGGAAGGTTTCTTCTACGATGTCTACGGCTGGCTGGGCGACACGGGCGCCGAGGACTTCCTGGGCACGCGCGAAAGAAGGCAGTATCTGAGCCTGCCCAGGCTCGACCCACGGATTGCGGAACTGGCGCACAGCGTCGTGCGCCGCTTGGATAACGATAGGGACCGCGCGATCGCCGTGGCGCAGTACCTGCGCCGCAGTTACGGCTACACGCTGGAACTGCCCTCGCACGAAGTCGCCGACCCGCTGGCCTACTTCCTGTTCACGCGCAGGAAGGGACACTGCGAGTACTTCGCTTCGGCCATGGCGGTGATGCTGCGCACGTTGGGTATTCCGTCGCGCATCGTGACTGGATTCCAAAACGGCATCTTCAATCCGCTGACGGAGCTATACGTGATCCGCGCGTCGGACGCGCACAGTTGGGTGGAAGCGTGGCTGCCCGGCCGCGGCTGGACGACGTTCGATCCGACGCCGCCGGACCCCTCGCACGGCCCCAACGCGCTGCTCGTGAAGTTGGAACTCTATGCGGACGCGGTGGAGACGTTCTGGCAGGAGTGGGTGCTCAGCTACGACCTGGGCCATCAGGCCACGCTGGCGGACCGCATGGAGCAGGCCAGCCGGCGCGTCAGCCTGCGTTGGCTCGACCGGCTGTTCGACATGGGGGACAATTGGTCTTTGGCGCGATCGTGGCTGGTGCACACCGGGCTGTGGTGGCTGCTGGCGCTGGCTTGCGGAGTGGTCGGCGCATGGATGGCGCCCAAGCTCTGGCGGGTGTGGCGCACGCGGCTAGGAGTGTGGCGGCTGCGGCGCGGGCAGGTGAACGTAGCCGACGCGACGTTGCTTTATCGGCGCATGCTGAAGCTGATGAAGCGGCGTGGGTATGAGAAGCCGGCCTGGTTCACGCCGTACGAGTTCGCGTGCTCGCTGCCGCCTTCGGAGATGGGGATGCTAGTGGTGCAATTCACTTCCGCGTATAACGCGCTGCGATTTGGGGGCCAGGCAGACGCGGCAGTGCGGCTTTCGGCGCTGTTGGAGAAGTTGGAGGGCCAGTAACCGGTTTGCCTTGGCAGGCGGGCTCCGTCCGCCTATGCGTCGCACAGGGCAAGTCGGCACACTGACGGATGACGCGCCCTCGAATCGTACCGAATGCCAAGCCGATCGGCCAACGGCTTTCTCCTGGTCACGCGGAAGGTCGAAGTATGAAACCCGCGAAGCGTCGTGCGCTGCAATGCTGGCTACCGCCAACCTGCTCGGCCAACATCGCTCACGCCAGAGGCCGATCGACCGGTTCGCCGCACCGGCCGGAACTCTATGCTCGCACACGCCCAGTTAGTCGATAAAGCCAGGGGAGCAACCGATTATCCGGAGTTGCCGGCCAATTGGAACCGGAACTTCGTCACTTGGAACGCGGCCGATTTCGGGTGGGGCGGCTACAAAACGCAAACATTCTCTGGCGTCTTCAGCACGGCGAACTGGACGGTGTCAATCCGAAGGTCATCGTCCTGCCGGCGGGCACAAACAACGCGGCAACATTGTCGATGTCACCCGTGGGCTTCAGGCAATCCTACTAAACGACAACCTATCCAAACGTGCCGACGCCCGACCCTACCGCCCGGCGCTAGCGTGCCAAGATCGCCAAATCCGACAGATTGAGCCGGCCGGTATACACCGCCATGCCTAGCGCCGCGTGCACTTCCATCGCCAGCAGCGCGCGCACCTCTGCAAGCGTGGTGATGCCGCCCGCCGCCGTAATTTCCAGCGGCGTCGCGGCGCGCAGCCGCCGGAACCAGTCGAGATCCGTGCCCTGCAGCATGCCTTCCTTATCCACATAAGTGCATAGGAATCCGGCACAGTAAGGTTCCAACGCAGCCAGCACCTCTTCGGCGCGGAGCCGGGTCGCCTCGCGCCAACCGTGCACTACGATGCGGCCCTGTTTGGAATCGAGCGCCACGATCACGCGCTGCTTGCCGATCGCCGTCGCCAGTTCCCCCAGGAATGCCGCGTTGATGCCATCCGCGTTGAAAGCGGCGGTGCCCACGATCACCTTATGCGCGCCTTGATCGATCAACGCCCGGGCGCGGTCTACCGTTCGCACGCCGCCGCCCACGCGTGTGCGGGCGCGCGCGGCCACTAAGCGCACCAGGTCGTCGTTCGAGCCCGTGCCCATCGCGGCATTCAAGTCGATCACCTGGATTTCCGGAAACGCGGCGAACCGGCGTAGCATCTCGAGTGGCGAATCCCCTTCGAGCGCTTTCTCGCGGCCCTGCACAAGCTGCACCACCTTGCCGTCCATCAGGTCGATACAAGGGAAGATCATCACACTTTCCGCACCGCGACGCCGTGCCGGTCCAGATGTTCCTTCAGGTCGCGGATCCGCAGAGTTCCAAAATGGAAGACAGACGCCGCCAACGCCGCATCGGCCTCGCCATCCGTCAGCACGCGCAGGAAGTCATCGGGCTTACCGGCGCCTCCCGAGGCGATCACCGGGATGTGCGTGGCGCGCGAAACTGCGCGTGTCAGTTCGCAATCGAAGCCCTGCTGCACGCCATCGCTGTCCATGGACGTGAGCAGCACTTCGCCCGCGCCCAATTCTTCGCCGCGCGCCGCCCAGGCGACGGCGTCCAGGCATTCCGGATCCCGCCCGCCGCGCGTGTAGACGGTCCATGCGCCGGGCACGCGGCGGCGTGCGTCGATAGCCAGCACCACGGCCTGCGCGCCGAATTCCTGGCTCAACTCTGTGATCAATTCGGGATGCCGTACCGCCGCGGTGTTCACTGAAATCTTGTCTGCACCGGAATGCAAGATGCCGCGTGCATCGGTCACCGACCGTATGCCGCCGCCCACAGCCAGCGGGATAAACACCTTGCGTGCCGTGCGCGCCACCACTCCCGCCATAATCTCTCGCGCGTCGCTCGAGGCGGTGATATCGAGGAACACCAGTTCGTCTGCGCCTTCCTGGTTGTAGCGGTCGGCCAGTTCCACCGGATCGCCCGCGTCGCGCAGGTTCATGAAGTTGACGCCCTTGACCACACGGCCGCCGGTCACGTCGAGGCAGGGAATGATGCGCTTGGCGAGCATCGCGCCAGGGCTATTTCTGCCCCATCAGCTCGTAGACTTTGCCTGTCAGAAGTTTGATGTGGGAGCGGATCTCGCGGATATCCTCGCGGATTTCACGGATCTGCGTATTCATGTCTTCCCGGAGTGCGCTATTCTGTACCCGCATGTCTTCCCGGATGCCGCGCATCTCCTCCCGGAGCGCGCTGATCTGTACCAGGCTAATGACCAAGCTGGTCAGTACGGCGATAATCGGCAGGCCCACCGCGAGATAGAGCTGTAAATTGCTCACCGCACCCATAGTCAGATTGTACACCCTACGGCAAATCCACGAAATTCCGGACCACGCGCAGCCCGGCCGGCCCCGACTTCTCCGGATGAAACTGTACCGCGAACGTATTGCCCGATTCGAGCACCGCCGTATAAGGCAGCGAGTAAGTGCAGGTCGCGGCCGTCTGGGACGCCCTGGGCGCGTAATAACTATGCGCGAAGTAGACGAAAGCGCGCCCGTCCAGTCCGGCCAGCAGCCGCGAAGCACCCGACGCCGCAAGCTGGTTCCATCCCATGTGCGGCACCCGCGCATCTGTCGGAAAGCGCCGCACGACGCCCGCATATAAACCCAAACCGCACGCTTCCGGCGCTTCCTCGCTGCGCTCAAACAGCGCCTGCAACCCCAGACAGATACCCAGAAACGGCACCCCCGCGCCGATGCGTTCGATCAGCGCATCGCGCACATTCATTCCATCGAGCGACCGCATCATCTGGCCGAAATGTCCCACCCCGGGCAGGATAATCTTCCCCGCCCCGCGCAGCCCGGCCGCATCGCGCACCAGCGTGTATTCCGCGCCGATCTCCGCCAGCGTATTCTCCACCGAACGCAAGTTTCCAGCGCCGTAATCCAAGATGGCGATCATAGCAGTCCCTTCGTCGATGGCAACTGATCCCGCAGACGCCGGTCCGTGGAACACGCATACTTCAGAGCTCGCGCGAAGCACTTGAAGATCGCCTCGATCTTGTGATGATTCGACCGCCCATACAGCACGCGCGCATGCAGGTTCGCGCCCGCGTGGTTCACGAAGCCGCCGAAGAAATCTTCCACCAACTCCGTTTGCAGATCGCCCACCAGGCGCACCCGCACCAGATCGCGGTAGACTAGCGCGGGACGCCCACCGAGGTCGAGCGCCACCACCGCCAGCGTCTCATCCATGGGCAGCACGAAGTATCCCGCGCGGTTGATTCCGCGCCGGTCGCCCAGCGCCTTCGCGAACAACTGGCCCAGCACGATGCCCACGTCTTCGACGGTGTGGTGCTGGTCTACGTCCAGGTCCCCCTTCGCGTCCAACTTCAGGTCGAAGCCGCCATGCTTGGTGAATAACTCCAGCATGTGATCGAAGAAGCGGATGCCGGTCGAAATCTCGTACCGGCCGCGGCCTTCGACCTTCAGGGACGCGCCGATCTGTGTCTCCTTGGTGTCGCGTTGGATGGTGGCGGTGCGCATCAGACAAGCACGCTTTCCAGTTGATTGATGTCGTCCAGAACGGCGATGGCGTTTTCGGCTTCGAACAGCGCAGCCAACGCCGTGCGGTGCGGGCTCGCGGGCGACGCGATGCCAATGAACGGTACGGCCGCGGCTCTGGCGCAGCGCGCGTCGTCCACCGTGTCGCCGATGTACCACAGCGTGCGGCCCGGGATCGCCGCCGCGATCTTAAACAGACCTTCCGGCGCGGGTTTAAGTGCGGTCACGTCTTCCATGCCGACGATGGGGTCGAAGCGCAACGATGGCGCGCAACGGTCCAGGGTGACCTGGGCTTCCCAGCGCATGCGCCCCGTGAAGATAGCGAAATCGCACCGCGCGGCGAGGCGGTCGAACAGGCCGTCGCGTGCCAGCCACCGCTCACGCAGAATGAGCCCATCCGCACCGTTCCCGCCGTGGAACAATCCCTGGAAATAATCGACCACGGTCTGGAACTCGACGGCCACGCCGCGCTGCGCGATCGCGTGATGTGAGAGCTTCCAATCGTCGTTGAAACCGCCCTGATTCTTGTAGTCTTGGATCTGCGCGCGGGTCAGCGTCACGCCGGCGAAATGCTCGACGGTGCGCACAATGGTCTCGCGGTAGGACTCGGTCACGTCCACCAGCACGCCGTCCATATCGAAGACGATCAACGGACGAGCCATATTTCCTCCAACGCCGCCAGCAGGCGCCGCGTCTGCTCGCGCGTGCCCACCGTGATGCGCACGCAGCCGGGCGCTTCGTAACTGCGGTCGCGTACCAGAATGCCGCGTTCGCGCAAGCGGTCGCGGATCTCGATGGCGCGCTTGCCCGCGCGGACTAACACGAAATTCGCGGAACTGGGCACATAGCCGATCTTCAGTCGCTCGAGGCCGACGCACAACAGTTCGCGCGCCGCCAGCACTTCCGCGACGTAGCTTTCAATATACGTGGTGTCGCGAATGGCCGCCTGCGCCGCCAGCACAGCCAGCGTGTTCACGCTGTAGGGAGACTGCGCCTTGTGCAGGTACGCGATGTTGGCCGGATGCGAAAACAGGCAGCCCAGCCGCATGGCCGCCATGCCGAACACCTTCGAAAACGTGCGGCTTACAAACAGGTTGGCCGAGCGCTCGATCAGGCCCAGCGCGGTTACGCCCGAGAATTCGAAGTAAGCTTCATCGATGAAGACCACGGCCTTGCGCGCACGCTTCAGAATGCGTTCGATGGCCAGCAGTGAGAGGCCCGTGCCGGTGGGGTTGTTCGGGTTCGCGATCAGCACCGCGCGCGTGACGGGCGTGATCGCGTCGAGCATCGCGGCCAGCGGGAAATCCATCGCCGGACCGTCGTAATCGATCTCGCGCACCGTAGCGCCCGCCACCTGTGCGTAGAACCGGTACATGGCGTACGCGGGCCGCAGCAGCAGCACTTCCTGGCCATCGTCCACGTAGGTATTGATCAAGACCTGGATGGCTTCATCGGTGCCGTTGGTAAAGATGAACTGGTCCGGCGTCACGCGGAAAAACTCAGCCACCGCAGCCTTAGCCTCGCCATATTCCGGATACACGGCCAACCCGCCGGCATCCAGGCGCTGCTTCAGGAATTCGATCACGCGCGGCGAACATCCCACCGTGTTTTCGTTGAAATCGAGCCGCAGTTTATCGGCGCGGCCGGCGGTGGGCGGCGCGTAGGCCGCCATCTTGAGCACCGCCTGGCGCGGCCGTGGCCGAGGCCCGGTCTTACCCATCGATGCGCACCTCCACCGACCGCGCGTGCGCTTCCAATCCCTCCGCCCGGGCCAGCGTGGTAATAGCCGGAGCCAATGCGGCGAGCGCCTCGCGGCTCAACCGCTGTACCGAAATAACCTTCAGATAATCCGCCACCGAAAGCCCGCCCCGCAGGCGGGCCATACCGCTGGTGGGCAGCACGTGATTGGGCCCCGATGCGTAATCGCCCGCTGCCTCCGTGCTGAACGGCCCGATAAACACGCTGCCGGCATGCTGCACGCGCGCGAGCAGGCCATCGTCCGGGATGCTCAGGTGCTCGGGAGCGAATCGATTCGACAGATCCACGGCTTCTTCGAGCGACCGCACCAGCATGATCGCGCTGTTGCGCTGGATGGCTTTGCGCGCGACCGCGGCGGTCGGCAGATCCGCAAGCTGCCGCTCGATCTCCTTCGCCACCGCACTGGCGAGGCGCTTCGACGTGGTCAGCAGGATCGCGGCCGCATCCACATCGTGCTCGGCCTGCGCTAGCATGTCGGCCGCCAGATGCCGTGGATTGCCATCCGCGGAGATAATCAGAATCTCCGTCGGGCCAGCCACAAAATCGATGCCCACATCGCCTGCAAGCAGCTTCTTGGCCGCGGCTACGTAGATGCTGCCGGGCCCGACGATGCGGTCCGCGCGCGGCACCGTACGCGTGCCGTAAGCGAATGCCGCGATGGCTTGCGCGCCGCCCATTTGAAAGACGCGCTCGACACCCAAAAGCCGCGCCGTACCCAGGATCTCAGGCACCCGCCGCGGACACGCTACGCAGATGTTGGGCACCCCGGCGACCTGCGCCGGAATCACCGTCATCATCAGCGTTGAGGGCAGGGGATAACGGCCCGCCGGAATGTACGCCGCGACCGTATCGAGCGGCCGCACCACCTGCCCCAGTTCCAAGCCCGGGCTCACTTCGCGCAGCATTTCGGCGGGAAGCTGCATGCGCGCGAACGCCCGGATGTTGCCGGCGGCGGTTTCAACGGCCTCGCGGAACTCCTGCGGCAGCCCTGCGCAGCCACGCTGCAGATCTTCCGCCGGCACCGCAACGGTCTTGCGGTCCAGCGCATCGAACTGCCGGGCGTACTCAAGCAGGGCCTTGTCTCCCCGCACCCTCACGGCATCCAAAATCGGCCGCACGACCGCTTCGGCCTCGGTGAGCCGAGCGGTACGCCGTGCCAGCAACCGCGGCATTGCAGTGGGGGAAACAATCCGAATCATAAAGAGCTACATGGAACCACAGATGAACACAGATGCACACAGATGAAAACCAAGCGTCTTATCCGTGTGCATCTGTGTTCATCTGTGGTTCCATTCCTTTTCATAAAACGATCTTGTTCAGCGGATACTCCACGATCCCTTGCGCGCCCGCCTGCTTCAGCCGCGGGATGATATCGCGCACCGTGGATTCATCCAGAATCGTATTCACCGCCAGCCATTCCTCGTCGCTCAGGTGCGAGATCGTCGGACGCTTCAGCGCCGGCAGTACCTCCAGCACGGCGCGCAGATCGTTCTGGTGGACGTTCAACATCAAGCCGACTTTCCCCAGCGCATTGATGGCGCCCTCCAGCAGCATCCGCATGTCTTCCAGCTTGCGCCGCTTCCAAGCGTCCTGCCACGACTCGCGATTGACGATGAGCTGCGTGTTGGATTCCATTACCGTATCGATGATCTTCAACTTGTTGGCGCGCAGCGATGACCCGGTTTCGGTAACTTCCACGATGGCATCCGCCAGCACCGGCGGCTTCACTTCCGTTGCGCCCCAACTGAATTCGACGCGCGCGCTCACGCCGTTCTGCGCCAGGTAGCGTTTGGTAGTGGCCACCAGTTCGGTGGCGATGACCTTGTCCTGCAGGTCTCGCACCGATTGAAAACCCGACGACTCCGGCACGGCCAGCACCCAGCGCACCTTGCCGAAACTCTGCTTCGAATAGACCAGATCGGCGATCGCCTCCACTTGCGCGTCAGTTTCGGCGACCCAGTCGCGGCCGGTGAGTCCCGCGTCCAGGATGCCGTCTTCCACGTAGCGCGCCATCTCTTGCGCGCGGATCAGCATGCATTCGATCTCCGGATCGTCGATGGAGGGGAAATACGACCGGCTGCTGGTGGTGATCGCATAGCCCGCGCGGCGGAACAAGTCGATGGTGGCGGCCTCCAGACTGCCCTTCGGAATGCCGAGCTTCAGCTTCACGCCTGGCTCCCGTAGGCCGCGGCCGGATCGTAGGTGCGCGGATCGGATTCCACCCACCGGCCGTTTTCCAGGCGCCGGTAGAAACAGCTCTCATAGCCGTTGTGGCAGACGCCCGGGCCTTGCGGCTCCACGCGCAGCAGCAGAGCGTCCTGGTCGCAATCGGTCGCGATTTCCTTCACGATCAGACGGTGGCCCGACGTCTCGCCCTTGAGCCAGAGCTTTTGGCGCGAACGGCTATAGAAGGTGGCGAAACCGGTTTCGACAGTGCGGCGGAAGGCCTCGCCGTTCATGTAGCCGACCATCAAGACGCGGCCGGAACGATGGTCCTGCACGACGGCGGCGATCAGCCCGTCCGGTTTGGAGAAATTGAGATCCATGCGAATAGCAACAAAAAAGCCCGCCACGGTGCCGGGCGGGCGTCCTTTCTTTTTTCGATCCGGACCGAATCAGTCGAGCGCCCGCAGCACATGGATTGCGCTGTGGTGATGGTGGCGGGCGGGAAGCATAAATCAGAGTATATCAGAGGGCGTTGGGCCCGCGTTCTCTTTGACGATAGCGGCTCGTCCGCCGGCCTGCAGCATCGTCGCTGCGGCGGCATACTGCGCGCGCACGTAGGCCAACGCGACTGCTTTGCCCAGTGCGGGCGAGAACGCCGATGAAGTGATCTCGCCGGCCTCCCCTGCTCCGGCCGTCACCTTGGTCCCGCCTGCAAGCGGGGCCTCACCTGCCACCTCCAGTTGCACCAGCAACCGGTTGACGCGCCCGCGCGAGCGGATGCGTTCTACAATCTCCTGCCCGATATAGCAGCCCTTGGCAAAATGCACGGCGTGCATCTGCTGGGTTTCCTGCGGCAGCGTGGTATCGAAGATGTCTTCGCCGTAGCGCGGCTTGCCATGCTCCAGGCGCACGGTGCGCGCTTCGTCCGGCGTCGCGTGGACCGCGCCCGCCGACTCCAGCCGCGCGATCCAGCCGGTCTTCGATTCCACCGGCATGAAGATGCGGAAGCCCGGCTCGCCGGTCTCACTGACCCGCGCAACGATGGCGCCGTTCCATGCGCCGTTTGCATAGTCCGCGGCGGGAAGGAGTGCGCCGATGGCCGCGAGCACCGCTGAGGCCGACGGGCCTTCGACCGCCAGGCACGCCAGCGAACCGGTGGCGTCCTCCAGCGCGACATCGTCGGCGATGATGTATTTGTCCAGATGGCGCAGCATGCGCTCGCGCGTCTCCGGCTCGGTATCCAGCAGGAAGCGGTCTTCGAGACAGAGCAGGTTGACGTCGGCCTGGATGTGCCCCTGCGCGTTCAGGAAGAACGCGTAGCATCCCGTGCCCGGCGTGAGCTGCTGCACGTGGTTGGTGGTCATGGCGTGCAGCAGGCGGGCGCGGTCGTCGCCGGTGGCGTAGATGCGCCCGCGCGCGGAAAGGTCCAGCCAGGCGGCGGCAGCGTGCAGAGCGTTGTATCCGGTCATGCTTACATCTATTATTCCAGAGTGCCGAGAGTGGCGAGCTCGGAGCTGTCCTTCCCGTTAGAATCAAGGGAGTGCACTTCGAAATCGTTGGCGCAGTTACGCAAGTCGAGCTGATCGCCAGCGGACGTGGCGTGCGGAGGCTAAGCTTCCTGCAGAAGCGCTATGGAGGACGAAGCCGGCGCAAGATGAAGGGTTTTGCTACCATTCGATTGGCCACTGGCGCGGTCCGAAGTGCCGAGTTGCACTGGTACGAAGCCCATGGTATCGGGCGGAAAGGCTGGAAGATCAAGCGTTTCCTTGATTAAACGGTATGAAAGGCGAGCAACAGCGATCGAAGTTCGTATTGTGTGTTCGCAACGACGGGTCGGACGACTTGGAGGTGCGAAAGATCTACCAGGTTTTTCCGGACCCGTCCGCGGCGCACGACGGGTACGTGCGAATTATCGACGAATCCGGCGAGGATTATCTCTATCCTTCCGAGTACTTCGTGCCAGTTCGGCTTCCGGCTGCCGTGAGTAAGGCGCTGCGCATTGGTGCCTGACCCGTGCCGTGAGGCTCCGGCAATACGCGGACTATTTCCAGTGCAGGCGAAGCTTTTGCCGAATCAGTTCCGCTAAGCCTTGCATGTCCGGGAACAGCGACTGCTCGTGGATGTTCATCTGAAAGAGCTTTTGTTCGATCTCCGGAATCGCCGTTTCAGCGATGTCGAACTTCTTACACCAAGCGGTTTTCCGCGGGGCCATCATCATGTCAAGCGACTTCTTAAATCCGAGACCCCCAGCGAGGTTCAGCATGAACACGCCCTGCTGGCTGGCGAGCCTTGGGTTAAGGGCTGGCGGCAACGCCGCACAGACACATTCCTGCCTATCGAGTTCGTGCAGAAGAGAACCTCTAGCTGGCAGCAACTCCTCTATGAGCCTTCTCCACCCCAGAGTCTCATCAATCAACTGATCGCGGTCGAAGAGCAAGCTGTCCGGGTCCAGCCTAACCCTTCCCCCAAGGCGCTTCCCATGCTTGTTCGCTATAGCCCGGTGAGCCACATCTCGAAAGCGGGAGTTCACAGCGGCCGCATCGATGGCCCATAGCCGGCACGCCAGGCTCTGTCCGTTCCGCGCACGATGGCGACCAGGCTCCCGACTGTACTGCCGGACGGCAAAATAAAGCGCGACGAAGGGAGAATACGTGAAGTCGAGCAGCCGCGTAGGGACTCCATGGTGCTGCATCAGGGCCAGCCAGCTAAAATTGTCTTCCGGAATCCCGGGGGCGGCAAGATGCATGCGCAATCGCGATTTGAACTCATCCGAAACGAGGATCTCCAGCGCATGCCATTCTATGCTCTCTCGTTTGGGCCCGCGCTCAACGGCAGGTTGCAATTCATACGACGCATTGCCGGCACCCCTGAATACCCAGGCGGTGCGGTGCACTCCATAATCGACGTCGAGAGAAGTTTCGGGGGACGGAAACGCTTCAAGGCAATCGGCGATCTTCCGCCAACTCGAGAGCATGCGCACCGGTAATTCCAGGTCGCTAGACTCATCGGCCACGGCCCTAACTTACCATGTTGGGCTGACCTGGTGACGGCGTCTTTGCCGTCGCGGCCTCCATCAGATCAGAATCAGCCCTCGCCGGATCCCCAACGTCACCGCTTCGGTCCGCGTCCCCGCATTCAGCTTGCTCAAAATGGACGCCACGTGGAACTTGGCGGTATGTTCCGAAATACCCAGCTTCCACGCGATCGTCTTATTGCCGAGTCCTTCGGCCAGCATGGCGAGCACCTGAACTTCGCGCGCCGTCAGCGTTTGCGATGGCGTCGCAGGCAACGGGCGCTCGGCCACTAGCGCGGGAATATCCTGCGGATGCAGCACCACCAATCCGGCGGCGGCCGCTTCCACCGCCGCCAGAATCTCGCGCGGGCCGAGATCGCCGGGCAGCACGGCGCGTATGCCGGAGCGCAGCGCATCGCCGGTCCAGGCGGACTGCAGATCGGGGGCCAGCACTATGATCGCGGGCGCGCCGTCGCGAGCCGCCAACGCGGTGAGTTCTTCCGGCGGCTCGTCGTGATGCGCCTCGATGGCGGCCAGTACCACATCCGGTTGATGCCGGTCGATGGCGGCGCCGAGCCCGGCCAGTCCAGCCGAGCCCACCACTTCGATGCCGCGCCCTTGCGCGCCTACCGACTCAAGGCCCGCGCGCACGATCGCGGAAGGCGCCGCGATCAGCAGACGAATCACGCCGCCTCCGCCACCGGATGCGCCAGACGGATCGCCACCTCGCGGGTGGCGGCGCGGTCGCCGCGCACGAATTGCAAATGGATTACGGCGTCCGCTCCGTCGAGCGCGCCGTCCAGCAGCAGGTGCAGATCGTCCACCGTTCGAAACGGCCGCCCTCCCGCGCCGGTCAGCACGTCGCCAATCCATAGTGGCGCCCGCGCCGCCGGACTTCCCGGTTCAACCTTGAGCACCAACAAGCCGAAGCGCCGGTCTTCCAAACGCACCGGCTCTATGGTCACGCCCAGCGAGAAGCCGGCCGCGCCGCGCCGTAGAAAAGCCTTCACGGCGTTGCCCGGAACGGCCGCGCCCAGCCCATTCACGATCATGGTGTTGATGCCGATCACGCGGCCGTTGGCATCGGCCAGCGGACCGCCGGAGTTGCCTGGCGCCAGGCGCACATCCGCCAGCACCCAACTCTGCCGGCCGAATCCCGCGAGGCTGCCGAGCGCATGCACCACGCCGGTGGTCAGTGCGCCGATAAAGCCCATGGGATTGCCAATGGCCATCACCAGTTCGCCCACGCGCAGCGCGCTTGAATCGCCGAATATGGCGGCGGGCAAGCCGCTGGTTTCCACCTGGAGCGTGGCCAGGTCGCGCCGCGCATCGCGCGCCAGCAAGATGGCGGGAAACTCGCGGCCATCCCACAGCCGGACCGTTGCGCCGGCGTCGCGGGCCACGTGCGCGTTGGTGACGATTTGGCCATCGGATGACGCGATCACTCCCGATCCGCCACCATTCGCGCCCCGCAACCGCACCTCCACAGTCGAGCGGCGCAACCGTTCCGCAACCTCTCCGAAGGCGCGCGCCATGTCAGTCTTCCCTCCTGGGCCGTTCCCCCACCGTGATACTTAATTCGATGACTTGCCCTCCGCGCACGATGCGCGCCGCCACCGGCTTGCCAACCGACTGGTGGTCGAGCACGGCTTGGATGTCGTCGGTGTCGCGCACGGGCTTGCCGTCCAGCGCCACCAGGATGTCGCCGATGAGCACGCCGGCGCGCGCCGCCGGTCCATCCGGTTCGGCCGAGAGTGAGATGAGGCCGGTGTTGCCATCCGGCAGCGCCACCGGATGCAGCCCCAGTCCGAGATAGCCGCGCGAGACATGGCCCGTACGCAGCAGTTCATCCACCACGCGATTGACGGTCGAAACGGGCACGGCCAGTCCCGCGATGCGCGACAGCGCGCTGATGGCGATGCCCAGCACAAGTCCCCCGGTGTCCACTACGGCGCCGCCCGAACTGCCCGGATAGAGCGTGAGATCCAGCCGCAGATATTGCTCGATTTGCCCGCCGCGCCACGAACGCCACGGCCCGCTGACCGCACTCATGATCCCCATGGTGGCGTTGACTCCCGAATCGGGCGACCGGCCGATAGCCAGCACCACTTGCCCCGGCTTCAGCGTTTCGTTGGCTCCGAAGGTGGCCGTAGGCGCGCCGTTTTCTGCAAGCTTAAGCACCGCGAGATCTGTGCCCGCATCGCGGCCCGCCAGCGTCGCCGAAGTGGTGCGGCCATCCGGCAAGGTGATGCCAATCTCGTCCCGCCCGCGAATGGCGTGTTCGGCAGTGACGACGATGCCGGGCCGCCACAGCACGCCGCTCGATGCGAAGCGCGGCCGGGCATTCACCGCCACCACGGCGCGGCCGGCCTGCTCCACGGCTGCGGCCAGTTCATTGGATAATGCGGCTAATTCGTTTTCCATGCTTCCAGCATGGCGCACGCCGCCCGCGCCGCACACCGGCAAATCGGGCAGGGGAGCCCCTGGGCAAATGGCTAGCACGGACGAGAAAAAAGTGCCGGTTATTCCACCTTATCCATAGGCGCAAGTGAAGCGGATGGTCCCATGCAGGAATACGACATAGCTTTGAAGTTGCTGCTTAAGGGCTCCGCCACGGTCACCATGCGCGAATTGACCGGCACGGTGGTGGTGCAGTGGTTGGACGGCGAACTGCCGAAGGTGCAGAAAGCGCAGAACCTGCGGCTGGATCTGCTCGGCCGGACGGTCGACGGCCAACTCATCCACATTGAGCTGCAAAGCGGCAACGACCCTGCGATGCCCTTCCGGATGATTGAATACTGTCTGGGCGTGCAGCGGATGTTCGGACAGTTTCCGCGGCAGTTCTTGCTCTACGTGGGCGAAGCTCCCCTGCACATGGCCAGCAAGCTGCACGGCCCGGAATTGTCGTTCCAATACAGTCTCATCGACATTCGTACGCTGAATGGCGATCGCCTGCTGGACAGCGAAGGCGTCGGCGATAATGTAATTGCGATCTTGGCGCAATTGCGGGACGATAAAGAGGCGGTCCACAGGATTGTGGAGCGGATCGCCAGTCTGGCGACGACGGCACGGGAAACCGCCTTGGCCCAGTTGACGATCCTCGCCGGATTGCGGCACTTGACGGAGGCGGTGGAAGAGGAGGCACAGAAAATGCCGATCGATCTCGATATTCGGGACCACGAGGTTTTGGGCCCCATAATCATAAAAGCGGAACAGAAAGCCCTTCAGGAAGGCCTGCAGAAAGGCCTGCAGAAAGGCCTGCAGAAAGGACATGAAGAGGGCCTGCAAGAGGGCCTGCACGCAGGCCGGATCGGTGTCCTTACACGGCAAATTGAGAAGCGCTTCGGCGCTCTCCCGAGGTGGGCCCGCGTGAAACTGGAGGACATGCCGGCCTCCGAGCTGGAAGATCTCAGCGAGCGGGTGCTGGACGCCAAGAGCATGGACGAATTGCTTTGAGGTAAGCCGCAGCGCCCGACGCGGCTCAGCGATGGTCGCGGGCCGCGCCGTCACGGAGCCGTCACTACGCCAATCTGACGCAGGTGATGCACCAGGTGCCGCACATAGTCCTCCGCCAGGTACCGCAGCGAAACCGGCGCATTCGATCCAATCCGGCACACCGCTTCCAGTTTCTCGGCGGGCAAGTGGCGAATCACGTGGACCAGAAAGCGGTTGTAGCTCGCCCAAAGATCCACCAGCATCGGCCAAGCGGCACGCTCTGCCGCTTGTATGCGCACCGAACCTGGCGTATCGTACGCGGGAAATTCCAGCGCATCGGCCAGCGCCGCCCTCACGAATCGCTGGTGGTTGTTCGCTGCGGATTCGATCAGGTGTCCCAGCACTTGCTTCGGCGACCAGCCGCCGCCTAGGACCGGCCGGCCGCTCTCCTCTTCGCTCACCCGCCGCAGGAAGATTTCGGCCGCGTCCACGATGCGCGCCAATTCATCGCTGACATACTCCATGCATACATCATGATACATTCAAAGATAAAGCTTTGCCCTCTTCCTCGCGCCCTTCCATCCCGTGGCCGCACCTCTATCTGGGCGTAGCGTTGACCACCATGGCGACGCTGCTGCTGGAGCTCTCGCTAACCCGCATCTTCTCGGTGGTCTTCTACTACCATTTCGCTTTTCTGGCGATTTCCATCGCCCTTTTCGGCCTGGGCGCCGGCGGCGTTTTTTCGTATATCGTGGCCGGCTGGAAGACGCCGCTGTTCCGAAAGCTCGGCTATCTTAGCATGCTCAACAGCCTGCTGGTGATGTCGGCGCTGGCCGTGGTCGTGGCGCAGAAAGAGGAACCAGGCGCCTGGGGCCTCACGCTGGTCTACTTCACTACCGCGTTGCCGTTCTTCGTTTCCGGAACGGTCGTATCGCTGGCGATTTCGGAGACCGTCGAGCGCATCGACCGCGTCTATTTCTTCGATCTGCTGGGCGCTTCGGCCGGGTGCCTGTTGCTGGTTCCTTTCCTGAATCACTTCGGCGGCATCAGCACCGTGATGCTCGTGGCGGTACTCTTCGCCGCCGCGGGCGGCATCTGGCACAGCATGGCGGGTTCGGTTAAACTGCGCGCCGCCGCCGTGGCCCTGGCGCTGGCCTTGTTCTCATTCGTGTTTTACAACGGCACTCACGAAATCGTCGCCATCCGTTACGCCAAAGGCCAGAAGCTGAAGAAGGAAGAGTTCGTGCAGTGGAACAGCTTCTCCCGCATCGCCGTCCGCAACTACTCCATCTTCATCGACGCGGACGCTTCCACCGGCATGGCCAGCTTCGACTTCGCACACCTCACCGATCGCGAGCGCCACGAACTGCTGGAGCAGGGTCCGGCGCTGCCCTATGCCGTACGTCCCGGAGCCAAAGCGCTGGTCATAGGCCCGGGCGGCGGTTGGGACGTGGCCCGCGCCCTGGCTTCCGGCAGCCGCGACATCACCGGCGTGGAAATCAACCCCATCATTGCCACCACCATCATGCGCGATCGATACGTGGCGCAGAGCCGTGGCATTTATTTGCGTCCGGACGTGCGCATCTTCGTGGAAGACGGCCGCAGCTTCGTGCGCCACAGCCAGGAACGCTATCAGGTGGTGCAGGCCACCCTAGTGGATACCTGGGCCTCCACCGCGGCCGGCGCTTTCGCCCTTTCGGAAAACAATCTCTACACCACCGACGCCCTCCGCGACTACCTCTTGCACCTCACCGGCGATGGCATGGCCGCCTTCACCCGTTGGGGACTCGACCCGCCGCGTGAATCCCTGCGGCTGGTCTCGCTGGGCATGGCGGCCTTGAACCAACTGGGCGAGACGGAACCGTGGCGGCACGTGATCGTGGGCCGCGAAGGATCCACCACGGGCTGGGGCGCTCAGGATACCGTGTTGATCTCGCGCCAGCCGTTCGGCGCCGCCGACCTGGCCCGCGCGCGCGCCGCCATGGCTGCCGCCAATATGCAGCCCATCTACCTGCCGGATGAGCGCATCCCCGGCCAGTTCACCGATCTGCTGCGCAGTTCCGATCCAGCCGCCTACGAACGCAATTACCGGTACAACATCTCGCCCGTCACCGACAACCAGCCGTTCTTCTTTTACACCGTACAGCCGCGCGATGTCCTGGCGTTTATAGCCCACGCGTCGCGGGGCTCGGCCGATTATAAGATCAACAAAGCGGTGCCGCTGCTGTATGCGCTGATGGCGATCAGTGTGCTCGCAACCGCCATCATCCTGGCGCTGCCGCCGCTGGTGCTGGGTACCCGGCTGCCGCGGCACAAGGGCGTGCTCGGTTTCCTGGTCTACTTCCTATGCATCGGCGCAGGCTACATTCTGATCGAAATGGCCCTCATCCAGAAGTTCGTGCTTTTCCTCGGACACCCCACCTACGCCCTCACGGTGGTGATCTTCTCCATGCTGGTCTCGAGCGGCCTGGGCAGCTATTTCAGCCGTCGCATCCTGGGGGACGAAGACCGCCGGTTATACCGCGCGCTGGCCTTGATCGCCGCGCTGGTGGCGCTGCTGGCGGCCGTGGTCACGCCGCTGCTGGAGGCGGGCGTGGGGCTGCCGCTGCCGCTGAAATTCGCCATCACCGTAGCGCTGATCTCGCCCGCCGGCTTCGTGATGGGGATGCCTTTTCCCACTGCGCTCAAGCGCCTGGAAGAATGGCACAAGCCGTCCGTGCGATGGGCCTGGTCGCTGAATGCCGCAGCCAGCGTGCTGGGCTCGGTCGGATCCCTGGTGTGCGCCATTTATCTGGGACTGGTCCAAACCCTGCTGGCCGGCGGCCTGCTGTACCTCTTGGCCCTGGCGGTGGCCGTCCGCACAACAAAAGTTCGCGACAATTCCGCTGTAAATACTGTTCCAACGGCACAAGCTCCGCTAAACTAATTGTGGGGCAGGACTCCAGTCCTGCGGCCGGCGTCCACACCGGCCTGCCCAGTTCAAGGAGGGATGCCGTTTGGCCACCGTCACCACCCAGCCCGCCGCCATCTCCAAGTGGCACGGCCTGGAACCCGAACAACTCATCAACGCCTTCCGCATCATGCAGACGTCGCGGCGTTTGGACGATCGCGAAGTCGCGCTCAAGCGCCAGAACCGCATCTTCTTCCAGATCAGCGGCGCCGGCCACGAAGCCGTGGAAGTGGCGGCGGGTATGTGCCTGCGGTCCGGCCACGACTGGATCTTTCCTTACTATCGCGACCGCGCGCTGTGCCTGACCCTGGGCGTGTCGCCCCTCGACATGCTGCTGCAGGCGGTGGGCGCGGCGGACGACCCCGCCTCCGGCGGTCGTCAGATGCCTTCCCACTGGAGCGATCCCCGGTTCAATATCGTCTCCTCTTCCTCGTGTACCGGCACGCAATTCCTGCAAGCCGTTGGCTGCGCCGATGCAAATCGCTACCTCGCGCCGGATGGCGACGCCATCACCTTGACCGCCAGCGGCGATGGCGCCACCAGCGAGGGCGAGTTCTGGGAATCGTTAAACGCCGCCTGCCTGAATCGGTTGCCGGTGCTGTTCCTGATCGAGGATAACGGATACGCCATCTCCGTTCCGGTGGAATACCAGACCGCCGGCGCGAGCATTTCGGCATTGGTCTCCGGCTTCCCCGGACTGTTTCAACGGGAAGTGGACGGCTGCGATTTTCTGGCGTCCTACGAAGCCATGCAAGCGGCCGTCGAGTATTGCCGCGCGGGGCACGGTCCGGCGCTGGTGCACGCGCACGTGATCCGGCCTTACTCGCATTCGCTGTCCGACGACGAGCGGCTCTATAAGACTCCCGCCGAACGCCAGACCGAGCAGGCGCGGGATCCGCTGGTGCGTTTCCCCAAGTTTCTGCTGGACGAAGGCGTGCTCGACCAGAATGCGCTGCGGCGCATCACCCTTGAGGTCGATCGCGAAGTGCATGACGCCGCGGAACAGGCTCTGCACGCCGATCCGGCCCCGCGCGATTCCGCCCTGCGGCACCTGTATTCCGGCAAGATCGATCCCACGGCGGACGAGTTCAGCACGCCCGCTCAATTCCGCGGCGAGCCGAAGACCATGGTCGATCTGCTGAACGGTACCCTGCATGCGGAGATGCGCCGCGATCCGCGCGTAGTAGCTTTTGGCGAGGATGTGGCGGATTGCAGCCGCGAACAAAACCTGGCCGTGGTGAAGGGCAAGGGCGGCGTATTCAAAGTCACGCACGGATTGCAGACCGAGTTCGGCGCCCGGCGCGCCTTCAATACACCCCTGGCCGAAGCCGCCATCGTGGGGCGCGCCATCGGCATGGCCGTGCGCGGTCTGAAGCCGGTGGCCGAGATTCAGTTCTTCGACTACATCTGGCCGGCCATGATGCAAATCCGCGACGAGATGGCCACCATGCGCTGGCGCTCCAACGGGACGTTCGCCTGCCCGTTCGTATTGCGCGTGCCCATCGGCGGCTATCTGAACGGCGGCGCCATTTACCATAGCCAATGCGGCGAGGTGGCGTTCACCCATCTGCCCGGCCTGCGCGTAATTATGCCGTCGAACGCGCTGGACGCCTGCGGCCTGCTGCGCACCGCGATCCGCTGCGACGATCCGGTGATGTTTCTGGAGCACAAACGCCTGTATCGCGAGCCTTATAACCGGTCGCCCGATCCCGGCCCGGACTACACCATCCCATTTGGCTGCGCGCGCATCGTGAAGCCGGGGCACGATCTGACGGTCGTCACGTATGGCGCGCTGGTGCAGAAATCGCAGCAGGCGGCGCTGCTGGTGGAGCGCAAGAATCCGCACCTCAGCGTGGAGGTGATCGATCTGCGCTCGCTCGCGCCGTTCGATTGGAACGCGATCCGCACGTCGGTAGAGAAGACCAACCGGGTGATCATCGCGCACGAGGACTGTCTGTCGTTCGGGTATGCCGCAGAGATCGCCGCCCGCATCGCCGACGAGTTGTTCGACCGGCTGGACGCGCCGGTGCGCCGGGTGGCCGCGCTGGATACCTGGGTGGCGTATCAGCCGCAGGTGGAGAATGCGATTCTGCCGCAGGTGGAAGATCTGGTGGCGGAGATGGAGCGGGTGCTGGCTTATTGATCGTGGGGCAGGCTCGCAGGCCGCCCCGCCGCCCGAGGGCCCTACGCAATGGCGGCACAGACGTCAAGCGTGCCGGAAACCCCGCCAGACCCAACGGAAAACCGTACTTATGCCCCACACAAGCCCGTAAACTAGAACTGGAGGAATGACAATCAACAGCGGCAGCATCCATCCCATCTGGCGATAGTAGCCCTTGAATGACCAGAATTCACCATTCTCCCAAGTGAAGCCGAAGCCCGAGTACGTGCCAGATCTTAATTCCGTCTCGGACCTGAATTCCCGAACGTCCCCCCGTATGCCTGTCCAAAGTTGCTGCAATAGCCGAATCGTCTGAACGTCGGGAGCGGTTCCATCCCCATAGCCTAGATGATCGTTCTCTTGATATCTATACAATGAAAGTTTCGTCCATCTTGTATTTCCAGCGAAAGACCACCGGATCGGCGTTGATCTCCTCGAAGTATTGATGGATGCGATCGATCAGCTCTTGCTTGCTGGCCACGCGGATTCCCCGTAGCATTGTCCGCGTCATCTTGCTGAATTGATTCTCAATGAGATTCAGCCACGAGCCGTGGGTCGGTGTGAACACAAACACGAAGCGCTGCGGGGTGGTCTCCAAGTACGTCCGCGTCTCTTTGGAAATGTGCGCGGAATGGTTGCCCAACACCAAACGAATCTTGTGGTGCTCCGGATAGGCGCCGGCGAGTTTCTTCAGGAAAGCGATGAAGTCGGCGCTCTTGTGTGTGTCGCTGACGGTTTCAATGATTCTCCCGCTGTGCAGATCCAGGCCGGCCAACAGCGACACCGTGCCCAGCCGTTCATATTCGTAATCCCGTAGTTGACTGGCATACTGGCCGGCCACCGGCGGCCGGTCTGGCGTCGTCACAGCCAAAGCCTGAATGCCGGGTTTCTCGTCATAGGAGATGGTCACCATGCCCAGTCCCCGGCCTGCCTCACTCCGCCGATACTCATTGACGATTGCAACCTCTTTGTAGGCGTGCAGCACATTTGCCATTTTGGCCGCGAAGGCGGGATCCCGGCGCTCCACGTAGTATCGAATCTTGTGCGGCCGCAGTTCGCCCTGGCACAGGATTTTATGGAGCTTGGAGCGGCTCAACTTTTGCAGGGCCGGATGGCCCTCCGCCGCGCAGTGCCGGCGCACGTGGGCGGTCAGCAGCTTGTAGGTCCACAGTTCGTAGGAATAGCCTAATTCCTTAGGCTTCTGGCAGGCGCAATTCAGCACCCAGGCGATCGCGCCGTCCGGCAGTTGGCGCGGCTTGCCGGTCCGCGGCAATTCCCCAAGCGCTGCGTCCAGGCCGAATTGGAGGCACTTCCGGATGCACAGCACCACCGTGCCACGGCTGACGCGATGGTGCCGTGCAATGGTCTCGTCACTCTGGCCCGAAAGCGAATCCAACAGCAACGCGGCCCGGCGGACGAAGTATCCGTTTGCAGAGCGCCGTTGTGCCTAATTGGCCGTGCCGCGCCGGTAGATTGCATCCGGGATGGTGGTCCCATTGCCGATTAGCCTCGGACCGTCCACGGAACAGATCTACCTGGAAATGTACGGCACGGGCATCCGCAATGCCAGCAATGTCACAGCGGCCGTGGGGGGCTTGAATGTGCCGGTACTATACGCCGGGCCGGCGCCGGGTTTCGCGGGAGAGGATCAGGTGAATATCGGCCCGCTGCCACAGTCGTTGACTGGCGCGGGAAGCCTCAACATCGTGGTTACGGCGGGCGGGCAGGCAGCCAACGCAGTCAATGTAACGATTCAGTGATGCCTTATTCTTCAGGTCTAGGTCTACTAGGAGGCTGGCGGCCCACTGAGTCGTGGACAACATGATGTGGCGAGCCTCACTCCCCTCCGAGAGTTCATGTAGAATGATTAGGACCTCAAAGGAGTGCTATGCCGAAGAAGATGGATCCCCTGAACAGGAAGATGTACGGTGCGGTCACTGCAATGCTCGGTATCCGCGTCGCTTTCCCTGCATCTTCCGCACTGAAACGTTATATGTTTGTCCTCGCCTTGCTGGCTGGGGCTCCGGCTTACGGACAGTCGCCCGCGCCGGGAGTGCCGCGGTTGGTCCCGTTCAACGGGGTCGTGAAAGATCGCTCGGGTAAGGCGCTGAACGGCACGGTGGGCCTGACCATGTCATCAACCGGCCAACGGGGGGCGCCATCGTGTTCGCCGAGGGAAATGCCAGTCCCCAATTCCAGATCCTGACGGGCGGCAATACTTCGGTGCTGGGCGGCACATTCACCAGCGCACCCAGCGCCGCCACCGGTAGCACGATAGCGGTCACGGGGACGAACCCGAGCACAAGCGGCACCGGCGTCGAAGGATTGGCCACCGCGGCCAGCGGGACCACCATGGGCGTTCTCGGACAGTCGGCCAGCGCCAGCGGCATCGCCGGCGTGTTCAACAACACCGCCGCCGGACAGATCCTGAGCGGTAAGAACAACGGCACGCAGGTGTTCAGTGTGAACGGGGCGGGTCTGATGAGCGCCAACGGCGGAGTAACTCTGCCCGTCTCCGGCACCGGCATTACCTTCCCCGATGGTACGAAGCAGACCACCGCGGGGGGGGCGGCGGGGGCACCATCACAGGCGTGATAGCCGGCACCGATCTTACCGGCGGAGGAACCGCCGGAACGGTCACCTTGAATTTGAATACCGCTTTGGTCCCCACATTGGCTGCGGCCAACAGCTTCACGAACAGCCAAAGCGTCACCGGGAATGTTACGGCGACTGGCACGGTACAGGGTGGGGTGGTCAACGCCACGACCGGCTTCGACATCGGGGGAGCCCCTTTGCTGGCGGCCTTCAACGCATCCAACTTCAGCGCCGGTTTGCAGGCGCTGCCACTCACTGCGACTGGCACTAACAACACGGCCACCGGCTTTCAAGCGCTGTCCGAGAACACCATCGGGATCGAAAACACGGTGAACGGTTCTCAGACGTTGGGGAACAACACCCAAGGGAACGGCAACACGGCCATCGGTTTCTCGGCGATGTTATACAACGCCACAGGTAACACCAACACGGCCATCGGCCAAGAAGCGCTGCACTACAACCAACAGGGAAACAACAACACGGCCATCGGTTTCGACGCGTTGTTATATGACACTACTGGAAGCAGTAACATTGCCGTGGGCACCTTTGCCGGGAACAACGTCGCCCTATCCAACAATATCGATATCGGCAACGAGGGCACCGCCACCGACAACGGCATCATCCGCATCGGAACCGTTGGTACCCAGACCTCCGCCTACATCGCGGGCATCGCTGGCGTGACGCTTCCAACCACTGGCGAACCTCTGGTTTGCATCGATCCTCCCACGGGGCAACTCGGCACAGTCAACTGCGCCTCGAACGGCGCGGCCGTGGCGCAGCAAAAAGCGAACGATCGGCAACGGCGGGAGATCCAGACTCTAACACAGCAAGTTTCCGATTTGCAGCAGCGCCTATCGCGGTTGGAGTCGCTGAGCGCGAGCAAGTGAAATGTTCTCCAAGGGGTACAGGACCGACGAATAGGGGACCGAATCTCCTGCCGGACCTTGTCTTCCAGCGTAGGTGCCATCGACAGACACTAACTTGCACTTTTTTCCCTCGGATCTGTGCCTGCAGTTCTGGATAGCTTTTTGTTTCGCTGCCTCGGGTGTCAGTTGTGCACAGGAAACGCCGACGCCGGTTTCCGACATGGCGAATGCCTTATGCGGGCCGCACATCTCGTAGCCGTGAAATATGTGCTGGCCGGCTTCGGTGAGGCCGGGAGGAGAGGCTTGTTCAGGCGCGTCCGGCGCCGGCAGCGGGGCGGGAAACCAAACCAGATTTTGAGCTTTCAAGAAATCGTCAACCAGCGGCGACCAGGCACCGATGTGGGTGTAAAGCGAGTGGCCATCGTGTCCGATGGCCGGCGCGATAATCAATTGATCCTGTCCGCCCGCGCCGCGAAAAGCGGCCTCACATTGGCGCGCCAGCTCCGGCCAGATGAACCGGTCGTTTTCCGCGTAAACCCACAGCATCGGGGTACGCGAGTGTTTGCCGAAGCTGCGAAACGCGCTGACCAGTTCATCGGCCTTGGGGAGAGTATGATCGCCGCGGGAGCCGTTATTGCCGGCAAAATTGACCGCCGCGACCAACCCCGGCGGAGGCGCCGCGGTGAGAGCCACGGCAGCCAGTCCGCCAGTGGAGACTCCGGCAGCTAGAATGCGCGAGGCATCCACCTGTGGCAAGCCGCGGGCGTAATCGATGGCTGCGGTGAGGTCCTCGGCCGCGGCGCGGCCGGCATCCAGAAAATACGGGAACAGATAATCCGGCCGGCCCCCGGAGAGCCCATAGCCGCGCCGTACGACCACTATGGCCACCCAGCCGCGGCGGGCGAACCAAGTGGCCTGCGGGAGCATGGCCCAAGGCGACACCGCGTGGCGATCCGGCATATCGAGCGAGGTGCCGTGCGTGAGAACGGCCAAGGGGTGCTTGCCGGGCAGGTCCGCATAGACCAACAAACCGTGCAAGCCCTGGCCCGCCTGCGCCCAGGGGATCATGATTTCCCGATCGTGGAATCCTTGTGACCGGGCCAGCGAGCACAGCAACAGGGTCCCGAGCAGCCATCTGGTCGGCATCGTGTGCAACCCTCCTGGGATAAATCATAACCTTTGCGGGCAAATCCGAAGGCGGCGGCGAGAAGCTTCATACGTTTACACTACGCAGCGGCTCTCGCCGGCGTCAGGCGCGATCCCGCTCGGCTCGCCGATCGCTATGGGCCACGCCTGATTCTTGCGCTCGGCACCTCATCGAAGCAGGACGGCGTCAAGGGTACCGGTCCCGCTACTGTTTCACCAGAATTGCGGAGATGGAAGCAAAGGTCTGGGTAGTTACGGTTGAAGTTCCGTTGCTGGCCCACTCGGCCATTACCATTTGCGTGTCGCCATTCAGCGGCACAAGCAGAGTCATGCTCAACGGCTTGATACCCGACGTGGTCACATTAACGTTGTCACAGCCTATCCCGCCATTGGCGACCGTGGTTCCGTCAAGACCTGTGCCCACGATTTGGAACGTTGCGGCCATCGGAACGGTCTTGCTGGTGTTGTCGCTCAAGAACAGATTAGGCAGGCTGAGGGTTACCAGCGCGGCGTTGAAACGTGAGCTAGCCGCCGGTATGGTGAAGGACAGGCCACTAATTGGAATGGGGCCGATAAACGTGCTGTAGGACTGGGTTGTTGTGGTTTGGGCATAAAACGCATCGGCCGCGGGGCATACCAGGGCCGTGGCGAACAAAGCCGCTATCGGCATCGCGATGCGGGCTGGGGCGTGCGGGTTGGATTTCATCATGGTGTCGAGTTCCTTTCGGGCCACCGGGACCCGTTCCATTGTAAACCTATTGGCCTTGGCCCGTTCGTCGAAACACAGACTACCTCCGGCAAAGCCGGAGCGGCCGTTAAGATTCTCGCTACCGACCTGACCGGCGCGACCACCGTCGGCTTTTGACGGCACGGCAGCCCGCGTTCATCGTCGTCTCGCCCTCGCTGTGCCGGCTGATCCATTCGCCCATCGCTTCCAGGGCCGCCGGCTACCCTGAGCTTACGCATGCCGCGGCTCCAGGCATCTATAGCTGTTTTCCGTCAAGAAGTATTTTCGACGGGAGGTGTCGAGACTGTGAACTTTGAGAGGTGCCATTGGAAGCATGGCCCACTTCGCGTGGGACATCCGCGGGGGGAGACGCGATCTACGTGGGTGACTCCGAGAAAGATCGGGCGCCACAGAATACGGTGCGCCCATAACCTCGACGCCACTGATTTGCTAGGAGCGAAGCCTTGAGACACCCGGAGCGGTGCCCCGTAGCCACGCGATGCGCGGCAAGCTAGCATATGGGCATGTGGGTGGACTTCTTGCACGGGCTGCGTGCGTTGCGCCGCAGTCCCGTCTTCACGGTGGCCGCCGTGTTATCGCTGGCTCTTGGAATTGGCGCGAATACCGCCACCTTCTCTCTGCTGGACCAGGTGGTCCTTCGCTCGCTGCCGGTGGCGGACCCGGATCGGCTGGTTGCGCTGCACGGCGGCTACTCGGGCCCCGGCGAAAACTCGTCGAGCTCGTCAAGCAACTCCGAATCCGTTTTCCCGTATCCGTTATACCGGGATCTGCGGGATCGCGTTCCCGCGTTTGCCGGAATTTTGGCTCGCGCCACAGCGCCGGTGCGCGTCACCTGGCAGGGGAGCACGCAGGCGGCTGAAGCGGAAACAACGACTGGCAATTACTTCACCACGCTGGGGGTCGGCGCGATACTCGGCCGGGTGATCGCACCGCAAGATGACGGCGCGCCGGGCGCGCATCCCGTCGCAGTCCTCAGCCACAGTTTCTGGGTGAGCCATCTCGGCGCGAATCCGGGCATCGTGAACCAAACGGTCGCGATCAACGGGCACCCGTTCGTGGTGATCGGGGTTTCGAGCGCCAATTTTATTGGCCTCGTGCAGGGCGATTCGCCCGACGTCTTCGTGCCGATCGCCATGCAGCGAGCGATTACGCCGACCGAGGATGTGCTCGAAGACCGCACCCATAGCTGGCTCAACTTCTTCGCCCGCCTCAAGGCAGGCGAAAGCCTTGCCCAGGCGCAGGCGGCGACGGACGTGGTATTTCATGCGATCCTCGAAGCCGATTTGCGGCAGGGCGGCGCTCCGCGCGACCGGAAGGATCGGGAGGCCCTGCTCCAGAACCGCATCGAACTGCGTCCCGCTGTGCACGGCATTACCGAACTCCGTGAAAAGTGGGAAAAGCCGCTCAGGGTGCTGATGATCATGGTTGGCCTGGTCCTTCTGATCGCCTGCGCTAATGTCGCAGGCCTGCTGGTGGCGCGCGGTACGGGGCGGCAGCGCGAGATCGCCATCCGGCTGGCGCTGGGAGCAAAGCGCTGGTTGTTGGTGAGGCAGTTGCTGCTGGAGGGTCTGCTGTTGGCCATAGCCGGGGCGGCAGCCGGACTGCTGGTGGAGCATTGGAGCACGGCGGGACTGCTGCGTATTCTGCCGCGCGATGCCGCCGGAGGTTGGGTCTCCGAATCGCTCGACCTGCGGGTGCTCGCCTACACATTGGCGCTATCGGTGGTGTGCGCGCTGTTGTTCGCTCTGGTCCCAGCGCTGCAGGCGACCCGGCCCGACGTCGCCACAACGCTCAAAGACCAAGCCTCAAACGTGCTGTCCAGCGGGAGTTCCGGGAGACTGCGTCGCGTGCTTGTCACGGTGCAGGTGGCGCTCTCTCTTCTGCTGGTGGTGGGCGCGGGACTTTTCAGCGCCAGCGCCGCGAACCTGGTGAACGCCAACCGCGGCTTTCGCATCGAACGACTCTGGATGTTCTCCGTGGATGCCACGCTGATCCGCAGCGGGACGGCGGCGGCCAACGCTTTTTATCATGATCTGCTGGAGCGCCTCGCCGCGCTGCCCGGCGCAAGCGGCGTGGCAGCGGGCGATGGCGGACCATACGCCGGCGCGGGCTGGGGCATGAGCATTCGGGTGGAAGGCGACCAGGCGGGTGAGAAAAGCTTCGCTAGTTCGTCGATTGAAGCCATCAGCCCGGGCTATTTGCGTGCCTTGGCGATCCCGTTGCGCGCCGGCCGCGAGTTCAACGATCGCGACGCGGCCGTGAAGGCCGTGGTAGTCAATGAGGCGTTCGTCAAGCGCTATTTCCCCAACCAGAACCCCCTTGGCCGGCATTTGGGGTTTGGCGGTCCCAAGGCACCGCTGAGCCGGGAAATCGTGGGCATCGCGGCGGACGTCCGCACTGATGTGCGGCGTCCGGTGCACCAAACGATCTTTTTCCCCTATACGCAACGACAGGAGCCGGCGCGCATGGTTTTCTATGTCCGCGCCACGGGGAACGAGACCGGGCTGGCGGCGGCCATCCGCCGGGCGGTGCGAGAAGCCGACGCAGGTTTGCCGGTTCCGGAGATCCAGCCAGTTGAAGTGAAGATTCGCGAAAGGCTTTACACGGAGAGGTTGGTGGCTGTTTTGTCAAGTGCGTTTGGCATACTGGCGACACTGCTCGCGGCCATCGGAATCTATGGCGTGATCGCCTTTGCGGTAGCGCGGCGTACCGCCGAGATCGGCGTTCGGATGGCGCTGGGGGCGTTGCCGGCCGAGGTGCTGCAGATGGTGCTGCTGGATGCTGGCCGCATTGTAGCGGCTGGGTTGGTAATCGGCTTGGGTGCGGCATTTGCGCTAAGCCGTTACGTGGAATCGCAGTTGTTCGGCATCCAGGCGGCGGACCTGCCGATTTACGCGGGCGCAGCGGCCGCGCTTGCCACCGTGGCTGCAGTGGCGGCTCTGGTCCCTGCGTGGAGGGCCTCGCGCATCGACCCGATTTCGGCGCTGCGATACGAATAGACGGCGGCGGTGTGCGAGGTCACCCGATTCCGCTGGATGTAGGCACGATTCCGGCAAGTGGGGCACGATTCCGCTACATCCGAAAAAGTGCCCCACTTCCCAACGGAATCCTGCCCCACATCACAACGGAACGCTGCCCCACTTCGAATGGAATCAGTGCCCCACTTCGACCGGAATCCGCATTTGCAATTCGACGCCTCACGGTCCTGAAACGTGCAGGCGATCACGAGCGAGGCGAACCAGATTTTCCGGCGGGTTACCGAATACGACTACGGCATTGACGGCGAAATCGAGTTAAAGTTAAAGGACAACGACGGCCGCCCCAGCGGAGAGCGGATCTACGTGCAGCTCAAGAGCGGCAATTCGTCCCTGCGAACGCGCCGCGCCGACGGTTGCGACGTCTTTGACGTGAAGAATGATCGTCACCTGACTTACTGGATCAGCCAGCCGGGGGACGTGTATCTAGTGATCCGGCAGGCGGACGAAAGGACTGTCACACGCTACCTGAAGAACCGGCCCGATCCGCAGAGCTGCCAGATCGTCTTCGAAGGCGAGCCGCCGACCATGGAAGCTGTGTGGAAAGTGCGAGACGAATTCTTCCCTGCGCGGCACGCTAGGCCGGACGTGGCGTGATGCTATCGTCCGATCGGCAGCTAGAGCGGCCCTTCCGATAGGCCGGTTTGCACGTCGCTTTTGGAGCGCTACCTTGACACGGTAGAGGTCTGGCGTTCGAGTCGCCACGGCCCACCACTGTTGTTCATACGCTTACGCTGTTAACCCAGCGCCCCGAATTCCAATTCACGGTGCGCGGCTTATGCAATCTGATCAATTGCTAAGAATTCGGTCTTGAGTCCTGCAGGAACGAAACGAGGCGGCGCTCGTGAGGAGTCTATGCCAGACTTAGTATTTTGCGTATGTGAGCCCCTTTGGGCGATAGGGGGGATCGCGATAGGGGGGATCGGCGACGGCGCGAATATAGGCAATGAGCGCGTCTACGTCCGTCTTTCTCAATGTGTAAGCGTACGGCGGCATTTCCGGCGACTTATTCAAGGCTGGACCGCCGTGGCCGACGATGGAAGCCAAATGCGCATCGCTCATCGCGTTCAGCAGGGGACCTTCCGTGAAAGCGTGCGGCTTGGCCGTCAGATTGTCGTGATTGGAGACGCGTTCCGGAGTGGATTCCGGATCGTGACAGCGCGCGCAATAGTAGTCGTTCAGGACGCGTCCAAGCTGTTGTTGATAACCGAGAGCGATTTCGTCCAGCCGGAGTTCCACGGGCTTGCCCGCGTCCAAGCTGTTGTTGATAACCGAGAGCGATTTCGTCCAGCCGGAGTTCCACGGGCTTGCCGATCTTGTCGCGTCACGGCCACCACCCGGTATCGGTCCGCGCTGCCGCCCAGGGTCACTGTTGTAGTGAATTGCCCGTCGGCTCCGGTGAGCCCGATATCCGGCACGGCCGTGGCTTCGCCCGCGGTGTGAAACTCTACCAAGGCGCCGGCCACCGCTGTTCCCTGTGCGTCATTCACCTGCACAACGACGGGTTGATCCACCGGGGCGCCGAACCTCACGGTAACAGAGACGTCACGGCGCGGTGGGCAATATGCTCTTCGCCCTGCCAGCAATATGATTTAGAATGGTGGGCCGGGTACCGGCCAATTTGAGACGTCGGCCGCGCCAGATCCCGCAGATGAACCGGTGGGTCACTGATGCGGACCGACGCAAAGACCGCGGCCTTCGCCCTGATCGAGCATAAGGAGCATACGAATATGAAGCCAAGGAACACGATCTGCCTCTGGTTCGACAACGACGCGCATGAGGCGGCGCGCTTCTACGCCGTCACCTTTCCGGATAGTAAAGTAACCGCTGTTCACGAGGCTCCCGGTGACTATCCGGGCGGCAAGAAGGGCGATGTGCTGACGGTGGAGTTTACCGTCCTAGGCATTCCCTGTCTCGGTCTCAACGGCGGCCCGGCGTTCAGGCACACCGAGGCCTTTTCATTCCAGATCGCGACGGAGAACCAGGAAGAGACGGACCGTTACTGGAACGCAATCATCGGCAATGGCGGCACGGAAAGCCAGTGCGGGTGGTGCAAGGACCGCTGGGGCCTCTCCTGGCAGATCACTCCGCGCGCGCTAACCGACGCGCTTGCGGCTGGTGGCGGTGAGGCAAAACGTTCCTTCGAGGCGATGATGACGATGAAGAAGATCGACATCGCCGCCATCGAAGCAGCGCGGCGAGGCTGACGTGAACACGCCGAAACGTCCTTGTTCGGCTGGATGACGCGCACTCTTCCATTGGTGCCGGGAGCAGCGGGCCGGCCGAAACGGCGTCTCGGCCCGTACGAGTCGCCGACCATCCTCCCGCAATCCTGTCGATCGGCGCATTGGCCTGTTCGCAACAGTTGCAGTTCGCGCTTTGCCCGCCTGCGCACTGCCCGCGGCTTTTCTTGGAGCCTGCCGGCGCTTCGTCGATTCCGCCGGTGACAAAGCAGGACCGTCTTCAGCACGCAGTGTTCTGTCTCCGTCGCCGCTCACTTGCCTTCATGATTTCGCTCATGTCCCCTGCTGGCCGAATCTCGAAAATGTTGCCGTATTTCACGGCCGGACGCTGCGCCATGAGCTGTACAGCATGATTCATGTCCCGCGGCGCGGTGGGCGCGCCCTGCAGCAACTCCGCCTGTAGGTTCCGCAAGTCTGGTAGCCAAGCCGAGATAGTCGGCGGCTACCGCTTCTGGCCTGGGCGGCGGCCCCATCAATGCCAGAGTACGCCGGTTGAGGGTGGAAGTCATCACCTGAACAGGTGATTTCGCGGCGATGCACCGCGGGCCGTCCGCCACTCGCTGCGTCCCATCGCGAGCGCGGCGGCCTCGGCGTTTCAGCACGCTCATGGCCCCGCGAACTCCAACTCGGGCCATCTGCTCTCGCGCTATCCCGCGTTGCATTAGGCTACGCGAAGCGCCCGCCATGCTCCTGCTTTGCGGGCCGCGCCGGTCCGACGCCGCGGCGCTCGCGATGGGCCGCGTCGAGCGGCGGGACGGCCGTGCATCGTGGAATGGCGCGGGCGGCTTGTCGCGCGCGGCCTACACTTACTTCTCAGCGGCCTTCTAAAGGGCCTTCTTCTGGCACCGCGGCAGCTTGGACTTGTTCTTTTTCGCCAATTGGGGAACTCTCGGTCTCGGCGGAGTGTTTTTCTTCTCCACTGGCGCGGGGGCTGCGGGCGCTTCGCTGACGGCCGTCGGCTAGTCTTTCTTATCCTTCTTCTCGGTGTTTCTCCGCCATAAAGGTTGAGAATTTTCAAACACCCTTTAAAACTAACCGACCCAACAGTTAACCAATGACAGTATAGAAAAAACTGGAGCCGGACGGCGAAGATCAAGATTACCATGGCTTGCGGCGCGATCCGAACATCACCACCATGCTTTCCTGGCGCGGCCCCGGTAGATGTCCAGCTTGTTTTGTCGCGGTGAGACACTCTAATGGCTGCGGACTTTACTGCTTTCGCTCACACCTCGAAGATTGAGCGGCGTGCGCAGAAGATCAGCGACCCGATACAGCGCTTACGATACCTTCGCCGCGCCATCAGTTCCGCCAAAAGCCCCTCTCTGGCTTGGAACTGGGCGGCCGCCCTGGCGCTTGCGATTGTGATTGTTCCCCTGGGAACAGATGCGCTGAGCCGGCAGCCAACGGCCAGCAAGGAGTTCGTAGCGGCGGCTCGATGGCCGGCTACTGACAGGCCGGTCGTCTGGCCCGTGGAACAGACCAGCCAATACGATCTCTACAGCAATGGTCTGCGGATCGAAAACACGCTGGAGATTTCCAATCAGCCGCGCTTCTATTCGTTGATCGGACGAGGGTCCGAAACACTGGGACCCAGGCGTTGGCAGCCCGCGGGCATCGTCTTCCACACAACAGAGAGCGACCAGGCGCCGTTTGCGGCCAGCCAGAAGTCCGCCCTTAAGCGGATCGGCCAGGAACTGTTGGCGTACGTCCGCAACAAGCGGGCTTATCACTTCCTCATTGACCGCTTTGGACGCGTGCATCGGATCGTCGTCGAATCGGATACAGCGAACCACGCCGGCAATTCCGTCTGGGCGGACTCGCAGTGGTTGTACCTGGACCTAAACGCAAGCTTCATAGGCGTGGCGCTTGAAGGCCGCACGCAGGTGGATCAGCAACCCATCAACGACCCGCAACTTCACGCCGTCAAGTGCCTCACTGAGATGCTCCGCGGCAAATACAACCTGCCGGCGCAAAACTGCGTCACGCACGCGCAGGTCTCTGTGAATCCGGGCAATATGCGGATCGGCTGGCATACCGATTGGGGAACCGGCTTCCCATTCAAGGAGGTTGGACTTCCGGACAATTACGAGCTTCCCAACCCCGCACTTTATCTGTTTGGGTTCGAATACGACCCCGCATACGTCAAGTCCACCGGTCCCGATCTCTGGAAAGGTCTCGCTCTGGCCGAAGAGCGAAATCGGGAAAGCGCCGCTCATCGCGGCGTGACGATAGCCGAATACCGAAAGGTTCTGCAACAAAAATACAAAGAGGCGAGATCCGCCCTCCAGGACGGAAGCGCATACGAGGAAAAATAGCATGAGCCGAGTTGAAACACCCAAGAGCGAACCGATCGGCCTCGATGTTGGCACCAGCCGGATCGTGGCCGCCCGCCAGACTAACCATGAAATCAAGTACGCTACGCAGCTCAACGCGTTCGTCTCGATTCCGTACTCGAAGATGACGGAGAACGCGCTGCAGAAGGAAGGCGTGCCCCATTCCGTCGAAGGAGTGGAGATCCTCGTCCACGGCAATGAATCCGAGAGATTTGCCGACCTGCTGAACAAGGACATCCGGCGGACAATGACCCGCGGCACGCTCAATCCCGATGAACCTGACAACGTAAAACTCATCCGGGAAATCACTTCTTCCCTGACAGGCAAAGTGGAGAAGGGCCAGAAACTGTGTTTCACGGTTCCGGCCGCCCCGCTCGGAGCAGAGGACAATCTCACCTATCATGAGGTGACGCTCCGCCAAGTCCTTTCCGACTTGGGTTTCGAAGCCACCAGCATCAACGAAGGCCTGGCCGTAGTCTACGGAGAGATGGAAAGCACGAACTACACGGGTATAGGTATCAGTTGCGGAGGCGGCCTTTGCAACGTGTGCCTGTCGTATCTGACAGTCCCGATTTTGAGTTTCAGCATCCCGAAAGCCGGCGATTTCATCGATTCCAGCGCGGCATCTGTCACCGGCGAGAGACCGAACCGCATCCGCATTCTGAAGGAACAATCGTTTTATATCAACGGCCACTTCGAGAATAAGCTGCAGCAGGTTCTGAGCGTCTACTACGACGACATGATCCAGACGCTAGTGGCCGGCCTGCGAAATACGTTCCAGAACGCGCGTAATGTTCCCAAGTTGACCCGTCCGATCCCGCTGGTCCTGAGCGGAGGGACTGCCATACCGCAGGGTTTCAAGGAGCGGTTCGAGACGATCCTGCGTGCGAGCGATTTCCCAGTTGACCTGTCAGAGATCAGGATGGCCGCGGACCCGCTCACTACAACCGCAAAGGGTGCCTTAGTAGCCGCACTGTCGGACAACTAGCCGTCTCAAACAGAATACGACCAGTGCGACCGCCTGAAGCGGCGGAGGACCAACGGAAGAACGGCGGGTAACACCACCTGCAACAAACAGGCGGCGGGGTGGCGGCACATGAAGGCGGCCTTGCGCAGCGCCTCATTGCCCCTCGTGTCGCCCCATCCGCCCGCTGGCGGTCGCGGCGACGGGCGGGGGGCGCCGGAATTGGCCGCCGGGCATCGGGCGCGGGAAGAGGAACTGGCGGAGTTGCTCGCGGGCTGGCCGGCGGAGCGCTGGGACGCGACGTACAACAGCTTGCCGGGCGTGAAGCGCGTAAAATCGCTGAAAGACCCCAAGACGGCCGCCAGCAAGATCTGGGAACGCGTCGAGAAGCTCGGCCAGATGGTCGCGCCGTAGCCGGTGGCAGCCAAACCCGAGGCTGCGCCCGCCAAGCCGAAGGCCGGAAAAAGGGCCAAAGCGGGCGCACGTGTGGCCCAGGGCGCGGCGGCGCAGGGCAAGGCCAGCAAGCAGGCCACTCCCGCCAAGGCCGCGCCCAAGGGGAAGAAGGCCGGGAAGGCGCAGGAAGCCAGCGCGCCCCGCGCGGGCAGCAAAACGGCCCAGGTGATCGCGATGCTACAGCGCAAGGGCGGGGCCAGGATTTCGGAGATCATGAAGACCATGGGCTGGCAGCGTCACACAGTCCGCGGGTTCATGGCCGGCGCGATGAAGAAGGCGGGGTACACCGTCGAATCGTTCAAGCCCGAAGGAGGTGAGCGGAGCTATCGATTGCCGAAGTAACATCGCCCGCCCCCTTCCCGCCCGCCAGGCTCCGGCCTGGCGGGCATTTCTGCTTCTGGCCACGACTCCCGCCGGCTCGGCCCGCTCCCGGTCTTGGCCCACACGCAACGCAAGGCAATTGCTGAACCAAATCGACGCCGGCGAACGGGCGGCGATGGTGGGGGCGACCACGGTGCGTGGGCTAGTTGTTCAGGCCAATCCGAGCCGCGCGGCGTCGCCATAGAAGCTGCATTGACACCCGTGCAGATATCAACTGCAACGACTATGAACCAGGAGTGCCGACTGGAAACGAGCCGCACGCGCCTTTATCCGGACATTGCCGCCCCATTCGCGCACATGGCGCCCACGTTGGGCCGGTGCTGCCCGCCACGATGAATGTTGCCCCCGTGCCTATGGGCGCGCGCCAGGCCGAAAATGCCCGCTGCGGAGACGCGGCGCGGAAAGGCGGTAATGGTTCTGGAGATCACAGCAGTAGTCGGCCAGTCGGTACATGAATCGAATCGCGATTACTCTCCTGCTTTGGCCCGCTTCCGGGACCTCACCGCCTTCTGGGCGGACGGTTTCGAGGACCGCCGCGCTCCCGGCACCTTACCGATTCGAGGGTCCCTTGCGACGATAAGCTCGCAGGCGCGCATTGCCGCCTCCTCGAAATCCGCCGCATCGACCGGGAGTACCTGCCAGCCCGTTACCTTTGTGCCGAATGCCTGAATGGACCGCATGTTCGGGAACTCGCGGCGCAGGCTCTCGTGATGGTCTTCGGTAGTGGCCAGCCACACCCCGTTGTCCGCTGTCGAGTCGCGCTTGTCGCGCAATATGAGGACAATCTTCTCCGCAACGTAGACCGCGAGACAGCCGAACATGGACCGGGTGGTGGGCGAGAGCGCAGCGATTGCGTCGAGCGCGAACTCATGCGGGACGGCCTTGCGCTGCTTGACGGCGAAGAGGGTATCGTCCAGCGGGCGTGAAGGCGTCTTGCGGCGGCGTGGCATCGGCTTTAGGATACCTGGATTCGGGCGCTGCAGTAATCTGATCGAAGAATGCCTAAGCGACGTTCTTGCCATTTGCGATCAATTCAACGCCCCCCACGACACGTGCTTGCCCCAGCCTTTCGGCGATCCGCAGGTGCGGTCCGATGCCCCTGACCCCCACGGCACCCAGACGAGCGCGCGGGCCAAAGCCCACAACCTAACGACCGCAGCGAACCAAGGACGCATACGTTGGCGGACATCGACGCCCTGATCGATAGCGCGGCGCGGGCACGGCTCCGGCGGGCGGTGCAGGAAGCGGTGCGCTGCCCATCGCCCGCGAGGCTGGCGGCGCTCTCAGAATGGCCGCGCGCATGGGTTGCGGAAGAAGACGCGCTTTGCGGGGACCGGCTTAAACGAATCGCTGATCGCCGCAAATGCCGGGGATTTTTCTGGAAATGGATCGGTCGATGGTGGTCAAATCCGAGCCTCCGGAAGCTTTTCGGCGGCCTGGAAACCGATAAGGATTCGGAGCGCTACCTTGACACGGTAGCGCTCCGACGAGGACGCTGTAAGCGGCGTGCCGTTTTCCGCTAATCGGCAGGAACAGAAGAGCTTAAGCAGTTGATTCTGAGCGGTAGGCAGCACGTGATACGCAGCCCGCGCCGGCGTGCCCGCCTCCACGACGCACCCCTGGCCATCCGCAGCCGCGTAATATGATGAATCCTGGCTGGCCGGAAAGGATCATTGACGCCAGGCGCGGGGAAAGCGTTCGCGCTGGCGGCGATGGAAACACAAAAAGCACCTTCCCGTTACGGTGCAGGAGCCGGGCACGGTGCGCCTCTACCACATCCCCGAGAAGACGGGTGCCCTCTGGAATCAGCAGGCCATTATCGGTCGAGAACACCGGCCGGGTCACGACCGCCTCCACGGGCGCTCCTCTTTGGGCGGTCGCAATGCGCCATCCGGGCCAGGCGCGTGCAGTCAACTTCCGACAATGTTCCGTTCTCCTAGAGAGGGCTTCAAGGGCTCCGCTGATGTCGCCGAGAGTCCGGCGTTGCCCCTATCACACGGCGATTGTTTAGGAGAGATCCAAGAGGAGCCATGGCACACGCGGCATGAATTTCACTAGGAGCACCAACGCACTTGTTGCTGTCATCAGCATAGGGACGCTGAATGGAGCGGACCGTTTCAATGATACGGCGTACCCTCCGCTGCAGCCAGAGCCAGACATTGTTCACTTCGCCGGGTGCTTGCGCAGCATCGATATCCACCTGGAAGTCCCCGCGGTGCCTTACAAGGAGATGCGGGCCACCGATGCCAGCGAGTCTTCCACGGAGATACGCGCGGTGGTGGAGCGCACCCGCGCCATCCAGCGCGCCCGCGGCTTTTACAACGCGCAGTTGCCCACGCGCCACATTCGGAAGCTCTGCATGCTGGACGAAGCTGGAGAGCGCACGCTCGAAATGGCCGTGCGCCGCATGGGACTCTCGGCGCGCGCGCACGACCGGATTCTGAAGCTGGCGCGCACCATCGCCGACCTTGGGGAATCGAAGACGATCTCCGCCAAGCACGTGGCGGAAGCGGTGCAGTATCGCAGCCTGGACCGGAATTATTGGAACTAAAGGTGCCTCGCCGCGTCGCCGCCTCGCCGTGTCCCGTCGTTCGGGCCACTTGGGCAGCTTCCCCACCTCGCACACGCGCTCAGGGCATAAAAATCAGTAGCTTGTCCCATACTGTAGCCCGAGTGGCTGATCCCGTGGACACCCAGACCATTGAACTTGGTCCCATCGCAAGGAAACAGTGCTTGTGCTCGGCATCGTGTTTGAGGGGAATAGCTTCGATGAAGAAATGATCACCCGAGAGAGTCATGCTATATTGCCAAACACCATTTTCCTGGTGGAGGTCTCTGACAATAGCCAATTCGGGAACAGCGGCGGCGAATTCAACGGCTTTACCCGTCGAGAGTAACTGTATTAAGTCATCAAGCTGCATGAATTCCTTCCCGAACCATAATTTGGACATCTCCTCTGCCTTGTCGATAGCCTTCAGGTTTCTAACAACGGCATACTCTTGACTCGATAAGCTTGACGGCAAAGCCACTGCCGTGAATAAAGTTGTCGGAATAGTGACGACCAGTACATTCACAAACCAAATGACCAATGATAAAGTAATTGCTCTTTTCTTGCTTATATAAAACATGGCCCTGCACAACGCGACGGTATATGAACAAATTATCAGCAACAACGGCAGTAGCAGAGCGATAAAGAAGAGTAACAGCAAAAC
>JBEKMJ010000072.1:0-42937 GCA_050008575.1 Bryobacteraceae bacterium
CTGTTGGGCGGCACGCTACCCTATTCGTCGCCTTTGCCTCCGGGCGCGGCTTCGATATCGTCTTGACAATCGCAGCTCACAATATCGCAACCGCATAGGGCGCAGTACAGTTTGGGACGCTGCGGGTCAATGCCCGCGATCCGACGGTGGCCAGCCACGAAACGTGAACCGTCACCCTCTCACTTTTCTGAACTGCAGCCCGGCGGTTCTGGTAGATTTCGTGAAATGGCGATTCATGAAAGTTCTTCACGGCGAACAAAAAGAACCGATCCCTCAAGGCTGTAGCGACCGCATGCTCCTTGGAAGTCAGGGATAGACTCCCAGTCCGATCCCGCAAACCCTTCACCTCCACGGCCAGAAAATCGGCCTGTGCCGGCGTCCGCAGCCGAAAATCATACCCGCAGCCGAAGCTCGTTGTGTTCTCCACCGCATAGCCTCCGAACTCGGAGAGACTGGGCTGGACCGACACAAAGTACTGTTCCGCGGCGAGACCGGTGATCACGCGCCGTGCAAAATTGGACTGGCCGTCCTCCGGCTCTCCGTCCGCCTGAATCTCACTCCAGGCGTTTTCATCGTAACCGAGAAAGGACTTGACCAAACCTGTGAATGACTCGAAATCCAAGTCCTTGTATTTCTCGAACACCTTGCGGCAGTAACGTTGAAGGCTTCCTTGAAGCCTTTGAAGCCGAGCTTCTTCAGGCCTGCGGAATCGTATTTCGAGAGAAACAGGCCAGCCAAAATGAGCCTTTCCCTCGTTGCGATTCGTTGCGGGTCGATCATAATGACTCGCGGACTGCGACCATGGCTATGGCGACGCGAACGTCTGGTGGGCGAAGGGCCGCCGAGAGTCCTACCATCGTACATTCCCACCGATCCCGCAACGAAATCGCGAGCGCACTTGCCACCTGACGCATGATGCGAGAATAAAGGGTCGCAACCCATGGCCAGAGAATACAGCCTCGTCCCCCGGCCCGTCCCGCGCGTGGAGACGCCCTTCCGCAGGATCGTGACGGATCTGCCGGTTCCCGAATCGCTGCCCATCCTGGAGCGCCTGCACGCTTGCGAGCCCATCGCCATGCGCGGGCAGCCGCCCGTGGTCTGGCATCGCGCCGAAGGCTTCCAGGTTTTCGACGCGTGGGGCAACCAGTGGATCGATTGGTCGGCTGGCGTGCTGATCGCCAACGCCGGCCACGGCCGCCAAGAGATTGTGGACGCCATCGCGGCGCAAGCTTCCGCCCGCCTGCTCGCCAACTATTGTTTCCCCAGCGAGATCCGCGCGCGTCTGGTCGAAAAGCTCGTCTCCATTCTTCCCGATCCGCTGAAAAAGGTCTTCCTGCTCACCACGGGATCGGAAGCCGTGGAGACCGCCATCAAGCTGTGCCGCACGCATGGCGTGAAATCGGGCGGCCGATCGAAGAACGCGATCGTATCCTTTGACAGCGCGTTTCACGGCCGCACGCTGGGCGCGCAGCAGGCCGGCGGCATCCCTTACTTGAAAGAGTGGATCGTCAACCTGGATGCCGGTTTCATCCAAGTGCCGTTTCCCGATGGCTATCGCACGCCGGACACTTCGTTCGCTCTGTTCGAGCGCAGCCTGCGCGAAAATTCCATTGAACCGCAGAACGTGGCGGGCGTGATCCTGGAGACGTACCAGGGCGGCAGCGCCGCGTTCGCGCCGTCTGCGTATATGCGCGACCTGCGCTCCTGGTGCACCGGCCACAAAGCCCTGCTGGTATGCGACGAAGTGCAGGCGGGCTTCGGGCGCACCGGCACGTTGTGGGGCTTCGAGCACTACGGCATCGTGCCCGACCTCGCCCTCTTCGGCAAAGGCATCTCCAGCTCGCTGCCGCTAGCCGCGGTCGCCGGACGTCCCGACGTGATGGACCTGCAACCTGCCGGCAGCATGACATCCACGCACACCGGCAATCCGGTCTGCTGCGCGGCGGCGCTGGCTTCCATCGACCTGGTGCTGGGCGAGGATCTCGCCGGAAACTCGCGGCGCGTGGGCTCACTGCTTCATCAGAAGCTGTGCGGGCTGGCTTCCCGCATGCCGCAAATCGGGCGCGTGGACGGGAAAGGCCTGGTGGCGGGCGTGGCCTGCATCGTTCCCGGCACGAAGGAACCCGACGCGGGTCTGGCTTGGGATGTGGTACGCCGCGCGGTGGAGAAGGGTGTGCTGATGTTCAGCCCCGTCGGCTACGGCGGCGCAACAATCAAGATCTGTCCGCCCCTGGTGATTACCGAAGCTGCCATCGTCGATAGCGTCGCGGCGCTGGCGGAGGCTTTCGCCGAAGCTGTGGGCGCGCAGGGCGTTGCCTCGTGACGCCCACCCCCGAAGTCCTGATCGTGGGCGGCGGCATGATCACGCACGATCAGCTTCTGCCATCGCTCTATCAGATGCAGCGCCTGGGCCGCATTGGCCCGATCGCCGTGTGCGCATCGCGCTTTCATACGGTGAGCGGCCTGGCGCGCGCCGAAACGCTCCTGCGCGCCTTCCCCGGCCAGTCCTTCCGGGCCTGGCCCGATCGCGACGGTCCGCCCCAACCGGAGCTTTACCGCGAAGCGATCGCCGCGCTGCCGCCGCGGCAGATCGTGGTGGTGGCGGTGCCCGACCAACTTCACTACGAAGTGGCGATTGCCGCGCTCGTCCGCGATCAGCACGTGCTTTGCGTGAAACCGCTGGCGCTCGAATACCGCCACGCCGCCGCCATCGAGCGCGAGGCCCGCGCGCGCGCCCTGCTGGTGGCCGTTGAATATCACAAGCGTTTCGACGACCGCAGCTTGATGGCTCGCCGCCAATACCGCGCCGGCGCATTCGGCGAGTTCCGCCTGGGTTCGGCGCGGCTGTTCGAGAAATGGTATTACCGCCACTCCAATTTCCAAAACTGGATGACCGCCGAACACTCAGACGCCTTCACCTACATCGGCTGCCACTACGTGGACCTGGTGCACTTCATCACCGGACTGCTGCCGGTGGCGGTGAGCGTTTACGGCGTGCGCGACCGCTTTCCGAACGGCAACGAAGGATTCCTGTGGACCGATGCGCGGGTCGTCTGGAACAACGGCGCGTGCTTGAACGTGCAGAACGGCCTGGGCTTCCCCGACGACGCGCCCGGCACCAACACGCAAGGCCTGACGCTCTACTGCGGCGGAGAAGACAAAGGCGCGCTGCTGGAACACTCGGATCAGTACCGCGGCCTCAAGCACAGCTACACGCGCAAGCCGGATTCTTCCGGCGGGACCGTCTACGCCGAGCCCAGCCCAGATTACTTCCAGTATGTGGACTTAGGCGGCAAAGGACTGACGCCGGTAGGTTACGGCTATCGCTCGGTAGAGCATATCGTGTCCAGCATCGTTAGCGTGGAGTCGCGGCCGGAGTTGCTCGACGAGATCGATCGGGCCGGAATCATCGCAACGCCGCGCAACAGCGGCTACAACGAGCGCGTTATCGAAGCCGCACGCGAATCGATTGTGAACGGTGGCCGCCAAGTCGAGATCCGCGGCGCGCAGTAGGCCCGCAGGTGCCCCTTGACAGCTCCGATCATGGAGTATATACTACATATATGGAGTCATGATATGGAGTCAACCGCCGCACGCCGTCAAAAAATCGATCCGGAGCCGGTTTCGGCCAGCGACCGCCGCGATCCGCAAGTGCGGCGGCGGATGTCCGAGCCAGCCATGCGCGCCTTTTTCAACGTTGGCGCAGCCTGGCAACTGCGCGCCGAGGAACAGCGTGCGTTGCTCGGATGGCCTGCCGAGTCCACGTTCTTCAAATACAAAGCCGGGCTGGTCTCCACGCTGCCGTACGACATGCTGATGCGCATCTCGCTCGTGCTAGGCATCTACAAGGATCTGCACGTCCTTTACCCGGAGCCGGATTTGGCCAATAGATGGGTGCGGCTGCCCAACGCCAATCCCTTGTTTGGCGGCCAGCCCGCCCTAACGCTGATGACCGAGGGCGGGATCGACGGTCTCTACCAAGTGCGGCGGCTGCTCGACGGGAGACGCGGCGGGTGGAACTGACGCCGCCCACCAGCAAGTTGCGCCTTACGGGCGCCTGCCGCCTGGTTCCCAGCTTGTATCCCTCGCGAGGTATTTTGGACACGGTGGCCGCGCCCACGGACCTGCCGCTGATCCTCGATTTGGAAACCTGGAGCAATGACCGCATCTCCTCGGAAATGGGGGTTCTCCATCGCATTCCGAGGGAGGAGTGGGTCGCCGGCCGCCCCATGGCAAGCGTCGTTATGGCGGCATTTTGCCATCCGCGCCCCACCGGCGGCCGCTTTAGCAGCTCGGAACGGGGGGCCTGGTACGCGGCTAATTCGCAGGAAGCCGCACATGCCGAAGTGGTCTACCATCGCACCGCGGAGTTGGCGGAGATCGGCGTATTCGAGACGCGCGTGCAAATGCGCCTTTACCTGGCGGATTTCCATGCCACGTTCCATGACGTGCGGGCCGCTGTGCCGCGGAATGTACCCTACCACGACCCTACGAGTTACGCCGCCCCCCAGGCTCTGGCGCGCCGGCTGCTGGCGGACGGGTCGAACGGCGTAATCTATCGCAGCGTGCGCCACACGGGGAGCGAATGCCTGGCTTGCTTCCGTCCCGTCCTGGTGGCGAACGTGCGTATCGCCGCCCATTTCGAATATCGATGGGAAGGCACGCGCACGCCACGGATCCGTCTTTTGCGCAAAGGCGCCTCGTAACCTAATCCACGGACCGTTATTCGGTCTGGCACGGCGCTAGCACGTCGTACAGATACTTCCTTATAGAATAAAGGTGGTTCAGTTGCACCGGAGGGCGGCCAATCGTGGCCGCAGCCGCCTTTCAGGCGGCTCTTGTTTCTACGGCACCTACCGGCAAGGCACCCGCGGCCGGCGTCCACGCCGGCCTCTTCGCGCTCGGATCAGACCCATTTCGTTGCGGGGAAGAGCGGGTCCTGGAGGACCCGCGCAGACCTGGAGGTCTGCCCCACAAATTATGCAGCATTCCCACGCGCGACCTGACCGCAGCCGATTACCAGGCCTTGGCCGAATTTCGTTACCAGATCCGCCGCTTCCTGCGTTATAGCGAGCAAGCCGCCCGGCGAGGCGGCCTGAAACCGGCGCAGCACCAATTGCTGTCGGCTATCAAAGCGCACGACGGCCAGCCTACGGTGGGCGAACTGGCCGAGCGGATGCAACTCCGCCATCACAGCACAGTGGGACTGATCGACCGGCTGGTGCAGGGCGGACTGGTCCGGCGTAGCGCGCGGAAGGCGACCGGCGCCAGATCCGCGTCCGGCTGACGCCGCAGGGCGATGCCGTGCTGCGCAAGCTATCCCTCGACCATCGCGCCGAACTCGGCGGTGCAGGCAGTGCACTGGCGGCCCTGCAAGCGATCCTGGTGCGCGACTAACGATGACATGCAAAACAAACTAGGCGATTTTACTTCTACGCCGAGCGTGATCGCGATTTCGGGGATGGCTGTGTGTATGGGCCTCGTGAGCGCGTTCGTGGCGTTGGCCTTACTGAAACTGATCGGGTTCTTCACCAACCTGTTCTTCTTCGGACGCTGGAGCGATCGAATGGTCTCGCCTGCGGGAAACCATCTGGGGTGGTGGGAGATCCTCATACCGGTGGCGGGCGCCCTGATCATCGGCGTGATGGCGCGTTATGGCTCGGAGCGCATTCGCGGTCACGGCATACCGGAGGCTATCGAAGCCATCCTCAATTGGCGGCAGCCGTATCGAGCCGAAAGTAGCGCTGCTGAAGCCGTTGTCTTCGGCGCTTTCGATCGGCACCGGTGGCCCGTTTGGCGCCGAAGGGCCCATCATCATGACGGGCGGCGCATTCGGCTCCATGATCGCCCAGTTGTTCAAGCTCACCAGCAACGAGCGCAAAACGCTGCTGGTGGCCGGTGCGGCGGGCGGCATGGCGGCCACGTTCGCCGCACCGGTGGCGTCGGTACTGTTGGCGGTCGAGCTGTTGTTGTTTGAATGGAAGCCGCGCAGCCTGGTGCCGGTGGCCCTGGCCAGCGTCACGGCGGCCGCGGCCCGCCGCTATATTATCGGCCTCGGTCCTCTGTTCCCCGTGCCGGCGCATCCGGTATTCATCGGCCCTTCGGGGTTGCTCGCGTGCGTGCTGGTGGGCCTGACGGCGGGCGCATTATCCGCGCTGCTGACCCTGGCGGTCTATGCGGCCGAGGATGCCTTCCGCCTGCTGCCCATTCACTGGATGTGGTGGCCGGCCATAGGAGGACTGGCCATCGGACTGGGTGGATTAATATTCCCGCAAGCGCTCGGCGTAGGGGTATGAAACCATCGGCGCACTGTTGCAGGGGGACGTGCCACTGAAGATGATTGTGGGTATTCTGGTGGCGAAATCCACGATCTGGGCCATTTCGCTGGGATCTGGAACGTCGGGCGGCGTGCTGGCGCCTTTGCTGATGATCGGCGGCGCGCTGGGCAGTATCGAAGCGATGTTTTTGCCGCACGAGGGCGCGGGCTTCTGGCCGCTGGTGAGCATGGGCGCGATCCTGGGCGGCACCATGCGCTCGCCATTCACGGGCATCATCTTTGCGCTGGAACTGACGCACGATGTGAATATGCTGCTGCCGCTGCTGTTGGCGGTCACCATAGCCCACGCTTTCACCGTATTGACGCTGCGCCGCTCCATCCTGACCGAGAAGGTCGCGCGGCGCGGCTATCATTTGAGCCGCGAATATGCGGTGGACCCGCTGGAGATCCTGTTCGTGCGGGAGGTGATGCGCACCAACGGGGCGGCCATTCCCGCGGGGCTCACTGCGCGCGGCTTGGCGCAAGCGCTGCACGCCGATCACACGGTGCGCCACGGCCAGCACTTGTATCCCGTCGTAGACGGCGAACAGCGTCTGATGGGGGTGGTCACACGCGGGGATCTGGAACGCTTCACCAAGGGCGGGCCGGAACCGGCGCACCGGGATCCGGTGGTTGCCTATCCGGACGAGCCGCTACGGGTGGTGGCGCATCGCATGTCGGACACCGGGCTGGCGCGCTTTCCGGTGGTAAACAACGACCGCGAACGCAAACTGACCGGCATGGTGGCGCTCAGCGACCTGTTGCGCGCGCGTACGCGAAGTCTGGAAGAGGAGCGCCATCGCGAGCGGGTGCTGCGCATCCACCTGCCGTTGAGCGTCAAAAAGCCAGTGGGGTGACGCCGACCATCGGACATTCCACGCATCCCATCGCGGAGTTCATCCGGATGCTGCATGCGCACGGCGTGAAAACGCTGGTGGATGTGCGCACGGTGCCCCGCTCGCGGCACAATCCGCAGTTCAATCGGGATGTGCTGCCGGAATCTCTACAGGCGGCCGGCATCGAGTATGTCCACATGGCAGGGCTGGGCGGCCTGCGCCATGCGCGGCGCGATTCGGTGAATACCGGCTGGAGAAACCTCAGCTTCCGCGGATTTGCCGACTACATGCAGACGCCGGAGTTCGCCGCGGCGCTGCGGCAGCTTATCGAGCTTTCGCGCGCTCGCGCTACGGCCATCATGTGTTCGGAGGCGGTGCCTGGCGCTGCCATCGTTCGCTCATTGCCGATGCGCTCAACGTACGCGGCATTCCAGTCGAGCACATCATGACCGCGGCCAGCCGGAAGCCGCACACGCTCACTCCGTTTGCGCGGGTCGATGGCGATAAGATTACTTATACGCTGCTATGACAAACGACAATATCGGCCTGATGATCCATGCCGATGCGGGTTTGGGAGTTCTGCACGAATTGACGGGCGTGATCGCGCGGCATCGCGGCGACATCACGTCGGTCGAGATCATCGAGCAGGCGTCCGCCGAGGCGCGCATCTATTTCGAGATCGCGCTGCCGGGCTTGGCCGGAGAGCTAGCCGCGGATCTACGGGCGCTGGCCATTGTGCGCAGGGTCGAAGTGGTCGAGACGCTACAGAAGATCTACGGCAAACGCATCATCATCATGGGCGGCGGAGCGCAGGTGGGTCAGGTGGCGATCGGCGCGGTATCGGAAGCGGACCGGCATAATATCCGCGGCGAGCACATCTCGGTGGACACCATTCCGCTAGTGGGAGAGCAGGCACTCGCGGACGCGGTGCGCGCGGTGGCCCGGTTGCCGAGAGCCAAGGCGCTGGTGCTGGCGGGATCGCTGATGGGCGGGGAGATCGAGCAGGCTGTGCGGGAAGTGCGCCAGGAAGGACTGCTGGTGATCAGCTTGAACATGGCGGGAAGCGTCCCGGAAGCGGCGGACCTGGTGGTCAGCGATCCGGTGCAGGCGGGCGTGATGGCGGTGATGGCGGTCGCGGATACGGCGAAGTTCACGGTGGAGCGGTTGAAGCGGCGGGTGTTTTGAGGAGCTTTCAGCTTAGGCGCTGGTAGCACAGGCTTCAGCCTGTGTTAGGCGAGCGTAGCTCGCCTCCACAGGCTAAAGCCTAAGCCACCAAGCCCCGCAAAAAAAGGCAGCCAGAGCTTCGAGGCAGGCGGCCTACGAGGCCGCCGCAGGCTGCGAGCCTGCCCCACCAATTAAGAAAGCCTCGACACGATCAGGAACGCGGCGCCGATCGCGATGGCGTCCTCCAGCAGCGCAATCGGCAAGTCCTTCCCGCCGATTGCTCGCACCAGCCGGGACCGAAACTCGTAGCCGCCCAGCGTCCCCGCGACTGCGCCAATCGCTCCCGCCACCAGGCCGCCAATCGCAGACTGGCTGGCCACACCCACGGCGGCGCCGGATAATGCTCCGGTTACAATCCTTGCGATGAACCCCGGCGGGGCTTTTCGGCTGGGTGTTTTGGGCAGCTTGTCGTTGATCAATTCCCCAATCGCCAAAACACTGAAAATATATGGCGTAGCCGCAAAACCAAGGAACGCCAGCCATGTATTTTCCAGGTGCAGCCATCCCAGGCGGGCGGCCCAACTGACGGCGGCAAGCGGCGTGAGCGCGCGCAGTCCGGCAACTACACCAATCGGAAACGCCAAAAGATATGTGGACATCTCTCCTCCTGGAGCTTAGATGCCGGCCAGAGGCTGGAGGTCTCCCAGCATGGTCGGAATGAGTTCGGAAACCGTTGGGTGGATATGCACCGCCCTTTGAATGATGGTGTAGGGGGCCTTCGCGTACATCATGTCCAAAATCGAATGGATGGCCTCATCGCCGCCGGTGCCCAGGATGGCCGCGCCCAGTATCGCCTTCGATTGGGCGTCCACCAGAATCTTCATGAAGCCCTGCGTTTCGCCCTTCTCCACGGCGCGTCCCACTTTGGTCATCGGACGTGTCCCCACCAGCGCCGCGCGGCCGGTCTTGCGCACTTCCGCCTCGGTCAGGCCGGCGCGTCCCAGCGGCGGGTCGATATACAGCGCATAGGCGGGGATGCGGTCGCTGACGCGGCGCGGGTCGTTCTCGAGCAGGTTCGCCGCCACGATTTCGAAATCGTTGTAAGAGGTGTGCGTAAACGCGCCTTTGCCGTTGCAATCGCCCAGCGCCCAAATACCCGGCGCGCTGGTGCGCAGTTGATCGTCAACCGCGATGTACCCGTGTGAGTCCACCGCAACCCCGGCCCTTTCCAGCCCGAGATCGTCGGTATTCGGACGCCGGCCCACAGCCAGCAGCACATGGGATCCGGCAACCTCCAGTGCGCCGGCCGCGCACTCCGCGTGCGCAATTATTTCTTCGCCGCGTTTGGAGAAGGCGATGCAGTTCGCGTTCAGGCGCACTTCGATTCCCTCCCTCACCAGGATGTCGTGGATCCCCGAAGATACATCTTCGTCTTCCCGGTGCGTCAGGCGCGGCCCCATTTCCAGAATCGTAACCTGGCTCCCAAAACGCCGGAACATTTGCCCAAACTCCAGGCCGATATAGCTGCCGCCCACAATGATGAGGTGTTTGGGCAGAAAGTCGACTTGCATCATGGAACTGTTGGTAAGATACTCGACCCCGTCCAGTCCGGACATTTTGGGCACGACCGCACGGGCACCCACGTTGATGAAGATGCGCTTGGCAGTGAGGCGGTGCGGTCCAACGGCGACCTCTTGCGGCGACTCGAAGCGGGCGTGGCCCTCATAGACGGTGCAGTTGTCCATGTTCTTCAGCCAGGACTCAACCGTTGTCCTGGATTTCCCGGAGATGGCGTCTTTCCTGGCTTTCACCTGCCGCATATCGACGCTCCAGCCTTCGCCGGCCGCCACTCCGAACTCGGACGCGCGCCGGACCATATGGGCGGCGTAGGCGCTGGCGACCATGGCCTTGGTCGGAATGCAGCCGGTGTTGACGCAAGTGCCGCCGAACAACTTGCGCTCGACGATGGCGACCTTCAACCCAGTCTTGGCCAGGCGCGCCGCGAGCGATGGGCCGGCCTGTCCGGTTCCGATGACGATAGCGCCGTAAGCAGCGGTCATTTCGATGCCCCCTTCACAATTGTGGCAGAGCGGCAATTGTTAAAGTGAAACAGTGAAGCAAAACGCCAAGCCTGTCTCCGCGGAATCGCCCGCCACACAAATGGCAGGCTTCATCGCCAAGTTCGACCCCAAGATTGCGAAACTGATACGCGAGGTGCGCACGGCGTTGCGCAAACGATTTCCCGCTGCCAACGAGCTGGTCTACGACAACTACAACTTCTTCGTGATCGGGTACTGCACGACCGAACGCCCGTCGGACTGTATGGTCTCGTTGGCCGCGAACGCCAAGGGCGTGGGCCTCTCCTTCTACTACGGCGCAACATTGCCCGATCCCGGCAAGATTTTGCTGGGCAGCGGAAATCAGAATCGATTCATCCGTCCGGAGAGTGCGGCGGTGCTTGCCAGGCCGGAGGTGGAAGCCTTGCTTCGCGCAGCCGCCGGCCAATCGAAGACTCCTTTGCCCGCCAGTGGCAATGGCCGCACGATCGTCAGATCGGTGTCCGCCAAGCAGCGGCCCCGGCGATAGCGTTCGGCTTTGAAGGCGATGTCGCGGACGGATTCGAGTATCCGATCAACTGTCGAGTCTTTCTGCCACCCGTCGCGGTCATGTGTGTAATCGCCGGAGCCAGGGCGATTCAGGCGGTTCAGGCTACTGAGGTGGCGGAAAAGTGTACGGATACTCTGAAGAAGAACGGCGTTCCCCTTAAAAAGTAAAGGTCTGGCAGGAACGTTCATGCCGGCGGCGACTTCCCTGGCCTGCCTTCAGGCCGGGACGTACCGCTTGATCGAGATGTCCCGCGCGTGCTCCCGCGTTTTCGCCACATCGTAGGCGAGCTGCATGCGGAGAAGGTGGTCCATGTTCGGGCCGAACGCCTTTTCGATGCGCAGGGCCATTTCCGGCGTCAGCGCCGCCTTGCCGTGCAGAAGATCGGAGAGCGTGGCGCGGCGCACTTTCAAAATCTCCGCCGCCTTCGACACGTTGAGACCGAGGGCCTCGACGATCTCGGTTTTGATCAGGTCGCCAGGATGGGGCGGGTTCTTCATGGGCATTGCGGGCCTCTTAATGGTAGTCGATCAAGTCAATATCGCTGGCGGTGTGTTCGTCTGTTCGTCGTAGCGGAAAATCAACCGCCAGTTTCCGGTGACAGTCAGGCTCCAAAATCTTCTCAAGTCGCCTTTAAGCGGATGCAGCTTCCAGCCTGGAAACCGGCCGAGCTGCTCCAGCGTCTCGGCGGTTTCGAGAGCAAACAAAATCTTGCGCAGCTTGTCAGCCATCGCGGGCGGCACCCCCTTGACGTTCCCGTCTTCGTAAAGCTGCCTCAGCCCTTTGTGGCGAAAGCGGACAAATTGCATGTCATCCCTTCATGACTCCAGTATGTACGGCTATACCGTACACTCAAGCGTTTGGGTTGTCGAGGAGAAAAGCCCGCCACGGGGATCTGGGCCGGTCATCCGCGCGCTGATGTAGTCAGCGGACGGGCTACGCGCTGGCGGTCTATCGCTCGTGCTCGTTGTCTTTGCTGGGCTGGCTCTGCTGCCGCTGGCAGTAGGCGGCGGACGCCTTCTGCGCCCGGGTGATGATGTCCGCCCGTTTGCGGGCGCTCTTTAAGACCATGCCGCCTATTTTCCCGTGCTGGCGCCTTTCGAGGGCGCTATAGGCATGTTCTCCGACGATCCTCACGGGGTTTTTCTCGCTCATGAAGGAATCGCGCAAGCCCGTCCGCGCCCAATTCACGCTTCAAGACGTCGAGAGCGTGCCGCTCGAACTGCTCGTCGATCAATTGGCCGATGGCGATCATAGTCCGTGCTCCTTGCTCCAAGATAGGGGATTTCGGACTGGGATTCGAGGGGTACTCACGCCCCGCGCGGCCCGCTTGATCAAACCGTCATCGGTGGACAGCAACACGTCCGTCACCCGCCGACTCGGCTGCAGCCAGGTGGAGAGGCGTCGAACAGACCGTAACCGGCAGCAGCGAGGTTTCGGGCGCGTTGGGCGACTGAAGCGTCAACTTCGACGGTGTGCGCAGCCAGGGATAGCAGCGTTTCCACTTCAACACGCCGTTCCATGGATGGATTACGTCGCACCTTATCCTCAGGCGCTTCGCTTGAGATCAAGTCTACCAACCCCAGGCGAACTTGGGCAAGAATGCGCGCAATAGCCTGAGCCTCCTCGCGGATTCTTGGCTGCGCCTGGTCGTCAGTAAGCCCGCTCAGGCAGCAGGCGTCGAAATAAACCTTCATGGGCTGTCCTGGACGCACGTTGTTTCTTTACGCGTCTTCTCCTTAATCCGCGGTCAGCCCTCAGCTTTCAGCATTCACCACCCACTACCCGCGATGCTTTGGCGATCGCCGATCCTGACCGCCGCGCGAAGCGCGCTCAATACGCCCAGCGCCACAGGCTCGCACCCGCGGTATAACCTGCCCCGACGGCGGCGAACATCACCAAATCGCCTTTCTTCAGCCGGCCCTGCTCGAGGACGTCCCGCGTGGCCAACGGCAGCGTCGCCGAGGTGGTATTGCCGTAACGGTCGATGTTGATGACCACCTGCTCCGGGCTGAGACCCATGCGCTCCGCCGCGCCCGTAATGATGCGCCGGTTGGCCTGGTGGGGAATCAGCACGCTGACGTCGGATGTCTTGAGGCCGTTGCGCTCCAGCACTTCCGCGCAAACCTCGTACATCTTCTTCACCGCGTACTTGAACACCTGCTGGCCCTGTTGGTGGACGTAGTGCAGGCGCTTCTCGACGGTTTCGGCGGAGGCCGGGAGGCGGCTGCCGCCGGCCGGCATCTTCAGGAAATCGCCACCCGAGCCGTCGATTTCGCCGATGAAATCGATGAAGCCCGCGCCGTCGTCGGACTCGTCCGCGGGCTCCAGCAGCATGGCGCCCGCGCCATCGCCGAACAGGATGCAGGTACCCCGGTCCGTATAGTCGATGATCCGGCTCATGGTATCGGCTCCGACGACCAGGACTTGGCGGTGCGTGCCGGCCGCGATCAGGGCGGCTCCGGTGGTCAGGCCGTACAGAAAACTGGAGCAGGCGGCGATCAGGTCGAAGCCCCAAGCGTGGTGGGATCCCAGGCGATCCTGGATGAGGCATGCCGTGGACGGAAATAGCATATCCGGCGTCACCGTGCAGACCAGGATGGCATCCAATTCGGCGCCCGTAATGCCGCGGGCGGCCAGCGCCACACGCGCAGCCTCGGTCCCCATGTCGGAGGTGGCCATTTCGGGAGCGGCGATGTGGCGCTGGCAGATGCCCGTGCGTTCCACGATCCATTCGCTGTTGGTGTCGACCATACCTTCCAGGTCTTTATTGGTAAGCACGCCCGGCGGCACATAGCAGCCCAGGGCGCTGATTTTCGCTTTCGGCAAGTTTCCTCCAAGGCCCGTATGGCCCTGATGTGTTAAATTGTTGAGAAATGCAAGACCACGGCTCGGGCTTGGCCGTCTCCGGATTTCAAAGCGCCTTGCTTTTTGAAAGCCCGGAAGAAATCTACGCCCGCGTCTTCCGGGAATTCAAACCTCGCACTCCACTGCCGACAATCGCCGTGGAGTTCTGCCGGTTCGCCAACGCCGACAGTTTCATCCGTATGGAAGCGGGCGCCATCTCCGTGCGCATCTCGGACTTGTTGGAGGGCGCTCCCGCTCCCGTTGCGGAAGCCCTGGCCTATATTCTGTTGGGCAAGCTGTTTCGCCGCCCGGCCGCGCGGATTTACGCCCACCGTTACCGGCTCTATCTGAACCGGCGCGATGTGCGGCGCCAAATGCATCTGGTCCGCCAGATCCGCGGCCGCAAGTTTGTCTCCGGCCCACAAGGTAGTCATTATAACTTGGAGGCGGTGTTCGAGGCGCTCAACACGGAACACTTTCAAGGATTGCTGGCCCGGCCGCGGTTGGGATGGAGCCGCGCGGCGTCACGCAACCGGCTAGGCCATTTCGATCCTTCGCACAATGCCATCGTCATCAGCCGGATCTTCGATAGTCCAACTGTACCGGGACTGGCTCTGGAATACGTGATGTTTCACGAGATGCTGCATCTGCGGTATCCGGTGGAGCACAATGGGGCCAGGAGGCGGGTACACACGCGAGAATTCCACCAAGCTGAGAAGCAATTCGTGAAATTGAAGGAAGCGAAGGAGATTTTGAAGAGGCTATAGACAAACAAACGAGTTCGCGGGGTTCAACTCTGGCGTGAGTGCGGCGACGCCGCCAAGTCGAAAACTCAGTTACGGCTGGGGCGGAAAGGGCGGGTCTGGAAACCCGCTGCCGGCGTAGACGCCTGCCCCACTACCCGATTTCTTAGGCGACGGCGGCGCCTTCGGCGGGAATCATTTGCCGCAGTTCCATGCGCATGAACTCCATAGCGTGCACCAAGCCGCGGACGTCCACGGTTCCCAAACCACAGGCATGCAAAGCCAGCCGCCACTGCACGGCCAACATCCCGAAGGCGAACAATGCCTGCTGCTTATACAGAATTCCCGCCAGATCCGGATGGTCCTGGGCGGAATACATCATCATCATTCGCAATGCGGTTCCGACCAAACTGAAGTCCCGGCTCAAACAAGCCAGATATCCTCGGAACACCCTCCGGCGCTCGGACCGGATGCGTCGCAGCGTCCTTTTGTCGAAGCCAGGCTGGCTGGCCAGAAATCGGTAATCCTCTTCGCTCAGCAGCCTTTCCATCGGCCTGTAGCGCGCGATGGAAAGATCGTTAATCCAATCCACCGACACCGGGAGCGATTTGGGCCCCGCTATCAGCCTCCGAAATAGAAATGCCAAAACCGCACCGACTGCCAGGCAGACGAATGCGGCTATACCAAGGATGAAATCCATGCTCTCCTTTCACTCTCTACACGGTGAGGATAGCCTGCCTGGTACGGAAAAGCAATGGTTACTTTGGTTTATTTCCGGGTGACACGGAGGAGCGCGGCGTTCAGGTGGTTCAACTGGCTGACGAGTTCTTCTTCCTTGCCAGGCATCCAGTGGGGGCGCAGCCTGAGCTTGCGGAGTTCCCCGGCCGGATTCATCAGCACCAACCAGGCGCCAACCGCTGCCAGCGTGATCGCGGAGAGGGCATACGCGACCACGTCCAACGAGTCCTTTCCGCGCATGCTGAGCAATAGGTATATGGCTGTATTACCAAGAAAATAAACGGAGAACACCATGCTGTGGACAATGATATTGCGGCTCAGGGTGATGGGGTACTGCATCAAGAAACCGAGGATCGAAAGCAGGAAAACGACCAAGCTGAAGTTCACCGCACGCTCCGCCACGTAGTAGTAGCGCATCAGGTGGCCCTGCGTGGTCAATTGGGACGGCGCCATGAGGCTGATGCCGGATGCGAGCAACGCCACCGCAACCGCAGCGATGAGAGCCCAGCGGCCCGCGGTAGACAATCCCCGATAGTCCTCCAGGACTAAGGCATATATCTCCAAAACCACCAGCACATAAAAGAGCCATTCAAAGGGCTCTGTTAGCACCCATACGTACTCGTATGTGTTCGTTCTTGGCCCGATAGTGGCCAGAGCGCCAGCGTGCAACGTAGCAAAGATAAGGTAAAAGAAGAAGACCCGGTATCGCCGATCCAGGCCCGCCGCAAATAGGCGGACACTCAAAATCGCCGTGCCTGCCACGATAAGCAAGTCGAGAGCGCTGGCCATCAGGACTCCGGAGCTACGCTTCGAAACCCGATTCTATCAATAGTCCGTATGAAATAAGGCCGACCTCCGCATTGGCGGACACGATCTACGACACCGGGCAAAAGATAGCGGCCTTAATTGACCCAAGGGCACGGATCGCACTGGGGCGGTGGCACACTGCCTTCAAGGCCGATGGCCGAGAAAAACGAAAGCGCTAGCACCGCAGCCAACAAAACTTTTTTAATCATGAGGTTTTTTCTCCTTGCTTACTAAAGTAAACTACGACTAAAGTTAAACGGTGGCTATTCGCAGCGGGGCTGGCAGGCCAAACTTTTCCGAATCCAGAACAGGAGTTAACCATCGACAGCCAAAAAGGCCCATGATGTATAATCAGTCCAGGACTACTAGTCCTTTTGCTTCCGATGGGAGGATCTGAGGAGCTGGCAACTTGAGTTTTGCAGCCGGCCTCAATATGAAGCATGGCGAGCCCTCTATGAGTACTGGAAACCTCGGATCGGACAGGCGGTCCAGCCAGGAGCCGGCGGGCGACCTTTGGCGTCACACACTGGCTCGCATCCCGACCCTTTTCGGCCGTGTGTTGTATCTTTCCTCGTTGCGCAACCAGTCGAGCGGCGCATACGAACACTCGGGACTGGCACAAATGGTTGGCGACGAGGAAGCCGGAGAGACTCTGCGCCGCAGTCATGCCAGGATATTCCAGGATTGGCTTTGCCTGAACGTAGAACAGCAGAAGGCCGACCTGCAGGAGTATCTGGCCGAAACCCGAAATCCAGCCGGCACGCTGGCCGATTGGACGGCCTCTGCCGCTTACAAGGGTTGGGTGCCGCCCACCGCCCAGGACGCCGAGCGGCGGCTCTTCGTAGGAGATTTGGAGATTCTGCTTTCGCTGCTTAAACGCGAGTACGGCGCCGCTTCCCCTGATCCAGGATCATAGCCACACCGGAAACCTGGCCGATCACGTCGATTTCCGACGGGTACGCATACACCAGCGGAGAGCACTGCGAGGCCGGATGCGGCTGTACGATCAACTGGCCGCCGTTCAAGGTGCACCAGCCTATTACGCAGCCGCCGCGATGCTCCAGAAAATAGATGGGGCGCTCGAACTCGCTGTACCACCCGGAGTTGACCACCTTGCGGCGGCCTTCGTCGATCAGCACCAGCGCGCCCGGCTGCAGGATCGGGTACATGGACCAATCCTCCGAACCCACGAACGCATAGCGATGATGCTTCAGATCCACTGCATTCAACAGGGAGAGCGGAAGCTTGCCCCAGCGGCGGATGGCGCGGCTCAAATAAGTAGTTTTGCTTAGATCCACCCCCGGGTCGACCGCCAGAGGCACCTGAACCTCGCCGTGCAGCCCGGGTCCGAAGCCGAGCAGGTGGGTGCTTTCCAGAGGGAGCGCGGCGGCATCCGCGGGTAGCACCGCCAGATCCACGCCGTACCACTCCAGAACCTCGGCCATGTCCAGCCTGTAAATGGCGCACAACGCGTACAGGCGGTAGATGGTAGGAACGGTCCCTTTGTTCTCGATATCGGAAAGGCGGCTGAGCGCAATGGCAAATTCGTCGTTCCGGCGCAGTTCGGCGATACGGATGCTGGCTTGCTCCACATCGCGATACCGCAAGTTGAGCCTCTCGCGCTCCCGCTTGAGCCTCAGTCCGGCGTTCTCCATGTTATGATCCTGGGTAGTTCGTCAGCGCCCGATCGAGGCCGCCGGGAATACCGGCGACACCTCGATCTACCGCTTCCGAGGATACCTCCGATTGTAATCGGGCGCGAGGTTCGAGGCAAGTCGATTTTGCCGATTTTGTTCTGAATTCAGAACAAGGCTTAACACGAGAGGCCAATTTTGAAAATAGTCGTGGGAATCTCAGGCGCGAGCGGCGCGATCTATGGCGTGCGCCTGTTGGAGCGGCTGCACCGAAATCCGGCCGTGGAGACCCACCTGGTGCTGACCCGCGCCGGCGAGAAAACTCTTTTTCTGGAAACCGGAAGCCGCGTTGCGGACCTTAAGAAAATGGCTCACCACTCTTATTCCCTTGAGGATATATCCTGCCGCCTGGCCAGCGGCTCGTTTCCGGTGGACGCCATGGTGGTAGCGCCCTGCTCCATCCAGACCATGTCCGCCATCGCCGCCGGCATCACCTCCAACGTGCTGCTGCGGGCCGCCGACGTAACCCTGAAGGAGCGCCGCAAGCTGGTGCTGATGGTGCGCGAGACGCCTTTCCATCTGGGCCACCTGCGAACTATGGTCGCGCTCACTGAAATGGGGGCCATCATCGCGCCGCCCATTCCAGGGTTCTACAATCGCCCGCAAACCGTTCTGGATCTTGTAGATCACGGCGTGGACCGGGTGCTGGACCTGATGGGAGTGCCGGATGCGCAGGTGCGCAGGTGGGACGGCCCCGCCCAATGACCCGCCGGGCCCCCAAAACGCTCATTGCCTTCCAGGGCGAGCGCGGCGCCTTCAGCGAGGAAGCCGCGCGCAAGCTGTTGGGCGCCGGAATCGACGTGCTCCCCTGCCCGCGCTTCGAAGATGTCTTCCGCAGCCTGCAGGACGGCGCCGCCACAGGCGCGGTAATTCCTATTGAGAATACCCTGGCAGGCTCGGTGCACGAAAACTACGATCACTTGCAGCGTTTCGACTTCCCCATCGTGGCCGAAACCAACGTGCGCATTATCCACAACCTGATGGCGCCTCCGGGCGTACCGTTCTCGCGCATCCGGCGGGCGTACTCCCATCCGGTCGCGCTGAACCAGTGCCTGGATTTTTTTGCGCGCCACCCCGGCATCGAGAGAATCACGTACTACGACACCGCCGGCAGCGCCAAAATGATTATGGAAGAAAGACTTAGCGACGCCGGCGCGATCGCCTCCGCGGTCGCCGCCGAGATCTACGGCGCGCGTATCTTGCGGCGCTCGATCGAAGACGATCGCCGGAATTTTACTCGGTTTTTCCTCCTCAGGACGCTGGACTATACCCGCAAATATCCGCCCAAGATACCCCCAAATGCGCAATGGAAAACCTCCCTTGTGTTCTCCACACGCAACATCCCCGGCGCTTTGTTCCGTTGTTTGAGTGCTTTCGCATTAAGAGATCTGAATCTCACCAAAATCGAATCCCGGCCGCTGCGGGGCAAGCCATGGGAGTATCTCTTTTATTTGGACTTTCTGGGCCGCGTGGATTCGCCCGCCGCCCAGAACGCCATCGGGCACCTGCGGGAACTGGCCGACGTGTTGAAGGTGCTGGGCTGTTATCCGCGCGGCTGAATTCCGCCGGCGCCGCGAAGTGGGGCAGGCGTCCACGCCGGCGGCGGGTCTCCAGACCCGCTCTGCGCGTAACGAAGTCAACCGCGTCCGGGTACAAGCAGGCCGACGTGGACGTCGCCCGCAGGACTGGAGTCCCGCCCCACAACTCATGCAGATGGTTTCGAGCTTTCGGGTTCTCCCTACTGAATCGTGCTGGCGCCCTGCACTCCCAGATCCGTCGCCAGCACATTCTTGTTGATGTGGTTGTCGAGGTTGATGGTGTACGTCTCCGGCGCTTCGATCAGCACTGGCGAGTGCGTGGCGCAAATCACACGGAACTTCTTCTGGTCCACCAACTCGAGCAGCATTTTCAGAATGCGCCGCTGGTTTGAAACCGAGAGCGCCATCTCCGGCTCATCCAGCAACAGCACGGTACCGTCCGGCAAGCCGGGAAAGTTCTCGCGGAACATACTGAGCATCACCTGCCCGTGGCTGGCCATGCTCAGGAATTCCTGCATGCGCGGGTCCTCTTTGAAGAACTCAGGATTCGTGCGCGGATTGTGCGCCTCCGCGTCGAACAGGTAAATCTCGCCCAGCTTCACCTGGCCGGTATCGAGGCGGTAGATGTACCCGTCCACTTGCTGGCCACGCAGCGCGTAGTAGATGGAATGCAACAGCGTGGATTTGCCCGAACCGTTTTCGCCTTGCAGCATCACGAGCGGGTGCGACAGGTCCACGATCATGGGCATATGGAAGTTCAGGTTGACGAAGACCGGGTGGGCCAGGATTTTCAGGTACATCAATTTCAGGATAACAGGGCGGTGCGGTACAATGGCCGTCTTATGAAATTGCCGAAGTACTCAATGCGCCTGGTAGCGGCCGGCCTGTTAGCTGCGGCGTGTCTGTTGGCGGCGGACGATGGCGGCGGATGGATCGCCATGTTCGACGGCAAGACGCTGGACGGCTGGAAAGCGGGCGACAATCCCGAGAGCTGGTCGGTGAAGGACGGCAAGATCGTGGGCGACGGCGAGCGCAGCCACCTGTTTTACACGCTGCACGAGTGCGAGAATTGCGAGTTTAAGGCCGAAGTCAGGATAAATCACGGGGGCAATTCCGGCATGTATTTCCGCGCGAAGTTCGGGCCCGAGTGGCCGGCCGGCTACGAGGCGCAGGTGAACAACACCCATTCCGACTGGCGGCGCACGGGCAGCCTCTACCGATTCGCCGATATCAAGGAGCAGCTTATCCCGGACGACACCTGGTGGACGCAGGACGTCATCGCGGTCGGCGATCACATCGTGATAAAAGTGAACGACAAAGTGGTCGTCGACTACGTGGACGGGAAGAATACATATTCCAAGGGCCTGCTGGCGCTGCAGCAGCACAATAAGGGGAGCGTGGTAGAGTTCCGGAATCTGATGATGCGGCCGCTACCGGCGAAGTAGACTCGCCGGTTTCGGGACAGCTTGAACCGGATGGACGAAGCGCAAATCATTGAAGCCTTGGGGGCGGGGGACCTTCAGCGGCAGATGTCCGGGTTGAACGAAGCCGTGCGGGTGGTGCACACCCTGATGTCCGAGTCCATTCGCGCCTTCGCCGGTACGCAGGCGCATTTCCGATTGCGGCGAACTGATTCAATTCGGTCCGGCGTCGTGCCGATGTTGGAAGATCTGTTCAGGCAGCCCCTCGATGAAGATGGTCGAAAGCATGCCGCGACGCTGCTCCTGAAATTAGGCTCCAAAGCCGGCGTGCCACGCCCGCGAGCGCCCCTGCCGCGACCAACACCGCGCCTTCCTTCATCACCGGCGCGAGCACGGCCCCCAGCGTAGCTCCCAAAGCCATGCGGATGCCGATTTCCGCGCTGCGTTGTGCTACTGCAAAGGCCAGCACGCCATATACGCCGACGATGGCCGTTAGGAATGCGATGGCGGCGAACGTGGCCAGCAGTACGGTGTTAAAGCGCGGGGCCTCCGCCACGCTGGCGGCGAACAGAGTATCCGCATCGGCGCGGGCTTGCGCCATCGTGACGCCGCGCTTCAGCCGTCGAATACGATCCCCGTCGTCATGCTGCGGTCGCGATGGCTGGCCGTGGGCGAAACCGGCAGAGCGTCGATCTTGGCGTCGAAGCGCCACATGGATTCACTCCTTGACGGGTTTCATGGTGCGGGCCACCGCGCGCACCAATTGTTTCCACCTGGATTGCTCTGCGCTCAATTGCCGCCGGCCCTTGGGCGTGAGCTTGTAATAGCGGGCGCGGCGGTTGGCTTCCGACCTCTTCCATTCCGAGGCGAGGCAGCCCTGCCGTTCCAGCCGGTGCAGCGCGGGAATAACTAGAGGATGAGCAGGTCGAGGATGCCCTGGATCAGTTCGACGCGGGTGGGCATTTGTCTTACTACAGCAGGGCACAGGACAGTCCCGCGGCCGGTCCGCGCCGGCCCGAGCGGGTCCTGGAGGACCCGCGCAGACCTGGAGGTCCGCCCCACCAAATCGTTACAATCGGCGAGCGCCTGGGCACAGCGTACTCCTGATACAATCGGGCGGCGGATAGAATGACGGGCGAAATCAGCAGGCGGAGTTTCGTTGGACTGGCGGGCGCCGCGATGGCGGCTTCGCGCGTGAAGGGCGCCAACGATCGCATCAATATCGGCCAGATCGGGATTGGCGCGCGCGGCGGTTATCACCTGAAAGCCTGCCTGCGGCGGCAGAAGGCGCGCGCGGATGTCCAGGTGGTGGCGGTGTGCGACGTTTATCGCAAGCGGCTGACGAAGGCCGCTGGCCAAGCCGCGGGCGCGAAAGCATACCTGCACCATCAGGAACTCCTGCAGCGCGGTGATATCGACGCCGTCTTCATCGCCACACCGGACCACTGGCACGCGCCCATTGCGTTGGCGGCCATCGCCGCAGGCAAGGACGTGTACGTGGAAAAGCCCATGACGCACACACTGCCCGAAGCGAAGGAGTTGTGTGCACACGCGCGCGCCGCCAAACGCGTAGTCCAGGTGGGCGTCCAAGGCACCTCCTGGACGCGCTGGCACAAGGTGCGCGAGATGGTGGAGAGCGGCATGCTCGGACAGGTGGTGGCCGCGCAGGGCACTTACAGCCGCAACAATCCGGATGGCGATTGGAATTGGGACATCGATCCGGAGGCCGGTCCGCAGGGCAAGGGCGATAACTACATCGATTGGCAGCAGTGGATCGGCGCGGCGCCGGCGCGCGCTTTCGACGCGGACCGTTTCTTCCGCTTTCGAAAATACTGGGACTATTCGGGCGGCATCGCCACGGACCTGCACTATCACATCGTGGCGCCCTTCCACCTCGCGCTCGGCAACCAGCATCCCACGCGCGTGGTGGGCGGAGGCGGCTTGTGGGTATACAACGACGGGCGCGAGGTGCCCGATACTTTCATGGATTCCGCCGATTATCCGGGCAAGTACACGATCACGGTGGAATCGTCGCAAGTGAACGAAGTCGGGCCGGTCGCCATGCTGCGCGGCACCAAGGCCACGATGTTCCTGGGCGACGAATGGGAAGGGCCCCAGAACCGGCAGTTCGATCACGCGCAGATCGTCGCCGAGCAACCGTATCGCAAGGAGTTCGCCGCCAAGTGGGGCAATGGCAAGGACGAAATCGTGGTTCCGGGGCTCGGCAACGAGGGCGACGACAAGCACCTGGACAACTTCTTCGATTGCGTGCGGTCGCGGCAGGAGCCGAATTGCAGCGCTCCGCTGGGCTATACCACCATGACCCACATCGCGCTGGCGGTGCGCAGCTATCGCGAGGGGCGGATGTTCCACTTCGATCCGGTGAAGGAAGAAGTGAGTTGGTCCTGAGTTAGGCCGCCATCCGCCCTGCCGGTTGCCGGAGGCACAACGCTACTGAACCGCTGGCCGCTGGGCCGCCATCCCCGACGGGGCCGATGCCCTCAAAGCACGGGCCGGTTCCGCCCTCGGCATTGGCGCCCGCAATGGCGCTAAGTGTGTAGCCCTGCGCCCAGCCGGGCTCTACCGCGAGAGCGGCGAGAGCTACGGCTGGAAGCACGGCCCGGAAAAATCCGCCCGACAAACGTCTCATCGTGATATCCTCTCTTTCCTCGTGTTACCGCACTAGCCGGCTTTCAGTTTGTATTAGGGCAAACCCGGCGGAAACACCGTCATGTCCGGCGCCTGTTGCGGACCAAACGCGGCGACATGGGTGGCGCAATCCGCATCTTTTTGGTTCTCGAACAACCGATCTTTTTGCCTGCCGGCAGGTGTTCAATTCCGTTAAAATCCGGCTGTAGAGGCAACGCCAACATCTACGCGGCAGTCCGTCCTGGATGAGTATTTGCCGCTATTGCCGCACCGGCGACAAAGCCAACGATTGCCGCCGCGATCGTCCACACCGTATCGCCACCCGCCGCGCCTGCGATTGCGCCTCCGAATCCCGCCAAAGGGAGACCCCAGAGCAGCGCGCGAAGCACTAGCATGATGCCGAGCACCGGCTGTTTTTCGATGGAGGCCAGCCAGCGATAGATTGCGGTTGTGAGGATGCCCGCGAGCACCGCCAGCACGTTGTGCGGGAGCCGATCCCAAAGCAATGCGGCGACCGCGATGCCCGGCAGTGCATATTCCCACAGCAGGGCTACCAGGACAAGAAGGCCCAGCATTGCAATAGCCCCCGCGAGGGATTCAATAACATCGTTAGACATTTGTCGGCTCCTCCTTTTTTGGGCCAGGTCCGGCAATTGGACGCCGTCCCGCTCCAAGTAGCCTCAAGCCGGTTGCACGAACCGTCCTCCGCTGCTAAGCTTCTAGAACGGCGGCTAAGACGGCCCGCCAACCCTTGTGACTTTCAGCTTGTATTAGCGCAAACCAACGGGAAACACCGTCATGTCCGAACCTCCCCAAGAAAGCAGCGGTAAGCCGGACCCAACCCCGGAACCCAAACGTGCCGTGGACGAATACTTCAGCCAGGCTTACGAGGAATTGCGCCGGCTGGCAAGGTCCGTGCGGCGGAATGAGCCTGCCAAGTCCCTCAACACCGGGTCGCTGGTTCACGCCGCTTGGCTCAAGTTGAGCGTATTGCCGAACTGGCAAGTGCAGTCTCGAGCCCACGCTAAGGCGATCGTGGCCAAGGCGATGCGCCAGATCCTGGTGGACGCCGCGCGGTCCCGCAAAGCGGAGAAGCGAGGCGGAGACGGAGAGGCGCAATTCGTCACTCTGGGGGACCATGCGGGACCGTCGCGAACCTTGTCTCTGGAAGATATGATCACGCTCGAAACCGCGCTAGAAGAACTCCAGCGCGTCGATCCGCGGCAAGCCCAAGTGGTGGAATACCGGTTCTACGGCATGACCACGCCCGAGACGGCGGAGGCGCTGGGATCCTCTCCCAGTACGGTAGAGCGCGATTGGCGGTTGGCCTCGGCCTGGCTTGCCACCAGGATTCGGCCGGACGTGGAGCCGCGCGATGGATAGCCGGCGGTGGCAGCGAATTCAATCCATCTTTCATGCCGCCGTGGAGCTTCCCGAGGCCGGCCAGCAGGCCTTCGTGGAACGCGAATGCGGCGGCGACCGCGAATTGCAAGCCGAGATAGAGGCCATGCTGAAGAAGGACTCGCAGGGCGAAGCGTTGCTCGGCGAGGCCCTGCCGCATCTGGCGGATGAACTGCTGTCCGGCGCGCGGCATCCGCTGCCGTTCGAGGAATTCGGGAACTATCGTATCGTGCGGAAGTTGGGCGAAGGCGGCATGGGCGTGGTGTATCTGGCCGAGCGCAAGGACCTGCGCAATCGCGTGGCGATTAAGTTCCTGCGCGACATGTGGCTGTCGCCGTCTTCCAAGGAGCGCTTCGATTATGAGCAGAAGACCCTGGCCAAGCTCAACCATCCGAATATAGCCCGGATTTACGATGCAGGCGCGCTGCCGGATGGATCGCCGTGGTTCGCCATGGAGTATGTGGAAGGCGCTCGCCTTACGGACTACTGCCGCGAGCGCCATTACTCGATCGCCGAGCGGCTGCGGCTCTTCCGCGCGGTGTGCGACGCCGTCCAATATGCACACGGACAATCCATCATTCACCGCGACCTGAAGCCTTCCAATATTTTGGTGACGGAGGATGGCACACCCAAGCTGCTGGATTTTGGAATCGCCAAGCAGGCCGAGGACCTTGGCGTCGCCGAGACTTTGACAGCCACCGGACTACGGCTGATGACCACGGCCTATGCTTCGCCCGAGCAGGTTCGCGGCGAGAGTGTGGCCACGTCCACCGACATCTATTCGCTGGGGGTGGTTCTTTACGAGTTGCTTGCCGGGCGGCTGCCGTTCGATGTATCGAAGTGCTCACCGGCGGCGGCGGAGCGGCTGATTACCGAGCAAGAACCCCAGAAGCCGTCGGCGGCGGCTCTGGAATCGCCGCCTGGCGCCGGGGCGCCGCGGGCCGGCAAGTCCGCCTGGAGCGATCTGGATCTCTTATGCCTGACGGCGCTGCACAAGGATCCGCGGCGGAGGTACCCGACCGTGGACGCGCTGATCCGGGACATCGATCGTTTCATTAAGGGCGAGCCGTTGGATGCCCGGCCCGACGACCTGCGTTACACGATCGGAAAGTTCGTTAAACGGAACCGGCGCTCCGTGATTGTAGCGGCCGGAGTGCTGGCGGCATTGATCGGTTTGGCTGTTTTCGATAATGTGCGATTACGGCGCGCCCGCGACGCGGCGCAAGCGGAGTCGGCCCGCACGCTGCGCGTAGAGAAGTTGTTGACGGATATCTTTCAAGGCGGCGACGAGCAGGCCGGCCCGTCAAAGGATGTCAAGGTAGTCGATCTGCTCGACCGCGGCGTCAAGGTTGCACAGTCCCGCAATGACGATCCGGCGATACAGGCGGACCTTTTCGAAACCCTGGGAAGCGTGTATCAAGCATTGGGCGATCTCGAAAAGGCGCAGCGGCTGATCGAGTCGGCCTTCGAAAAAAGGAAATTGCTTTTCGGCGAAAACAGCACGGAGGTCGCGAAAAGCCTCTTGATGCTGGGTCTCCTGCGAATCGATCAAAATCGGTCCGACGACGCTCAGCGGCTCACGGATAAGGCGCTCGAACTATACAAACGTCTCCGGCCGCCGGGCGACCCCGCAATTGCGGAAGCCACCATCGCGCTCGGGCGCGCCCTCGAGGCGCAGCGAAACTATCCGAGAGCGTTGCAGGTTTTCACGGAGGCCGACCGGCTGCTCTCCGCGCCGCATAGCGATCCGAGCATACACGGCTCATGTCTGCTCGAACTCGCGAATATCCACTTCTATATGCAGCATTGGGATGAATCCGAAGCTCTCGACCGCAGGGCTCTGGAGATCTGGAGGGGATTGTACGGCCCGCGCCATCCGTTCGTCGCCGATGCCTTGATCAATCTTGGCAACGTGGAAATCAATCGAGGAAAAGACTACGCGGCGGCCGAGCGCGATTATCGGGAAGCGCTCGATATCAACCAAGCCTGGCACGGGAAAGACCATCCGGAAACCGCGGCTGACATGGGTTATGTGGCGAACGCTCTCGTTTATGAAGGCGGAGAGGGGAGATACAGAGAGGCCGAGGGCCTGGCACAAGAGGCGGTGCATATACTGGATGGCGTGTCTCCGGGTGAAAGCACACTGGCGGTGGCGATCGGCCAATGGGGGGCGGCGGAAGTCAAGCTCGGGAAATTGGACGCCGCCGAAGCGCACCTCCGGCGTTCCCTCGAGATGTACCGAAAGCTATACACCGAGCATGCGCTCATCGGTACCGCGCTGTCCAATCTGGGCGAAGTCTACACGCTAAAGAAACAATACGCCCGCGCGGAAGGGGCTCTTCGCGGGGCCATCCGGCAATTTGCAAGGACGGGACAGCCGGAACACGCCGGCGCCGGCATTGCGCACATCCGGTTGGGCCGCACGCTGCTCCGGGAGCGTCGCTACCAAGAGGCCGAAGGGAGCCTCCTGACCGGCTACCAGATCGTCGCGAAAGTGAGCGACTCATCCGTAAACGCCCTGATGGACGCACGGGAGGATCTGATCGCCGTCTACGACGGGCTTCACACGCCGGAGAAATCGGCGAAGTTCCGTACCGAACTGGATGCGCTGCGCGCGCAGGCCAAAGCGCCCACGAGGAGGTGAGTTTCTCTATGTCAAACGGTAAAGTCAAAGTCGGAATCATCGGGTCGCGGTTTCAAGGCGACATCCACGCGGCATCGTTTCAGATCATGCCAGAGGAGGCCGAAGTGGTGGCGGTATGCTCGCCCACGCCCGGCCACGCGGAAGAAACGGCGCGGAAGTACGGTATCCCGCGTGTCTTCCTGGATTATAAGGAGATGCTGCGGGAAAAAGATATCGAAATGGTGACCATCGCGGCGCCCAATGCGCTGCACTGCGCCATGACCCTGGACATTGCGCGCGCGGGCAAGCACGTGGTCTGCGAAAAGCCGCTCTGCATGACGCTGGACGAGGCCGATGAGATGATCGACGTCTGCCGCCGCGAAGGCGTGCTGCTGCTATACGCCGAAGAACTGCTGTTCACGCCGAAGTACGTCAAGGCCAAGGAAATGGCGGACCATGGCGCGTTCGGCAAGCTTTACTTAGTGAAGCAGAGCGAGAAGCATTTCGGGCCGCACAGCCCTTGGTTCTGGGATGTGACCCGCTCGGGCGGCGGCGTCTTCATGGACATGGGGTGCCACGGCATCGCGTTCTGTTATTGGTTCTTCGGCCGGTCGCCCATCAAGAGCGTTACCTGTCACATGGGCACTTATGTCCACGGCGCCAAGTCGCGCGGCGAGGACGACAGCATTTGTATTTTAGAGTTTGCCAACGGCGGCGTGGGGCTGGTGGAAAACAGTTGGGCCAAGCGCGGCGGCATGGACGACCGCACCGAAATCTACGGCGAAGGCGGCGTCAGCTATCCGAATCTGCACATGGGAAATGCCATGCCCACCTACAGCGAATACGGCTATGGTTACGCCGTGGAGAAAGCGCCCAGCACCAAGGGCTGGAGCTACCCGGTGTTCGACGAGTTGTGGAATTACGGTTCGCCGCACGAGATGCGGCACTTCGCCCGCTGCGTGCGCGGCAAGGAGCAGCCGCAGTCGACCGGCGAAGATGGGCGCGTGGTGATGGAAGCGCTATACGCCGGCTATGCGTCGGCGGGGCAGGGGCGCAAGATCGAATTGCCGTTCCGGCCCGCGGGCGTCAAGCGGCCGATCGATTTGTGGTTGGGATAAGGCGGTACAGCCCTGCGGGCCCGATCGAAGGCCGACATGGCCACCGCCATGCGGGATTCCAGATAGACGTTGACGCGGGCTTCCTCAATCAGGCCATCCACCCATCGGATGATGTGCGTGACCGGAAAGGCCAGCGTGGTGCGGTCGGCCAGGGTCAGCGCCATATCGGCTTCAAACACCGAAAGGCTGCCGGCGGTCCAAAGTTGCACGGGCGTATGGCGGAGATCGTCGACGTCCAGCGAAAACTGCACCAGCACGCGGCGGATGGCGGCTCTGCCCAAAATCGGCGCCATGCCCGGGAGCCTGACCATCGCGCCAACGGCAAAGAAGGACGCCGCCGCGTCGGCATCCAAGGTCTCCAGTGCGCCAAAGTATTTCGTCACGCGCGCCGGCAGGGGCTCGGCTTCGCTTCGTATGGAGACGGGCTGCGCCCCGGCGTCCGCTGGCAGGGTTTCCGGCAAGTATGTGAGGCGCGCCCCGGCGCCAACGGGTTTCGCAGCCTTTGTTAAGCCTAGGTAAAATGTGCGGAAAGAAACTCTATAAGAGCCCAAACGCGGCCAGCGAGTTTCCCGTGCCCACGTACCTTGCCGTTGGCTACGGGTGTGATTAGTCGAGGCGAGTCCCATGGGCCTATAACAGGCCCAACACGGCCAGGGAGCTGCTAGTGCCCACGTAAACCTTACCATTCACGATGGTAGGCGTGCTGAATTTGATGCCGGGGCCAAGCTGATCGCGAGTCGCGTTTTGCGTTGTGTTATAAAGCTCTTGAGTCAGGTTCCCGGCGTTGTATGCGTGCAGCACGGCGTTGCCGCTGACATCCATGGTCCAGACGATGCCGTTGGCGTTTCCGTTCGCCGAGACGCTGGGGGTAGTTCCGGGAGCGCTGAAGACATGGCTGGTCTTTGAAGTCGGGCTTGTGGCGAACAGCCCGTTGGTCAACGTGAAGGCTTTCAGGGAATCGTTCGAACCGCCCCAGTACACGTTGCCGCTGAAAGTAGCGCACGTGCCCCACATGCCCCCCACGGCGTTCGGCAACTCCTGTACGATCTGAGTGTCGCCGGCCGAATTGTACTTACCCATGTTATCCCTATCGATCAGATAAATCGTGCCCTCTTTGCCCGCTTGGGCCAATAAGTGTGGATACGGTCCCGGTTGATCCGGGAGCAGCAGCAAACCGCCGGAGCCCAGATCCAGGTCTTCGTCGTCCAGAGTGTCCTGGTTGTAAGGCGTAAAGTAGTCGGCGATCGTAAAGGCGGGTTTTGTCAGGGTCAGTTTCAGAATTGTGTCGCCGTAATCCAGGCCGCCGGCGTTGTTGGCATTGAAATACCCGTTTCCGGTGGCTACGAACAGGTTGCCGTCGGTATCCACGGCCGGCGCCGCGCCTCCCTGCCAAATGCCTGCGCGGCACTCATAGGAAACCACGCCCATGTCCGGAGCGTCGTTGAAAACCGCGAGTTGCTCTCCGGTAGAGGCGCTGAAAGCCATCGCCCAGCCTGTATATGGATTGTTGTCGCAGTTTGACGCCCACATCACGGCCAAAATGTCGTTATGCAACACCAGGCCGGCGCGCTGGTGCTGGCGCAATGGGCTGAAGATGACGCGTCCATTCTGGTTGGGAGCGCAGTTTCCGGCAACCGAGGCCTGGATCGGAAAGGGCCCTCCGAATTTCTCGGCGCCAGACGTAATGTCCAAAGCGTGCAGCCGCTGGTAGTACTGGACCGTCGCTCCCGAGGTTTCCTTGGTCTTCGCCACAACGTAAAGCGTGTGGTTGGCCTGGTCGATCACCGGAGTTCCCGTGATGCCGATTTGCGGCGTGATGTTCTCACAGCTCACATCCGAAGCCGGCACGGGGGTAATTCCCTTAGCCGGATTGGCGAAGGCCGCTTGCCACAGGGGGGTGGCGTTGGCGCCGGTGTTGCTATCGGCGTCGAAGGCATACACGGAATCGTTTTCGGTGGCCACAAACACGACGTTGTGTGTTCCCTTGCCCGTGATCGCCAAGCCTGGCATGTACAGCGGTTGCGCATAAACCTGGCCGTCGACCGTGTACGTAAAGAGCTTGCCGAACGTGGTGGAGTTCACATTCGCATGCGTGAGGATGGTCTCCTTGAAGTTTGTGCCGGACCGGGAGTTGTCATTGTGGTAGGTGGTGACGGCAACCTGACCGGAAGCGGCGGTTATGTACGAAAACACACTCAAGGCTACGGTTGCCAACGTTATGCGGCGCATAAATCCCTCCATGTCCGTGCCATGATATCACCCGCGCACCGCCTACGCGAACTATGCAGTACTAGTCTCGCTTCTTCCCCAGTTTTCCGCGCTTTCTGGCCCACGTTCTTTGTTCCTGGCGGGCGCGGCCCGCCCCAACGCGTCCGCGGGGACACCGTGGGCGATAACGGACCCCGCCGCCGGACTAAGCGCGATCCAGGTGCGCCTCAAGAACCGCAACTTCGCGGTGTATTCGTGCGATTCTTGCCCTTCGCCAAACCTTTGGATCGTGCTTTTGCGCTCCCTTCATGAGACGAACCAGCAACTTGCGGATCTCCTATTCCCCGCGTGCCGCGCGCAAGCGATAGGCGCTTCGCCATGGCTCATCGCGAATAAATCCGCGCCCTTTTCAAGCAATTGCTTGACCAGGGCCAAGTTGCCTTGGATGCAGGCGAAGTGCAGTGGGACATGGCCAAGGGCCGCGACTTGTTTGACGCTAATTCCGGCGTCGATCAGGGCCTTGGCCGCGGCAAGGCTGCCGTCGAGCTGCGCCGCAAGATCGGCGGCTTCGCGGCGTAATTGTGCGAGTCTCGCCTTCTGCCAAATCTTCGGATCTTGCGTCCGCGCTTGCTCCATTCGAGGCACAAGCCACTCGCATATCTCGTCATGTCCCGCCAGCCGCGCGCATGTGGACGGCGTATAGCCTTCGCTCAGCGCGAACAAATCCGCATCCTTCGAGGCCAAGATCCTGACCATATCGATGTTGTCCTGCATGCACGCGGCGTGCAGCGGAGTATAGCCAAGGTCTCCGGCCTTGTTGACGTCAATGCCAGCCTCGATGGGCGCTCTAGCCGCGGCAAGGTCCCCGTTGCGAACCACATAGTGAAGCGCGTTCTCGCCATCGGCGGCACATGCATCGATGTCGGAAAGATCGACCCCTTCATAGCCGGGCAATTCGCCAAGCTCGGCAAATACGCGCTGGACCGCTTCGTCCGTATGCATCGAGCTTAATCCGTCGATCGCTTCTTGCCCAGTTCTCTGCGCTTTCTGGCCCAGTCTTCCTTGTTCACCTGGCGGGCGCGGCCGACCCCCAAAGCGTCCGCGGGGACATCGTTGGTGATGACCGACCCGGCGGCGAGATACGCGCCCTGGCCCACTTCCACCGGCGCGACCAGCGTGGAGTTGCTGCCAATGAACGCTCCCGCGCCGATCGTGGTGGGGTACTTGCGAGATCCATCGTAGTTGCAAGTGATGGTACCCGCGCCGACGTTGACGCGGGGGCCGATCTCGGAATCGCCCAGGTATGCCAGATGCATGGCTTTCGAACCGGCGCCCAGGCTGGTCTTCTTCAGCTCCACAAAATTGCCGACGTGCGCGCCGGCCGCCAAGTGATTCTGCATGCGCAGGCGGGCGAAAGGTCCGGCGTGCGCGCCGCGCTCCAGTTGCGACGTCCCGATTATGGTGAACGGCCCGACTTCCACCTCGTCGGCGAGTAGCGAATCCTGGACGATGGAGCACGCGCCGATGCGGCAGTTCTCGCCGACCGCGGTGTGGCCCAGGATCTGCGCAAACGGTTCGACGATGCTGTCCATGCCGATGGTGACATCCGGGTCCACGGTGACCGTCTCCGGCCGCTCGATGGTCACGCCGGCCAGCATGAGCTCGCGCACCTTGCGCGCGCGCAGCAGGCGGTCCACCACGGACAGTTCTTCGCGGTCGTTGATGCCCAGCACCTCGCGCGGGTCGTCGATGCGAAAAGCGGCGATGGCGTGTCCGGCCCGGTGCAGGATGTCGACCATGTCGGTGAGATAGTATTCGCGTGCGGGATTGTCCGGCCGGAGCTCCTGAATATGTTTCCAAAACGGCGCGGCGCGATAGCAGTATAGCCCCATGTTGGCTTCCCGAATGGCGAGTTGTTCGGGCGTGCCCGCGCGTTGCTCCACCACGCCGGCGACCTGCCCGGCGGCATCGCGCAGCACCCGGCCGTAGCCGGTGGGATCGTCCATGACGGCGGTTAGGATAGCGCCCGCGGCATCCGCGGATTGCTGGGCCGCGATCAGGTCTTCGAGCGTCCGCGGACGCACCAGCGGGCAGTCGCCATAAAGAATCACGAGCCGGCCATCGAGCCGCGACAGCGTGTCCGCCCCGGCCATCAAGGCATGGCCGGTGCCCTTTTGTTCGGTCTGCTCGATAAAGTTGACGCCGGGCATTTGAACTGCCGCCCGCACCTCCGCCGACTGATAGCCCACCACCACGAAAATCCGCGCGGGCGGCGCCAAGGTAACGGCGGTGCGCAGCACGTGTTCGATCAGGTATCGGCCGCCGGCGCGGTGCAGCACTTTGGCTTTGCGCGACTTCATGCGAGTGCCCAGCCCGGCCGCGAGAATGACTACCGTCAGAGGCGTTTCCACTCATTTCCTCCCACCGGCTTTGAGCCGGCGCCGCCGGCCCTCGTGCGCCAACCGCACCGCCACCGCGGCGGACTGTTCCGGATCGTGGCGCACTTTCTTGGATTCCTGCAGCAGTTTCCCGGTCACCACCCTGACTCCCATTTTGAAGATTCGATTCAGATCGTTTTCCACGGGAAGCGCCTGCTGCCTTTCGTAGCGCTTTCGTACGGCCATCCGGATCGGCGCGACGTTGACGATGGCGCAATCGATCAGCTTGCCGCCCGCATGCCTGTGAATGGCGCGGATGTGGTCGGAGGCGCTGAAATTCACGGTTTCGCCGGGCTGCCACATCAGATTCACAAAATATGCCTTGAGCGCTGGAGAGCGCCGGATAGCGGCGGAGATGCCCTCCACCAGCAAATTCGGAATCACGCTGGTGAACAGCGAACCGGGCCCCAGAGTGATCAGGTCGGCCTGCGCGATGGCGGCCAGCGTATCGGCCATGGGCTTTACCTTGCGCGGGCGTAGCCGGACGGTGCGAATTGGCTTGCGGCTCTTGCTGATTTTAGTTTCTCCGATCACGCGCGTGCCGTCGGCCAGAGTGGCCTCCAGCGCCACATTGGCGGCCGTGGCGGGGTAGATCCGGCCCTTGATTCGGAGCACTTCAGAAGACGCCTTCACGGCCTCCGGAAAATCGCCCATGAGCTGCGTCAGGGCCGTCAGGAAGAGATTGCCGAAGCTGTGGCCCTTGAGTCCCAGTCCCGACTGGAAGCGGTGTTGGAAGAGGCGCGAAAGGAGGGCTTCGTCCTCGGAGAGCGCCACCATGCAATTGCGGATGTCGCCCGGCGGCAACACGTCGAAGTCGCGCCGCAGACGGCCGGAACTGCCGCCATCGTCGGTGACGGTGACCACCGCGGTGATGTCCATTCGCGCACCCTGGCCGGGACGGGCGTAGTATTTCAATCCTTGCAGCAGGGCGGACAGGCCCGTGCCTCCGCCAATGGCGACGACGCGCAGGGGTTCGGTGCTAGACGTAGGACAGGCCTCCTGGCATGTCTGAGCGGGCTTTCAGCCGGCTCCTAACAGGTTGCGGAAAAAAAGCTCCACCAGACCGCTCCCTCACGGTCGCGGCTCGGTAAGTTGCGGCTCGATAAGTTGCTGTAGACACGCGCACGCAATTCTGAGCCGCGCGCGTTAGCAAGCGGTCCCTGACATTTTTCCGCAGCCTGCTAGATTTTTCTCTCCGGATAAACCAGCCGGGTGAACGCCGGGTGGTCGGCCATTGCCGCGAAATCGGGGTCCTGGCGGGCGGCCAGCCGGTTACGAGGTTGCAAATCGATCGCACGTTTCAGGTTCTCATAAGCCGCCTGCAATTCTCCACCGAGACTCTGGCAGGCGGCCAGCGCGTAGAGCACATGGTCGGCGGCCGAGTCCGCATCCAGAGCGGCCCGCAGGTGTTTTTGAGCGGTTGGGAGATCGCGGGAATTGATCAGCGTGATGGCGTAGTTGTAGTGCTCTTCCGGCGTGTTCAGCACCGGGCCGGCGGACTCCGAGCGCTGCTCGCAGATGCGCGCGTGCAATCCGGCGCGGTGGGCCACGGCGCGATCCGCCCCGCCCATCGCCCGCTGAAAAAACTCCCTGGCTTGCGGAAACATGCGCGCATGAAACAGACGCATGCCTTCCTCGAAGGAGTCCATCTGATGGGGTCCCGTGTCGCGAGGCGGCGCGGCCACCTTCCCTGGTTGGCCGTTCCTGCCTTCCTGGGGCGGAGGTTCGGGGACGCTGCGCTTTTCGGCACTCTTCGGCATTGGTATCTTCTTCTTCACGGGCATAACAGGGCCCAAACCTGCGACGCAGTCAGTAAGCCCTTATACCAGACCCGCTGTTCGCACGCAAGGGGTAGTAGTGAAGCGTCTTGCCCTCCCGTTACCCTATTTTGGCGATTATCGCACAATGCGCACGCGGCGTTATACTCAGTGTCGATGAAACGGGTCGCAATATTCTTAATAGCGGTGTGCGCCTATGCGGCGGCGCCCACCAGCGACATCAAAGTGGATCAAGTAGGGTATCTACCCCATTCTCCCAAACTGGCGATGGTGGTTTCCCATACGCTGGCAAAAGAGTTTTCGGTGCGCCGCGCCGGCAACGATTCCGTAGCTTTCCATGGCAAGTTGGCGGAGCCCATTAACGATCCCGATTCCGGCGATCTCATCCAGGAAGCGGATTTCACCAAACTGGACAAGCCCGGTAAGTACTACCTGGAGGTGCCGGGCGCCGGCCGGAGCTGGAACTTCGCCATCGGCCCGGATGTGTTCGCGCGTGCGTTTTACCTGGCCATGCGATCGTACTACGGACAGCGTTGTGGCACCGCCGTGGACCTTGGGCCGGAGTTTCCCGGCTACAAGCACGCCGCCTGTCACCTGGAAGGCGCGTACCATGCTTCCTCTGGCAGGACCGGCCCCCGCCTATCGGCGAAGGGATGGCACGATGCCGGGGATTACGGCCGCTACGTGGTCAACTCCGGCATCTCCACCGGCACCCTGCTGTGGACTTGGGAGATCTTCGGCGACCGCCTGAAACAGGTGCGGCTCAACATTCCGGAATCAGGCAATGGCACCCCCGACCTCCTCAACGAAATCCGTTGGAACCTGGACTGGATGCTCTCCATGCAAGACGACGACGGGGGCGTCTGGCACAAACAAACCAGCGAGCGCTTCTGCGATTTCATCCTTCCCGAGAAAGATAAGCTAATCAGCTACGTCATCGGCACGGGCAAGGAGCCTTATAAGAGTTCCTGCGCCACGGGAGATTTCGCGGCCGTGATGGCCATCGCCGCCCGCGTCTACCGGCCCTTTGACGCAGCCTATGCGGACAAGTGCGAACGCGCCGCGCGCCAGGCGTGGGTCTGGCTGGAGAAGTATCCCGACGTGCGGTTCCGCAATCCTGCGGGCGTCGAGACGGGAGAGTACGGAGATAGCGACTGCGCGGACGAACATTTGTGGGCCGCCGCCGAGTTGTCGCGCACCACCGGCGACCAGACCTACGAGCGCTACTTTCTGGAGCATTTCGGCGCGTTCCGCAAAACGGTGAAACCGAATGGGCCTCCCGGTTGGGGGGATGTGGCGCCGCTGGCGCTATGGAGCTACGCGCTGGGGCACGGGAAGAACGCCGATGCGGTAGCCGCCATCACGCAGGATTCGGTGAGCGCGGCGCAGCAGATCGTGGAACGCTCCAGCCGCCATCCATACCGCATCAGCCTGACCCCGGCGGATTACATCTGGGGATCGAACGGTGTGGCCGCCAACTACAGCCTGCAGCTTTTAGTGGCCAACGCGCTGCGGCCCGATCCGCGGTTCGTGGAAACCGCCCAGGACAACCTGCATTACCTGCTGGGCCGCAATACCTTTTCGCTATCGTGGGTGACGCAGGTGGGGGAGAACCCGTATCATCATCCGCACCACCGGCCCAGCGCGGGTTTGGGGCTGGCGGAACCTTGGCCGGGGCTGCTTTCCGGAGGTCCCAATCGCGGCCGCCAAGATGCGGCGATGAAGAAGTTGCGGAATGGTCCCCCCGCGAGGATGTACCTGGATGAGCAGGCTTCGTACGCCAGCAACGAGGTGGCGATCAATTGGAACGCACCGCTGGTGTTCGTGTTGGCGGGGGCGTTGGGGGGGAACTGAGGGCGGGCTTCGGCTGGTCCTCCCCGATTCCTGCAATTTCAGGTGAGAAAGTTTCGGCCGCCAGGCAACGAGCTTCTCAAAATGTCCAAAGACTTCACAGTGGCTGGTCAGATCCCGCTACCGGCGCCATTTATCGAAAGCCGTATTTACGTGATTCGCGGCCAGAAGGTCATGCTCGACAGTGACTTGGCCGAGATCTACGAGGTGCTTACGAAGAACCTCAATCTCGCCGTTCGCCGCAACGCCGACCGCTTTCCGCCAGACTTCATGTTCCAACTCACGAAGGCGGAGGTTGAGTCTTTGAGGTTGCAATTTGCAACCTCAAACGAAGGACGGGGCGGCCGTCGTTACCTGCCTTATGCTTTCACCGAGCATGGCGTGGCCATGCTGTCGGCTGTGCTCAATAGCCCCCGCGCTGTCCGGATGAGCATCCTGATCGTGCGGGCTTTCGTCAAACTCCGTGAACTTGCCGCCGACAACAAAGATCTGGCACGCAAAATCGAAGATATTGACGCCACTCAAAAACAACACGCGCACACGCAGGAGCTGCAAACCCAAGCCCTGCATCGGCAATCCTCTATCCTGGCTTCCGTAGTCCAAGATATCCAAAAGCTCAAGAATCCGCCCATCACGCGCGCCATCGGCTTTGTGGCCCGCAGCCCAAGGAAGAAGTAAGCACTGGCTGCCCCGCGAAATCCCCCCAGTGGGCAGTCCTCATGTCTTCGAGAGCCTCCTCTGTATCCCTTTCTTGATCCGTTCGGCGAGCGTTCCGAAAGGCTGGTCGGTGCTGAGATACGTCCAGGTTGCTCCGCGCTCCATCCGCTCCGGGTTGCGGAAATGGATCGCGCCGTCCCGGATCTCGGCCGTCTCAAACGCCGCGGCAATCTCTTCCTGCAGGCACGCATGAAAATCCTCATAGATCTCGCGCTCGCCGGTCAGGAATTTATGGAGCGGATCGGCGCCGGTCCAAGAGGCCCAATGGATGCCGCCCCTTAATTCGGCGACATTCGCCAGGTAATCGGCCCAGAGATCGTCGAGGATGGCAAGCGCCAATTGGCGCCCGGCCCTTTCGAGCGTATCTTTGCCGATCGCTTGGAGTAGCCCGCCATATTGTTCGTCGGGCAGCATCGAACCGAGACTCCAGCCAGGCGACAGCAGAATCTCCCGGCGCAAGCCGTACACTTCGCGCCGGTGATCTTCAACTGTAGTCTCGTATTTCCAGAGCGTCTGGCGGATCTCGAGATTCTGGCCTTCCGCCGTGCGCTGTACGCTGTCGATATCCGGGTTCTCCGCAATCCCGAAGCGCACCAAGAGGTCGTCGTCAAGGCTGATCAGGAAGCGGGACGTGCCCGGATCGCCCTGCCGTCCGGCACGGCCGCGCAGTTGGTTGTCGATGCGTCTGGCTTCGTGACGCGTGGTGCCCATCACGTACAGACCGCCCAGCTCCACGACCCTGTCGCGGTCGCTTGGCGGATTCCCTCCCAGCAAAATATCGGTACCCCGTCCGGCCATGTTCGTCGAAACCGTCACTGCCCCCAACGCACCGGCTTGCGCGATAATCTCCGCTTCCGCCTCATCGTTCCTGGCGTTCAGAACCGTATGCCTCATGCCGGCCAATTGCAGGCGGCTACTCAATTCCTCCGACTCCTCGACGCTCGCCGTACCCACCAAAATCGGGCGGCCGGCCTGGTGGACCCTTCGAATCTCTTCGGCCAGCGCTCGATTCCGCGCGTCCTTATCGGCATACACGACGTCGGGGAGGTCCTCGCGAATCACCGGCCGATTCGTCGGGACAACGGTTACCGGCAGTTTGTACACCTTCCGAAACTCGTCGGCCTGCGTCGCCGCCGTCCCGGTCATGCCGCAGACCCGCTCGTACATTCCCATCAGGCTCTGCACTGTAACGGAACCGAGGAGGTGCCCTTGTTTCTTCAGCCGCACGCGTTCCTTGGCTTCCACGGCGGAGTGCAGCCCGGCAGGCCATCGTCGGTTCTGCGCGATCCGGCCTTTGAACTCGTCCACCAGTTCGATCGCGTCTTTCTTGACCACGTAATCCACGTCGCGTTTTAGCAGGGCATGCGCATGCAGCGCATCCTGCACAGCCGTCAGAACGCCGAGGTTCCGCGCATCGAACAGGCTTCCGCAGGCGAGCGCCGCTTCCACGCGCTCGATGCCGGCATCGGTCAACTGCGCGTTGCGGGCGAACTCATCGAGCGAGTAGTGCAAGTGCGGCTGCAGGCGGGCTGCCACGGCATCGACGCGGTATGGCAGGGTGGAATCGCCGGCCACGCCCCCAGCGATCACCAGCGGGATGCGCGCCTCGTCGATGAGGATCGAATCGGCCTCGTCGATGACGGCAAATGCAAACGGCCGCTGGACCATATCTTCCGCGCTGCGCGCCAGACCGTCGCGCAGGTAGTCGAAGCCGACCTCGTTGGCGGTCGCATAAGTCACATCGCACAGGTACGCCGCGCGGCGCTCTACCGCGGGCATGTTCTGCGAGATATGCCCGACGGAAAGTCCGAACCATTCGTAGATCCCGCGCATCCACGCGGCGTCGCGGCGGGCCAGATAGTCGTTGGCAGTGAGCACGTGCGTGCCGCGGCCCTGAGACGCATACCAAATGACGGCTGGCACGGCGGCCAGGGTCTTGCCCTCGCCGGTTTGCATCTCCGCAATCTCGCCGCGTTGCAAGGCGAGCGCGCCCAGGAGCTGCACATCGAACATCTGCAATCCAAGCACGCGGGCTGCAATCACCGCAGCCAGCGCGAACGTTTCGATCACGTCGAGGTCCCGGCACAGGCCTCGGGCGGCGGATTTTATTTGATCGTCAGTCAGTCCCGACAGCTCTTGGCGCCGCCGGCCGATTGCCCGGAGTTGATCCTCACGCTCACGATCTCCGAGTCCAACAAGACGTAGTAAGTTTCTTAATGACACAAGTCCTCTCCTCTTTCGGTTGGCTTAAGCAGGTTGCGGATTACGAGAAAAGAGAGGTTTCGGGAGGGGGCCGTTGGAATAGAACCGCGGCGGCCGGTTCGGGCCTGGCTCGTGACACGTACGCGGGCGCCGGCCGCCCAGCCTGTATGTTTACCCGAATGTGGCGGGCTTCGCGCGGGGTCTGTTGTTCGGCTTCGGCGCACCAGACGATTTCGGCAGCCGCGACAACACGTACGGACGGCATGACCGCCTGCGTTGACAGTAACGCAAGCAGCGCGGCGAATATGTATTTCGCGGCGGCCCGTGCCATTTCTTTAGCATCTCACAATTCGAACTGGCTCGGAACCTATGCTCTTATTGTGGCGTTTGTGGGGTGCCAGGCAGTAAAATCCCGGTCACCTGGGGTGCCTATCGAAGAAACTGCTCTTCGGTTTGAATTGTCCACTGCCGCGCTTGATTCTCGCCCAACGTCACTTCGTGTCCCGCCCACTTTCGAATTGCCGGAATGCGGTGCGACAGAAAGGGCCGTGCGCTCTCGGCCTCCCTCAGGTGCGCCGAAGCGATGTCGCCTGCATACATCTGCAGGTGGTGTGTAGAGGCGGCAAAACGACCAAATACCACCTCATCGTCCCCCCATTTTGCAAGAACGTATTCGGTGAGCGGGTGGATCTGCGCCTTTCCCTCGGCGTCGACAGATGGCGGCTGAAGATGATTCGCAATCATTCGCGCACCTTCGATTCCAGTCTCGGCTAGCCAGCGCCGAACGGAATCCAAGGGGAGCGTCTGAAAGAAGCCTGAACGGGCACCGACTCGAAGGCGCCACCCGTGTTCTTCATCCAGTAGGACCTTCCCGACACTCGCCATGACAAGGTCTGGGTGCGCCTCCGCCAGCGCGGACAAAATGCCCCATGCGTGTTTCCGCTTGTTGTAGTCGTCGCCGGTAAGGCCCAGAATCGCCACTCTACACGCCCGCTCATGAGCCTCTGGCGCAAAGGCTTCAACTGCTCGCACCCACCAGTAATCAGTTCGATCCTCTACACGAGCACTCACCTCTAATACCCGCCACATCGCCTCTCGTTCGGCGGCATCAAGTCTGCGGCCCTTCTGAAGCGATTGACCGACAAAATCGAGCGCGATATGCAGGCTTTCGGGATCTCCCGCGTGGACCAGCAAATCCAGCACAGTGCTCAATTCATTGGAATCCATACGGTCGAGGAGGACACCTGCGATGAAGCCTTGCAACGACTGGACGGGGAGTTTCCCCTCCCTGATTAGCCGTAGGGTTCGTTCCAGTGGGCGGCTGAACTCCGGGGCCGAGATCGATACGAAATATGCCAGCGCCGGCGCTTCGTTCTCCAACCGATCGAGCCACGGGTTGAGAAGATCCGCAGTCGCGGGATAAGCAGTCAGTAGCCTGCCGACATAGCCGCGGGCGAGTGCGTTTGAACCGCTCTGCGCAGCGGAGCTGAGAATGCGGTCCAAATACTTTGCATCGGCATCCAGACGGGCCAGTGCGTCTCCAAGAAGTCCAGCGCTAGCGGCATCCGGCGAATTCAGGTAGGGCAGCGCCGCTTCAAATTTCTCCGGGGCCCGGTAGAGTTCTTCGGCAAGAGGAATGATCTCGGACGGAATACCTGAGCCGTCCTCGCGAATGGAGTGGTGCCAGGGGTCCTTCCCGATGACAGCTTTCAAACGGCCGGCAAAATCGCTTGGCGTGAGAGCTCGCGCCCATTCTGCCACGTCCCGGCAGTATGGGTCGTTAGCCACATCGCCCGATTGACTCCGGCACTCGTACTGAAGGAAGTCCTCGACGGATTCCAGGACGTCGGGCAGACAGGTATCCGGGATCGAGCGGCGCAGAGCGATTGCGCTCAGTGCAGGGAGCATCCCATGACCGAGCAGTGGGCGGATATCCCCTGCTAACGCTGACCAAGCTTTCTGCCGCACGTCGGGAGCTCCTTCCTCAAACACCCGGTCGAATAAGGCGAGGATCAGCTCCAGACAGTTCTGGAATTCCCTGACAGTGTTCGGTCTCCAGTCCGGCGGGACGATTTGCCCCGCCACTACCGAAGGTCCTACGACTCGGGTGCCGGTGAAGTTGAGAGTCTCGGTGAGCGCCGCAAGCGCCAAGGCGCTCTGGTCTACGTCGGCGGAAAACAAGAGGCGGCCGAGCAGTTCGATCCGTTCGGGAAACGGAATTGCGGCCCCCGACAGTTGGATCCGGAACAATTCCTTCCAGACCCCCGTCGCGTTGTTTCCGATCCGTTCCTCGGTCTCCGCAAGCGCGAGTCGACGCAGGATTTCCTCCGCTTCCGGAAAGTAATTGGGAAATGCTGCGAGATGTTCGGCGGTCCAGACAAGTGTCCTTCGGCTGCCGCGGTAACCAGAACCACCACGGCTTCGGCGGAGTTCTTCCATCGTCGCATCTCGGACAAGTAGGGCGAGCCGCGGAAAATAGAGATCCGGATTGGTGTTGATCAGCGTCGCCAACCTCGCCACTGCGTCTTCGTCGGCAAGGTCGCGTGGTTTGAGGGTTGCTACGGAATCCCAAAAAAACTGACCCGTTAGGGTCCGCACCTCCGCAGTAGCGCTTCGGGCCACGCGCGCCTGAAATGTCGAAAGGAGAACTGGTGGGACCCGTCTGAGCGCGGCCGAAGGGTCCGCTTCGAACCATCGCCTCCAAGCCCTTGTGAATGCAACTTTGGCGATAATCTCCGGCGTGACGTAAAGATAACGCGTTGTCCGCGCCACAAAGCCCGGGGCGTCCTTGAGTGCAGCCACGATCTCGAGGACCTCATGCCGCTCTTGTCCGGTGAACTCGCAGAGTGCGTCCAACTCCTCCGCAACGCCCTCCCCGAATCCCACTTTCTGGAAAAGCGATATCGCTTCGACCGCCCTCTGCTGCCGCTCCTCAGGGAGCCTTTCGCGGTAGTATTCCTGAATCACATCGAGCGCCGGACCGAAATGCCCCTTCGCCTGGATTTCCGCATCATGCTCACAGAGTCCGGCGGCCAACCGGATGTATCCACGAGACTCGTCGGCATAGGTCCGCCGATGATCGGCAGGGACCCAAGGAAAATTCTTGTCCAGGACTTTCTCCACGGTCGCCGGTGAAAGCTGATCGAGCCAGAGTTCCTCGTTGCTACCCAGCCTCTCGCCCGAATTATCGATGCAGACAACCCGCACACGCTCGGTGTGTCCCTTGAGGATCTTCATAATGGCA
>JBEKMJ010000073.1:0-42860 GCA_050008575.1 Bryobacteraceae bacterium
CCATCGCTTGCGGACTTCCGGACTGGCCGCCGGGGAGAAACTTCAGCGCTACCGGGCGGGACAACACCAGGTCGGCGGCACGAGAGACCACGCCATGCCGCCGCGTCCCAGCAGGCTCACGATGCGGAAGCCAACGCTGCCGCCGAAAACTCAACGGCCGCTGTTTCCTGCAAAAAGCTCCCGGCCTGCGCATCGCCGGCCGGCAGCCGACGGACTTCCGACACCAGGCTGGGGCTCTCCCCCGCCGTGTCGAGGAACCCGTCACGCGCGGCAACCGGCTGGTCGAGCACCAGCTCGAACAGGGACTTGACGCGTCGCCATCGCTCGGGCGTCATCCGTACATTTCCTTGTAGAGCCAGGCGCGCGCCATCCGCCATTCGCGATTGATGGTGCGGGCCGAAACTCCCAGCACCTCCGCAATCTCGTCTTCAGACATGCCTGCGAAGAACCGCATTTCCACCACTTGGCACTGGCGGCTATCCACCTGCTGCAAGCGCGACAGCGCCTCTTCGAGCACCAGCAGGTCGGCGGAATGAGCCTCGGCGATATCCAGCGCGCGATCCAGGCTAATTTCCGGAGCACCGCCGCCACGCTTGCCCGCATGGCGTTTGCGTGCGCGGTCGATCAGGATCTGGCGCATGACATGCGCGGCCACCTGAAAGAAATGCGCGCGGTCGCGCCAGGGAATGCCGGCTTGTTCGATCAGCCGCAAATAGGCTTCGTGAACCAGATCGGTGGTTTGCAAGCTGCGCGCAGACCGTTCCCGGCGCAAATGACCCGCTGCGATCTTGCGCAGCTCGCGATAGGTCAGGTCCATCAAGCGCGCTTCAGCCTCCGGTTCGCCAGTCCTAAAGGCGCCGAGAAGACGGGTTATCTCGCCATCGCGCTTGGCTGGCATGAGCTCCTGGGATCGGGTCCTCTGCCGGAGTACGTATCGCCAGATCCTTGAAATTCTATCACAGAAGACGCCTCGGAGTCCGGTGATTTCCCGATGGCCATTCTTCGACCCCATGACGCATTCTCGCGCCGCTTGTCGATTTTTTCCGCGCTTCGCGCCATTAGTACCGAGAGCCGGAAAACGGCGGGCCGCACGGCATCGAGCAGAAAAAAAGCGCGGCCAAATCAATCGAGACAATTCAACGATCGGCACGGAACTGCCGAAAAAGGAGACTACAATGAAACTCAAAGCGACACATCTCGTTCTTGCGCGCTGCTTCGCACTTTCACTGGGATTGAGCCTGGCGTTGACCGCCCACGCACAACTCAATAATCCGAATGGCATCGCATTCGACACTGCGGGTAACCTGTGGGTTGCAAACAGTGGCGCGAACCAAGTACTCGAAATGGATCCAACCACCGGAGTAATACGCAATACGATCGCGCAAGACGTAAGCTCCCCGACCCGCTTGGCCTTTGCGGGCGAAGATCTATATGTCACGAACCTCGGCACCAACAACGTAACCGTGTATAACACCAGGACGCTCGCCTTGGAGCAGACGATCTCAAGCACCGCCATCAACAGACCTCTGGGCGTCGCGGTCGACGCGTACGGGGACGTCTACATAGCCGACAATGCATCCACGGCAAATAACGTCATCGCTCTGAACATCGGCGGCGGCCTGGTTGAGACCCTCACTAAAGACAACAGCGGGTACCAATTCATCGGGCCGGGAGCGCTGACGATCCACGGAAAGAACATCTATGCGGGCTTTGGCCGCAACGTCGGCGAAAACGCGGTGATTAGCTACAACGTGGGAGAGTTTCTAACCGGCGATCCCCAGGAGATCGTCGTGTTCAACGATAACGTGAACACGGGTCCCACGGGCGTTGCCTTCGACAGCAAAGGGTACGTTTATATTTCGGAGTACACCAGCGGCACGGCTGTGAAGTACGCTCCGAATAACGGCAAGAACCCCGTGCTGGTGATCAATCAAGGCACTGGAGGCTGTGAAGGGATCGCCGTGGATAGAAGCGGGAACATCTACGTCTCGAACTCGATTTTCAACGACATCACGGTGTACAACTCTTCGGGCGAGCTGATCAATACACTCATGTAGCAGCCGGCCCGATTCGTAGCACAAGACGAGGGAAACAAAAGGATACGGAAACCTCACCGCCGCAGGGACCGGGACGCAAACCCGGGGCCCGGCCCCGCTGCGATCCGGGCGCCGTTGACACCCGGTTGTCGCAGTAGTGGGGCAGGCTCGCAGCCAGGCTCGCAGCCTGCGCGGGCCTCGCAGGCCCGCTCTTCGGCGAGCGTAGCTAGCCATCGGCGAGCGAAGCTCGCCTTACGCAGGCTCTCCAGAGAACCATCGTGCAAATCACTGTTCTAGCGGGACTAACGTCCCGCTGGGCGGGCTACGCTCGCCTGCGCTGACACGAGTGTCAGCGCGGCAGGCAATGAGTGCCTGCGCCACGTCCCGGCGTCAGTTCTCCGATCTTGGTAACGACCCGCGGGGTCGTTCGCGCTGAAGCCCGTGCCGCCAGCCAGGCTCAAGCCCCGCACCGGCTAAAACCCGCCATCCATTTCTCGTTTCGGCATAGACTCAAGCGTGGGGCCTTTAGCCACGCTGGGTGAGTCCGGACCAGGCCGCTACTTCGCGTCGCGCCAGTTATCCCCGATCCCCACATCCACCAGCAACGGCACCTCCAGGCGGTAGACCTGCTCCATTTCGCGCTTCGCCAGCGCCGCGACCTCGGCCGCTTCTTCGGCCGGAGCCTCGAACACCAATTCGTCGTGCACCTGCAGCAGCATGGCCGCTTCCCCGCCCCGCCGCTCCATTTCCCGATCGATCCGCACCATCGCCAGCTTGATCAAATCCGCCGCCGTCCCTTGCAGCGGCGAATTCACGGCCGTACGCTCCGCAAAACCGCGTGCGTTCGGATTGCGGCTGTTGATATCCGGAATCGGCCGCTCGCGCCCGAGCAGTGTGCGCGTCACGCCCGTCCGCCGCACCTCCGCGATGGTCGCGTCGATGAATTTCCGCACCCCCGCATACCGCGCGAAGTAGCTCTCGATATAAGCCTGCGCCTCGCGTTGCGTGATGCCCAACTGCGCCGCCAGACCAAACGGACTGATCCCGTACACAATGCCGAAGTTCACGGCTTTGGCGTTCCGCCGCGCCTCCGGCGTCACCATCAGCGGCGGTACCCCCATCACCTCCGCGGCCGTCCGCGTGTGGATGTCTTCGCCGTTGCGGAACGCCTCCACCAGCACTGCATCGCGCGACATGTGCGCCAGCAGCCGCAGCTCGATCTGCGAATAATCCGCTACGATCAGTTTCCACCCCGCGCGCGGCACGAACGCCGCCCGGATCTCGCGCCCCAGCTCCGTGCGGATCGGAATGTTCTGCAGGTTCGGGTTCGACGACGAAAGCCTGCCCGTCGCCGCGCCCGTCTGGTTGAAACTGGTGTGCAGCCGCCCCGTCTGCGCATCGATCAGCGCCGGCAGCGCGTCCACGTAGGTGCCCTTCAGCTTGGTGAGCTGGCGGTATTCGAGCACCTTGCGCACGATCTCGTGATCGCCCGCCAGTTCCTCCAGCACACCCGCCGCCGTCGAAATCGTCTTGCCCTTGCCGTACTTGAACGGCGCGGGCAGCCCCAGGTCTTCAAACAGAATCCGCCCCAATTGTTGCGGCGAGCTGATGTTGAATGGCTTCCCCGCCAGCGCGTGGACCTCCGCCGTCAGCCGCGAGATATCGCGTTCCATCAGCTCCGAAAGCCGCCCCAATTCGGCGCGGTCGATCCGCACGCCGACGCGCTCCATGCGCGCCAGCACGCGCGCCAGCGGCAGTTCGATTTCCGCATACAGCTTCTCGAAGCCGCGCTCGACGACCGCGGGCCGCAGCGATTTGTAAATCTCCAGCGCGATATCGGCATGCTGCTCCGGCGCCGCTCCCACCTTCAGGTCGAGCCGCCGCCGCGCCTGCTCCTCCAGCGGGCAGCCAGATGGATCGGCGTCCAGCAGGAACGCATACAGCATGATGTCGTGGTCGAAACCCGTGCCTTCGACGCCCAGCTTATCGAGCGCCAGCAGCGCGGACTTCACGTCGCACGCGATCTTGGGCCGCGCGGCGTCTTCCAGCCATGGCCGGAGCGCAGCCAGTTCCGCGGCCGGCACAAGCGGCGCCGAGCGTCCCTCGCCCGATCTCCACGCCACGCCGATGGTGCTGGGCGTAATCTCGAGATCTAACTCGCCCGGCCGGGATTCCGCGATGGCCACCGCCACCGGCGCGTCCGCCGGAACCGCCCGCAGCCATTCCGCCAGCGCCGCGCCCGATTCCAGCGCCTGGTAATCGCGCGTGCGTGTGTCTTCGCTGGGGCCCATCTCCTTCAGCAGGCTGTGAAATTCCAGGTCTTTGTATACCAGCTTCAGCGCCTCCGAGTCCGGCTCCCGCGCGCGCACCGATTCGAGATCGAACTCGATAGGCACCGCCGTATCGATGGTCGCCAGGCGCTTGCTCATCAGAATGCGCTCGACGTTGTTCTGCAGGCTCTCGCGATACATCTTGCGCTCGACTTCGGCAGCCCGCTCGATGGCCGCCTCCACCGAACCGAAGCGCTCGATCAGCTCGCGCGCGCCCTTGTCGCCGATGCCCGGCGCCCCCGGAATGTTGTCGATGGCGTCGCCCTTGAGCGCGAACAGATCCGCCACCTGCGCCGGCGCCACGCCCAGAAACTCCTTGACCTTCGCCGGGTTGTACCACTCATCGTCCTTGGCGGGATTCAGCATGGAGACCCGCTCACTGACGATCTGCATCATATCCTTGTCGCTGGAGACGATGACCACGTCCGTGCCGGCCTGCTCCGCGCGGCGCCCGATAGCCCCGATGACGTCGTCGGCCTCGAAGCCCGCGTACTCCAGAATGGGAATCCGCATCGCTTCCAGGATGCGCCGGATGTGCGGGATCTGCTCGCCCAAATCCGGAGGCATCTCGGCGCGGTTGGCCTTGTATTCGGCAAACTCGGCCATGCGCGCCACGGGCGCGCCGCTCTCGAAAACGGCGGCGATGTACTCCGGCGCGTAGCTCTTGGCCAGCTTGCGCAGCATATTATTGAAGATGTACACGGCCTCGGTGGAGAGTCCTGCGCTGGTGCGCATGGGAGGCGCGGCGGTGCGAGCCCGCGCATGGTACGCGCGGAAGATGAATCCGAAGGAGTCGATGAGGAAGAGCCGTGGGTGGTGCGGCACAAGGTTTATGGTAGCTTACCCGTGGGGCAGCCTCGCAGGCTGCGGACCCGCTCCCAGCGGGTCCTAACCGCCGACCTAGACGGCGAGTCTCAAAAATGCCCGGCGGGCGCCTAACCAGTAAAGGCGTAAAATGTGGGTAGACATGACGGTACGAAAACTAGCGCGCCGGCAAGCATATCGTGACACGACGGCTTCTGGCTAGCTTTGTGGACGGGGATGGCATCCTTTGGGTATACGAAAGGAACAAGCCGGTCAGGAAGAGCAGGCCAGAAAACGAATGCCACGAACGCGACTTCTACGAGTACGAGCTAAAAGGCCGAGCGACACACAACCGGTACGAGAACTGGCTGGCTCGCATTGAGGCGGATGCCTTCCCGCTATTCTCTCTTCTCATTCAGCGTCGTAAAAGCTTGCTGAGAACCAGGCGGTTGTCATCTCGTCCTTCATCGCATCGTTATTCGCAAGAACTCGCAAGGTCAGAGCCCAAATCACAGACGCCATGGTCACAGGGTTCAGGGACCAAACCAAGGACCCCGGTTTTGTTCGTGATTTGCAGTACGGGCTTTTTCTGGCGGGAGAGCTCCGCTTCGCGGAGGAGCTGCAGAAAGAAGTGGATGAACTTCGCGCTGCAATGGAAACTAGCCCCTCTTTCTATCACGTCGTTGGGCTGCCGCACCGCACTCGCATCGTAGCTGAGGCCCTCATGCGGAAGGCATGGCATACCATCGAAGCGCCCCGCGATATGACTTTTCTCACGTCGGACTGTCCGGTGAGTACGGTGGAGTTCGCTGATGAAAGGGTCCTACCTGGCGTGGGCTTCGGCAAAGAGAACGCTGCGGTGTTTTTACCACTGACTCCGCGACATGTATTCGCGGCTTCCTCCCAAGTTGGGTGGCCGGAAATGGCGGATACCCGGTTCGTTGACAGCCTAAACCGGCTGACGGTACAGTTCGCGCACCAAAACGTTTACGCGAACACGGACTCAGCCGCAACCCAGGCTCTGGTCGACGACGGAATTAACCGGCTTGTATTCGGACAAAACGAGTTTCTCGCCAGCCGATGGTGAGTCGAGGAAATACGCTGAGATGAGACAGAGCCTATCTACCTTGCCCATTGGGCCCATCCGGCCGGAGATCCTGCACAGAAGTTACTACGGCAGGGCTCTCCCTTTTCCCGAAGAGCCCCGCATGCTGCCCGCCGATGTACTGCAATTGTCTTCCTCTCTAGCCGGCCGGAGGAAAACCAACTCCTTCATTTTCGGCAGTTTCATGTATCGCCACCTTTCATGAATCTGACCGCCCGCTCCCCGCTCATTTCGAAGTAGCGATTCTTCTCCACATCCGGGTCGATTCTCAGGTCGTCCATAGATCTTCCATAGAACGCCTCCGTCTGTGGCAAAATCGAGATAGCATTAGCGGTGTTGCTGGCCACCGCTTCCGATAACGATGCAAAACCGGACTCGGCCGTGGCCGCCAGCCCCGCAGTCGGCATCGCCTACGCCCCGGGCGCGGTGTCCATTTTACTGAGGGAAACCGCTCCCTGACGGTCGCGGCTCGGTAAACCTTGTGAAATCAATGCGACTGTTGCTGAGCCGCGACCGGCAGGGAGTCGCCACGCGCCCGCGGCCCACGAAAATCAAGGAAGACGCTCCAAGCCAAGCGAATACCCGGCGAACATGCGGCAGAGCGTCTTCAACGGAGCGTTTTCCCCAGACCGGGAGGCCCGTCCTCAGTTATCATCGATAATGATGCAACGCCGCACGTTTCTGCAGATGGCCGCCGCGGCCCCCGCCGCACTGGCAGCCCCCGAGCGTACGCTTCCAAAATACCGTACCGTCTCGCATTACCCGCCCGCTGCGCAGCCCGGCATGCCCGGACCATATCCCGGACAGGTCGCCTCCGTGCACGCGGGAAAATGCATCGACGAGGCCAGCGAAAAGCCGGACCCCGCCGTAGTGCGCGAGATGATGGCCCGCGGCATGCGGGCGTTGACCGGCGACACAGACGTCCGCGACGCCTGGGCGCGCTTCATTACGCCGGCCGATGTGGTGGGCATCAAGGTCAACTGTTCCGGCGCACCGGGCATCATGTCGTCGCCCGTGGTGGTCGCCGAGATTGTACGGAACCTGATAACGCTCGGCGTCAAACCCGACGGCATCTGGATCTACGAACGATTCCAAGACCAGTTGGATTCCGTTCATTACGACCGCTACCTGCCGCAAGGCGTGCACATCTGGGCAGCCGAAACCGAGCGTGGTTCGACGGAATCATACGACCCCGCCACGTATGTGGAAGCCGCGTTCTTCGATGAGGACGACACGCGCTCTCACCTGATTCGCCTGGTGGGCAACCGCTTCACGAAAATCGTCAACGTGCCGAACATGAAGGATCATGGAGCGGCCGGCGTCACCGGCTGTTTGAAGAACATCGCGTACGGCAACTTTTCCAACGTGGCGCGCTCGCACTCCGGCACGGTCACCAACACCTACTCATTCATCGGCACGCTGGCGGCGGTAGAACCGCTGCGCTCCCGGACGGTTCTGCAAGTGATGGATGGACTCCGCGGCGTGTGGCATGGCGGACCTTTTTCGCCCAGCCGCAAGTTCCGTTTCTATCCCAAGCGCATGTTGTTCGGCACCGACCCGGTGGCTGTCGACCGGCTGCTGGTCGACATCATCGACGATAAGCGCCAGGCCGAACGTGCCGTTTCCGTGTGGGATCGTTCCGCGAAATATCTGGGCGCGGCTGCCGATCACGGCGATAATCCGAACGTGAACGAGTTCGTGCGCGAACCGGGGCACATCGAGTATGCCGCGCGCCTCGGGCTCGGCGTATACGAACTCGACAAGATCAAAGTCGCGAGTATCGAGCTTTGATGCCGCTGGCACTTCTCGCAGTTCTGTGGCCCACGCTATTTTGGGACCGGCCCGTCGCGACCGCCGACACATTGCGCAAAGCCGGGATCGAGCGGCTCGCCGTGCCCGCCGGCCAGGAACCGGCGTGGCGAAAGCTAGGCTTCGCGGCGGATGAGTTCGACCGTGCACGCGCGGTGCAGGCAGTCGCGCCGAAGGTCGAATACCACATGGACGTCGCCTCGGCCACACGTGTGCCTTGGGTGGATGCCAACGGCTGGCGGTTCGAACGCGAGCCGCGGCGTGCGTTCTTCTACGATGCGCCGGCGGGCAGTGCGGCGCTGGCTGCCGCCGAGGCCTTTGCCTATGGAGCCGAAGCCGCCATCCGCGCCGCGCCGGAGGACCTGGCGCCGTTCGCCGCAATGCTGAAGTTCCTTGGCGAAATCGACCAGGCGCGCCTGCCGGTTAGCGCCAATATCGGAGTGCTCGACGATGGTTCCGACACCATGGCCGAAGTGCTCAATCTGCTGGCCCGCCATAATCTGCTCTTTCATGTGATTCCGGCCGCCGATCTCAAGTATGGCTTGAATATCCGCCATGTTCCGGAGGCCGTCAATCCCTACGAATTCGCGATGAAAGTCCGCCGCGATCTCACGGACGAAAGGCGCCTGGTGCGGATTTTCGGCAGCACCGTGGTGCTGGTCCGGCTGACCGGCGATAGTTCACAGGCGCGCGTGCATTTGCTCAATTACGGCAAAGCTGCCGTGAAGGGTCTGCGCGTGCGGGTGCTAGGCGCGTATGCGCAAGGCAAACTGGCCGCCTTCGAGCATCCCGTCGAAGCGCTGGAAGAATACAGCGTCGAGGACGGCGCGACGGAATTCACCATTCCGGTGCTGGGCGCCTATGCGGTGGTCGATTTGCGGCATTAATCGCCGGAGGGCGGCAATTCTGCCCGCAGCCGGCTGTCAGCCGGCTCTGGCCGCCTAAAAGGCGGCTGCGGCCAAGATTGGCCGCCCCACATGAGGTTTTCGGCGGGGCCTCACTTTCACTCCTCATTAAATCCCCTCGCACGCCGGAACGCTTCCACGTAATGCCCATCCTTCTTACCCATCTGCCGCAATTCCGCCTTCAACTTCTCCAGCGTCGCCCCGTCCCAATCCGGCCGGTACTTATCGATCGCCGGCGAAAACTGGCTTACGTGCGCCACCGCCGCACTCAACTTGATCTCGGCCACGTCGTCGATGTTCACGAAGTAATTGGCATCTTTCCCGGCGTAGTAATAATACTCCTCGGGAACGCGCCATGGCTCCAGCCCATCGTGCAGCCGCTGATTGGGGAAATACAAGTGCCATTCGGCCGCGCGGATCGCATCCATCGTGTTATTGGCCGCCATGCGATGGTCCGTCTTGTGCCAGCGCACGTAATCGGAGCCGGGGTCCACGCTCAGCACCACGTCGGGACGAACCTTGCGGATCAGCCCCGTCACCTGCTCCACGAGATCGCGCGGGTTGGCGTATTCCAGCATGCCGTCGTGATATTGCAGCCACAGGATGCTCTCCTTGGCAATGCCGACGATGCGGCAGGCTTCCTCCTCCTCGTGCATGCGGATGCGCGCCAGCCGCTCGCTGGTCATATCCGGATCGTACGAACCCTTGTCGTCGTTCGTGTAGATCACGATGTGGATGCGGTTGCCGTTCTTCGCCAGCTTGTACAGCGTGCCGGCGCAACAAAACGTGTCGTCGTCCGGATGCGGCGTGAACAGCATCACGGTCTTGCCGCGCAGGTTCTCCAGGCGCGCCGGGTCTTGTGCCTGCGCCGCCAGCGAAATTGCGAATGTTAAAATCAGTATCCTCATAGACGCTAGTGTAGTGTGTTACCGGCGTTCATCGGGGTTCATCGGCGCCAAATTCAGACTTAGAATGGAAGCATGACTCCCGCATGCAAATGAACGAGACGCCGTTGCCATACCCGCTCGACCGCCCCATCGGCATCTTCGATTCCGGCGTAGGCGGCCTGACCGTGCTGAAAGCGTTGCGCCGCAAGCTGCCGCACCGCGATTTCGTCTACCTGGGCGATACCGCCCGCGTCCCCTACGGCCGCAAACCCGCCGCCATGGTCGCGGAATTCGCCTATGGCATCACGGAGTTTCTGCGCCAGGCCGGCGTGGAAGGTGTAGTCATCGCCTGCAATACCGCCTCCGCCTCCGCGTTGCCGGAGTTGGCGTCACACTTCGCGATCCCCATCTGGGGCGTGATCGAGCCGGGCGTGGAAGCCGCCGCCAGCCTCACGCGCACCGGACGCGTTGGGGTAATCGGCACCAAGGGCACCATCTCCAGCGGCGCCTATCAGCGGCGTCTCGAACAACGTGGGCTCACCGTGTGGGCGCGCGCCTGCCCCATGTTGGTTCACATCGTGGAGGAAGGGCTGGCCGATTCACCCGAGTGCGACCTGTTACTGCGCCATTACCTCGACGGCCGTGCCAACATCGACACACTCATCTTGGGATGCACACACTATCCGCTATTGCGCGATGCCATCCAGCGCGCGGTGGGAGACGCCGTCACACTGGTGGATAGCGCGGAAGCTCTGGCGCAGGCCGTCAACGGAAGCATGGGCGCCGACCCGCCGTCGGGCGATCCGGGCCGCATCGTGCACTTCGTGACAGGCGACCCGCTGGCCTTCGCGCACACTTCCGCGGTCATTGGCGAAGTCGCGGGCGAAGTGGTGCCGCTGCCTGTGACCGAGCTGATCCGCCTGCAAAGTGGGGCAGGCTCGCAGCCTGCGGCGGCCTCGAAGGCCGCCCGCTTGTCATGACTGGCAGGATGCGCGTTGCACGCACTCTCGGAAATCCCAGATCCGGAGCCTGAACCTCGCGCCGGCTCATCTGTGACCCATTCTCGCTCAATCGCTTAGCGGCGGCGTTCGCCTGTTTCCGGGCGCCAAAATGACGGGCCTACGAGGCCCGCGCAGGCTGCGAGCCTGCCCCACAAGGCCCAGGGTCATACATTCGTGCAGACCGGGCCCAGCCGCGCCCGCACCACCTCTATCATGCGCGCCGGATCGGTGACGCGCACCGCCGCAAATCCGGCCGCCTCGGCGCTCTCGATCCCGGGCGGCGAATCTTCCACCGCCAGCGCGCTGTGGATTCCCAAACGCTGCCCCGCCAGCACGTAAGGATCGGGAGCCGGCTTGTGGCGTTTCACGTCGTCGCCACCCACAACCGTGCCCAGGTATTGGCGAATGCCTGCCGCCTCCAGAAACGGCTCGATCTCCGCGTGCGAGCTGGATGACACCACGCCCAGCTTGTATTGCACGGAAAGCTCGCGGAAAAATTCCGCCACGCCTTCCGCGAATGGCGCGTGGGCGGCCATGCGCTCGCGGAATCGCTGCTTCTTCAGCGGATACCGCTCCCAAAGCTTGGCGGGATCGGCCGGCGGATCCGCCAGTCTGGCGAAGACTTCGACCATCTTGCTATCCACCGCGCCCACGCAGTGGGCCGCATAGACCTCCCACGTCACGGGCACGCCTAATGGCGCCAGCACCTCCCGCCAGCAGTCGCAGTGTACCGGCTCGCTGTCCACCAGGACACCGTCGAAATCGAATAGGATGGCTTGAAACTCAGGCATGGGTGCAGAGTTCCAGTTTAGCGAACTGGTTGCCCCACAAATCCTTAGGCACCCCGCCCGCGCGATAATAGAACATCATGCCCACGGAAACCGTCTGCCCCGATTGCGGCGGCAGCGGCTGGAAAATCATCGAGCGCGCCGATCTTTCCGGCGCCCAACGCTGCGATTGCGTCTTCGGCGAGCGCGCCCGCCGCCTGGAAGAAAATGCCGCCATCCCGCCGCTCTACCGCAACGCGTCTTTCGACAATTTCGTGCTGCCCCGCGACAACCCCATCGGCCATCGCGAGCTGGCCAATGTGCTGCTCACGGTGAAATCCTTCTCCCGCGAGTTTCCCACCGGCAAGCATCTGGGCCTCCTATTGGTCGGCGAACCGGGCACCGGTAAGACCCACCTGGCGGTGGCCGCGCTGCGCATCCTCATCGGCCGCGGGTTCGAGGGCCTCTTCTTCGATTATCAGAACCTGCTCGACCGCATCCGCGCCGGCTACAACCAGGCTTCCGGCTCGGCCGACCGCGAGGCCTACCGCTTCGCGCTCGATACCGAAGTGCTGCTGCTCGACGATCTGGGCGCGCACCGCGTCACCGACTGGGTGGAAGACACGGTCACCAGCATCATCACTTACCGGTGCAATAACAAGAAGCCGCTGATCGCCACCACCAACCTGCCGGACCCCGACGCCGGCAGCGTCATGGTCGACCGCAACACCGCGCTCGGCAAGCCGGACTACAAAACTTCTCTGGCCGACCGTATCGGTTCCCGCGCCCGCTCGCGTCTATTTGAAATGTGCAAAGTCGTGCGCATGCCCCTGGTCGAGGATTATCGATTACGCAGGTCCTTTTGATGCGCCTGCGCCCGCTCCTGTTGCTGCTGGCTTTCGCGGCGGCCCTGCCAGCCGCCGAGCCGCCCCCGCCGCCTGAATTCGTCCAGGCCGTCGAGTTTCCCTACTACCTCTATCCGCGGCAACTGTGGGAGCGCGAGTTGGTTTGGCTTAAGACCGTCGGCATCCATGCTGTAGAATTCTCCATTCCATGGAACTGGCACCAAGTGGAGGGCGGCACTTACGATTTCACCGGCGCCACCAGCCCGCGCCGCGATCTGATGGGCTTCATCCGGCTGTTGCGCCGTCTCGAAATGCGCGCCTGGATCCGCCCCCTGCCACCCGTGAAGGGCTGGCTCAACAACGGCTATCCGCAGGGCGTGGCGCCGGGCCGCGCGGCTGCGCGTCCATGGCTGCATGAGCTGGAAAACCTGCTGGCGGCGCAGACGGAAAAGCACGGCGGGCCGATCGGTTTTGTGGAAGGAGGCGCCGGCATTCTGGACGCGTCGACGCCGCCCCTGCCGGTCACCGCGGTTTCCGCGCAAGATCCGGCTGCGCTTAACCGAGCCCGCCAGGCTCTGGCGACCGGCGGCGCACTGCTCTGGGAAGATGTCGAAGACGCGGTATACCCCGTCGGATGGGAACGGCCTGGCGGCCCGCTCTACCGTGCCGGCGCAGTCTCCCTGAATGGCGATGAACGGCCCGCGGTAGCGGCTTTGCGCCGCAACGCGGCCCTGCTGCGCCATTGGGCGGCGCTGCTGCCCGGCATGCGGCCGGAACGTTTGCATCCCGTGCGACTTGCCACCGGAAAGTTCCCGCCCGGAGTCGCCGCCATGGAGTTGGTGTCGCGCGAGCCAGGCGTGGCCTCCGCGGTCTCCATCTCGAACGAAAGCCGCCAGCCCTTGTTGCGCGCGGTGCGCGCGTGGGACCCGTTCGCCAAGCGTTCCATCGATATCGACAATGTGCATCTTGCCCCGCATCAGACCTTGTGGCTGCCCGTGAACGTTTCCCTCGGCGGCGCGGGGCTTTGCCGCGAATGCACTGAATTCTCCAACGCGGAACATATCGTTTATGCCACGGCCGAATTGCAGACCATCGAATTCGAAAATGGCACGCTGGCCATGGAATTCGCCGCGCCCGCACCGGCGGAGATCGTGCTGCAACTCGCGCGGCGCCCCAGCGGGCCCTACCTGGCGGGCGGCCATCTCGCCGAATTCGATTTTGACGACAAGACCCTGCGCGCCCGCCTGAAAATTCCGCAGGGCAAAGGCCCCGCCAGCCAGATTCGCGTGGCGTTGGCCATCGAGGCGCCGGAACAGTCGGCCTTTTTCGAGGACGTCAAGCGGCTCATCATCGGCCAGGTGAACACCATTTCCACTTCCTACTCCTCCGAGGATCTTGCCGGCCGCTCGCGGCTGCGCCTGCCGGACGGCTTTGCCGCCACGGCGGACAAGAAACCGGCGTCGGAAGGCGATTATCGGATCGATTACGCGGTGAATGTGCCCGCCGACGCCCTGCACGGCGACTGGGCCAATCTCGCCATTGAGGCGGATGGCGTGCCCCTCGGCCGCGCGCATCTGCAATTGTTCCGGCCCGCGTCCGTGCATCTCGCCGATGCCATCCGCCTGCACTTCGGCGCCGCCGCGGACCTGGTCGTGGAGCCGGCCATCATCCCCATCGACGCCGCGGCCGGACGCACGGTGGACGTGAACATCCGTAACAACGCTCCGGAAATCGAGACTTACGCCATCCAGCCTGCCGGCGAAGGCTTTCAATTCCTGCCGCCTAAATCGGAGTTGAACTCCGGCGCCGTCATGGATCGCGCGGTGGCGTTTCGCGTTTTTCCGGATGGCGTGGCGCCCGGCCTGCACGACTGGGTTCTGCGGTTCTCCGGCGGCGCAAAACTGGAGATTCCCGCCCGGTTTCTGGCCGTCCCGCGCGGCCAGGCAGTGGCTTGGTCCGCGGACCTGGATGGCGACGGATCGCCCGAGTGGGTCCTCGAAAACCAGAAGGCACGCGCGGTCTTCTCGGCCCAGGATGGCGGACGCTGGCTGGAGTTCGTTTGGAAAGACTCCGCGCCCAACGGCCTGAATGTGCTGCCCGAGAGCGGCGCTTTCGTGGGCGCGGGTCCGGTGGATGTGCATGCCGGCGATGGCGCGCTCGAATTCACCGCCAAGGATTGGAAGCGGACCGTGCGGCTGGCGGGCGGCGAAGCCAGACTCACTGTGGAGCAGAGTACGCCGCTGCCGGCCGAGACTCTCGAAACCGGTAAACACGACGAAATCGCCTTCCACGTGGCGCGCGAATCCGCCAGCCGCGCCGCGTACGCGCTGGTGAAGTAGATTGGAGGGCGGGCAATTCTGCCCGCAGCCGGCTCTGTCCGCCCCACGCTAGAATAACAGACACTATGCCCCTGCTCGATCAAGTGCAAAAAGACATGGTAGAAGCCATGAAGGCCCGCGCCGAAGACCGCCTGAGCACCTTGCGCATGATGAAAACCGCGCTTAAGAAGCACGAAGTGGACGCCATGAAGCCGCTCGACGAGGCGGCCGAAATGCAAATCCTGAAGTCGCTGGTGAAGCAGCGCACCGAGGCCGCCGACATGTTCCGCAAAGGCGGGCGTGAGGAATTGGCCGCTAAAGAGGAAGCGGAGCGAAAGCTGATAGAATCCTACCTTCCAGCCGCCGCCGATGAGGCCGAGATTGAAGCCGCCATCAACGCCGCGCTGGCCGAGACCGGCGTGACTTCGTTGCAGCAGATGGGTATCGTGATGAAGGCCGCGCAGGCCAAGCTGGCAGGCAAGACCGTGGATGGAAAAGCTCTGAGCGAGAAAGTGAGGTCGCGACTCCAATGACGCCCCCCCAGACGGAAAAGAAGTTCCGGTCCTACGTGCCGGAAAAGACCGACATGCGCGAGTTCACCTTCCGCGCCGTGCTGTTGGGCCTGGTGCTGACGGCCATTCTGGGCGCGGCCAACGCCTACCTGGGCCTGAAAGCGGGCATGACCATCGCCGCCACCTATCCGGCCGCGGTGATCGGGATGGCGCTGCTGAAGCTGATGAAGGGATCGCTGCTCGAAGAGAACATCACGCGAACCATCGGGTCGATCGGCGAATCGGTCGCGGCCGGCGCGATTTTCACCATCCCGGCCTTCGTTCTTTCCGGACTCTGGCCCGGCCTTACAGCCGACAAATATTGGAATTCGGTTGCGTTGATGGTGATCGGCGGCACCCTCGGAATTCTGTTTGTGACTCTTCTGCGGCGCGTGATGGTGGAGGATCCCGACCTGCCATTCCCCGAATCGGTGGCCGCATCGGAGATCCACAAGGCTGGCCAGCAAGGATCGAAAGCCGCCAAAATCCTGTTTGCGAACATGGGCTTCGGCGGGTTCCTGTACCTGCTGGGCGCGGTCAATGTCTTCAATCCGAGCAACGTGTTCCGGGTCGGTATCGGCGACCTCGGCAAGAGGTTGCTGCTTCGCACCAGCACCAACCCTAACGTGGCGTTCACCACCACCGGCGGCGCGTCGCTCTTCACCGCGCCGGACGTAAGTCCAGCCTATCTCGGCGTGGGCTACATCATCGGCCCCCGCCTGGCCGCGCTGAACTTTGCCGGAGGCGTGCTCGCCTGGGGATTGCTGGTCCCCCTGCTCACCTTCGTGCTGGGTCCGTATTTGCAGGCTGGTCAGCCCGCGGGTCAGCCCATCTCGTGGACCCTGTTGGCGCAATCCGTGTATTTCTCGATCGTGCGGCCTATCGCCGTGGGCGGCATGCTGGTGGGCGCTTCCTACACGCTTTTCCGCATGCGCAAGCAATTGGGCGCGGGGATGTCCCGGGCGGTTTCCGATCTGAAGAAGTCGGCTGCCGCGCACGCCGCCACCAGCCGCACCGAGCGCGATCTGAGCGCCCGAACCGTGTTCATCGGCGTGGGCGTCGTGCTGGTGGCCATGGTCGGGTTGTACTATTACTTCATCAGCGCCGGCAATCTTTCCACGTCGACCGTGCTGACCGGCGCCATAGTCGCCGCGCTGATCATGGTCGTGCTGGGATTCTTCTTCGCCGCCGTTTCCGGCAATCTGGTCGGCATGATCGGGTCGTCGAATAATCCCGTATCCGGACTGACTCTGTGCACCTTGGTGATCGCCGCGCTGCTGATGGTTGCATTGGGCGTCTCGGGCGCCAGCGGTGTGGCTGCGGTATTAGGCGTATCGGCGGTGGTCTGCGTGTCGTCCGCCGTCGCCGGCGAGATGCTGCAAGATCTGAAGGTGGGCCACATTCTGGGCGGCACGCCCGCGAAAATGCAGATCGGCGACATGCTCGGCATCGTCGTCGCTTCGCTGGTGCTGTTCTTTCCACTGGCCATTTTGGACAAGGCTTATCACTTTGGCAGCCCGGCGCTGCCTGCGCCCCAAGCCGGCTTGATGGCTATGCTGTCGAAGGGCATCGTGGGCGGCGATATGGCTTGGCCGCTGGTGGTGGTTGGTATCCTGATGGGCTTCGCGCTGATCATGGTTGAAGTGAAGAGTCCCATGCTGTTCTCGGTCGGCATGTATTTGCCGCTGGGCACCACGTTCGCCATTTTCGTGGGTGGACTGGTGCGCTGGATGACGGACAAACTGCGCGACCGTCGCGGCTTCAACGACGCGCAAAAGGCGCGGGTGGAAAACTCCGGCGTGCTCACGGCATCGGGCCTGATCGCGGGAGAGGCGTTGTGCGGCCTGGCCGTGGCGGCGCTGGTCGGCACCGGGCACGACGTGACACTGCTGAAATGGACTGCGCCGTTTCCGGCCGCGCTCATCGCGCTGGCCGTGCTGATTGTGGTAATGATTCAGGTGCCGCTGCGCAATGCGGGACGTCCGGACGAGCCTGCGCCGCCTACGGCGATTATGTAGGACGAATTGTGGCGCTTGGCGGAGCCAAGTGTCTGTGAAAAGGCTCCGCCACTCACCCAGCGATCCGGCCAGGCAAGGGCATGAAAGCAAGCAAGTAGAGGAAAAGCGCAATAATCAAAACCCACGTTTTGGATACGTTGTGCCGTTTCGGGTGAGTCTTGAATCTGGTCTCAAAAAAGCAAGTGAACCACAGGGAAAATCGCCATAAAACCCAATAAATACGGTTGTGGAGCGGCGGAAGCGTAAAATCTGGAGGGCGGCATGAGTAGACACATGGGACAACGCGCCCACATCGGACGCCATGGACATGGTACTTGGCTTAAGTACGCGCTATGGAACAGTGCACGAAAGTCCCGTAAGTCGAGAGCGGCTCTCCCCGCAGTTCCATTCGCCGACCCAGTGCTAAGGGCGCGGTACGTACTAGGGGCTCCCCCTGCCAGCTACACAAGCCCTTCGCACTCCTGGACTCCTGCGCAAAGGGCGGAAAACGAACGGTGGAAGGCCAAGTGGGACTCCACAGTTAGCAGATTCAGGGCCGAGGGCGGGCAGATAGGCTCAGATTGGTTTTTGAATCTCCGGGTAACCAAGGCATTTCTCCGCCAGCATAAGTTTGGCGTATTCCTGGCCGCGTGGATGCTCTTGGCGTTTCTAGGCAGTTTGCACTGCTGATAAAGGCTTGGGACTTTTTGCATGACCCCCACCTCTAAAGTATTGCTACTGGTCAGTGGAAACCCACTCGGGTTCATCAAGGCATTCGGGAATATCAACTTGATTCGTCTGACACAGATGGCGAGCCAGTACGGCGGCACGACTCTTGACCGTCTCGGCATCCCCGGCAATTGCAGCCACGTGAGATGCCAGTCGCCTGGACGTTTGCAAAGGTTGCAAAGGTTGCGGGAGTTGACCAGAGCGGATTTAAATCATATAATTATCTGATTAAAACATGATTGGAGGAGCCATGCTTGACGCCCGAGAAATCCACCCCCTGACCGATTTTTTGCGCAATCATAAAGCGCACGTTGCCCGGCTGAAGGAAACGCATGCGCCGGAAGTGTTGACCGTCAACGGCAAGGCGGAAATCGTCATACAGGACGCGGAGAGTTACCAGCGGATGACTAACCGGCTGCACCACATGGAAACCGTTGCGGCCATTCAGGAGGGAATGGCGAGCGCCGAGCGAGGCGAACTGAAGCCCGCCGCTCAGGTATTCGACGAGATGCGGGCCAAATGTGGCTTATCGCGTTAGTCTCTCGGTTCCCGCCGAGACTGACGCTTAAGCGGCCTTCGAGCGTGTCCGCGAGGCCGCGCCGATGCACGCCGAGCAATGGCTTGTGCGTCTGTTCCTGGCGATTGAGACCCTCAGCCGGAATCCGGCGCCCTGCCCTGTCATACCCGAAGCGGAGGAGCTCGGCTTTTCCGCCCGTCACCTGCTTTACGGCAAGGGCAGAGGACTCTATCGCATCATATTCGACATCCGGGAGGAGGAGCGGCACATTCGCGTCCTTCGCATCTGGCATGGCTCCCGCGATGCCGTCACCGCCGCCGACGTGGAGGAGTAACGATGCCTGATTTCATCGCCTACTACCGCGTGAGCACCGACCGCCAGGGAGCCAGTGGCTTAGAGCTGGAAGCGTAGCGCGCCACCGTGCTTCGCCACATCGCCACCGGCCAGCTTGCCGCCGAGTACATCGAGATTGAAAGCGCCAAGAATCACACGAACCGCCCGCAGCTACTCGCCGCCTTGCAGGAATGCCGCAGGCGCCGCGCCACGCTCGTTATTGCCAAACTCGTGCACCGCGGGATCGATGCGAAATTCCAGGAGGCGTTTTGCCGACTCAGCGTCGAAGCAACGCTTCTGGGAATCTCGAAGGGGCAATCGCGCCGCGCGGACCAGTCACTTCTTCGCCAGAATCTCCTTCACCCGCACCCACGCCTGCGTGCGCGCTTTGGCGTTCCCCTCGCTGGCATCCGGCTGCTCGCCCGCGCGCATGAAACCGTGACCGGCGCCATCGTAGGTCACAACCTCATAGGTCTTGCCCAACTGCTTCATCTTTTCGATCGTGTCGGGAACCATCGCGCCGATGCGCGCATCGTTGCCTGCGTAGAAACCGAATACGGGCGCTTTGATGCGGCTCATGGCGTCCTTCTCGGGCGGCGGTCCATAGAACACCAGCGCGGCGGCAACATCGGGGCGATTGGTCGCGAAGCGGAACGTCTGCCCGCCTCCCCAGCAGAAGCCTCCCACGAAAAGCTTCTGGGTGGCGGCCGGCAGTTTCAGGCCGTAATCGGCCACGGCGTTGAGGTCGGCGGTGATCTGGTCGGCATTGAGGTGCATGATGGCCGGCATCACGTCGTTCGACTGGAAACCCTTCGTGCCTTTGCCATCCGGCGCCATGCCCGAAAGCAGATCGGGCGCCACCGCGATGTATCCGGCGGCGGCGAACTCGTCCGCCACTTCCTGCACCCAATCGGTCATGCCGAAGATCTCGTGGATCACCAAAACGACGGGCGTTTTGTCCTTCGATTCGGGATACGCCACGAATGTTTCGACGGAGCGACCGTCGTGTTTGACGGTAACCCATTCGCGATGGCGCGGGGATTTCTCCAGACGCGCCACAGCCCAATCCTGTGCGCAAAGAGAGGATGCCGCCAAAGCGGCCAGCAACGTGATTCGGATCATCTTCCTGTTATAGCGCATCGCGCCCGTGCGCCATGCTATTTCACCAGCAACGCCGCCAGACTGCGGCGCATCACCGGACGATCCGACACGTGCAAGCCAGCCTGCGCGGCGCCCGCCAACTCCGCCTCAAAAAGAGCCTGCTTGACGTGCCCGGCCGGCTCGGCCAGCAGGAGGCGAGCGTCCGGCTTCATGGCCGGCGCGGACTCCCGGAACGCAGTAGCGGAAGGCGTCTCATGCACCATGGCGAACGCCAACACAAAATCGACGGCGCCCGCCGCGCCGGCGAGACCCAGCGAATCGGGCGGCGCCAGCCGAATATCCAATCGGGCCAAGAGTCCGGCATGGGCGGCTCGCCGTTTCAGCCGGTCGAGCATTTTGGGCTGGATATCCACCGCCAGGACGCGGCCGGAAGGTCCCACCCTGCGCGCCAACTCCAGGGTAAAGAAGCCCATGCCAGGCCCAGGCTCCAGGACCGTCATCCCTTCGCGCACATACGGCGCGAGAATCTTGGCAGGGTCTTGCCGCAGCCGCCGCAGCGGGCGGGCGAGCAGGTACCCGAGCCACTACGGGCAAACGAAGTGAGGCATACGTATACCCGTAACAGCCCGCGGCGAGTACCTCGCATATGGTCGCGGCTCGGTGGCGCGGCCGCATCGGGTCCGCAACCGCGGCGGCGGTACCTCCCGAAAACAGGCGGCCTACGAGGCCGCCGCAGGCTGCGAGCCTGCCCCACATTTGGCCGGTACCCCGCGTTTTCCCCGAGTCGTCCTTTCGCTTTTTGCTTCGGCATGCGTACAATAGCAATAGGGAGTACTACATCCAGGCCTTATGGATCCGGACGCGCCGCTTAATGCCAGAGTGCAGGACATCCTGCACGCCATAGTGCGGACTTACATCGAGACGGGCGAGCCCGTCGGCTCGCACACGATTGCGGAGCGCCGCGCCAGCAGACTCAGTGCGGCTTCCGTTCGCAACGTAATGGCCAGCCTGGCGGATGCCGGGTACCTTTCGCAGCCGCATACTTCCGCCGGCCGGGTGCCCACCGAAAAAGCCTTTCGCGATTACGTGCAGTCTCTCAACGCGGGCCGCATGCCGTCCGCCGATGCGGCCCGCTTGCGCATAGAGTTGATGGAAGCCCCTACGGCCGCGGCGCGCGTGGAGCGTTGCTGCCACATCCTGACGGAGCTCACACGCAACGTGGGGATCACCGCCTCCCTGCCGCCGGCTGTGCGCGAACTCGACCAGATCGAGCTCGTTCCGCTGGGCGACCGGCGCATCCTGGTGATCCTGGTCACGCGCGACCGCGCCGTCCACAACCGGGTAGTCGCTTTGGACGAATTCGTCTCCTCCGAGGAACTGGCCAACATTCGCAACTACGTGAACCGGAATTTCAGCGGCTGGCGTCTCGAAGATGCCCGGCGCGAGCTGTTGCAGCGCATCGCCGAAGAGCGCGCGATTTACGATGCCGTGCTGCGCAAGCTGACCCTGCTTTACCGGAAGGGCTTGCTCGACGTGGATGTGGCGCCCGTGGTCCATATGGAAGGCGCCTCCAACCTGCTGGGCCTGGACCTGCACTTGACGCGCGAAAAATTGCGCGACCTGTTGCGCGCGCTGGAAGAGAAAGAGCGGCTGGTGGAGTTGCTGAACCACGTCCTGGAACAGCCCACCGGGTCGCTGGAGGTGCGCGTGGGACTGGAGGACGCGCATCCCGCCATGAAGGAGCTGGCCATCATCGGCATCTCCTTCCAGATGCCCAGCGGGATCTGGGCCAAGATCGCCGTGCTGGGCCCCATGCGCATGCGGTACGAAAAGGTGATGGGCGCCGTCCTGCAGACCCGGCGGGCGCTTGAGAGCATGCAGTTCTAGGGGGGTGGAAGGCAGGCGAAACCGCTGCCCCACCTGTTAATCTAATAAATAGTGGCAGAAAATAACCAAGAACAGCAGGCGTCGGGCGTGGAAGAGAACTTGCCCGCCACTCCCGAGGCGCAAATTGCGGCTCTGGCCGCCGAGCGCGACCAACTCGCGGCCGAGAAAGCCGACTTGAAAGACCGGCTCCTGCGCGCCCTCGCGGATTTCGACAATTTCCGCCGGCGGGCCGAGCGCGACCGCTCCGAGTACGTGCAGTTCGCCGCCATGGAGATGGTCCGCGACCTGATCCCCATCCTGGACGATTTCCGGCGCGCCGTAAAGGTGGAAACCGCCGATAAAGAGTATGCCAAAGGCATTGAGCTGATCGATCAGCGGCTCTTCGAAACTCTCAAGAAAGCCGGCCTCGAGCCGATTGAGGCGGCTGGCAAACCGTTTGACCCGAACCTGCACCAGGCCGTCGACCGCGTACAGTCTGAAGAATTGCCGGACCAGACGGTGCTCGAAGAATACCAAAGCGGATATAATTTCAAAGGAAAGCTTTTGCGGCCGGCCATGGTGAAGGTCGCCGTAAAGCCCTGACGGTCCCCGTAACTCCCCGTGGCGAAAAGAGACTATTACGAAATCCTCAGCATCGGCCGTGACGCGGACGACGGCCAGGTGAAATCCGCCTACCGCAAGCTGGCCCTGCAATACCATCCGGACCGCAACCCGGATAATCCGGACGCCGAAGAGAAGTTTAAAGAGGCCGCCGAGGCATACAGCGTGCTGAGCGACGCGCAGAAGCGCGCCGCCTACGACCGCTACGGCCACGCCGGCGTGCAGAACGCCGCCGCGCAAGGCTTCGACCCCAACGCATTTTCGGACTTCAGCGATATTCTGGGCGATTTCTTCGGATTCGGCGATCTCTTCGGCGGGGGCAGAAGCCGCCGCAACCGCGCCCAGCGCGGCGAGGATCTGCGCTACGATCTTGAAATCGGATTTGAGGATGCGGTTTTCGGTATGACCGCCGAGATCCAGGCGCCGCGCATGGAAGCTTGCGACCGCTGCCGCGCCACCGGCGCCGAACCGGGCAGTGGGTCCACCACATGCCCGACCTGCAATGGCCGCGGCCAGATCCTGTACCAGCAGAGCTTCTTATCGGTGCGGCGCACCTGCCATACTTGCGGCGGCAACGGCCAAATCGTGCGCCATCCTTGCCGGCAATGCCAGGGGCAGGGTTATCGCCAGGTGGTACGCAAACTCAAGGTGAATATCCCGCCGGGCGTCGACGACGGCAACCGCTTGCGGCTCTCTCAGGAAGGCCAGCCCGGCGCAAATGGCGGGCCTGCCGGCGATCTGTATGTGGTGCTAAAGGTCAAGGAGCACGCGTTCTTCGAGCGCCAGGGTAACGATCTGCACTGCACCATCCCGGTCAACGTGGGACAGGCTGCGCTGGGCGCGGAAATCGAGATCCCCACGCTCGAAGAGCCGTATCGCCTGAAGATCCCGGAAGGCGCCCAGAACGGCGCCCAGTTCCGCTTGCGGCATATGGGCGTGCCATCGGTGAACGGCGGCGGGCGCGGCGATATTTACGTGCATCTGGAAGTAAAGGTGCCATCGAAGCTGACCCGCGAACAGCGCCGGCTGTTCGAACAGTTGCGCGATACGCTTCCAGTGGAAAACCAACCCGCCGAAAAGAGCCTGCTGGGCAAGGTCAAAGACTATTTCATGTGACCCGGCGACTGTGGGGCAGGCTCGCAGCCTGCGCGGGCCTCGTAGGCCCGCCCCCTTTTGAGTTATTCCTCGCCTGTCAGAGGCTTCTTGTGCTTCGGCTTGCTACGCTCCGACTTGGGCAGAATCGTCCGCGACGATGGAACCGTGCCTACACGCTCCCGCGCCAGCTTGCGCACTTCCTTTTTCATGTCGAAAGTCTGCTTCTTGCGCGCCATTCGCCGCTCCACTTTGAGTATATCAGGATGCAAAGTACTAGATCTCTCACGCGGTCCGCGACCCCGAAGACAGCGGATTTGGCAGGGGCTTACCGGATTAACGCAGCAAAAGTACGCGCAGCGTGCGGTTCCGTACTGTTGTTAGTGCCTCTATTGTGGTGTACCATTGTGTTCTGTCACATAGGAGAGAGCTTACAGTATGCCGAAGATAAAAGCCAATGGAGTGAATCTGCATTACATCACGGTCGGCGCGGGCCCCGATGTTGTCATGCTGCACGGCTTCCTCGGCAATCTGGCGGTTTGGCACCTCTACATGGCTCCCATCCTGCGCCGTGAGCACCGTGTTACCACCTACGATCTCCGCGGCCACGGTTACAGCGACGTAACACTCACCGGTTATACCGCCGCCGAGATGGTTGAAGATTTGCGCTGTTTCCTGGATGAAATGGGAATCGAGCGCCCCATCCTGGTGGGCCACAGTTTCGGCGCGGACATCGCCATGTACTTCAGCCTGCTTTACCCAGAGCGGGTAGCCAAATTGGTGGCGCTGGAACCCGGTCTGGCGGCGCTGGTGCATCTGCGCAACGATAAAGATTGGATCGGTTGGGCGGCGTGGGTCGCGAAGCTCGAAGAAGTAGGCATCCACGTTCCCGAAGATAAGCGCACCGACGCCGAATTCCTGTTGCAGCTCAGCTTGGAGACTCCCAAGTTTTATGGTCCGGCGCGCGGGCTGCCGCGCAACCGGGAGCCGCTGCTGCACCTGATTCGTAATACCACTCTGTTGAAGGACTACGAAGTGGTGGGGGACATGACTTTGGAAGCCGTGCGCAACATCCAAACTCCCACGCTGCTGGTCTACGGGCGCGACTCGCACTTCATCAGCTCCTACGATTTTCTGCACCAGGCGCTGCCCAATTGCAAGCCGGTGCTGCTGCCGGGTGGCGAGCATTTCGGCCCGCTGGAGCAGCCCGAGTTGCTGACCGAACACATCCAGCAATTCCTGAAAAGGCCCGCGCCCGTCAGCAGCGTCCCTCCGGTTTCATTCGGCGATGGGCCCGGCATGGAAGCGGCCCTATAGCGCGCCGGCCCGCTGCCTGCAACCAATCAGCTCGTCAATCAACCCGGCGGCGCGCGCGGGACCACCGCGACGCGCCAAGGCGGCGCCCATTATGACGGAGTTGTGCCCGAAGGATGGCTCTCGTAGCACGCGGAGCACGGCCCGCCGCATCCGCCCGGGCGACGCCCGCCATGTGGGGATCCGCAAGCCGGTGCCCGTCTCCGCCACGCGCCAGGCCATTTCAGCCTGATCCCAAATCGAGGGCTGAACCACGACGGGAAGACCCACCTGGAGCGCGGCCAGCACCGACTCGGAGTTGCCGTTGGTGACCAATGCGTCCGCCAGGGGAAGTAGGTCGCTCAGCGGCGCATGCGCGTGCAGCACGACGTTGGATGCCAGCGGCCCGAGCTGCAGGCCGGCGGGATCGCGGCCCTGGCCCGCTAACAGAATCACCGTCAGCGGAAGCCCGGCCAGTCCGCGGGCGGCCATCTCCAGCACGCGCGGCTCGTGCGCAAACAGCGCACCCTCATCCACCACGATCACGGGTTGATGCCGGGGGATCTGCGCCAACCAATTGGGCGGGCTCTGTCCGCCATGCTTGTCCCAAAGGCACGGGCCGACATAGCGCACCGCGGGAGGAAGATCGCGCCGCCGATTGTCGAACTCCGGCGCGCTGGGGACCAGGTACAGCGGCAATTCGCCCGTGAGCTGGTTGACGCCGGTGTCCAGGGAAGCCAGGCCGAATTGGCGGCGCAACGCGTTCGCCCGCCTGCGCGTGCGCGCCATGACCAGGTTCGCGGCGCACGCCGCCAGCTTGGCGAAAAGCGCACTCCCGCCGCGGCGGCGACGCGGCAGCGCCACCCCCTGAATAGGTCCATCGGGTCCGGGCAGAATGCAATGGGCCACGTGCGAGAAGGCGATCACGGGCAGACCCGCGCGTTCCCGCAGAATCAGGATCGGCGCCCACATGGCGATGTCACAAACCACCGCATCGGCCGGCCACCCGGCCAGCACCGCCTCCAGGTCGCGCACCTGCGCGGGCACGGTTTCCACCAGGAAGTTGGGCCACAGGCGGCGCATCGCGGACGGCCGTTTGCGTCCGGCGATCAGATCGTCTACCGTGCGCGCCACGCGGTCCCAGTTCACGTCGCGAAACGGAAAGCAGCGGAAGCCCTCCCGCGCCAGTACGGACAACGCGTCTCCGCCGGTGAAGAAGGCCACCTCGTGGCCCAGCGAACGGGCCTCCAGCGCCAGCGCAAGGAACGGATGCAGGTGCGTCGGGTAAGGCCAGACTGTAAAAAGCAGCCGTGCCATGCTATTCCGGAGTCATGTTATTTCAGGATATAGATCGCGGCTTTCGCGAAATCCAACTGGCGTTCCTCGATCGATTCGAAACCCGCTTCACGGAATAGACGCTTCCAGGTGTCCGCGTCCACCGGCTTCTGCTGCGTGAGGTCGTGATAGAGGAAGTAGTAGACGGAGATGCCGGGATGCCGCCGCAGCTCTTCGGCGGGAGGCCGCACGGCTTCGAAGGCAATCAAGGGCGCGCCGGGAAATAGCCGGCGGAAATCTTTCAGGAAGTTCAACAGCACGTCTTCGCCGAAGTAGAGCAACTCGTGGAGCACGAAGAACACGGTGGCGGCGTCGATGGGCGGCAGACCGGCTTCGTCGATCTTGGAAATATCCAGCGCGCACAAAGTGACACGGTCTTGCAAACCCGCTTCGCGCAGCAGGCGGTTGCCTTCCTCAACCGCGGTGGGCGCCAGGTCGATGCCATAACACCGGACCTCGGAATTCAATCCGCAGAGCGTACGCAGGAACGTCCCATCGCCGCACCCCAGATCGAGCACCCGCTTGTAGCCATTGGCGTTGATGATGTCGTTCGCCATGGGAAAGAACAGCAGATTCTCCATTTCGCCGCTGCCGCGCGCCACAAAATCCGAGCGGCGGTAGAGATCCCGGCCATAGACTTTTTCCTTGCGCAGCAGAGGCTCGAGCGAATGAAAAACTTCGTCGTACCCGTAGCAGACTTCCAGCCACCCGCGCATCACTTCTACGATGCCGCGGCCCTTTTCGGAGAGCGCATAGCCCGCGCCGTTCCGCGTGAACATGCCCAGGCAATAGAAGGCTTCGCACAGCGGTTGGAGCACGGCCGGTTCCAGGTTCGCCTGCGCCGCGAATGCGTCGATATCCACGCTGGGCTTCTTCTGCATTTCGTCGATCAGGCCGGTGTTGAGCAGCGCGTGCATGGTGGCCGTCTCCAGATAGCCGCGGATCATCTCGTCCCACCCGGTGCGGTAGGTCTTCTGCAGGCGCAGCATGTAGGGCAGGCCGAAGCGGTGCACGGTTTTGGCTAGTTCTAGCAATGGAATCTCCTCCGATTCTGGAGAACATTATAACAGACGTAGAGATCTGAATAGCCGTAATGGAGTACCGGTACGAAGCGGCCCGCAAGCGCTGTGTTTGGGATGGCTTGTACTTGCGGTCCCGGTATCTTAAACTTGCTGAATGAACATTACCTTCAGCAGATGGGGATTCCGCAAATGACATGGATTTACGGCCGCACCGTCCGCGCAATCGCGCTCATAGCGGGACTATCCCGGATCGCCGCCTTCGCGGCGCCCGTGGAGCCATCACCCAACATCACGTACACCGCGGCGGGGACATTCGGCAGCCCGATCAGCGGGAGCGACACCTTCAAGCTGGCAGGCGAGCCGTTTACCATCAGCGTCGTAGCCAACGATTCGGCTTTATCCGGCTACCATGGTCCAACGTATGCCGGTTACTATCCATTGCAATTGACAGGCACGATTTATTCCGGACTGGACCCGGCGCCGGTCGCGATATCCAGCCGGCAAACGTGGATTGTGCTTTCGAATGGTGAACCGAGTTACGACCAGTTCGTGCTGGGGTGCAAGCTGAAGATCCTCACTCTGCGGTTCACCATTTCAGCGAACATCATGCTGCCAAAAGGCACTCTGGAGACGGTCCATAACCATCCTTTTGGGCCGATTACTCTCAGTCCCGATACGGCGACCATGACGTACGTCAATGGAACGGATTCGACCACGCTGGGCATGATCGGGACTCTCACCGCCGTCGCGGGTGGCGGCGAAGCAACGACGGCGAGCGCCCATGGCATACAGACGGAACGGTCCACCGACACGGTCCCCTTGGACAGCGTGCGGCGCCGGATCTGGCCGCGCGCCGCGGTTCTCCGCATAGCGTGACCGGCATATTAGGCATCGGTTTCAGCTTCAGCCAATGCCCCATCCAGCGCGGCAGCACCGATGCGAGGTCTCCCGGCTGCCATCTCCAGGGCGGACGCCGCAGCCTCGCGCATGTGGCGGAGCGGACAGTGTCAGGATTCGGCATAAATGACCAGCGCGTCGCGCACGACCTGGTCGCGAAAATACCGGCTGAGATCCATGGGTGCGCGCAGATCGATCTTGCGTCCGCCCAACAGCGTGCGCAACGCCTCTTCAATGTCGGCAAGCCGGAAGAAGCCAACCCGCTCTTGCGGCCGAAAGTCGACCAGGACATCAATGTCGCTGGAATCGGTGAACCGGTCTGTGACCACCGAGCCAAACAGGGTGAGTTTGCGAATACCGTTGCGGCGGCAAAGATCGGCGAACTGGGCCGTCGGAATGTCGATTTGAGCCACGGTCATACCTCTCCAATTATGCATCAGTGCCCCGCAGTGGGGGTAGTTGGTGTGGCAAGAGTTTAGTGTCAATAAACAACCGGACAATTTGAGCGAGTCCGACAGATTCATCGATTTTGCTTGACTCTTGTCACGGGCGCGATAAACACTAAGCGCAGCGGCATTCTTCCGCGCAAGCAGGTTCGTCGATGTACTCGGCATCGAATCGCCTGCGTTTTCGCCAGTTGGGGGGGAACTCCTCCCGGGGACGCGCTGGTGGGGGGGCGTGCACCCTTCCCAACACCGCGAGTATCATCAAATCGGCAAACTGGAATTCGAATGCCGGCATGGGCTGGATATGGCGGCGCTGGTGCGGCGGCTGAGCGGGCTGTAGTTCCGGGAGCGCGCGCGGCGGCAGGCATCGTACTTTTGGCCCTTTCATTGTGTACGTGAATCACGTATACTCTAAACATGCGGCAGATCAGAGTTATTGCCACCGCCACATACGAAAAACAGGTGCGCAAGCTGCTGCCAGCCGTTGACCGGACTGAAATGGAGGACGCCATCGCGGCGAACCCCGAAGCACATCCGGTGGTTGCTGGAACCAAGGGCGTGCGGAAGGCGCGATGGTCCCGGCCTGGGATGGGGAAAAGGGGCGGCGTGCGCTTGATCTACTATTTCTGGATGGAGTCGGACGCCGTGGTTCTGATCACGATCTACGCCAAGAATGAGAAGGAGGATTTATCCGATGCCGACAAAAAAGAAATCCGCAAGGTTGTCGAGAGCTTCCGCCGGGATTAGGCCGGCCACGCGCACCCGCCTGGGCCGCGAAGTCGTCGCCGGCCTCAAAGAGGCGGCGGCTTTCTCGCGCGGTGAGATCTCTCTGCCCGTGCGGCTGGTAAATGTGCCGCCGGCGGTGGACGTGCGCAAGATTCGCGCGAAGGGCGGGCTGTCGCAATCCGAGTTTGCCGCGCGGTATGGTTTCAGCCACCGGACCCTGCAGGAGTGGGAACAAGGGCGCGTGCAGCCGGATGGGGCGACGCGCGCTTATCTGACCGTGATCGAGCGAAATCCGCAGGCCGTTGAGGCGGCGCTGTTCGGCCGCGGTTCGAAGACCATTCGCGCGGGCGCATAGCGACAGACTGGCGCGCCAGTCAGTCTTTCTCATCCCCTTAGAGAATGAAACGCGGTGGCGCGGCGAGCTGTATGCGTACGATGCAACTTTGGACCTCCTTTAGTGCGCTAATGACAAGGAACACCACGGGAGTCCGCCGTCGATTAGCAGTCGTCTCAGTCGCACTGCGTGCGCTGGGCGGAGGCACGCCTCGCGCTGAGGGTGAGGCCACCTTTAGGGTCGTCTCCCCAATGAGCGGATACAGCCAGCCTACCGGACTGACCGAGGGTTCGCCGGGCGTGTTCTATGGGGTCAGAAAGGTCTCGCTCACGGGCCAGGGAGCGGCATTCTCGGTCACTCCACAGGGAGTGACAACGACACTTGCAACCTTCCCGACGCACTACAATATCGACTCGCCAATGGTTAATGGGCCTAACGGCCGGACGTACTCCTCCGATCGGTTCAGCGCTGACCCGGCCACCGTATTCTCCATTAATTCTATGCCGGGCAGCGTCCGCACCTACTCGCCTCAGGCGGTAATTCCGGTTCTAAGCCAGAGCCTTCCGAATAGCACCTTCCTTGGGACTGCACCGAACGCCCATAACCAAGTCCCGTGGAGCTTAGTCACCGTTGCCCTGAACGGTGCAGCGACACTCCTCTATCAATTCCCCACCGAACGAACGGTGAGCAACGCGATCTACGCCACCGACGGCAACTATTACGGCATTGCTTCAGGGAACTCCACATATGTGTACCGCGTGACACCGTCCGGCTCGTTCAGCGAACTCTATACGTTTCCGTCCGCACCCTTTCCGTTCGCCGGAATGCCCCCGTCCTCTCTGCTTCAAGCCAGGGATGATAGTCTTTATGGCATCCTACCCAGCGGCGGCGCGAATGGAACCGGCGCTGTCTTCAGACTCACCCTGTCAGGCGAATATAAGTTGCTTTACTCATTCCCCGCCGGCCCCAACGGCGGCCCGACTTCCCAGATCGAGGGCAGCGACGGCAACCTGTACGGCGCCACCCAGGGATATGTCTACGGCGGCCCCTACGGCTACGGTTTGTTGTTTCGGCTAACTACTTCCGGCAAGTACACTCTGCTGCTGGCGATGGACAACGGGGCGGTGTCCGGCAGTTACCAGTGTACGCGAGACGCGGGGTACGATCTTCGCCCTGGACACAGGCATGCCGAAGCCCAAGCCGCGGGCGCGGCAGTTCACGCCGCCATCGGGCTCGGTAGGAACGCAGGTGCTGATCTGGGGGTCGAATCCGTTTTCCGCCGCCGTAGACTTCAACGGCGTGGCCGCGGCGACGGTTTCCAACAGCGGCCCGAATTATCTCTACGCCACCGTTCCCGCGGGGCCCCCACGGGACCGATCACGATCACCACGCCCGGCGGGAACCTTCACCACCAAGGCGAGCTTCACAGTACAATAGTGCGGCGCTATGAATTGGGTGTTGCCGGCTTAGCGCACGGTTTTCAATTCCAAACGGCGCTGCTTCAGCCAGCGCAGACGGCTCTGTTGTTCCTGATACAGAGTGCCCCAGCCGGCCCAATAATAGCCTGCTACAAATAACAGCAGAAACGGAATCGAGAAGAAGTTATAAGTATCGACGGCGAACACGATCATCGCCACGAAGTAAGTGCCCACCGCGATTTCGATATACGGCAGCAGCCCGCTCTTGGCCCGGTATTTCTTGTGCTCCAGGTTCATGGGCCGGTCGCCGATGGCGAACTTCGGTGTGCGCACAAACCCCGTCGTAACGCCGAACAAAGCTTCCAGCACGGCGCGGGTGTTGATCACAGTGAGCGCCACGCCCACGGCCATCAGCACGGGCAGCAGCAGAATCGAGCGCTTCCAATTCTTGGGATAAAGCTCGCGCTGCGCCACCACATAAAACGCCGAGATGGACCAAAACGCGGCCATAATCAGCGGCAGATCGATAAAGACCATCTGCCACACGCCCATGTAGAACCGCACGATCATGACCGGCAGCATCAGCGCCGAAACCACCACCATCAGCGGATAAGAAATATTGGGCGTCAGGTGCATGAACGCTTCCATCTTCACGCGGCGCGGAATGTCGGCGCGGAAGATCATGGGCAGCAGCTTGCGCGCGCATTGCGTCAGCCCCTTGGCCCAGCGCGATTGCTGCACCTGGAATCCGTGCATTTCCACCGGCAGCTCCGACGGGCATTCCAGGCCCGGCATATAGACGAATTTCCAGCCCTTCAACTGCGCGCGATAGCTGAGGTCGGAATCCTCGGTGAGCGTATCGTGCTGCCAGCCGCCCGCGTCGTCGATCATCTTGCGGCGCAGAATACCGGCCGTGCCGTTAAAGTTGAAGAAGTAGCCCGCGCGCGAACGGGCCCCGTGCTCCAGGATAAAGTGCCCGTCGAGCAGCATGGCTTCCACTTCGGTGAGGAAGCTGTAATCGCGGTTCAGGTAGCTCCAGCGGGTCTGCACCACGCCGATGGTGGGGTCGGCGAAGTGCTGGATGGTGCGCGTCAGGAAATCCGGCGGCGGGACGAAATCGGCGTCGAAAATAGCCACGAATTCGCCGGTGGCAGTTTTCAGTCCTTCCTGCAGCGCGCCGGCTTTGAAGCCCTCGCGATTGTTGCGGTGATGGTATTCGATGGGGAATCCAAGAGCGTGATAGCGCTCCACCAGCGCGGCGGCAAATGGGGCGGTGTCGTCGGTGGAATCGTCCAGCACCTGGATCTGCAGCAGCTCGCGGGGATACTCGATCCGGGTCACCTCGTCGATGAGCCGCTCGATGACATATCGTTCATTAAAGATGGGCAGTTGAATGGTGACCGGAGGTAACTGCGCAAAACGCATGGGCGGATCGCCAAGGGCCTTCTTGCGGTGCTTAAAGTAAGTGTGGATAATCTCGTAGCGATGCACGCCGTAGACCGAAAGCAGGGCCAGGATGGCGAAGTACGGAATCAGAATCGCCCAATCGAACCAACTCAGTTGGTGGACGCCGCTAAAGGTGTCGTCGAAAAGGCTGCGCACCATGCGGGAGGTGGCCGAGTTCGCGGCCAGAAAAGCAACGGGGAGCAAAGTGGCTAGCATAGCGCCAGTAACAATATGATGTTAACAAATCGCGCCTGACGAAACATTTCGATTTCTTAATCGTTGTTGAACTTGATCTGCGATTCCGCTTCGAACTTACGGTAGCCGCGGAACACGCTCTCGTTGCGAACAAAGGCCTTAGCGTGCCGCAGTTGCAGCGTGGAGCGCAACGGTAGCAGGTAGTCGTCCTTGCCGATCTTCACCATGCCATAGTCGAGCGAAAGAGCGGGCGATTGCAGGCCGAAGTCCTTCTCCAATCCGACTCCCTGAATAGTGAGCCTTCGCACCATTCCAGTTTCCTCGTCGATGAAAACATGCCCGGTATAGCCGACCAGCTCGCGCCTTCCGCCGTAGTTCAACATGAAGTTCGATTTGGCCTTGGATACTTCGACGTCGAAGACCTGGCAAAGCACGCCCATGGCCATGGCGCGGCCGGCCCACTTGTAAGATGCGTTGACATCCGGGTCGAACAAACCGCGGAGCATCGAACCGAATTCGTTGCGGGCGAGAATTCCGGTGTTAACCGCCTCGGCGTTCTCGGGTTTGACGCCATTGATCTCGACTCTCTGGTACTGCACTTTGCCGCCTTCGTACATCAGCGCGTCCTTGAAGGAGTCCGCCTCCTTGAGCTGGTCCGGACTCTTCACGGGAGCGGTGAAGCGGTGGGTCTCCTGCAGACACCGGAAATTCGGAAGGTGATCGAGGTATCCCATGGCGTTCTTGGCGGCATCGTCCCACATGCGCTTCTGCTCTTCGTCCCGCATTTTCAAGCCAGTCGCATCGACCGTGGCCGGCTCGATTTCCGGAAGTACGACTTGCGCGTTTTCGGCTTCGTCGTGCGGAGCCGCCGCAGTGTTGGATACCGCCGCCACCTGCACGGTCTGCGTGGAGCCATCCCCAACCACCTTGAACGCGACCACGCGCTTGAGCACACTCTTGCCCTGCCGCACGGAAATGACCGCGTGGTAGTCGCCCGGCGAGAATTTCGCGCCTTTCATATTCACCAGGTACGGGAATTCCTTGGCCTGCCCGCCCGAAATGTTTTGCGATCCGCCCGCCCCGCCGGAAGAGCCTTCGAGCGCCTGCTTCGCCAGACCTTGCTTAAATGGCAGCGGCATGCGCGCCACCACGCGCCCTTCATGCAGAATCTCCATGCTCATATCGAGCGGAGAGCCGTGGATATCCGGATAAAGCCTCAGGTAAATCTGTAAGTCCATCGGCTTTTCGGCGCGGAAAACCGGATCGAGTACGGGAGACAAGGCGTCTCCCTCGTAGCTGAGCACCTGGTCGGCTTCAAACTTATCCGCCGATCCCTTAAACGGCCGCACCACCATGGCATCGGTAGCCGTCAACCCCGGTGCGTTCTTGCTGGTTTTCAGGGGCGTCTCGACCACGCCCGAAGTGCCGGCCACCAAGTCTTCTACTTTAGCTTGCAAGGTGAAGGGACCCTGGCCGGCCAGCGTCACCGCGCGCATGAAGTACATGCTGCCTTCGCGCCGCTCGTCCAGTTTGCGCGCCGGCCCATGCACATTGACTTCTTTCTTGCCGCTCCAGATGGCCGCGCCCTTGGCGTTCAGTACCGTTGCAGTGATGCGCGCCCGCGCCTGGTAGGTATTGGTGTTATCTTCTATTTCGAATTTGAGGGCGTTGAGCGGCGATTCGACGGTCACCATGCCTTGCAAGGGTGCGTGCGAGTCGTTGCCCTCGTAGGACATTTCGAAGGAACCGACACCCAGCGTGGCCGCCCCGTTGTAGGCGGTCAGAATCGCGGTTTCGCCGAAATCCGTGTCGTGGTCGAGCATGCCGCTGCCCACCGATCCGCTTCCTGAGGTGCGCATGAACCGGATGTGCACGGGGATTTCGAACCGGGGGATGGCGCCGGGCGTCTGCGGCGCGGAAGCCGCGGCCACGCTCGCGGGCTGAGCCGCGGGCGGCGTGGAGGCCGCCTCGTCCGGCTCGAGGGCCATCGTCGTGACGGTCGTCACGTTCGGTTCCAGAGCTCTGGCCTGACGGATCCACGCCCCGCCGGACTTGGTGGCCAGCCCGTTAAGAGCGGCATTCGGCACACTCTTGGACGATTCACCGATATCCAACACCAGGACTCGCACCGACTTCGCCTGGCACACTTCCGCAAGATGTTCCAAGGCGCGCTCGCCATCGCTGGAGAAAGGAGGGCTGTTCAGCACCGCGACGACGATGCGTGTGCCGGGACTGAGCGCCGCGGTCTGGGCGGCTGCGTCAAGCGTGTTCAGGAACGACGGTGGATCGGCTTCGCGCGCGCCCAGCGCCGCGTCGTTAAACGCCTGCTCCAAATCCTTGGCGCCCATGCCCGCGTTCATGCGTTGCGCGTCGGGGCTGCCGGCGCGCCTGATTTCGACCACGCCGCCGTCGGTTTGCAGCCAATGACGGGCCGTGGCGGCCGCGGCGTGCGCGGATTGCCGGGCCGCTTCCTGCGAGCTCGGGCCGAACACGAACGTGAGGATACCCTGCTCGGCACGGATCGAAGGAGCAATGGATAAAGCCAAAAGCAAGGCTATAGTCCGAAGACGAGCGGAAGTAGTCATCGGGTTCATTATCGCTCCATTGAGAGCGCGCCGGGTAGTCAACTAACGCAACGGCTCGCGGCGCAACGTAAACCAGGCTCCGAAAGCCGCGATCAGGGCGCCGGCGGTCAAGTACAGCGCGCGATGAAATTCCGGGGGGCCTGCGAAGTAGTAGTGGCTGAAAAAGAATCCCTTGGCCAGCATGGCCAACACGGCGAGGCTCCACAGGAAGAACAGTGAACGCCACTTCCGGCAGATCGCCAGGATGACCGACAGCAGACCCGCCAGGGCGGCCGAGAGCAGCCACCAGGTGAGCGTCTGGCCCTGCCAGGGCAGCATTTCCAGCTGCAACGGCTGGCCGCTGGACAATGCTACGAGTGAGATCGCCAGCAGGAACAATGTCAACAGCCCGTGAAAGAGATAGCTGAACACGCGCATAAGAGCCCTCAGCGCAGCCACCAGGAAACCTCCGATTGAACGGAACATTGTAGCAGCTTGTGGCTCAAGCCCCGCTCTGGACCTTGGCCATTTGATAGGGCTCGTGGGGCGGCGCCATGCGCCGCCCCGGGGCTTTTGGCCCCGCGGAGCCGGCTGAAAGCCGGCTGCGGGCATAATTGCCCGCCCTCCAATTTACTTACGATGTACGTGCTGGCGTTGATCCTGCTGCTGGTGTGGCTGCGCTTCCGGCGATCACGGGTGGCTGGAGGTCATTGCGCTGGGCTACGTGGCGTGGCGGCGCAGCGTTCATGGATGCAGTTTTTCGTTACGCGCCAGCATCTCGACGAATTGCCGGATGCGGCCCGCGCGCGTCTCGGCCTTCTTGGCCGTCTGAACGCGCCACAGCACGGCGTAACGATTGGCGCGGTCCAAAGTGCGGAAGAACGCGGCGGCCTTCGCATTGCGATCCAGGGCGGCTTGCAGATCGTCGGGCACTTCGGCGCCGGCGGGCGAATCGTACGCCGCATCCCAACGGCCGTCTTTTTTCGCGCGTTTCACCTGATCGAGCCCCGCGGGCTGCATCCGGCCCGCTTCGATCAGCGCCACCGCTTTTGCGCGATTCACCTTCGACCAGATGCTTTTGTCCCGTCGCGGAGTGAACCTTTGCAGCCAGAACCGCTCGCTTTCAGGCTTCTTTTGGGCATCGATCCAGCCGTAGCAGAGCGCCGCTTCCAGCGCCTCGCCGTATGACACCGATTGGACGGCCGATCCCTTTTTCGCCAGCCGCAGCCACACGCCGGTCGACGTGGTCTGGTTGGCGTCGAGCCAGGTTTCCCAGGCCTTTTGGTGGGGGAAGAGGAGGATAGGATCGGGGGTCACTTTTCCACGGGCAGGCCCGCCTGCTGCCATGCCTTCCATCCGCCGTCGAGCGAAATGGCGTCGGTGTAGCCCATTTTTTGCAGGTTGTCGGCGGCCAGCGCGGACCGGTACCCGCCGCCGCAGTAGAGCACCAGGCGCGTGGCCTTATCCGGCACCTGCGCCTCGATGTCGCGCTCGATGATCCCCTTTCCCAGGTGCACCGCGCCGGCCGCGTGCCCGGCGGCCCATTCGTTATCCTCGCGCACATCCACCAGCACGTGCGGTTCGCCGGCTGCTTGCATCTTCCGGTAGCCTCCGATATCGATCTGCTTCACGCGCGACTTCGCGTCGTTGACGATCGCGAGGAACCCTTCACTGTGAACCATCTTTACTCCACCCTCCTGATTTGCGCGCCGACCCGCGCCAGCTTCGCCTCGATTTTCTCATAGCCGCGGTCGATGTGGTAGACGCGGTCGATCACCGTTTCGCCGCGCGCGGCCAGCGCCGCCAGAACGAGCGAGGCGCTGGCGCGCAGGTCAGATGCAATCACCCCCGCGCCGGTCAGTTCCGAAGGCCCTGCCACGATCGCCTGGCGGCCTTCCAGCCGGATGTTGGCGCCCATGCGGGCCAGCTCCTGCGCGTGCATGAAGCGGTTTTCGAAGATGGTCTCGACCACGATCGCGATGCCTTGCGCCTGGGTCATCAGGGCCATGTACTGCGCCTGCAAATCGGTGGCGAATCCCGGATACTCCTCGGTGGTCACATCCACGGATCGCAGCCGTTTGGGCGCGCGGATCTGCACGGTTGTGGCATCCGTCTGGGTGATTTCCGCGCCTGCCTGCAGCAGCTTGGATACCAGCGCGCCCACGTGTTCGGGCACGCAGCCGGTGATCTTCAAGTCGCCGCCGGTGATGGCTCCGGCGATCAGAAAAGTGCCCGCCTCGATGCGGTCGGCGATGATGGTGTGATCGGCGCCGTGCAGCCTCTCGACCCCGCTGATGTGAATGGTGGAAGTGCCGGCGCCCTCGATTTGCGCGCCCATCTTGGCCAGCAGCGCGCACAAATCGGCGACCTCGGGCTCGCGCGCGGCGTTGCGCAGCATGGTCTCGCCGCGTGCCAGCACGGCCGCCATGATCAGGTCTTCCGTGCCGGTCACGGTGATGCGGTCGAAGTGGATGGTGGCGCCGCGCAACCCCTCCGCCGCTTCCGCTTCGATGTAGCCGTGGGCTTGCTGAATGCGCGCGCCCAACTGCTCCAGGCCGTGCAGGTGCAGATTAATGGGACGCGCGCCAATAGCGCAGCCGCCGGGCAGGGAGACGCGCGCGCGGCCCGTGCGCGCCACCAGCGGCCCCAGCACCAGGCTGGAGGCGCGCATGGTCTTCACCAGTTCGTACGGAGCTTCCGATGAGACGATGCGCGGCGTGTGCAGGCGGAGGATCTCGCCGTCGACTTCCGCCTGGCTGCCGATATCGACAAGCAGCCGCTGCATGGTGCGGATGTCGCGCACGCGGGGGACGCGCCGCAGCGTCACCGGCTCATCGGTGAGCAATGCCGCCGCCAGCGCGGGCAGGGCCGAGTTCTTCGATCCGCCGATGGGGATCTCGCCCTGCAAACGAGGGCCGCCTTCGATTACGAATTTATCCACAACACTATGGAACCACAGATGTGGGGCAGGCTCGCAGCCTGCGCGGGCCTCGTAGGCCCGCTCCGGTGGCGGAGCCACCACCGGTTTCGAGACATTTGCGCCACCTAAGCGCACAGTCGATACCTCGAACACAGGGCAATCGTCTCATCAGGCTAGAGTTGCAGAACAAGGCGCAGGCCTTCGTCGACGGAGCCCTGCAGGCGCGGCGGGAGGGTGCCGGCGTGTTCGGTGAGGAAACTGCGGTCGAGGGTCAGGAGTTGCGAGACATTCGCGACCGAGTCGCGGGGTAGACCCGTCGCGCGCGCGGGCAACAGGACGTTACCGGGCACATCGGCAAGTTCCAAGTTGCCGGTGATCACGGCTACGATTGCGGTTTGAATGCGGCTACGGTTGAAAGACTCCGCCTGGATCACGAGCACCGGTCGCCGGTAGCCAGGCTCGGAGCGGCGGGGTCCGGGGAGATCGGCCCACCAGATCTGTCCCCGCTGAATCTCGTCCCTCTCGACGTCCACCCTACCAGGAGTCCTTTTCCAGGGATTTCAATTGGGCGCGATGCAATGCGCTATCCACCTTCGCTGGCCGGCGCGAATACACCTCATTCAGGCGCTCAGTGACGGCATCTGCTTGACGCCGGGTCAGGAACTCCGAAATCGCCGTGGCGTACAATTGACTTCTCGAAATCCGGAGGCGGCGGGCAGCCGCTTCCGCCTGACGGAATACGTCGTCGGGTACCGACACTGCGGTCTTCATGCCCCTAGTATAACCTGGGTTATACCCGATTCGCCGCGGGGTTAATCCCTGCGCATCCGTGTCCATCTGTGTTTCCGATTTGGTTGAGTTTGTGTGAGCATGGGAATCATGCGCAACCTTCATTACGCCTGTCGCGTGCTTTGGAAGAGTCCGGGCTTCGCGCTGGTGGCCATCGCCACGCTGGCGCTGGGCATCGGCGCAAACACCGCCATTTTCAGCGTAGCCAACGCGCTGCTGCTGCGGCCGCTGCCCTACGCGCACCCCGAGCGGCTGGTACTGGTTTATGCGGAGAAGGCGGGCGCGGCGGGCGACATCCGCCCGCTTTCGTTCCCGCGCGCGACCTTCCTGAGCGAAAAAAGCCGCGCGTTTTCCGGATTCGCAGCGTTTACCAGCGAGAACTTCAACCTGACCGGCCGCGGCGCCCCGGAGCAGCTTTCCGCGGCGCGCGTGTCCTGGAACTTCTTCGATGTGCTGGGCGTGCGCCCGGCGCTGGGCCGCGCGTTCCTGCGGGAAGAAGACCAGGCCGGCGCGCAGGGTGTGTGCCTGATCAGCCACGCGCTGTGGACGCGCACGTTTGGCGCGCGCGCGGATATGGCCGGACAGAATATCACGCTGGATGCGACGCCTTACACCGTTATTGGGGTGCTGCCGCGCGGCTTTCATTTCGCTCCGCTGGGTGCGGAGGTGGACCTCTGGGCGCCGCGGGTTTTCGATTTGAACATTACTACGCCGGCACAGATCCGCGCCGGTGTAGGCTTCCTGACCGCGGTGGCGCGCCTGGCGCCGGGGGTGAGCGCGGGGCAGGCGGAGGCGGAGATGGACGTCCGCGACCGCCAGTATAAGCGCGAGAATCCGGGCATGCCGGATGCCGATCCGGCGATGGCCGTTCGGGCGCGGGACTTGCAGGAGCAGACCGTCGCGCACGTGCGCACGGCGGTGCTGATCCTGTGCGGCGCGGTGGGCCTGCTGCTGCTGATCGCCTGCGCCAATGTGGCGGCCCTGCTTCTCTCGCGCGCGCTCTCGCGGCGCAAAGAGATCGCCATTCGCGCGGCACTGGGCGCCAGGCGCACGGCGTTGATCGGGCAGTTACTGGCCGAAAGCATACTGCTGGCAGTGGCAGGCGGCGCGCTAGGCATTGCGCTGAGCGCCGCGGGCACGCAAGCGCTGGCCGCGCTGGGACAGGGAAGCCTGCCGCGCGTGGAGGAGATTGGCATCGACTGGCGGGTGATCGCATTCACCTCGGGTCTCTCGCTGGTTACCGGAGTGCTGTTCGGACTGTTTCCGGCGATGCAGCTTTCGCGGCAGGATTTGAATCCGGTGTTGCGGTCCGAAGGGCGCGGATCGGCCGGCGGACGGCGGCGCAATCGTGCACGCGGCGCGCTGGTGGTGGCGCAAGTGGCGCTCTCCATGATCTTGCTGGTGGGCGCCGGTCTGCTGATCCGCAGTTTCGTGCGGCTGCGTAGCGTGAGCGCCGGTTTCGACGCGCGCAACGTGCTAACCATGAGTATCTCGCTGCCGCCCGCGCGCTATGCGAAAGCGCCCCAGATGGCCGCGTTCTACGACCAGATGGTAAAGCGGGTGGCGGGCATGCCCGGTGTCGAATCCGCCGCGGTGTGCTCCGCGCTGCCCGTGCGGCCCGTGCGATTCTCGGCGGTGCTGGTGGAAGGGCAGCCGGATGTTGCGCTGGCTGCGCGGCCGGTGCTGGCGATTCAGATGGTGAGTCCGGCGTATTTTCGCACGCTGCGCGTGGCGCTGCGGCAGGGCCGGGAGTTCGGCGATGGCGATAACGCCGATGCACCGCTGGTAGCGGTGGTCAACGAGACCCTGGTGCGCCGGTTCTGGCCGCATGAGAATCCGATTGGCAAACACCTGCTGATGGGGCGCATGGTCAAGCCCACGGAAGTGGTGGGGGTGGCGGCGGATGTGAACAACCTCAGCCTGGCGGCGGCGCCCGAAGCGGAAGTTTACGTGCCATTTTCGCAGCGTCCGTGGGCTTCCATGAATCTAATTCTGCGTACGGCGGGCGATCCGCGCCATTGGGCGGCGGCCGCGCGCGCGGCGGTAGCGGCGGTGGATCGCGACCAGCCGGTGACGGCGGTGAATACCATGGAAGAAGTGCTGGCCACATCCACGGCGCCCCAACGCTTCAGCGTGTTTCTGCTGGGCGTGTTCTCGGCGACGGCATTGGCGTTGGCCGCGGTGGGGCTTTATGGCGCAATCGCTTATTCGGTGGCCGAGCGCACGCGGGAGATGGGCATCCGCATTGCGCTGGGCGCGGCGAAGCGCGACATTCTGCGCATGATTGTGGGGCAAGGCCTGGCGCTGGCGCTGGCCGGCTTGGCGATCGGAACGGTGGCGTCGCTGGCGCTCACGCGGCTAATGTCGGGCCTGTTGTTCCAAACAGACGCCGCCGATCCGGCCAGCTTCGCCGCCAGCGCGCTGCTGTTCGCCGCCATCGCGGCGCTGGCCAGCTACCTGCCGGCGCGCCGCGCCACACGCGTGGATCCGACCGAAGCATTACGATACGAGTGACTGTATGTTCCGGGCGATCAAAGAGCAGATCGACACGATTTTCCGCGAGGATCCCGCGGCCAAAAGCGCGATCGAGATCGTGCTCTGCTATCCCGGATTTCATGCCATCCTGGCGCATCGCCTGGCGCACAAACTGTATCGCGTGCGGGTTCCACTGCTGCCGCGGGCGATCTCGCAAATCAGCCGGTTCGTTACGGGGATTGAGATTCATCCGGGCGCGCACATCGGGCGGCGGTTCTTTATCGACCACGGCATGGGTGTGGTGATCGGCGAGACCGCCGAGATTGGCGACGACGTGCTGCTGTATCAGGGAGTGACGCTGGGCGGCACGGGCAACGAGAAAGGCAAGCGCCACCCCACGCTGGGCAATCACGTGGTGGTGGGCGCGGGTGCTAAGATCCTGGGCGGGATTCGCATCGGCGACAACGTGAAGGTCGGCGCGGGCTCGGTGGTGGTGCGGCCCGTGCCGGATAATTCCACGGTGGTGGGCGTACCGGGGCGCGTGGTGCGCACGCGCGGCGAGAACGGCGTGCTGGAGCACGGCAGCCTGCCAGATCCGGAAGGGCAGGCGATCGAGGATCTGGCGCAACGCGTGTCCGATCTGGAAGGGCTGGTGCGGCAGTTGGCCGGCGAGCGCATGGAGGTCCGATCCGGGCGGCCATGAAGCGGCTCTGCGCGGCCTGCATGCTGTGGGCGATGGCGGTGCGGCCGGCGGCGACGTTGCACGCCGCGGAGGTTTACAACTACTGGATTGAGCCTTGCACCGCGGATGCGTCGGCGCGCTCCGGCTGCAACGCGGCCGACCCGGAACTGGCAAGCTGGGCGCTGGAGGCCTGGCAGAAAGCCGGCGGGAGCGGATTGCGGTTCGCGCCGGCCGGCGCTGAGAATGAAGCGCGGGTGCGTATCTATTGGCTCGGACGAAAGCCGCAGCTCTACGGCGATGCGCACGTGGTGTTTCTGAACGGCAAGCGGGTTTGGGAGATCGAGGTGCAACCCGACCTGGCGCAATTCGGACCGCAGATCGGCGCGGCTGGCGAGAAGGACAGACTATTCCGGGATACGGTGGTGTATCTGACCTGTCTGCACGGATATCATGTACAGCTTCCAATACGGCGGCGACGTGCTCGAATACTTCAACCGCTATCGCCGGGAGTTGAAGGCGCGCGCCGATATTCCCGCGCATGGCGGGATTTCCGAGGCGGACCGGGAGCGGGTGATGCGCCAGAGCATTTTCTCATCCAAGAATGAGCCTGGAGAGCCGGTATCAGATATGCAGGTCTCCTTTCTTTGAATATTGATTCGTGTGCCGCCGCCTCAGGGCCGACCAACGGGAGGCCGGACTGTGCC